>NZ_SDWT01000001.1:2400000-3000000 GCF_004137255.1 Nocardioides oleivorans | reverse complement strand
ACCAGGCGCACGCCCGGGAGCCGGTCGACGTGGGCCAGGAGCTCGAGCTCCTTCTCGGGCGCGAGCCTGCCGACGTACCCCACGAGCAGCTCGCCGTTCGGCGCGAGCCGTGCATGGAGGGCCTCGTCGCGCTTGGCCGGCTCGAAGAGCACCTGGTCGACACCGCGCGGCCAGCGGCCAACGGCCGCGACGCCGAGGCGGTCGAGCTGCGCCATGCTGGCGCTCGACGGAGCGAGCGTGCGGTCGACGCCGAGGTGGATCCGGCGGGTGAGCGACTCCATCGCGCGAGCGCCGCCGGGGATGGCGTAGCGGTCGGCGAAGCCGACGAGGTCGGTCTGGTAGATCGCGACGGTCGGGATGCCCAGGGACCGGGCGGCCTTCGCGGCCTGGTAGCCCAGCGTGGCGGGCGAGGCGATGTGGACGACGTCGGGCCGGAACCGCTCCATCGCGGCGCGGAGGCGGCGACGGGTCTCCAGGCCGATGCGGAAGTCGGCGTAGAACGGCAGGTTCGCCCCGCGGGCGTGGGTGACCGGGAAGCCGGCGTACGTCGCGGGGCCGGTCGGGGCGATCAGCTCGGCCTCGTGCCCCTCGGCCGCGAGGTGCTCGAGGACCCGGCGCACCGAGTTGGTGACACCGTTGACCTGGGGAAGGAACGACTCGGTGACGACCAGCACGCGCAGCCGGGGCGCACTGGCGACGCGGGTCTGCGGGAGGGTGACGAGGTGTGCCGGAACGGTGCGGCTGCGACGCCGCCTCTCGAGCAGGTCCATGGCACGGACGCTAGGAATCGCGCCGCAACGGACGCACAGGTCCACGCGAAGGACACGTGAACGGTCCCCGACGCTCAGGGAGCGGTGTCGGCACCCGCCAGCAGCTGCTCGCGCAGGATGTCGGCGTGCCCGGCGTGGTGCGCGAGCTCGCGCAGCACCTGCAGCTTGAGCGCCCAGACGGACCGCTCGCCCCGTCCCGTGACCGTCTGCCCGGGGTCGAGGTCGGCCATCGCCCGGCGCGACTCCTCGCACCTCTCGGCGTGCGCAGCGAGCACCGACTCGATCGTGTCGGCCTTCCGGAGCGTGAAGGAGCGGTCCGGGCTGCTCGCGATCCCGGCCTCCTTGGCCGTGCGGCCGCTGACCGCCTGGTCGAACCAGACGCCCTCGACGTAGGTCACGTGCTTGAGCAGGCCGAGCAGGGTGGTCCTCGACGGCACGAGTCGCGCGCGGGCCTGGTCCTCGGTGAGCCCGTCGAGGCTGGCGCGGAGGGCGCTGCGGTACTCCTCGACGAGCTCGTCGACGCGACCGACGAGGTCGTCGGCCCACGCTTCGCGGACCGGCGCAGCCACGCGACTACTCCTTGGCGGCGAGCTGGCCGCAGGCACCGTCGATCTCGCGGCCCCGGGTGTCGCGGACCGTCGTCGGGATGCCCTTGGCCTCCAGCCGGCGGACGAACTCACGCTCGTCGGCCGGGTCGGAGGCCGTCCACTTCGAGCCCTCGATCGGGTTGAGCGGGATGAGGTTCACGTGCACCCAGCCCCAGTCGCCGTACGAGTTGAGCACGTCGGCCAGCAGGTCGGCGCGGTGCGCCTGGTCGTTGATGCCGCGCATCATGGCGTACTCGATCGATACCCGGCGCTTGGTCTTCGAGGCGTAGTTCCACGCCGCCTCGACGGTCTCGGCGACCGAGAAGCGGGTGTTGATCGGGACCAGCTCGTTGCGCAGCTCGTCGTCCGGCGCGTGCAGGCTCAGCGCCAGCGTGACCGGGATGCCCTCGTCGGCGAGCTGGTTGATCCGCGGCACGAGGCCGACGGTCGAGACGGTGATGCCGCGGGCGCTCATGCCGAGGCCGGCGGGCGCGGGGTCGGTCAAGCGGCGTACGGCGCCGATGACGGCCTTGTAGTTGGCGAGGGGCTCGCCCATGCCCATGAACACGACGTTGGACACGCGACCCGGGCCGCCGGGGACATCGCCGCGCGCCATCGACCGGGCGCCGGCGACGACCTGCTCGACGATCTCGGCGGTCGACATGTTGCGCTCGAGACCGCCCATCCCGGTGGCGCAGAAGGGGCAGGCCATGCCGCAGCCGGCCTGGCTCGACACGCAGACCGTGGCCCGGTCGGGGTAGCGCATCAGCACCGACTCCACGAGGGCGCCGTCGAAGAGCTTCCACAGCGTCTTGCGGGTGGTGCCCTTGTCGGCCTCCATCGTGCGCAGCGGCGTCATCAGGTCGGGCAGCAGCGCCTTCACCAGCTCGTCGCGCTGTCCGGCAGGCAGGTCGGTCATCTCGGCCGGGTCGTCGACGAGGCGGCCGAAGTAGTGCGTCGAGAGCTGCTTGGCGCGGAAGCCCGGCAGGCCCATCTCCTCGAGCAGCGCCTTGCGGCCCGCCTCGTCGAGGTCGGCGAGGTGCGCGGGCGGCTTCTTGCGCCCGCGCGGCTCCTTCATGACGAGGGGCAGGGTCTTGATCGGCTCAACGGTCTCGGACATCGTGGAGCGATTCTCCCATCCCGGCGGGTGCCGGGGCGATTCAACGACCGGACCGGCGGGCGGGGCGCACGCTCAGGCGTCGACCATGAAGTAGAGGATCAGCGATGCGACGCCCAGCGTGGCGAGCGCGGTGACGGCCATGCCGACGAACATGAACTGCGCGAAACGGCGCGTCTTGCGCTTCACCAGCATCGTGATCGGCAGCGCCAGCGCGATCAGGACGAGCGGGAACAGGTTGCTCGCCGTCTCGTAGCTGAACAGCAGCCGCAGCACGCCGATGAAGAACCCCGGGACCGCGGTGACGAAGAGCATCCCGGCGAAGAAGCCGGTGATCCCGGCGAACGTGGGGTGGCTGTGGTGCCACCACCCGAGCGGGGAGACCTGCTCCACCTCGTCCTGGCGCATCTCGTCGGTCTCCACGCGACCAGAGTAGGCGCTCGACCGCCCTCCACGAGGTCGGCACGCCCGGCACGGCATTTCCGCGCGCACGGGTGGAAGTGCATGCTCGGCTCAGGTGTCGTGGCGGTGACCAGCAGGCGCATCAGAAGACGAGGTAGTAGAGCACCAGCCAGATCGGGGCGACCGTGGCCAGGAGCGAGTCGAGCCGGTCCATCAGGCCGCCGTGGCCGGGGATGACCTGGCTCATGTCCTTGATGCCGAGGTCGCGCTTCATGACCGACTCGCAGAGGTCGCCGAGGGTGGCCATGGCAGCCGCGATGAGGCCGAGGATCACGCCGACCCACCAGTCGCCGTCGAGGAACGAGGTCACCAGGACGACACCGACCGCGACCGTGGCCACGACGGACCCGGCGAATCCCTCCCACGACTTCTTGGGCGAGATGACCGGCGCCATCGGGTGCTTGCCGAAGAGCACGCCCGCGATGTAGCCACCGGTGTCGGAGGCGACGGTGATGGCGATGAAGGTGATCACGCCGCGCACGCCCGCGTCGTCGGTGCTGAAGCCCAGCGCCGGGGTCGTGCCGCCCTCGCCGAGCAGCAGCGCGACGAAGGAGGCGAGGAACGGGACGTAGACCAGGGTGAAGACGGAGGCGGTGGCGTTCTTGACGTAGCCGTCGACCCCGCGGCGCAGGAGCCACAGCATCACCACCAGGGCCGTGACCGCGGTGGCGGTGACGAGGGCCGGGGCGCCCCAGAAGTAGGCGACGACCACCATCACGACGCCGCCGAGCATCAGCGGCTGCTCGGGGATGTCGACGTCCTTGGCCGACAGGCCGCGGTGCAGCTCCCACACCGCCACGACGACGGCGAGCGCGACGATGCCCATGAAGGCGGTCTTCCAGAAGAAGAGCGACAGCAGGATGGCGCCGATGAGCGCGACGGCCGAGCCGATGGCGGCAGGCAGGTCTCGGCCCGCACGGCCGTGGTCCTTATGCTGGGGGGCCTCGGGCGCCGGCGGGCTGTCAGGGGTCGTCATGGAGAGGGCTCAGACCTCGAGCAGCTCGGCTTCCTTGTGCTTGACCAGCTCGTCGATCTTGTCGGTGTGGGTCTTGGTCATGGCGTCGAGACGCTTCTCCGCGCCGGTGACGTCGTCCTTGCCGACCTCGCCGTCCTTCTCGAGCTTCTCCAGCGCCTGCTTGGCCGTACGGCGCACGTTGCGCACCGAGACGCGGCCGTCCTCGGCCTTGCCCTTGGCGAGCTTGATGTACTCCTTGCGGCGCTCCTCGGTCAGCTCGGGGAAGACGCAGCGCAGCACCTTGCCGTCGTTGGCCGGGTTGACGCCCAGGTCGGAGTCGCGGATCGCGCGCTCGATCGAGCCCATCGCGCCGACGTCGAACGGCGCGATCAGGATCGTGCGCGCGTCCTGCGAGGTGAAGCTCGCCAGCTGCTGGAGCGGGGTCTGGGTACCGTAGTACTCGGCCGTGATCTTGGAGAACATGGCCGGGTTGGCCCGGCCCGCGCGGATCGCGGCGAACTCCTCACGGGTCGCCTCGACCGACTTGTTCATCTTCGAGTCGGCATCGTTCAGGACGTCGTTGATCACGGGTCTGCTCTCTTTCGTGGAGCTCGATGAGCTGGTCGTGCAGGTGTGGGGAGGTCAGCCGTCGCGGCTGACCAGCGTGCCGATCCTCTCACCTCGGACGATGCGCAGGATCGCGCCCTCGTCCTCGGCGCCGAAGACGATCAGCGGCATGTTGTTCTCCATGCAGAGGGCGAACGCCGTGGCGTCGGCGATCTTGAGCCCCTGCTGGAGCGCGTCGGAGAAGCTCAGGGTGTCGTACTTCGTCGCCGTGGGGTCCTTCTTCGGGTCGGCGCTGTAGACGCCGTCGACTCCCTGCTTGGCCATGAGCACGACCTCGCAGTGGGTCTCCAGCGCGCGCTGCGCGGCGACCGTGTCGGTCGAGAAGAACGGCATTCCGGCGCCCGCACCGAAGATCACCACGCGGCCCTTCTCGAGGTGGCGCATCGCCCGGCGCGGGATGTAGGGCTCGGCGACCTGGCCCATCGCGATGGCCGTCTGCACCCGGGTCTCGATGCCCTCCTTCTCCAGGAAGTCCTGGAGCGCGAGGCAGTTCATGACCGTGCCGAGCATCCCCATGTAGTCGGCGCGGCTGCGGTCCATGCCGCGCTGCTGCATCTCGGCGCCGCGGAAGAAGTTGCCTCCGCCGACGACGATGCTGACGCCGACGCCCTCCCTGACGACCGCGGCGATCTCGCCCGCGACCTTCGACACGACGTCGGGGTCGACGCCGACCTTGCCACCGCCGAACACTTCGCCCGAGAGCTTGATCAGGACACGGTTGTAGGCCGTCACTTGGATCCCTTCACACGGCTGGGTGGGTCATCCGAAACCTACCGGCCGGAGGGGCGTCGGTCGAACCCGGACCACTCCGCCCCGGGTGCTCGGAGCGAAATGCGGCCGGGGCCCGTACGACGATGCGTACGGGCCCCGGTCTGCGTGCGGGTGAGCGGTCGCTCAGGCGCCGACCTCGAAGCGGGCGAAGCGGGTCACGGTGGTGCCGGCGGCGTCCAGGACGGCCTTGACCGACTTCTTGGACTCGGTGACCGACTCCTGCTCGAGCAGGACGATCTCCTTGTAGAAGCCGCCGAGGCGACCCTCGACGATCTTCGCGATGGCCTGCTCGGGCTTGCCCTCCTCGCGGGTCTTCTGCTCGGCGATCGAGCGCTCGGACTCGACGACCTCGGCGGGGACCTCGTCGCGGGTGAGGTACTGGGCCTTCATCGCGGCGATCTGCATCGCGGCGGCGCGGGCGGCGGCCTCGTCACCCTCGAACTCGACGAGCACGCCGACGGCGGGCGGCAGGTCGGCGGCACGCTTGTGCATGTAGGTGACGGTGGTGCCCTCGAAGTAGGCGACCTCGCCCAGCTCGATCTTCTCGCCGATGGTGATGGCGAGGTCCTCGACGACCGCGCCGACGGTCTTGCCGTCGAGCTCGGCGGCCTTGAGGGCCTCGGTGTCGGTGGCCTTCACGGCGTTGGCGACGTCAGCGATCTGCTGCGCCTTCGCGATGAAGTCCTCGTTCTTGGCGACGAAGTCGGTCTCGCTCTTGAGCTCGACCAGTGCGTTGCCCGAGGTGGCGACGAGACCGGCGGCGGTCTCACGCTCGGCGCCGCGCGCGGCGGCCTTGGCGGCACCCTTGACGCGGAGCAGCTCGACAGCCTTGTCGAAGTCGCCCTCGGACTCGGTGAGCGCCTTCTTGCAGTCCATCATCCCGGCCTGGGTCAGGTCGCGGAGCTTCTTGACGTCGGCGGCGGTGAAGTCGGCCATGTCCTTCTTCCTTCGGTTCAGGTGGCCTGGCCGTCCCGTGGGGGCCAGGCGGGCGGTTGTGCAGGGGTGGGACAGCACGGAGCGCCGGCCGCGGGCAGGTGCCCGCGACCGGCGTCACGCGATCAGTCCTTCTTGGTCTCCGCGTTGACGAAGCCGGCGGCCTCGGCGGCCTCCGCGGTGCGGAACCAGACCTCGGCCTTGGTGCGGTCGTACCAGGGGCTGCTCGGGGCGTGGAACTTCATCGAGTCCTTGTTGCCCTTGATCTCGAAGCCCTCGGGAGCCGAGCCGTCCTCGTTGGCGGGAGCGGAGTCCTCGCCGAGCTCGGCGTCGGGCTTCTCCTCGGTCGCGACAGCGGCGAGCGGCTTGATCTCGGCGGGCGCCTCGGTCGCAGCCTCGGCAGCGGCCTCGGCCTGGGGGGCCTCGGACGCAGCACCGGTGGCCTCGGAGGCCGGGGTCTCGGCGGCCGCGTCGCCGGTGGCGGCAGCAGCGGTCTTCTCGGCGTCACCACCGAGGAGCTCGCGCTCCCACTCGGCGAGGGGCTCCTCGGCGCCGACGGCCTCGTCGGTCTCGCCGGCCTTGACACCGGAGCGGGCGATGAGGCCCTCGGCGACGGCGTCGGCGACGACGCGGGTCAGCAGGCCGACCGCGCGGATGGCGTCGTCGTTGCCCGGGATCGGGAAGTCGACGAGGTCGGGGTCGCAGTTGGAGTCCAGGATGCCGATGATCGGGATCCGCAGCTTGCGGGCCTCCTCGACGGCGAGGTGCTCCTTGTTGGTGTCGACGATCCACACGGCCGAAGGAACCTTCGTCATGTCGCGGATGCCGCCGAGGGTCTTGTCGAGCTTGGTGCGCTCCCGCTTCATCTGCAGGAGCTCCTTCTTCGTGCGGTTGGAGCCGGCGACGTCGTCGAAGTCGATCTCGTCGAGCTCCTTGAGGCGGTTGATCCGCTGGTGCACGGTCTGGAAGTTGGTGAGCATGCCGCCGAGCCAGCGCTGGTTGACGTAGGGCATGCCGACGCGGGTCGCCTGCTCGGCGATGGCCTCCTGGGCCTGCTTCTTGGTGCCGACGAACATCACGACACCGCCCTTGGCGACGGTCTCCTTGACGAAGGCGTAGGACCGGTCGATGTAGGCGAGCGACTGCTGCAGGTCGATGATGTAGATGCCGTTGCGCTCGGTCATGATGAAGCGCTTCATCTTCGGGTTCCAGCGACGGGTCTGGTGACCGAAGTGGACGCCGCTCTCGAGCAGCTGGCGCATGGTGACGACTGCCATGGTTTCTCCTGTTGTGGCGGAGCCCCACCCCTCGACGGCACGTGGCCGATGCGCCCGACCTTGCGACAGGTCGGACCGGGAGCGTGACTCCTGTTGTCTTCAGTTGCTGCGCCCGACGGGTGCCGGGCGCCCTGACGCTCGCACGCCGGTCCGATCCGCACCCGCCCCGATGGACCTGGAGCTGGAGGGAACTGAGGACCGACGCCCACGGACGACCGGAACCAGGGATGCATTCCGACGTGGTCTTCGAGCGTGCGAAGTCAGCCCATGAGGGCTGCTCCGCACATCGTAGGCCAGAGACGACCCGCGGGCGAATCGCTGCGAGCGTGGGCTGAGCGTGGGCGACCCGCTCCCGGGCTGCGCCACGAACCGTCCACAGCCGGCCTCCCGCAGCCGTCGTCCACAACCGTGGCCCACGCCGGTCGCGACGGGAGCCCCGGCCCGGCATCCTCGCGTGGTGCGAGCACTCGTCGGAGCCGTCCTGTCCTGCCTCGTCCTGTCCTGCGCGGTCCTGGGCCCGTCCCCCGTCCCTGCAGTTCCCGCCGCGGCCGCGGTCGAGGAGCCGACGGGCGTGTGGCCGCTCGTCCCGGAGCCCGACGTCGTCCGGGGGTTCGAGCCCCCGCCGAGCCCGTACGCGTCCGGCCACCGGGGCGTGGACCTCGCGGGGGTGCCCGGGCAGGCGGTCCGCTCCGCCCTCCCGGGGACGGTCGCCTTCGCCGGGTCGATCGGCGGCAAGCCCGTGGTCACCGTCGCCCACGACGGCCGGCGGACGACCTACGAGCCCGTCGTGGCGTCCGTTGAGGTGGGCCAGGAGGTGGGCGCGGGGACAGTGGTCGGGCGGCTGGTCGTCGCCGACAGCCACTGCTTCCCCGCGGCCTGCCTGCACTGGGGCCTGATCGTGGGGAGCGGCGCCGAGGACGAGTACGCCGACCCGCTCGCGCTGGTCGGCGGTGGCCCGGTCCGGCTGCTGCCACTGTGGCGCGACGACCCGGTGGGCGTCCGGCTGCCGTTGCTCGAGGACTGGACTCCCCCGCTCTCGCGCTGGTCCCGGCAGCTGGACTTCCTCGCCTGACCGCCTCGCCCGACCACCTCGCCCGACCACCGTGCTGGTCAGGCGCGCGGGTGCGCCTGCTGGTAGGCCTTGCGCAGCCGGTCGGTGGTCACGTGGGTGTAGAGCTGGGTCGTCGCGAGCGAGGCGTGCCCCAGGAGCTCCTGCACCGAGCGCAGGTCGGCGCCGCCCTCGAGCAGGTGCGTCGCGGCGGTGTGGCGCAGTCCGTGCGGGCCGATGTCGGGTGCGCCGGGCACGTCGGCGATGCGGCGGTGCACCAGGTCGCGCACCGCACGCTGGTCGATGCGTCGCCCCCGGACGCCGAGGAAGATCGCCGGGCCCGAGCCCTCGACCCGAAGCGCCGGGCGACCGGAGTCGAGCCAGCGGTCGAGCGCGCGTCCGGCCGGGGTGCCGTAGGGCACGGAGCGTTCCTTGCGACCCTTGCCGAGGACCCGGACCACGCGACGCCCGTCGTCGATGTCGTCGATGTCGAGCCCGACGAGCTCGCCGACCCGGATCCCGGTGGCGTAGAGCAGCTCGAGCATCGCGACGTCGCGCAGGCCGACGGGCGTGCCGTCGTCGGCCAGGTCGGCCGCCGAACGGATCAGCGCCTCGGCCTCGTCGGCCCGCAGCACGGGCGGGAGCGTCTTGTGCTTCTTCGGCGACCCCAGGGCGGCACCCGGGTCGGTGGGGATGCGTCCGGTGCGGTGCAGCCAGGCGGTGAAGACCCGGGCGGCCGTCGCGCGGCGCGCGATCGTCGTACGACTGCGGCCGGTCGTCTGCATCTTGGCCAGCCAGCTGCGCAGCGCGCGCAGGTCGAGGTCGGCGACCTCGTCGACGCCGAGCCGTCCGCAGTGGTCGAGGAGGCTCGAGACGTCGCCGAGGTAGGCGCGCACCGTGTGGGGCGCGAGGTCGCGCTCGGAGACCAGGTGCCGCTCGTAGTCGCCCAGCAGCCGGACCATCGGCTCGGGCAGCCCGTCCTCGGGCTCCGTGGACCCCGCACCGCCGGCTGCCTCGCTCACCCGACCGAGCCTAGATGAGCGACTGCCGCCGATCGCGGATGCGAGCGGGGCCCGGGAGTCGGGCCGTCCGGACGGGAAGGCCGTCACGCGTCGGGCAGGAGCCGCCACCCCTCGTCGGTCAGCTGGACGAGCTGCTTCGACCTCAGCCGGCGCAGCGCGCCCTGGGTGGTGCGCAGCGGGAGCCCGCACAACCGCGAGATCGAGTCGACCGGTGCCGGCTCGCTCACCGGCACCCACTCGACGACCTGCCGCTCGGTCGGGGTGAGCTCGTCGCGCGGGCGCACCTCTCCCCGCGGCGGGTCGAGGAGGTGCTCCCCCGCTGCCCCGACCAGCTCGAGGACCTCGGCGCCGTGGGTGACCACGGTGCCGCGACCCTCCCGGAGGAAGTTGTTGACGCCCTTCGAGGTGTAGCTCGTGACCGGGCCGGGCACGCACATCACGCGGCGGTTGAGCCGCTCGGCCCAGCCGGCCGTGTTGAGGGCCCCGCTGCGCAGGGCGGCCTCGACCACCACCGTTCCGGCAGTCATCGCTGCGATCAGCCGGTTGCGGGCGAGGAAGCGTGGCCGCGTCGGTGCGGATCCGGGCGGCTGCTCGGAGATGACGGCGAACTCGGCGGCGAGGTGCTGGAGGAGGAGCCGGTTCTGCGCTGGGTAGACCCTGTCGACGCCGCAGGCCAGCACGGCCGCCGTGACGCCGTCGGCCGACAGCGTCGCGTCGTGCGCCTCGAAGTCGATCCCGAGCGCACCGCCGGACACCACCGGCACACCGGCGAGCGCGAGGTGCTCGCAGACCGCACGCGTCATCTCGACTCCGTAGACCGACGCTGCGCGTGACCCGACCACCGCGACCGACGTGGCGAGCTCGCTGAGCGGCATCGGTCCCCTCACCCACAGGCCGGGAGGCGTGCCACCGAACCCGTCGTCGGTGACGGCGTCGTCGAGCTGGTCGAGCGAGCTCGGCCACTCGGGGTCGCCCGGGACGAGGAAGCGGATGCCGCACCGGGCGGCCTGGTCGAGCTGGCGGACGGGGTCGACCTCGGCCAGCCGCTGCGCCAGCATCTCCCCCGCCTCTCCCGGGGCTGCGGCCAGCGACCTCTCCAGGGCGCGCTCGGCACCCAGCTCGAGGACGAGCGCCGACGTCGTGCCGTCGCCGGGCTCCACGGCGCAGCTCAGGGCGACCCGGGCCAGGCGGGCGGCGTCCGGCACCGGGCTCGCCGTCTCGAGCGGAGGCACCGACCGCAGGTGGGCGGCGCTCATGACGCCACCCGGACGATGCTCGCGGGGAGCGAGCGGGCGGAGTCGTCGGAGCGCAGGGTCAGCGCGATGTCGGCCTCGCGCTGCCCCGGGCGGTCGACGCCTGAGCAGTCGGCCACCGTCCACGCGAGGCGCTGGACGCGAGTCAGTCCACGCCGGGTGAGCCTGCCGGCCGACAGCTCATCGTCGATCAGGTGCTGGCCCTCGGGCTCCAGCGGCCAGTGCTCGGCCAGCACCTGACCGGGGCACGAGGCGTTGAGCAGCCAGGTGCAGTGGCGGTAGCGGCGGGCCTGGCGTTGGCGGGCATCGGCCACGCGCGCCCGCACGTCGGCGGAGGTCTCCGGCCCGGGCCGGAACGACGAGCGACGGGCACCCTGCGGACGCACCTCCATCCAGATGTCGACGCGGTCGAGGATCGGTCCGGTGAGCTTGCGCCGGTAGTGGGCACGCTGGGTCTCGGTGCACTCGCAGCCGCTCCCGGACCGCCCGTGGAAGTTGCCGCACGGGCACGGGTTGGCGGCCAGCACCACGAGCGAGCGCGCCGGGTAGGTCGCGGACTCCTCGCCGCGGGCGATGGTCACCTCTCCCGACTCGAGCGGCTGCCGCATCGCCTCGATCACGTCGGCCCGGAAGTGCGGGAACTCGTCGAGGAACAGCACGCCGTGGTGCGCCAGGCTCACCTGTCCCGGTCGCACCCGCCCGGTGCCCCCGCCGAGCACGCTCGCAGCACTCGCCGAGTGGTGCGGCGCGAACCACGGGGGACGGTGCAGGAGCCCGCTGCCCTCGGGCAGGGTGCCGGCCACGGAGTGGAGCGCGGTCACCTCGAGGGCCTGCTCGGTGGTCAGGTCGGGCAGGATCGACGGGATCCGCTCGGCGAGGGAGGTCTTGCCCGTCCCTCGCGGTCCGATGAGCATCGTCGGATGCCCTCCCGCCGCGGCGACCTCGACGGCGTAGCGGACGTCGTCCAGCCCGTCGAGGTCGGCCAGGTCGAGGTCGGCGAGCCGGTCCTCCCCGCGCCAGGTGGCGAGCGGGCTGGCCGACGGCGCGACCACCGGGTCGGCCTCCGGGACCTCGACGTCGCGGAGCACGGCCGAGACCTGCGCCAGCGAACGGACGCCGAAGACGGTCATGCCCGGCACCAGCGCCGCCTCCGCCGCCTGGGGCTCGGGGACGAAGACCCGGTCGATGCCGTGTGCTGCCGCGGCGATGACCATCGGCAGGACGCCGGGCACCGGGCGGAGCCCACCGGAGACCGACAGCTCGCCGATGAACGCCCACCCGGCCAGGTGGCCGGGCTCGAGGTCGGCCTGCTGCTTGTCGGCCGCCAGCACGGCGACGGCGATCGCCAGGTCGTAGTGGGTGCCTGTCTTGGGGAGGTCGGCCGGCGCGAGGAGGACGGTGACGCGCTTGGTCGCCGGCCAGTGCCCGCAGTCGTTGTTGATCGCCATCCGCACCCGCTCACGCGCCTCGGACAGGCTCTTGTCGACACGCCCGATGATCGTGGTGCCGGGCAGCCCGGGAGACACGTCGACCTGCACGTCGATGACGTGGCCGTCGGCACCCTTGAGCGCCAGGGAGCGTGCCGTCGCGAAGGCCATCAGGAGATCCCCGACGCGTGCTCGATCTCGACCGGTCCGCCGCGTGGGGCGAGCACGCCCACGAGGTCGACCCGGATGTCCTCGGGATGGCAGTCGTGGGCTCGCAGCCACCGCGCTCCGAGCCGTCGGAGCCGGTCGGCCTTGCGCCGGTCGACGCCCTCGAGGGGTGCGCCGTAGGTGGTCGAAGACCGGGTCTTGACCTCGCAGATCACCAGCACCGGGCCGTCGCGGAGCACCAGGTCGATCTCGCCGACGTCGCAGCGCCAGTTGCGGTCGAGCACCACCATGCCGAGGGCGGTCAGGTGGCGGGCGGCGAGCACCTCGCCCCGGCGCCCGAGCCGGCGCTTGTGCTCCGCGGTGGGATCGGGTGGGGAGGATGGTGCGAGGGGTCGGGCCATCGTCGGGTGCCTTCCGGTCGTGCTGTCGGGAGGCACCAGCACACCGCGGCGCACCGACGGCGCCGACCGCACCGACGTACGACCTGTGGAGAACGCCCGGAACGGGTCGCCTGTGGACGACTACTGGCCCGGAAACCCGGCGCTCAGTCCTTGAGCGGGTCGATCTCCTGCGGAGCGAGCTCCTCGACGTTGACGTCCTTGAACGTCAGCACCTTCACGTTCTTCGCGAACCGGGCGGGCCGGTACATGTCCCAGACCCAGGCATCGGTCATCGACACCTCGAAGAACACGTCACCGCTCTCGGAGCGGGCCTTCACGTCGACCTGGTTGCAGAGGTAGAAGCGACGGTCGGTCTCGACGACGTACTTGAAGATGCCGACGACGTCGCGGTACTCGCGATAGAGGGTGAGCTCCATCTCGGTCTCGTACTTCTCGAGATCCTCCGCGCTCATGCGTCCTCCTGCGTGCCGTCGAGCCCAGTGCCGGCTGCGTCTGCGCCGACACTAGTGGCCGGGTCCACCTCGGGCACGGGCTCGAGGCCCGCGGCGCGCCGGACGTTGACGAACCTCATCCGGTGCACCGGCGAGGGACCGTGCTCGGCCAGCGCCGACTCGTGCACGTCGGTGATGTAGCCCTTGTGGGTCCTGAAGTCGTAGGCCGGCCAGTCGTCGTGCATCGCGACCATCAGCCGGTCGCGGGTCACCTTGGCGATCACCGACGCTGCCGCGATGCACGCCGCGACCCGGTCGCCCTTCCACACCGCCAGCCCCGGCACGCCCAGGCCGTCGACGGGGAACCCGTCGGTGAGGACGTACGACGGTCGCGTCCCGAGCCGGGCCACGGCACGCCGCAGCGCCTCGAGGTTGGCGACGTGCATCCCGAGCCGGTCGCACTCCTCGTTGTCGATGACGACGACCGACCACGCCAGCGCGCGGCGCACGACCTGGGCGTAGACGCGCTCGCGCGCCGCCTCGGTGAGGAGCTTGCTGTCGGCGAGGCCCGGCACGATGCCGGCCCTGCCCGGCGGCAGGACGACCGCGCCCGCCACGAGCGGACCTGCGCACGCGCCACGGCCCGCCTCGTCCACACCGGCGATCGGCTCGAGGCCGGCCCGGCGCAGGGCGCGCTCGTAGCCGTAGATCCCGGCGTCGCGGCGCACGGTCACGCCGCCCGGGACGGGGTGGGGCGGGAGGGTCACGACGGGTCCGGGACGTCCTCGAACACGTCCGGGCGGGTGTTCCAGCGGAACCGGTCGGCGGGCCACAGCAGCACGAAGACCTTGCCGACGACCAGGTCGACGGGCACGAACTCGTCGCCCGGCACGCACTCGGTCTCGTCGGGGCGGCACATCTTCTGCGAGGAGTCGGCCGAGCGGGAGCGGTTGTCGCCCATGACGAAGATGTGGCCCTCGGGGATGGGACCGGTCTCCCAGTCCTCGTCGCACCGGCCGTCGGTGGGCATCGGCCCGTCGCACTTGCCGGTGCCGCGGCGCACGAAGGCGGTCTCGTCGATCGCCTTGCCGTTGACCATCAGCCGACCCTGGTCGTCGCAGCACTCGATGGTGTCGCCGGCGACGCCGATGACGCGCTTCACGAGGTGGCCGCCGGTCGGGTACAGCCCGATCTTGGCCATCACCTGCGCGACGGGGTTGGTCGGACCGGCGGAGTCCTCCGGCGGCAGCCAGCCGCCCGGGTCCTTGAACACCACGACGTCGCCGCGCTCGGGCTCGCCGCCGCCCCAGTAGGAGACCTTCTGGATCAGGATGCGGTCGTTGAGGATCAGGCCCGGCTCCATCGACTCCGACGGGATGTAGAAGGCCTGGACGAAGAACGTCTTGATCACGATCGCCAGCACCAGCGCCACGCCGAGCAGCAGGATCGTCTCCTGCCACAGGGGGAGCTGCTTGCGCTTCGGCTTGCCCGCCTTGCGGCCCTTCACGTCGTCGCCGACATGCGAAGACCGCGGTTCCTCGTCCATCGAGAGGGACGAGGAACCGCGGTCATCGGAAGTCACCCGCAGAGACTAACCAGTCTCTGGTCGCTGCACTGCGAAGGGCAGGGATCAGGACTCGCGGCGCTCCTTGATCTTGGCGGCCTTGCCGCGGAGGTTGCGCAGGTAGTAGAGCTTGGCGCGGCGGACGTCACCACGGGTGACGACCTCGATCTGCTCGAAGATCGGGGAGTTCACCGGGAAGGTGCGCTCGACGCCGACGCCGAAGGAGACCTTGCGGACGGTGAAGGTGCGGCCGATGCCCGAGCCGTGGACGCGGATCACGACGCCCTGGAAGACCTGGACACGCGAGCGGCTGCCCTCGATGACCTTCACGTGGACCTTGACGGTGTCGCCGGCGCGGAAGGCCGGGACGTCGTCGCGCTTGAGGGAGTTGCCGAGGTCGGCGATGACGTTGCTCATGATGCTCCTCGCGAGTGCCACAGGTCAGCCGCGGACATAGTGGGTGGTGATCGTGCCTGTCGGTGCTCGAGGCGACCGGCCGGCGCGCCCCCTGTGGCAGGTGCGGTTCGGCGGGACCCCGGGGCGGTGCACCTGTGGTGCGTCCGGGCGACCCTGGTCACGAGCAGACCAAGGGTGAAGTCTGCCAGAGCGTGCCGTCAGCGGGAAATCCGCTTCTTGGTGAGCACGACCGCGCCCGGCGGCGACGTCCGGTCGGGCCGCATCCGGAAGCCGGCCTTCTTGTACATCCGCTGGTTGTCCAGCGACCTGGCACCCGTGAAGAGGACGTAGGTCTCCACGTCGTCGGGCGCGAGGTCCTGGACGAGCTCGAGGAGCGCGCGCCCCAGGCCGCGTCCCTGCAGGTCGGGCGCGACCATGATCCGGCCGATGTCCCACTCCCCGTGGTCCACGCGGCCGCGCACCGCCCCCACGAGGCGCCCCGTCGACGGCTCGCGGGCGACCATCACCGTCCACTCCCCCAGCCCGCGGCGCACGTCGTCGAGCGACTCGCGCAGCGCCGGGATCTCCACCCCCGGGTTGGCCTCCATCTCCTGGAACCAGCAGGCGCGCTGGAGGGTGAGGACCTCGCCCGCGTCGGCGGGCACGGCAGGGCGTACGTCGAGGTCGCCGAGGCCGGACACCACACCGGTGCGCGCCAAGAGGTCGGGCCGGCGCTCGGCGGTGCGGGCCTCGGCCTGCGCGCGGCGCCAGGCGGCGATCCGGCCGTGGTCGCCCGAGAGCAGCACCTCGGGGACCTCGTGACCGCGCCACGAGGCCGGCTTGGTGTAGACGGGGTACTCGAGCAGGCCGTCGGCGTGCGACTCCTCGACCAGCGACTCGGCGTTGCCCATGAAGCCGGGCAGCAGCCGGACGACCGCCTCGGTGATCGCCAACGCCGCGACCTCGCCGCCGTTGAGGACGTAGTCGCCGAGGCTGATCTCGCGGACCACGGCCCGCTCGCGCGCGTGGTCGAGGACGCGCTGGTCGATGCCCTCGTAGCGGCCGCACGCGAAGAGCAGGTGCTCGGCCCCGGCCAGCTCCTCGGCCATCCTCTGGTCGAAGGGTTCGCCCGACGGGGTCGTGAAGACGATGGTGGTGCCGGGACCCGTGAGGTCGTCGAAGGCCTCGCCCCACGGCCCGGGCTTCATCACCATGCCCGCTCCGCCGCCGTAGGGCGAGTCGTCGACCGTCCGGTGCCGGTCGGTCGTGTAGCCGCGCAGGTCGTGCACCCCGAAGGTGACCAGCCCCTTGGCCACCGCCTTGCCGGGCAGGGACAGCTGGAGGGGGGCGAAGAACTCCGGGAAGATGGAGACGTAGTCGAGGATCACGACTCGCCCTCGGCGACGTCCTCCGGGAAGGGCTGGACGAGTCCGGGCCGGTCGGCGACGACGACCCGACCTGCCTCGAGGTCGACCTCCGGCACGAGCGCGCTCACGAACGGCACGAGGGCGTCACGGCCGTCGGTCGTGCGGACGGTCAGCAGGTCCTGGGCGAACCCGTGCACGAGCGCCTTGACCGTGCCGAGCGGGGCGCCGTCGAGGTCGACGACGGCCAGGCCGACGAGCTGGTGGTCGTAGTACTCGTCCGGGTCGTCGGGCACCTCGTCGTGGCCGAGGGTGGCGTGGAGGACGGTGCCGCGCGCGGCCTCGGCCGTGGTGCGGTCGGTCAGCTCCTCGAAGGTGACCAGGAGCGTGCTCTGGTGCCAGCGGGCGCGGGCGACGGTGAGCGACGCCGGCCGACGGTCCGCGCCGGCCGGGGCCTGCGCGCGCAGCGTCGTACCGGGTGCGAAGCGCCGCTCGGGCTCGTCGGTGCGTACGTCGAGCGTGACCTCGCCGCGGATGCCGTGGGGCTTGCCGATGCGGCCGACCACGACCTCGATGTCCTCGCTCACCGGGCAAGAGTAGAGGGGCCGGACGGGTGGGACGCACGACGGGCGCCACCCCGGTGGGGTGACGCCCGTCGATGGAGCTGTGACTACCGCCTGCGGTCGGTGTCGACGAAGTCGACCCGTGCACCGCCACGGCCGGCGAGGGCCGAGACGACGGTGCGGAAGGCGGTCGCGGTGCGGCCGTTGCGGCCGATCACCTTGCCGAGGTCGTCGGGGTGGACCCGGACCTCGAGGATCGAGCCACGACGCATCTGCTTGTCGCGGACCGTGACGTCGTCGGGGTGGTCGACGATTCCGCGCACCAGGTGCTCGAGAGCCTCGGCCAGCACGTCGGTCACGCCTCGCTCTTGCCGGCGTCCTCGGCGGTGACCGTCTCGGCAGCCTCAGCGGCCTCGGCAGCACCCTCGGGGGTCTCGTCGGCGGGGACCTCGGCAGGGGCCTCGGCGGCGGGCTCCTCGGTCTTCTTCTCGGCCTTCTTCTTGGCGGTCGTCGCGGCGCCCTTGGGCTCCGAGGCGGCCTCCTTGAGGGCCTCGTTGAAGATGTCGAGCTTGGAGCGCTTGGGCTCCTTCACCTTGAGGGTGCCCTCGGTGCCCGGCAGGCCCTTGAACGTCTGCCAGTCACCGGTGACCTTGAGGATCGCCTCGACGGCCTCGGAGGGCTGTGCGCCCACGCCGAGCCAGTACTGGGCCCGGTCGGAGGTCACCTCGATGAACGAGGGCTCCTCCTTGGGGTGGTACTTGCCGATCTCCTCGAGGACCTTGCCGTCGCGCTTCTTGCGCGAGTCGACGACGACGATGCGGTACTGCGGCACCCGGATCTTGCCCAGGCGCTTCAAGCGAATCTTGACGGCCACGTTTGTGGTGTCTCCTCAGAAATTGTCGTGGGTGAGGGACCGTTGCCAGGTGGGGTCACCGGGTCCGGCCACTCGATGGGTGCTGTGCGTTCGGGTGAGAGGGCCCGGACGCGCAGGACACGAGGAAAGATTCTGCCAGACAGGTCGCCCGTGCGACCAATTGGGCGCTCAGGCGTCGCCGCGCGCGGTGTCAGTCGCGTGGTCGGGGGCGTAATCAGGGGCGTCGTCAGGCGCGTCGTCGAGGCCGATGAAGGCGCGTACGGCCGCTGCGCCGCTCACCTCGATCGGGACGTCCCCGCGCACGAGCGCCTGGGGCGTGAGGACCAGCTCCTGGTTGAGGGCCAGCTCCCCCTCCCGGCGCTTGAGGCGCCGCACCGCGGTGGGCCGGTAGCCGACCTTGCGGGAGACGCCGAGCGAGGCGGGGTTGTCCACGAAGGCCGCCGAGGTGATCTCCTCGAACCCGAGGTGGTCGAACAGCAGCTCGCAGAAGGCGCGACGCATCGCCGTGCCGAGCCCGCGGCCCTGGAGCTCCCGCCCGAGCCACGAGCCGGTCTCACCGGTGCGCGTCACCGGGAAGTGGCGGGCGGCGACTCCCTGGGCGCCGATGACGCGGCCGTCGAGCAGCACCGCGAGGTCGAGGCAGAAGTCGTCCGGGGTGAACGTCGAGCGCTTGCCCCAGTGGTACGCCGCCGTGTTGCGGGCGAGCTGCCCGGCGGGCGCGTCGGTCCAGGGGAAGAAGAACGGCATCGCTTCGGGGTCGTGGATGCCGCGCTCGGCGAGCTCGCACAGCTCGAGGAGCAGGTCGTCGGTGAGCCCGCGCAGCTCCAGCGGACCGGCGACGACGCGCAGGCCGAACGGCGGGTAGAGGTCGACGAGGGTGCTCATGGCGACATCCCATCGTGGCGACCGCGCCGACCACAAACCGGTTTCGCGCAACCAACCCCGGGCCTGCGGCGTCCAACGGGCATGACGACCGTCGACGTCGAGCCGCTGGAGCTCCCGGCCCGACTCACCTCTCCCCCGCGCCTGACCCAGCGCCACCCGTGGCTGCTCCCCGCGGCGATGGCCGCGCACCGGGCGAGACGACGTACGCAGTGGGTGCGCGATGCCTGGTCAGGACGCGTCGTCTGGGCCTCGCACCGCGCCTCCGC
This sequence comes from Nocardioides oleivorans, assembly GCF_004137255.1. Lineage (NCBI taxonomy): Bacteria > Bacillati > Actinomycetota > Actinomycetes > Propionibacteriales > Nocardioidaceae > Nocardioides > Nocardioides oleivorans. The sequence continues at coordinate 2,980,839 of NZ_SDWT01000001.1, read as the reverse complement.
GGACCTGCCGGTCCGGCTCAAGCAGCACGGGTCGCTGCTGCTGCGCGAGCTCGCCGCCGACCAGATGCACCTCCAGCGCAACAAGGTGACCAACCTGCGCCTGGCAGCACAGCGCATCGACGGCATCGTCATCGCGCCGGGCGAGACCTTCTCCTTCAACCGGGTCGTGGGCAACTGCACGAGGCGCAAGGGCTACGTCGACGGGATGAAGCTCTCCAACGGCGAGGCCGAGGCGGGCGTCGGCGGCGGCATCTGCCAGATCGCCAACCTCGTGCACTGGATGGTGCTGCACTCCCCCATGACCGTCGTCGAGCGCTCGGAGCACTCCTTCGACCCGTTCCCCGACAAGGGCCGCGTGCTGCCGTGGGGAGTGGGCTGCTCGATCGTCTACAACTACGTCGACCTCGTGGTGCGCAACGACACCGACCGTCCCTTCCAGCTCCGGACCTGGGTGGGTGAGCGCTACCTCCACGGACAGCTGCGCACCGACGAGCGCCCGACCCGCTCCTACAAGGTCGAGGCGCGCGGCGAGCAGTTCCTGCGCCGCGACGGGCAGGTCTACCGCCGCAACCAGATCTGGCGGCGGGTCATCGACCGCCGCACCGGCGTCCAGGTGGGCGAGGAGCTGATGAAGAGCAACTGCGCGCTCGTGGTCTACGAGCCCGGCCCGGGGGTCGAGGTCATCGACGTGGACTGACCTGCTGCCCGCGGAGCACGATCGCGGTCGGCGTACGCAGCACGGACAGGTCGTCGACCGGGTTGCGGTCGTAGACGACGAAGTCCGCCGACGCGCCCTCCTCGAGGCCGTCGGCACCGAGCCACTCGCGGGCCCGCCAGCTCGCGGCGCCCAGAGCGTCGTGGGCCGGCATCCCGATGCGGACGAGGGCCTCGACCTCGCCGGCGATGTTGCCGTGCCGGCTGATGCCGCCGCCGTCCGAGCCGGCGTAGATCGGCACGCCGGCCTCGTGGGCGGCCATGATCGTGGCCGGCATCCGGGAGTAGAGGTCGGTCATCGTGGCGGCGTAGGCCGGGAAGCGCTCCTGGCCGGCAGCGGCGTGCTCGGGGAACTTGTCGAGCTGCATCACGGTCGGCACCAGGCGGGTGCCGTGCGCGACCATCGCGTCGATGAGGTCCTCGGTGAGGCCGGTGCCGTGCTCGATGCAGTCGATGCCGGCCGCGATGAGGCCGGGGAGCACACCGTGGCCGAAGCAGTGCGCGGTGACCTTCGCACCCTCGGCGTGGGCCGCGTCGATGGCGTCCTTGAAGGCGTCGGCGGGGAACGACGGGGCGAGGTCGCCCTCGTCGCGGGAGATCCAGTCACCGACGAGCTTGATCCAGCCGTCTCCGTTGCGCGCCTCCTGGGCGGCGTACGTCGCCAGGTCGGCGGGCTCGACCTCGTGGGCGTAGCCGCGGATGTAGCGCCTGGTGGCTGCGATGTGGCGCCCGCACCGGATCAGCCGCGGCAGGTCGTCGCGGTCGTGGATCCAGCGGGTGTCGGCCGCGGACCCGGCGTCACGGACGAGCAGCGCTCCCCCGTCACGGTCGTCGATCGCCTGCTGCTCGGTGGCGGCGTCGTCGGTGGCGCCGAAGTCGTCGAGCCCGAGGTGGCAGTGGGCGTCGACGAGCCCGGGGACGATCCACCCACCGGCGACCGTGTCGGCACCGGGCTGTGGCTCGTAGGTGATCCGCCCGTCGACGACGTAGAGGTCGACGACCTCGCCGTCGGGCAGGGCCGGGCCATGGAAGCGCTGGGCTCGCATGGCCCGACCCTAGGGGACGACGGGCTGGCAGGGGTCAGCGCTTGGCGCGGAGGCCCCAGCCGTAGCGGAACAGCGGGTCGTAGTCGGCGTCACCGACGTTGATCGGCTCCTGGGCGACGCTGCGCGGCCAGCTCACCGGCAGCTTGCCGGTGTAGGGCGTGCGGCCGAACAGCACGTCGGTCACGCCCTCGCCCTGGCTGCCGGGCAGCCACGCGGCCTGCAGCGCGTCGACCTCGGCGAGTAGCGACGGCTCGATCACCAGCGGGCGCCCGGACAGCAGGACGACGACACAGGTCTCGACCTTCGAGCAGACGGTGCGGACGAGGTCCTGGTCGGCCTGCGAGAGCTGCATCGTCTGCGCCGGCCGCGGCACGCCGTTGTCACCCGGGTCGTAGCCCCACTGCGGGCCGCCGATGTCGCCGAAGCCCTCGGCGTAGGGCGTCTCGCCGACGACGACCACGGCGGACGCGTTCTTCGGCACGGGCCTCGAGCCGTCGGCGCTCCACGTCACGCGCGTGGCCTCGCCGCGGACGCCGTCGAGGATCGTGTTGCCGGGGATCTCGTTGGTCGAGCCGCCCTGCCACGTCACCGTCCAGCCACCGGCCTGGTCGCCGATGCTGTCGGCCTTCGCGCCGGCGACGTACACCGGCTTCTTGCGGGCCAGCGGGACGGCGCGACGCTCGTTCTTGAGCAGCACCTGCGACTTCGCGACGGCCTCGCGGGCGACCTTGCGGTGCTGGGCGCTGCCGATGTCGTCGATGTACGTGCGGTCGGTGAAGGGGTGCTCGAAGAGGCCGAGCTCGAACTTCTTGGTCAGGATCCGCGTGACCGCGTCGTCGATCCGGGAGACCGGCACCTCGCCGCTGTCGACGAGCTCGGTCAGCGTCGGGATGAACTCGTCCCAGCCGGAGGGGTTGTTGGGCGCCTGGATCGGCTCCATGAACATGTCGACGCCGGCGAGCACGGATGCCTTCACCTGCGCGCGGTAGTCACCGGGCAGCTGCCGGATGGCCCGCCAGTCGGAGATGACGATGCCGTCGAAGCGCATGTCGCCTTTGAGCACGCCGGTGAGGAGCTCCTCGCTGGCGTGCATCTTGGTCGGGTTGCCGAGGCCGTCCTCGGTCCAGTCGACGCTGGAGTACGACGGCATGACCGACCCGACGTCGTACTTGCGGATCGCCGGCCAGTAGGGCGCGAGCGCCAGGTCGTCGAACGTCGCGTGGTCGACCTCGGTGATGCCCTGGTCGATGGGGTAGGCGCCGGTGCCGACGGCCTCCTCGTCGTAGGACGTGAGGCCGTCGCCGGCGAAGTGCTTGGCCGAGGCCAGGACGTGGGTCGGGTCGTCGAGCTGGCCGGGCCGGCCCTGCAGGCCGCGGACGGCGACGGTCATGCGGGTGACGAGGTCGGGGTCCTCACCGAACGACTCGTAGGTGCGCCCCCAGCGGTCGTCGCGGGCGACGCACAGGCAGGGCGCGAAGGCCCACTGGGGTCCGGAGGCACGGGTCTCCTCGGCGGTGATCTCGGCGGCCCGCTCGACGAGCCCCGGGTCGCGCGTCGCGCCGAGCCCGATGTTGTGCGGGAAGATGGTCGCGCCCACCAGGTTGCCGTGGCCGTGGACGGAGTCCACGCCGTAGATCAACGGGATGCCGAGCCGGCTGTCGAGCGCCGCCTGCTGGTAGCGGTCGACCATGTCGGCCCACGCCGAGGCCGTGTTGGGGGTGGGCGTGGAGCCGCCGCCGGACAGGATGCTGCCGAGGCCGTTGGTGGTGATCAGGGACGTGTCGGCGTCGACGTCGATCCGCTCGGCCTGCGTCATCTGGCCGATCTTCTCGGCGAGGGTCATCCGGCCGAGCAGGTCGCGGACCCGCTTCTCGACCGGGAGCCGCGCGTTGCGGTACGCCGCATCGGCGGGGGCCGCGGACGCGTCCTGCACGTCGGCGCCGGACGGGGCGGTCACCGCGGCCAGCAGGCCGGCGGAGAGGGCCGCGGCTGCGAGGACGCCGACGGCGGTCCGGCCGGACCTGCGGACCGGTCTGCGACTGCTGGGGTGCTGCGTGAGGGGTGGACGTGACATGGAGGTGCTCCCTTGACCCGAGTTCGAGAGCGTCGAGTGACGCCCGTCACATCGAACGTAGGAACCCGCTATCGTGCGCGTCAATGTCGAAAGCGGGCCCTCGAGCCGGTCTTTCGTCCGCTTCCCGCAGAAAAGAGTGCGAGTGCCGACTCCCCCGCCCGCCCGGGCCCGTGGTGGTTCGCTGGAGGACCTGAGGCGCGCCAACCGGCGCCTGATCCTCGGGCACCTCGTCACCGACGGTCCGCAGAGCCGGGCCGAGCTCGCCCGCGCGAGCGGGCTGTCGGCGACCACCGTGTCGAGCCTGGTCAACGAGATGCTCGGCGGCGGCCAGGTGCGCGAGACGACCACCGGTCGCCCGCACAAGGGCGGGTCGGGACGGCCGCCGGTGCTGGTCGAGCTCGCGACGCCGCCCGGCGGGGTGGTGGGGGTCGACATCGGCCACGGCCACGTGCGGGTGGCCGCGGCCGGGCCGACGGGCGGCGTGCTCGCCGAGGACGTGCGCCGCTTCGACGTGGACACCGCGGGGCCGTCGACGCTCGACGTCGCGGCCACGATGATCCGCGAGACCCTGGCGGCCGCCGGTCTCGACCCGGACGACGTGCACGCTGCGGGGATGTGCGTGCCGGCGCCGATCGACCGCGAGACGAGCATGGTGAGCACGGGCATCCTGCCGGGCTGGCGCGGCGTGAACCCGGCCCACGAGCTCGAGCAGCGCATCCAGGCGCCGGTGATCGTCGACAACGACGCCAACCTCGGGGCGCTCGCCGAGGTCCGCCACGGTGCGGCCCGCGGCCACCACGACGTGGTCTACGTCAAGCTCGCCAGCGGCGTCGGGTCCGGCCTGGTCCTCGGCGGGCGCGTGCACCGCGGCGCGACCGGGATGGCCGGCGAGCTCGGGCACGTCCAGATCGGCGAGGAGGGCGACGTGTGCCGCTGCGGCAATCGCGGCTGCCTCGAGACGCGGGTCTCGGCGCGCCAGCTGCTCGCCGCGCTCCAGCCGGCGCACGACGAGGAGCTGACGATCGAGCGGGTCGTGGCGCTCGACGAGGCCCGCGACGCCGGCGTACGGCGGGTGCTCTCCGACGCCGGCACCACCATCGGCCGCGCACTGGCCGACCTCTGCAACCACCTCAACCCCTCGATGATCGTCATCGGCGGGCCGCTCGGCGGCGTCGGCTCGGTGCTCAACGGCGTCCGCCACGCGGTGGACCGCTACGCCCAGCCCGCCACCGCCGAGGCCGTCGAGGTCACCTCGGGCCAGCTGAGGGAGCGGGCGGAGATCATGGGCGCGGTGACGATGGCCGTGGCGATGGTGACCGCGGGCGACTGACTCCGGAGCACTCCCGGGGCCGGGCCGCTCAGAGCTGGTCGAGCAGCCAGGACGGGCTGAGCACCTGGGCCGGCGACACGTTGGCCGCGAGCATGCGGTCGGCCGTCACGACGACGACCCGGCCACCGGAGGCGAGCGCCTGCCGGGCCTGCTCGCGGATCTCGCTGTCGCCGTCGCGCGCGGCGTGGACGGTGCGCACGTGCACGTCCCACCCCGCCTTCACGCCGCCCTTCGCCTGCCCCTCCAGCACCAGCACGATCTCGTCGAACGGCGTGTCGGCCACGAGCAGCCGCTCGTGCAGGCGCCGTGCGGCGCCGGCGCGGTCCTTCCACCAGCCGTCGGGGACGGAGCCGACGACGTTGGCGCCGTCGACGACCAGGACGCTCATCAGTCCTTCAGCACGAACTCGTCGCCCCGCGTGACGGGTACGACGCTGCCGTCGGCGTGGATGCCGTCGATCTGCACCTCGGGGCTGCCGATCACGATGTCGACGTGGGTGTCGGACTGGTTGAGCCCCTCCGCCACGCGCTGGTCCTGCGAGAGCCCGACGGTCCCGGCCATGGCCTCGGTGTAGCCCATGCCCCACGCGACGTGCGAGCCGACGTTCTCGTCGAACAGCATGTCCTTGTAGACCAGCCCGGTCTGCGCGACGGCCGAGTCGGAGTCGACGATCGCGACCTCGCCGAAGTGGCGCGAGCGCGGGATCAGGTCGAACTGGGCCCGGACGGCGTCCTCGCCGCGTGACGCGGTCGCGCCCGTGATCGTGCCGTCGGTGATCTCGAGCGACAGGTCCTCGACGAGCGCCCCCATCGATGCCAGGAAGAAGGGTGCCGAGGTGCGCACGAAGCCCTCCGAGCGGCGCCAGTCGGGCGAGACGAAGACCTCCTCGGTCGGCATGTTCGGCACGAACTCGACGCCGTCCTCGTTGACGACCGAACCGCCGACCCACCGCGAGCTCGCGGCCAGCCCGAGCGTCAGGTCGGTGCCGGGGCCGCGGTAGCGGATCTTGTCGAAGCGGTGGCCGTTGAGGATCGTGGCGCGCGCGCGGAGCTTGGCCACGTGCGCCTGCCACGCCGCCACGGGATCGGCCTGGTCCAGGCGCATGGAGACGGCCACCGCGTCCCAGAGCCGGGCCACGTCGGCCACGCCGACACTGTCGGCCCAGCCCTGGGTCGGCGCCCCGACGACGGTCCAGGCGACCTTGTTGGTGGAGAAGAGGGGCATGACCTCCTGGATGAGGTCGATGGGCATCGACCTGGCCAGCCGCGCAGGGTCGAGGCCCTCCATGAGGGTCGGGTGCGGGTTGCCGGTCAGGCTGATCAGGGCCGGCTTGCTCGTCTGCCACGCCCGCACCTGCGCCAGCGTGTGGTCCTGGGAGACGCCGAGCAGGTCCTCGGGTGCGTGCTCGACGGCGGCACGCTGCAGGTAGGGGTCGTCGTACTGGATGTTCACCCGTGACGCGCCGGCGCGGTAGGCCTCGTCGGCGATCGCGCGCGCCGCGTCGGCCTGCTCGGGCAGCGCGTTGATCACCACCTCCTGCCCGGGCTGGAGGTTGACCCCCACCCGGACGACGAGGCGGGCGTAGGAGTCGAGGAGGCGGTCGAACGGCTCGGTCATGGGTTCAGCAAACCACCGTCACTTCAGGAACTGCGAGAAGTCCTTCGGGAGGTTGAGCTGCTCGGCGGCCTTCTCGTAGTCGACGTCGGCGCCGTCGGGGTTGCCGAACGGGTTGCCGGCCTTCTCCTTCGACGCTGCGTCGTTGGCCGCCTTCTGCTGGGCGGCCTTCGCCGGGTTGCCGGAGACGCGCTTGCCCTTCTTGCCCTTGGCCTGGGCCTGCTGGCGCGCGCCGGACCGCTTGCCGCCACCGAGTCCGGGCATCCCCGGCATCCCGGGCATGCCCGGCACCCCGCCGCCGCGGGCCATCGACTCCATCATCTTGCGCGCCTCGAAGAAGCGGTCGACGAGCTGGTTGACGTCGGAGACCTGGCGGCCCGAGCCCTTCGCGATCCGGGCGCGACGCGAGCCGTCGATGATCTTGGGGTTGTCGCGCTCGGCCGGCGTCATCGACTGGATGATCGCCTGGAGCCGGTCGATCTCCTTCTCGTCGAAGTTCTCGAGCTGGTCACGGAACTGCCCCATGCCGGGCAGCATCCCCATGATCTTGGTCATCGAGCCGAGCTTGCGGATCTGCTGCATCTGCTGGAGGAAGTCCTCCAGCGTGAAGCCGCCCTTGGTGCCGAGCTTCTCCGCGGCCTTCATCGCCTGGTCGGAGTCGAACGCCTTCTCGGCCTGCTCGATCAGGGTGAGCATGTCGCCCATGTCGAGGATGCGCGAGGCCATCCGGTCGGGGTGGAAGAGGTCGAAGTCGGTCATCTTCTCGCCGCTGGAGGCGAACATGACCGGCTTGCCGGTGATCGAGCGGATCGACAGTGCGGCACCACCGCGGGCGTCACCGTCGAGCTTGGTGAGCACCACGCCGTCGTACCCGACACCGTCGAGGAACGCCTGCGCCGTCGTGACGGCGTCCTGGCCGATCATCGCGTCCACGACGAACAGCACCTCATCGGGCCGCACGGCGTCGCGGATGTCCTTGGCCTGCTGCATGAGCGTCTCGTCGACGCCGAGGCGGCCCGCGGTGTCGATGATGACGACGTCGTGGAGCCTGCGCTTCGCCTCCTCGATCGAGGCACGCGCGACGTCGACCGGGTTCCCCGTGCCGTTGCCCGGCTCGGGGGCGAAGACGGGTACGCCGACGCGCTCGCCGTTGACCTGGAGCTGCTGCACCGCGTTGGGTCGCTGCAGGTCTGCCGCGACGAGCATCGGCGTCTTGTCCTGGTCCTTCAACCAGAGGGCGAGCTTGGCGGCGAGGGTCGTCTTGCCGGCACCCTGGAGGCCGGCGAGCATGATGACCGTCGGGCCGGACTTGGCGTAGCGCAGCCGGCGGGTCTCGCCGCCGAGGATCGTGACGAGCTCCTCGTGGACGATCTTGATGATCTGCTGCGCCGGGTTGAGCGCGCCGCTGACCTCGTCGGTGCGTGCCCGGTCCTTGACTGCCGCGACGAACTCCTTGACGACCGGCAGCGCGACGTCGGCCTCGAGGAGCGCGATGCGGATCTCGCGCGCGGTGGCGTCGATGTCGGCCTCGGAGAGCCGACCCTTGCCCCGGAGGTTCTTGAAGGTGTCGGCAAGGCGGTCGGAGAGTGTGGCGAACACGGTGTGGGCTGTCCCTCGCATCGAAGAGTGTGACGACTGCCCAGCCTAACGGCCGGGTCCCATCCAGCCAGCCTCGACGGCCGAGCCCGGTGTCGGTCGGTCCCGGTCGGTCCCGGTCGGTCCCGGGTGCGGGCTCAGCCGCCGAGGGCGGTGCGCACGGCGTGTGCGGCCGCCGCGGCACGTTCCTCGGTGGGGCGCACCCCGCCGACCTCCTGCACGTAGAACACGTCCACGGCCTGGGGGCCGAGCGTGGAGACGTGCGCGGAGGCGACGGTCAGCCCCAGCCCGGCGAGCGTGGTGAGCACCCGGTGCACGACCCCCGGACGGTCGGAGGTGCGGATCTCGAGCACGAGGGAGGCCCGGGAGGCGTCGGGGCGGACCTCGACGATCGGAGGCAGCTCGTCGTCGCGGCGCGCAGGGAGGTCGGGCATCCGCTGGGTGCCCTCGACGACCCGCCGGATCCGCTCGCGGACCACCGCCGGGTCCAGGTAGGCGTCGGACACCTCCCACGCGCTGACGCCCCACTCCCCCTCGGTGTCGACCTGCGCCCAGGCCCGGGCGGCGTGGACGGGCACCCGCATCGCCGCGAGCCCGCCGGCGACGTCGGCGAGCAGGCCGACCCGGTCCGCGGCGATCACGGTGACGGTCGCCCCGACCTCGTGCGGCGAGATCTCCACCGACACCGCCCCCGTGTCGCGTCGTACGACGTCGGGCACCGGCAGCGACGTGGGCGGGAGGTCGTGGGTGAGCTCGGCGCCGAGGGCGTGGCCCGCGTTCGACACGAGCCGGTCGATGAGCGAGGCGCGCCAGGTCGTCCAGGCGGCCGGGGAGGCGGCCTTGGAGTCGGCCTCGGTCAGCGCGCGCAGCAGCTCGAGGCTGGCGGCGTCGGGCACGTGGGTGAGCAGCTCGGCCGTGGTGGCGGGGTCGTCGGGGTCGCGCGTGGTGGCGAGGTTGGCGAGCAGGAGGTGCCAGCGCACCAGCGACGCGACCACCTCGGCGTCGAGGTCGGTGAAGCCCATCCGGGCCACGATCTTGCGGGCCATCGGCTCGCCGGCCACGGAGTGGTCCTGGAGCGAGCCCTTGCCGATGTCGTGCAGCAGCGCGGCGACCAGCAGCAGGTCGGGCCGGCGCACGCCTCGGATCAGCGACCCCGCGGCGGCGCACGTCTCGACGACGTGCCGGTCGACGGTGAAGCGGTGGATCGCCGACGCGTGCGGCAGCAGCCGGATCTGCTCCCACTCGGGCAGGAAGGTCTCGATGCCGTCGATCTCGTCGAGGGTCTCCCACACGGGGAGCAGGCCGGGACCGCTGGCGAGCAGCCGGACCAGGGCGTCCCGCGCGCTGGCCGGCCACGGGACGGGCAGCTCGACGCCCTCGCGCACCAGGCGCGCAGCGGTCGTCGGGGCCAGGACCGCGTCGCGGCTCGCGGCCTCGGCCGCGGCGCGCAGGAGCAGGGTGGGGTCGTCGCCGGGCGACGTCCCCTTGTCGAGCACGACCTCGCCGCGGGAGATCGCGATGCCGGGGGCGACGCGCGCGAGCGCCGGCGTACGACGCCCCTTGGTGCCCGCGCTGCTGCGTCCCGTCACGGCGTCGGTACGCCGCCACGCGAGGCGGGACAGGTGCGCGATCCGGCGCCCGAGCGACCGCACGTGCCGCTGGGCGGCCTCCGCGTCGCGCAGGTCGAGCCGGTCGGCGAGCGGCGCCCACATCTCGGGAGCGATCCGGTCGCTGGGGCGTCCGGCGAGCTCCTGGACCTCGTCACGGACGTCGAGGAGCATCATCCGGGCCGCCTCGAGCGCGGGCGTGGAGGCGTCGACCAGCCAGCTGGCCTCGATCGCCTTGAGCACGCCGGCGTCGCGCAGGCCGCCCTCGGACTCCTTCACGTCCGGCACGGAGGCGTGGGCGAGCTCCCCGGTGACCTCGTGCCGCTTGCGCGTCATCGCCTTGAGGTCGGGAAGTCGGGTGCGTGCCTGGCGGCGCCAGTCGGCGAGCATCGTGGCGCGCAGGCGGAGGCTGAGGCCGGGGTCACCGGCCAGGTGGCGGGCGTCGAGCAGGCCGAGCGCGACCCGCAGGTCGGCGGCGGCGTCGAGCATCTCGCCCATCGACCTCACGGAGTGGTCGAGCCGGCGCCCGGAGTCCCAGAGCGGGTACCACAGGGTGCTGCCGAGGTCGCCCAGCTCGACACCGTCCTCGTGCACCAGCACGACGTCGAGGTCGGAGTGCGGGGCCAGCTCGCTGCGCCCGTAGCCACCGACGGCGACGAGGGCCACCCCGGCGACGGGCCCTGCGGAGGCAGCGTATGCCTCCCTGCAGAGCTCGTCGGCCGAGGTGGCCCTGGCCTGTCGCTGTGCTGCGGTCACCGAGTCACGCCCCCGTGACCGGTGGGGTTCCCGAGAGGGAGTGCCATCAGAGAGCCGACGCGTCCTGCTCACCGGTGCGGACACGGACGACGGTCTCGACCGGGCTGACCCAGACCTTGCCGTCGCCGATGCGACCGGTCTGCGCGGTCTTCACGATGATGCCGACCACGTCCTCGGCGTCGGCGTCGTCGATGACGATCTCGATCCGGATCTTGGGGACCAGCGCGATGTCGTACTCGGCACCGCGGTAGACCTCGGTGTGGCCCTTCTGCCGGCCGTAGCCGCTGACCTCGGAGACCGTCATGCCGGCGACACCGAAGGTCTCCAGCGCCTCGCGGACGTCCTCCCACTTGTGCGGCTTGATGACCGCGGTCACGAGCTTCATGCGTGCGCTCCTTCGGAGGTGGCAGTGGTGGCGGGCTTGGCGGTCGACGCGGCCAGGACGCTGGACGAGCCGCCGCTGGAACCGGTGTGCAGGTCGTACGCCGACTCGCCGTGCGCGGCGAGGTCGATGCCGTTGACCTCGTCCTCCTCGTCGAGGCGCAGGCCGATCGTGTACTTGATCGCCAGCGCGATGATCGTGGTGAGGATGCCCGAGTAGAGCACGGCCACGACCACACCGAGGGACTGGTCGGCCAGCGAGCCGAAGCCGCCGCCGTAGAGGAGACCGTCGACGCCACCGGCGCCGTCGGAGGTGGAGAAGACACCGATCAGCACGGTGCCCACGATGCCACCGACCAGGTGGACGCCGACCACGTCGAGCGAGTCGTCGTAGCCGAACTTGTACTTCAGGCTGACGGCCCAGGCGCAGATCGCGCCGGCGATGGCGCCGACGGCGACCGCACCGCTGACGTTGAGGGCACCGGCGGCCGGCGTGATCGCGACGAGGCCGGCCACGATGCCGGACGCGGCACCGAGGGAGGTGGCCTTGCCGTGCAGCAGGCGCTCGATGACCAGCCAGCCGAGGATCGCGGCGAACGTCGCGAGGGTGGTGTTGGCGAAGGTGCGGCCGGTCTCGGAGTAGAACTGCGAGAGGAAGGCGTCGGGGTCCTCGTCGAAGGTGGTGCCGAAGACGATCGAGCCGACGTTGAAGCCGTACCAGCCGAGCCACAGCATGCCCGCGCCGAGCATGGTCAGCGTCAGGTTGTGCGGGCGCATCTGCTCCTTGGGCCAGCCGATGCGCTTGCCGAGCAGCACGACCAGGACGAGGGCCGCCACACCGGCGTTGATGTGGACGGCCGTGCCGCCGGCGTAGTCCTGCGCGCCGATGCGGCCGCAGATGAGCGAGTCGTCGGTGCAGCTGAACACCATGTGGGCCATCGGGAAGTAGACGATGAGCGCCCACAGCGGGAGGAAGACCACCCAGGCGGAGAACTTCAGGCGGTCGGCGACCGCGCCGCTGATCAGCGCGGCGGTGATGATCGCGAACGTCATCTGGAACATGACGTAGATGTAGTTGTCGGTGGTGACGCCGTCGAGCCAGAGGAGCTCGAACGGGTTGGCGAAGAACGTGCCCTCGCCCCCGAAGCCCATCGACCAGCCGACCGCGACGTAGAGAATGCCGACGATGGCAGCCGCGATGAACGACATCATCATCATGTTGAGAACTGACTTCGACCGAGACATGCCGCCGTAGAACAGGGCCAGCGCGGGCACCGTCATCATCAGGACGAAGGCAGTCGCCACCAGCATGAAGGCGTAATAGCCGTCCACAGGACCTCCAGGAAACGTGCGTGGGTGTGGGCACCGTCCGTGACGGCGTTGTCACGACGGTGCTCACGCGTTGCCCGAAGCCTGTGGGGGCGAGGTTTCACGAGGTCACGGCACATGTTGCAGGCAGGCAACGGAATGGCACCTCGTGTTACAGGTGTGTGAACGGGCCGTCGCCCGAGTGCCCCTTGTTAGTGTTCGGCCGTGTCCAGACTTGCCGTGATGGCGCACTACGACGTCGCCGGGGAGCTCAGGCCCCACGTGCGGGGTCAGGTGGAGGCGCTGGCCGCCTCGGTCGACACGCTGCTGGTCTGCACGACCGCCCACCTGCAGGACTCGGCCCGGGCCTGGCTCTCCGAGCGCGCCGTGGTCGTCGAGCGTGCCAACTACGGCTACGACTTCTTCAGCTACAAGGTCGGGCTCGACGCCGCCGGTGACCTGACGCGCTACGACGAGGTCGTGGTCTGCAACGACACCTACGTCTTCGCGATGGACTCCTACGGCCCGGTCTTCGACGAGATGGCGACCCGGCCGTGCGACTTCTGGGGGCTCACCGCCGCCGAGCGGCTCGCGCCGCACATCCAGTCGTTCTTCGTCGCGTTCCGGCCGTGGGTGGTCTCCTCGCGTGCGTTCACCCAGTTCTGGGAGGAGATGGAGCCGATCTCCAAGCGGCGCCAGGTCATCCGTCGCTACGAGATCGGCATGTCCCGTCGGCTGTACGACGCCGGCTTCAGCTCCGACACCTACTTCGTCGAGACGGCCGAGGACCGGCGCATCGCGCGCGAGCGGATGCGCTGGTGGGCCGCGCACCGCTCCACCTTCCCCCGCAACCGCGCCGAGGTGCGCGAGTGGCGCGAGCGGGCCAGCGAGCCGTGGAACCCGGCCAGGAGCCTGGCCGACCGTGTGCTCGACGACGCGCGCCTGCCCTACGTCAAGATCGACACCCTGCGCTACGACCCCTACAACCTCGACGCCAAGCGGTTGCTCGAGCTGTGCGAGCGTCGCTTCCCGCAGCGCTTCGCCGGGGTGCGGGAGTTCCTCGACGAGACCGCCCAGTACTACCCCCTGCGCGACACCGAGCGGCTGCTGCCGACGCCGCTCGCCCTGGAGCCCCTGTTCCCGCTCGTGAGGTACTCCGATGCGCGGTGAGCGCCGACGCGTCGGGCAGGTGAAGTACGACGACGCGGCCGAGGTGCTGGTCGAGGCCGGCCTGGTCGACGTCGACTACGTCGGGGCACAGCTCGGCACGACCTTCGAGTCCGTCCACGACGCCGCGCGCGCGGCCGTCGAGGCGGGCGACGTCTCGCCGCACCCCCTCTTCGAGGCCCAGTGGATCGGGCGTCGGCGCTCGTGGCAGCGCCTGGGCCAGCACCCGGCCCTCTGGTACCTCTCCGAGCGCCGTCGCCGCAACCGGATCGCCCCGCACCCGCTGGTCGACCCGCGGATCATCTTCGCCGCCCACCCGGAGGCGCGGCTCCACCCCTACGGCGCGCTCTCCTACTGGCTCTCGGTCACCGGCCCGGGCACCGCGCTCCCGACGCGGATCCTGCCCAGGAAGGTCTCGTGGAGCACCTACCGTGCCGCGGCCGTCGAGGCGGCCGCCGCCTGGCGCCGCGAGGTCGTGCTGGAGCGCCCCGAGCTCGTCGGGCCGACGCCCCCGCTCCCGGCGCTCGGCACCTCCCCGGCCGTCACCGTCGTCATGGCCACCCAGGACGGCGGGCCGCTCGTCCACGAGACCGTCGCGTCGCTGCAGGCCCAGGACTTCTCCGACTGGCACCTCGTCGCGGTCGACCGGGGCTCGCTCGACGACACCGCCGCCGTCCTCCAGGGCATGGCGGCGTTCGACGACCGGATCACGCTCGTGCGCGAGTCGCGCTGCGGGCACGCCCACGCGCTCAACGTCGCGCTCGAGCACGGCACGGCCGAGCACGTCGCGTTCCTCCCCCTGGGCCGCGAGTGGCTGCCGGAGATGCTGTCCAGCCTGCTCGGCCACGCGCACGCGTCCGGCGCTGCCGCGGTCCTCGCCGGCGCGGGATCCGTGGGGCGGTCGCGGGCCGAGCTCCTCGGCGGACGGCCCGCCGACCTCACCACGGCACTGCTGCGGCGCGACGCGATCAAGGACGTCGGCGGCTTCGACGAGGACCTCGACGGGGCCGTCGAGCACGACCTGCTGCTCCGGCTCGCTCGTGAGCAGGAGCCCGTCGCCATCGACGTGCCCGTGCTCAAGCGGCCCGACCAGGCGCCGGCCGGCTTCGCCGACGACTGGGACTCGGTGGCGCTCGAGCGCCAGCTCGTCGACTGGGACGCCGCGGCCGCACGCGACCTGTCGGAGGACCTGGTCAGCCACGTGATGCCGCTGGGCGTCGAGCCCCGCCGGACGGTCGAGTGGCTCAGCTCGGTGCCCCGCGAGGGCTCGGAGCTGATCCTGGTCGGCGTACGGCTCCGGCGGGCGCACCACGTGCTCGCCGCCTCCATCGCCGCCATCATCTCCGGCGCGCGCTTCGTCTCGGTGCCGGCCGCCGTGTCGACCTCGGCGGCGACCAACGCGGGCATCGCGGTGGCCTCGGGCGCGACGGTGCTCCTCGTGCGCCCGGAGGCGATGCCGCCCCGCCAGCCGATCGCCGAGCGCCTGGCGGACGTCGTGCGCGAGGAGGGCGTCGCGGTCGCCCAGCCGCTGGTCGTCGACCTCGACGGCGTGATCCTGAGCGCGGGTGCCCGCTTCGCGCCGGACAACCCGCACCCCGAGCTGTTCCTCGCCGGGCTCCCGACCAGCGACGCCGTCCGCATCGGTGCCTGCGAGGTCGCCGCTCCCGCCGCCCCGCTGGTGGCGCTCCGGACCTCGACGGCGATCACCCTGCGCGGGCTCGCCCCGCGCTTCCACTCCGTGCTCGCCGAGACCGACCTGGGCCTCCGCGCGGCGCAGGCCGGGCTGGGTCGGTCCGTGGTCGTCCCCGACACGGTGATCACCTCCCGCACCCCCTACGCCACCTCCGACGAGCTCATCGGTGCGATGTCCTCGCTGCGCAGCACCAGCGCACGACCGGGTCCCGACCGGTCCACCGAGCTGCTGCTCGCCGCCGGGCTCGAGGTCACCGACCAGCGCAACCGGCGCGTCTCCGCCGACCCGGACGACCGCGCGGCGCCGTCGGTGCTCGTGCCCGAGCTCGTGGTGCGCGCCATCGAGGGCATCCACGAGTCACCGCCCCGGCTGCGGTGGGCCGTCGACATCGCGGCCCCGGCCGCCCAGCGCGGTGACCGGTGGGGCGACACCTACTTCGCGCGCTCGCTGGCCGAGGCGCTCGAGCGACGCGGGCAGCACGTCGCCATCGACCGGCGCGACGCCCGCGAGCGCGACTCCCGCGACCAGGACGACGTCCTCCTCGTGCTGCGCGGTCTCGACCGCGTGGCACCGCGCCCGGGGCTGCTCAACGTGGAGTGGATCATCAGCCACCCCGACATGATCACGCCCGAGGAGGTCGCCGCCTTCGACCTGGTCTACGCCGCCAGCACCAGCTGGTCCGAGAAGGTCAGCCGCGAGTGGGGCACCCCCGTCGAGACCCTGCTCCAGTGCACCGACACCCGGTGGTTCCATCCCGACCGGGCCGAGCCCGACACGGGCCCGGCGCTGCTGTTCGTCGGCAACTCACGCGGGGTCTACCGCTACGCCGTGCGCAGCGCGCTCGCGATCGGTGCCGACCTCACGCTGCACGGGAACGACTGGACCGAGTTCGTCGAGCGTGACCAGATCGCCTCCGTCGGCGTGGCCAACCAGGAGGTGGGCGTCCTCTACGCCTCCGCCGGGATCGTGCTCAACGACCACCACCTCGACATGCGCCGCGACAGCTTCGCCTCCAACCGGCTCTTCGACGCCGCCGCCTGCGGGGCCCGGATCCTCAGCGACCGCATCGACGGCCTCGAGGAGATCTTCTCCGGCCTCGCCGTGCCGTTCGACGACGAGCACGAGCTCGCCCGCCTGGTGCAGCCGCCCTACGACGCCTTCCCCGACAACGACGCCCGCCGGCGGATCGCGACGCGGATCATCGCCGAGCACAGCTTCGACAAGCGCGCCGAGACGCTGATCGACGACGCGGTGCGCCGCCTCCTGGCCCGCCGCTGACCGGTCGGCTCAGCCGAGGAGCGCGTCGACGAACGCCGTCGCGTCGAAGGGCGCCATGTCGTCGGCGCCCTCGCCGAGACCGACGAGCTTGACCGGCACGCCGAGCTCGCGCTGGACCTGGACCACGATGCCGCCCTTCGCCGAGCCGTCGAGCTTGGTGAGGACGATGCCGGTGACGTCGACGATCTCGCTGAAGACGCGGGCCTGGATGAGGCCGTTCTGGCCCGTGGTGGCGTCGAGCACCAGCAGCACCTCCGTGACCGGGGCCTGCTTCTCCACGACGCGCTTGATCTTGCCCAGCTCGTCCATCAGGCCGGCCTTGTTCTGCAGGCGTCCCGCGGTGTCGACCAGGACGGTGTCGACCCCGTCGTCGATGCCGTTCTTGACCGCCTCGAAGGCGACGCTCGCCGGGTCACCGCCCTCGGGGCCGCGGACGACCTCGACGCCGACGCGCTCGCCCCAGGTGGCCAGCTGGTCGACGGCGGCCGCACGGAAGGTGTCGGCCGCGCCGAGCGTGACCGTGAGGTCCTCGGCGACCAGGATGCGCGCGATCTTGCCGACGGTCGTGGTCTTGCCGGCGCCGTTCACGCCGACCACGAGCACCACGCCGGGCTTGCCGTCCGCACCGGTGACCTGGATCCGGCGGTCCATGTCGGGGCCGACGAGCTCGACGAGCTCCTCGCGCAGCACGGCGCGGGGGTCGGCGACCTGGCCGCCCTCGACGCGCAGGCGCGTGCGCAGCCTCTCCACGAGGGCCTGCGTCGGCGCGACACCGATGTCGGCGGTCAGGAGGGTGTCCTCGATGGCCTCCCACGTGTCCTCGTCGAGCCGGTCGCGGCTCAGGAGGGCGAGCAGGCCCTTGCCGAGGCCGCCCTGCGAGCGGGAGAGCCGCTGGCGCAGCCGCACCAGCCGCGACGCCGTGCCTTCCGGCTTGTCGAGGGCCGGGGGCTCCTCGACGACCGGGGCATCGACCGCGCTGTCGACTGCCGGCTCGGGCGGCGCCTCCGTGGCGGTGTCGGCCTCGCTCGGAGGCGGCGCGATGACGTCGGTGCCGCCTCCCGGCGGGAGGTCGCCGCGCCGACGACGCCCCGAGGTCAGCAGCCCGGCGAGCGTGAGCACGCCGACGACCGCGATCGCGACGATCAGGTAGATCCAGTCACCCATGGCGCCATCCAACCATCACCGGTGGGGCGCTCCGACCGGAGGGGATCAGGCACGCGACTCCGCGTCCTCCAGCACCGGGAGGGCGTCGACGCCCTTGCGCATGGCGTCGCCGACCTGCGGCACGACGGGGACCTGCTCGCCGCGGTGCGGATAGGCGACGTAGACGGCGACGCCGGCGGCGACGAGCACGCCCAGCGTCATCATGAGCACGATCACGAGCACGGTGTCCTCCGAGGTGGTTCCGGTGCAGGGTCTCCCACCATGGCACGGACGTGGTGGCTGGCCGGCAGTCCCGGCGATCCCGGGCGCGCCTGCTCAGGCCGGACGCAGGAGGGGTACGACGGCCGCGCGGACGACGTCGGGCATGGGAGTGACCGGCCGGTCGCCGGCGCCGCGGGAGTTGTCGACGTACACGTGCACGAAGCGCCCCTCGGCAGCGGCCAGCTCGGAGGAGCCCTGGAACAGCCCGATCCGGTAGACGATCGAGCTGGTGCCGACCTTGTCCACGACCAGGCCCATCTCGATCGGCTCGGGGAAGCCGATCTCGCGGAAGTAGCGGCAGCCGGTCTCGGCGACGACCCCGATCTGCGGGAGCGCCCGGACGTCGACCCCGGTGGCCTCGTAGAGGTAGGCGTTGACGGCCGTGTCGAAGAGCTCGTAGTAGGTCGCGTTGTTGAGGTGGCCGTAGGCGTCGTCGTCGCGCCAGCGGGTCGTGGCGGTGCGCCAGGTGACGTAGTCGGACCGGGTGGGAGGGGTGGGCGAGGTGCTCATCGTCGAACACCCTCCACCAGGCCGGGATCCGACCCGGCACCGGGTCGGCCGTCCCCGGCGGGTGCCGGGCGCCCGGCGCCGCGCCAGGCCCAGCCGCCGACCACCAGCAGGATCAGCGCCAGCACCGCGGCCTGGGCGACCACTGCTGCGGCCGGCACGCCCGGTGGCGGCGGCGCGAGCGCACCGATCGCGGTGCGCTCCAGGACGACGCCCAGGGCCAGTGCCACCGCGTGCCTCCGGGTCCACCTCGGCGAGCGCACCAGCCTCCCGACGAGTGCGACGGCGAGCACCGCGGCGGCGGCGATGCACGTGACCCCGACCCAGCCCGGCGGGGCGAGGTCGAGCAGGGCGGTCAGCACGACCCCGATCAGGAACACCCGCCAGGGCGGTCCCGCCCGCCGCCCGTCGACCGGCGGTCGCGGACGGCCCAGCGGGGAGAGCGCTGCCGCGACCAGGGCCAGCACGACCGCCGACGCGAGGGCGTAGCGCGGGAGGGAGGTGTGCAGCACCCCGCTGCGCTCGGGATCGTGGTGCACGGCGGTCGCGACGGCGAGGGCGGCGAGCAGGGTGATCCCGGTCCCGAGGCGCCCCAGCAGCGGGCGGCCGCGCACGGCGGGCACACCGGCCTCCACCAGGAGGAGCGGGGCGCCGATGCTCAGGGCCACGTGCCCGCCGACCCACGACGCCAGGGCGAAGGCACTGATCCCCGACACCCGGGCGGCTCCGACGATCGCGGTCCAGCCCGCGACATCGGTGCGGTCGGTCGTCCACAGGCTCAGGTCGATCAGGGCGGTCATGGCCACCCCGAAGGCGGTCGCCAGGAGGACCACGCCGATCCAGCCGCGTCCGGTGCGCACCGCCACGTCCCTGATGAGCAGCGCCGCGCCGCCGTAGAGCGGCCCGAGGAACAGCACCAGGAACGCCGAGGTGGCCACGTCTCCGGCGACCGCGAGGTAGGCGGAGAGCAGCTCGGCGCAGAGCGGAGCGAGCAGCAGCAGCCCGATGACCGCCACGGCCCGGCTCGTCGCGGGGGGCCGTCGTGCGTCGGTCACGGTCAGCCCGACGTCACGCCGACTCGGCGTCGCGCAGGCGCTGGCTGATCACGGCGGACACTCCGTCGCCGCGCATGGTGACGCCGTAGAGCGCGTCGCCGACCTCCATCGTGCGCTTCTGGTGGGTGATCACCAGGAGCTGGGAGTTCTCGCGGAGCTCCTCGTAGATCTCGAGCAGGCGTCCGAGGTTGGTGTCGTCGAGCGCCGCCTCGACCTCGTCGAGGATGTAGAACGGCGAGGGCCGGGCCTTGAAGAGCGCGACGAGGAACGCCACCGCGACGAGCGAGCGCTCACCGCCGGAGAGCAGCGAGAGCCGCTTGACCTTCTTGCCGGCTGGCCGCGCCTCGACCTCGATGCCGGTGTTGAGCATGTCGTCGGGGGCCGTCAGCACCAGTCGGCCCTCGCCGCCCGGGAAGAGCCGGGCGAAGGTCGAGTCGAAGGCCTTCTCGACGTCGGCGTAGGCCTCGGTGAAGACCTGCTCGACGCGGGAGTCGACCTCGCGGACGATGTCGAGGAGGTCCTTGCGGGTGCGCTTGAGGTCCTCGAGCTGCTCGGTGAGGAACTTGTGCCGCTCCTCCATGGCCGAGAACTCCTCGAGCGCGAGCGGGTTGACCCGTCCGAGCATCGACAGGGCGCGCTCGGCGGTGCGCAGCCGCTTCACCTGCTCCTCGCGGACGTAGGCCGTCGGCTCGGGAGCCTCCTCGCCCTCGGGCACCTCGCCGGTGAACGGGACGAGCGTCTCGGGGCCGTAGTCGCCGACCAGCCCGTCGGGGTCCATGCCCAGCTCCTCGAGCGCGCGCTCCTCGAGCTGCTCGATGCGCATCTTCTGCTGGGTGCGCGCCATCTCGTCGCGGTGGACCGAGCTGACGAGCTCGTCGTGCTCACGCCCGAGGTCGCGCAGCGTCGTCCGTACGGTCATCAGCTGCTCCTCGCTCCCCCGGCGCGACTCCTCGACGGCGGCGCGCTCGTCGGCGGCCTGCATCACGGAGCGCTCGAGCTCGTGCAGCACGACGCGTACGGCGGCGGCGACGGCCTGCGCGGCGCGTCCCTCGCGGATCAGCCGCTCGCGACGCTCGGCGGCGCGGGCACGGGAGTCGCGCTCGGCCTGGGCGGCGCGCAGCAGCGAGTCGGCGCGACCGTTGAGCGCGCGGGCACGTTCCTCGGCGGTGCGCAGGCCGAGCCGGGCGTCCATCTCTCCCTGGCGGGCCTCCCGCGCCGACTCGGCGAGCCGCTCGCGCTCGGAGGTGTCGGGCTCCTCGTCGGTGACGTCCTCGGCGGCGGCGAGGCGGGCCTCGAGCTCGACCAGACCGGCGAGGTCGGCCTCGCGGGCCTCGCGCGCGGTGACGATGGAGCGCTCGAGGCGCTCGGCCTCGCCCTTGGCGGCCCGCGCCTGCGAGCCGTGCTGGCCGAGCTCCTCGGCCACCGCGGCGAGCGTGGCGTCGGACTCGTGCAGCTTGGCGAGGGCGACGTCGACCCGCTTGAGGGTGTCGTGGCGGGAGGCCTCGAGCCGGGAGATCTCGAAGCCGAGGCGCTCGGTCGTGGCGGTCGCCTCGGCGAGCCTGGCACTGGCCTCGTCGACCGCGGCCTGCACCTCGATCAGGCTCGGCTGCCTGGTGGAGCCGCCGGCGGCGAAGTGCGACCCGAGGAGGTCGCCCTCGCGGGTGACGGCGACGACGCCGGGCAGGTCGGCGACCAGGCGCCGGGCGGCCGGGAGGTCGTCGACCACAGCGACCTGGTGGAGCAGGCGCAGCAGCGCCGGGCGTACGTCGTCGGGTGCCGTCACCGCGTCGACGGCCCAGCGCACGCCGTCGGGCAGCGCGGGCCAGTCGCGGTCGACCGCGGGCGCGCCGCCGAGCAGCAGCCCGGCGCGACCGAGGTCGTCGGCCTTGAGGTGGCCGATCGCCTCGACCGCGGCGTCGGAGTCGGCGACGACCACGGCGTCGGCGGCGGTGCCGAGGGCGGCAGCGACGGCGGTCTCGAAGCCGTGCTCGACGTCGAGCAGCGCGGCGACGGATCCGAGCAGCCCGCCGACCTCCCCCGTCGCGGCGAGCAGCGCACCGGCGCCGTCCTTGCGGTTGAGCCCGATCTCGAGGGCGTCGCGGCGGGCGACGAGCCCGGCGCGGTCGCGGTCGGCCTGCTGGGCGTCCTCGCGGGCCTTCGCCAGCTGCTCCTCGACCTCGTCGAGGGCGGTGACGGCCTCCTCGTGCTCGGAGTCGAGGCCCTCCTCGCCCGCGTCGAGGCCGGCGACCTTCGTCTCGAGCGCGGTGAAGTCGCGCTGCGCGCGCTCGGCCCGGGTGGCGGCGTCCTCGCGGGCGTCGGTGAGTCGCCGGATCTCGGCGTCGGCGGCCTCGGAGCGCGACTTCAGCGCGTTGACCTGGCCGGTGAGGCGGGCCAGTCCCTCGCGTCGGTCGGCGGCGGCGCGCTGGAGCCCGACGATCCGCTTCTCCTCGGCAGCTGCCGCCTCCTCGGCCTCGCGCCTGGCCACGACGGCCGCGTCGAGCGCCGTGCGGTGCTGCTCGACCTGCTCGGCGATCTCGGCCTCCTGCGCGCGCACGCGCTCGGCCTGCGCCTCGAGGTCGTCGGGGTCGCGGCCGGAGTCGACCGTGTCGGCGTCGGAGGCGCCGGCCGCGTTGCGGATCCGCTCGTCGGCGAGCGAGCCGGTCCCACGCAGCCGCTCCTTGAGCCCGGACAGGGCGAACCACGTCTCCTGGGCCGCCGCGAGCCGCGGGAGGTCGTCGCGCAGGGCGGCCTCGAGGCGTGCCTCCTGCTCGCGCCCGGCCGCGACCTGGGCCTCGACCTGCTCGCGGCGCTCCTTGAGCAGCGTCTCGTCGGCCATCTCCGACTCGAGCGAGGTGCGCGCCGTGACGAGGTCGTCGGCGAGCAGGCGGGCGCGGGCGTCGCGGACGTCCATCTGCACCGTCTGCGCCTGGCGGGCGACCTCGGCCTGCCGGCCGAGCGGCTTGAGCTGGCGGCGGATCTCGGAGAGCAGGTCGGCGAGCCGCGTCAGGTTCCCGTCGGTGGCGTCGAGCTTGCGGAGCGCCTTCTCCTTGCGCTTGCGGTGCTTGAGGACGCCGGCAGCCTCCTCGATGAAGCCGCGTCGGTCCTCGGGCGTGGCGTGCAGGATCGTGTCGAGCTGGCCCTGCCCGACGATCACGTGCATCTCGCGGCCGATGCCGGAGTCGCTGAGCAGCTCCTGCACGTCGAGCAGCCGGCACGACTGCCCGTTGATGGCGTACTCCGAGCCGCCGTTGCGGAACATCGTGCGGCTGATGGTGACCTCGGCGTAGTCGATCGGCAGCGCACCGTCGGTGTTGTCGATGGTCAGCTGCACCTCGGCGCGACCGAGCGGCGGACGACCGGACGTGCCGGCGAAGATGACGTCCTCCATCTTGCCGCCGCGCAGGCTCTTGGCACCCTGCTCGCCCATCACCCAGGCGAGGGCGTCGACGACGTTGGACTTGCCCGAGCCGTTGGGCCCGACGATGCACGTGATGCCCGGCTCGAGCTGCATCGTCGTCGAGGACGCGAAGGACTTGAACCCCTTGAGGGTCAGGCTCTTCAGGTACAACGCGGGCTCCTCACCGGATCAGGCATGGGTCAGGCAGGGTCAGGCACGGCTCACTGACAACTGGGGAAGCTCAGCGCGGCTCACCCTACCCGTGGGCGCGCCCGCCGCACGGGAGGCTCAGAGCTCCCGCTTCATCTGCTGCGCGGTGACCGAGTAGCCCAGCGTCTCGTAGAGCCGGATCGCGGCGGTGTTGTGGCCGAAGACGTTGAGCGAGACGGTGGTCGCACCGAGCTCGCGGGACGCGTCCTGCAGCGCCTCCATCAGCCCGCGCCCCAGACCCTGGCCGCGCCGGCCCGCGTCGACGCGGATGTCGTAGACCCATGCGGACGTCCCGGCAGCGCGTTCGCGCAGCTCGACCCAGCCGAGGCCGACCGCATCGCCCGGCTCACCCGCGAGCGCCGTCCAGAGGTGCATGCCCGGGCTCGCCAGGCCGTCGGGAAGGAGCTGGGCGAACTCCAACGCAAAGCGCCTCGTGGCGGCATCGAGGTCGAGCTGGCCGGAGTCGGCGATCTGCTGCGCGTAGTCCCGCTCGGCGTCGGCGCGGTAGGCGTCGTACTCGTCCTCCGTCATCGACCTCAGCCGGACGGCCTCAGCCACGGCCGAGGACGTCCTTCAGCGCGGCCAGCACAAGGAGCACGGCGTCGGGACGGGCGTTGCGGCCCATCAGGCCGATGCGCCACACGCTGGCGGCGTACGGCCCGGCTCCGGCGCCGATCTCGAGGTCGAAGCGCTCGAGGAGCTCGCGGCGCACAGCGGCGGAGTCGACGCCCTCGGGCACCTTGACGGTGGTGAGCTCCGGCAGCCGGCTGCCTTCCGCGGCGAACAGCTCGAGGCCCAGGTCCTGCAGGCCGGACTGCAGCGCGTCACCGGCTGCCCGGTGCCGTGCGTGCACCGCGTCGAGGCCCTCCTCGAGGATCCGGGTGAGGCCCGCGTGCAGGCTGGCGACCATCGCGGTCGGCGCGGTGTGGTGGTAGGTCCGCTGGCCCTTGCCGCCGTCCTTCACCCCGGCCTCCCCGACGTAGCCGCCGAGCATCCCGAGGTCGAGGTACCACGAGCGCGGCTTCTCGACGCGTCGCTCGAACGCGCGGTCGCCGATGGTGAACGGCGCGAGGCCGGGGGCGACGCCGAGGCACTTCTGAGTGCCGGCGTAGCCGATGTCGATGCCCCAGTCGTCGGCGCGCAGCTCGATGCCGGCGATCGAGGTGACCGCGTCGACGAGCAGGAGGGCGTCGCCCTTGCCGGCGCCCAGCGCCTCGACGTCCGATCGGACGCCGGTGGAGGTCTCGGCGTGGACCGCGGCGATGATCGCCGGCGACGGGTGCGCGGACAGGACGCGGTCGACGTCGACCGGCTGGCCCCACTCGTGCTCCACCGCGACGACCTCGGCCCCGCACCGCGCGGCCACGTCGGTCATCCGCTGCCCGAACAGCCCGTTGACCGCTACCACGACGACGTCGCCCGGGTGGACGGTGTTGACGAAGGCCGCCTCCATGCCGGCCGAGCCGGTCGCGCTGAGCGGGAGGGTGCGGGCGTTGGACGTGCCCCAGACCGTGCGGAGCATCTCGCACGTCTCGTCCATGATCCGGAGGAACTCCGGGTCGAGGTGCCCCAGCAGGGGCGAGGCCAGCGCGCGGGTGGCCTCCGGGTAGGGGTTCGAGGGACCGGGACCGAAGAGGTGGCGCTCGCGGATCATGGCACCGACCGTAGACCCCACCCGGAAGGTCGGCGCGTCACAGCACGGCACCCGGGTTGAGGATCCCGGCCGGGTCGAGCGCGTCCTTGACCCGTCGGCTCAGCGCCATCACGTCCTCGCCGAGCTGCTCGGGCAGCGCGCCCTTCTTGGTGCGTCCCACGCCGTGCTCGCCGGTGATCGTGCCGCCGAGCCGGATGGCCGCGCGCAGGATGTCGTCGAAGGCGAGGCGCGCACGGCGCTCGGAGTCGGGGTCGGCGGCGTCGTAGACGATGATCGGGTGGGTGTTGCCGTCGCCCGCGTGCGCGACGGTCGGGATCTCCACGGCGTGCTCGACGGCGATCGCGGCGACCGCGGCCAGCAGGTCGGGCAGCAGCGGCACCGGTGCGCCGACGTCCTCCAGGAGCAGCGCCCCGCGCGCCTCGACGGCGGGGAACGCCATCCGCCGGGCCTCGACGAACATCTCGCCCTCCGCCGGGTCGTCGGTGACCACGACCTCGGAGGCGCCGGCCGCCACGCAGGCCGCCTCCACCACCGCGATCTCGGCGACCCGCGCGTCACCCGGGGCGTCGGACTGCACCACCAGCAGCGCGCCCGCCGTCCGGTCGAGCCCGCGCGGCGAGAAGTCCTCGACGGCGTTGATCGACGCCTGGTCCATCAGCTCCATCATCGACGGCCGCAGCGTGCGTCGTACGTCGACCACGGCCCGCGCCGCGTCGACCACCGAGCCGAACGAGGCCACCAGCGTCGCGGGCGGGAGCGGCACCGGGACCAGCCGGAGGATCGCCCGCGTGACGATGCCGAGCGTGCCCTCGGAGCCGACGAAGAGCTTGAGCAGCGACAGGCCGGCCACGTCCTTGATGCGCTTGCCGCCGAGGGTGACGAGGGTCCCGTCGGCCAGCACGACGTCGAGGCCGAGGACGTAGTCGGTGGTCACGCCGTACTTCACGCAGCACAGCCCGCCGGCGTTGGTGGCGACGTTGCCGCCGATCGAGCAGATCTCGTAGGACGAGGGGTCGGGCGGGTACCAGAGGCCGTGCTCCCTCGACGCCGCCTTCACCTCGGCGTTGAAGGCGCCCGGCTCGACGACCGCCACCTGGCAGTCGGCGTCGATCTCGATGGCCCGCATCCGCTCGAGGCTGAGCACGATGCCCCCGTCGACCGCGCTGGCCCCGCCGGAGAGTCCCGACCCGGCCCCGCGTGGGACGACCGGCACCCCGTGCCGCGCCGCCCACCTGACCGCGGCCTGCACCTGAGCGGCGTCCTCGGCGCGGACGACCGCGACGGGCGTGCCGGCACCGGTGTCCTTCGACCAGTCGAAGCGGTAGCCGTCCATCGTGGCCGGATCGGTGGCGACCACCCCGGCGGGCAGGGACTCGACGAGCTCGGCGACGGCATCCATCCACCCATCGAACCATCCCGCTACGCGACAGGCACCGCGTCCGCGTCCGCGTGCGCGATGTGGCCGAGCGAGCGCCACACCAGCGCGAGCGTCACTCCCGCACCCACGAAGGCGAACCACCACGGCGCGGTGAGGCCCCAGTAGTGCGCGATCACGCCGCCGAGGAAGGAACCGACGAGCATGCCCGCCATCACGCAGATCATGTAGACCGACCCGACGCGCCCCTGCAGCTCCTTGGGCACCGCCCGCTGGCGCACGGCCATCGACAGCGTGCCCCACACGAAGGCGTAGGCGCCGAAGAAGAACATGAGCGGGTACGCCGCCCACGGGGAGGTGGTGAGCGCCATCGCCAGGTGGAAGAGCACCTCGGCGAGCAGGACCGTGCGCATCAGCGTCGCGAGCGGGACCTTCCTCTCCAGCCAGCCGTAGGCGAACGTCGCGAGCAGGCCGCCGAGCGCGGACGCGGTGGTGAGCAGGCCGAAGCCGGCCTCGTCGATGCCGACCCGCTCGAGCGCCCAGAGCACCAGCACGGCCCACGGAGCGGCCCAGGTGACGTTGAAGACGACGATGATGAACGCCAGCGTGCGCACGGGCGGGCTGCCCATCAGCCAGCGCACGCCCTCGGCGATGTCCTTGCGGATGTGGGTGTCGACCTCACCGCGGACCGCACCCGGCGCCGTACCGATCCGGGACACGAGGGTGATGCCGACGACGATGCACGCGACGGTGACCGCGAACGGCCACACCATCCCGACCGAGAAGAGCAGTGCTCCGACGGCCGGCCCGATGAGCTGGTTGCCGGTGATCATCCCGAACATCAGCCGGGAGTTGGCGATGCCGAGGTCGGCCTTGTCGACCAGCATCGGCGTCAGGGTGCCCGAGGTCGCGTCGACGAACGTCTCGGCGGTCGCGAGCGCCACCATGGCGGCCAGCACGAGCCCGATGTTGACGTGCCCGGTCATGATCACGACCACGAGCCCGGCGAGCACGGTGCCCCGCACCGCGTTGGCCGCCATGATCACCAGCCGCCGGTCGAGCCGGTCGGCCAGGGCACCGGCCAGCAGCCCGAAGACCAGCCAGGGCGCGGTGAGCGCGAGCATCGCCGACGACACGAGCACCGGGTTGCGGGTCTGGGAGGCGACCAGCAGCGGGCCGGCCGCGATCATCATCCCGTCGCCGAGGTTGGTCACCCACGACGAGCCGACGAGCCATCGGAAGCCGTGGCCGAGACGGGCCGGGAAGACGGTCTCGACGAGGGTGCTCACAAGGTCGTGAGCCTACGTGCGCGGCCGCCGTGGCCGCACATCGTTTTCACCAGTGGTGACCGGTTGGTGACCGGGTCAGGCAGGCTGCAGGTCCTCGGCGGCGCGGGCGCCGTCGCGGGCCATCTCCCGGGCGGCCGCCTGGAGGCGGTCGTTGTCGGCCTGGAGGCGGAGGACCATCGACTCGAGGTCCTCGACGCGGCGACGGAGTCGCCGGTTCTCCACCGACACTGCCGGGGTCGTACGCAGCTCGTTGGTCACATGACCCATCAGAGCCTTCGCCATGGGGCGCCTTTCAGATGTCCATCAGCAATCGGGGCGGTGGCCGCGAGGCGGCCGTCTACAAGAGTCCCACCGTGGTCGCGGCGGGTCAATTCATGCGTGGGTCAAGCGTGCGGGACCGTGCGCGGCCGGCGCTGGCACCGCGGGCAGAAGTAGGACGAACGGTTCATGAACGCCACCCGCCGGATGGGCGTGCCGCAGCGCCGACAGGGCTTGCCCTCCTGGCCGTAGGCGTCGAGCGAGCGGTCGAAGTAGCCGGACTCGCCGTTGACGTTGACGTAGAGCGCGTCGAACGACGTGCCGCCCTGCGCGAGTGCCTCGCCCATCACGGCTCGGACGTGGCCGAGGAGCTCGCGGAGCACCGGCCGGGTGAGCCGGTCCCCCGGCCGCTCGCCGTGCAGCCTCGCGCGCCACAGCGCCTCGTCGGCATAGATGTTGCCGACGCCGGAGACGAGGCCCTGGTCGAGCAGCAACCGCTTGATGCCGGACGTACGACGCCGGGTGCGGCGCACGAACTCCTCGTCGTCGAACTCGGGGTCGATCGGGTCCCGGGCGATGTGGACGATCTCGGTGGGCAGGTCGGCGCCACCGGCCGAGACGGCGAGGCCACCGAACATCCGCTGGTCGACGAAGCGCATCTCGAGCGGCCGCCCGGCGGGCGTGGCGAGCGTGAAGCGCACGCGCAGGTGGCGCTCGTCGGGGGCGCCGGGCTCGTGGAAGAGCATCTGGCCGCTCATGCCGAGGTGGCCGAGGAGCGCGTCGCCGTTCGCCAGCGCGAGCCAGAAGTACTTGCCGCGACGGCGTACGGCGTCGATGCGCTGGCCGGTCAGTGCGGCGGCGAACCCGGTGGGGCCGCGGTGGTCACGGCGTACGGGACGCGGGTGCAGCACCTCGACGGCGACGATCGTGCTGCCGACGACGTGGCGCTGGAGGCCGGCGCGGACGACCTCGACCTCGGGGAGCTCCGGCACGGGTGCTCGGGGCTCAGGCGTCGGGGCCGGCGGTGGTCGAGGCGTGGGCCGCCTCGATCTCGCGGTAGGCCGTCTCCGCTGCGCCCTGCTCGGCCTCCTTCTTGGAGCGGCCCTTGCCGTTGCCGAGGACCTGCTCGCCGACGCGGACGCGCGCGGCGAAGGTCTTCATGTGGTCGGGGCCGTCGTCCTCGATGAGGTACTCGGGCACGCCGAGACCCAGGTCGGCGGACAGCTCCTGGAGGGACGTCTTCCAGTCGAGGCCGGCGCCCATCGAGGCCGCGGCCTCCATCACCGGGTCGAAGAGCCGGTGGACGACCTTGGCGGCCTCCTCCATGCCCCCGCTGAGGTGGATGGCGCCGATCACGGCCTCGACGGTGTCGGACAGGATCGAGGCCTTCTCCCGACCGCCGGTCGTCTCCTCGCCGCGGCCCAGCATGATGTGCTGGCCGAGCTCGATCTCGCGCGCCACGTCGGCCAGGGCGCGGGCGTTGACCACAGCCGCGCGCAGCTTGGCCAGCCGGCCCTCGGAGAAGTCCGGGTGGGTGCGGTAGAGCGTCTCGGTGACCACGACCCCGAGCACGGAGTCCCCGAGGAACTCCAGGCGCTCGTTGGTCGGGATCTGCCCGTTCTCGTAGGCGAACGAGCGGTGGGTCAGGGCGCGCTCGAGCAGCTCGGGATCCAGGACCGGATCACCGAGCGCCGAGCGGAGCTCGTCGGTGCTCAGAGGACCTGGCGACGGTCGGCGCGCGCGCCGTACTGGCCGCACTGGCCGCACGCGCGGTGCGGGAGGTGCTTGGCGCCGCAGGCGGGGTTGGCGCAGGTCGCGAGGGTCGGCGCGACGGCCTTCCACTGCGAACGACGGTGACGCGTGTTGCTCCGCGACATCTTCCGCTTCGGAACAGCCATGGTTGTCTCCTGTTGCTCGATGCTCCACCGGGGTCTCCCGGCGAGGTGGTCAGTCTGTGGGGTCCTGCAGCTGCTGGAGTCCTGCCCAGCGCGGGTCGATCGGCGCCTCGTGCGAGTGGTCCGGGTCGTCCGCGAGCCGTGCACCACACTCGGTGCACAACCCGGGGCAATCGTCCATGCACAGCGGCTGGAACGGCAGTGCGAGCACCACCGCGTCCCGCAGCAGTGGCTCGAGGTCGATCAGGTCGTCCTCGAGCCGGCTGGTCTCGTCGTCCAGGTCACGGTCGTCGTGCTCCGCGGCCTTGTCGTGCTGATCAGGGTAGACGTAGAGCTCCTGCAGCCGCGCGTGGATCTCGTCCTCGATCGGCTCCAGGCACCGTACGCACTCCCCGGCGAGCGCGGCCGTGGCCGTGCCCGTGAGCAGCACGCCCTCCATGACCGCCTCCAGCCGCAGGTCGAGCTCGACCAGCGATCCTTCGGGGACAGAGAGGACTTCGATACCAAGTTCTGCTGGCGCCGGAACCGAGAGCTCGAGCTCACGCTGGGACCCCGGGCGGCGGCCGAGCTCGCGAGTATCGAGCACGAGCGGCGCCCTCGGGTCCAGGCTGTTCACGACGAACTCCCACTTCTGGACACCAACACAACCTCGGAATCGTATCCGGCGCCCGGCCGACGGGGCAAAACGAGTGGGTGGGTGCGGCTCAGGAGCGGCGCTCGGCCAGGCGGCGCACGAGCTGCTCACGCACCGGCTCGGGCAGCAGCCCGCGCACGTCGCCGCCGAGCGCGGCGACCTCCTTGACCAGGCTGGAGGAGACGAACGCGTTGCCGACGGCACTGGGGAGGAACACGGTCTCGACGTCGGTGAGGTGCGAGTTCATCTGCGCCATCGGCAGCTCGTACTCGTAGTCGCCGGAGCCGCGCAGGCCCTTGACGATCGCCACGGCGTCGACCTCGCGGCAGAAGTCGACGATGAGCCCCTCGAACCCGGCGATGCGGACGTTCGGGATGCCGGCGGTGGCCTCCTCCAGCATCGCGATCCGCTCGTCGGGGGTGAAGAGCCGGCTCTTGGAGGCGTTGACGCCGATGGCGACGACCACCTCGTCGAACAGCCTCGCGGCCCTGCCGACGATGTCGAGGTGGCCGTTGGTCACCGGGTCGAACGACCCGGGGCAGACTGCGCGACGCACGGGCGTGGCCTTTCCCAGGGGGACGCGGACAGGTCCGGCGATCAGGCTGCCGGGGTGGCGTGACCGTACCAAAGCGCGGTCTCGCCGTAGCGCTTCGTGCGCTCCGCCTCGATGCCGTCCGGCCAGGTGACGACCGTGCGCTTGACGGCCCGTTCGACGATGACGATCGCACCCGGGACGAGCCACCCCTGCGACACCAGCGCGGCCAGGTCCGCGTCGACCTCGGCGTCGGTGGTCGGGTAGGGCGGGTCGAGGAAGACCACGTCGTAGGGGGCTGCCGGTTGCGCGGCGAGGAACGTCGAGACGGTGGTGGCGACGACCTTGGCACGGGAGAAGCCGAGCGTGGCGGCGTTGCGTGTGATGAGCGAGGCCGTACGCCGGTCCTGCTCGACCAGCGTGACGACGCCGGCACCGCGCGACCACGCCTCGAGGCCGACCGCGCCCGAGCCGGCGTAGAGGTCCAGGAAGCGCAGCCCGTCGAGCGAGCCGGTGCGCGACTCGATCGCCGAGAAGAGCGCCTCACGGACCCGGTCGCTCGTGGGTCGGGTCGTCTGGCCGCGCGGGGTCTCCAGCCGGCGACCGCCCGCCGTCCCCCCGATGATCCGAGTCATGTGCCCGTGGTCAGCCCTTCTCCATGAATCCCGACGCCGCCGACCGCTCCACCTCGGCCACGGCTGCGGCCAGGGCGGGCGCCTGCTCGAGCGCAGGGTCCTCGGAGAGTAGCGCCTCCGCGGCGTCGCGGGCACGGTCGATGGTCTTCTCGTCGCGGAGCACCCGCAGCGAGACCAGGCTCGAGCGGAACCCGGACTGGTGGGACCCGAGGACGTCGCCCTCGCGCCGCTGCTCGAGGTCGACCCGGCTGAGCTCGAAGCCGTCCGTGGTGGCCGCCACCGCGTCGAGGCGGTCGCGGGCGGGCGAGCCGGCCTCGGCGTGCGAGACCAGCAGGCACAGCCCCGGCAGCCCGCCACGTCCGACGCGGCCGCGCAGCTGGTGGAGCTGCGAGACGCCGAACCGGTCGGCGTCGAGGAGCACCATCACCGTGGCGTTGTGGACGTCGACGCCGACCTCGATGACGGTCGTGGAGACCAGCACGTCGATCTCGCCGGCCGCGAACGCACGCATCGTGCGGTCCTTCTCCTCCGGCGCGAGCCGGCCGTGGAGGATCGCGGTGCGCAGCCCGGCGAGGGGACCGGCCGCCAGCTCGGCGTGGACCTCCTCGACCGCGGCCAGGGAGCGCCTGGGCGCGACCTCCTTGCCGTCCTCGTCGAGGTCGAGCTGGTCGGACTCGCCCTCCTCGCCGTTGTCGCCGGAGATACGTGGGCACACGACGTAGGCCTGGTGTCCCTGCGCGACCTCCTCCCGCACGCGCTGCCACACACGGTCGATCCACGTGGGCTGGTCGGCCAGGGGCACGACGTTGGACTGGATCGGCGCCCGCCCTGCGGGGAGCTCGGCGAGCACGGACGTCTCGAGGTCGCCGAAGACCGTCATCGCGACGGTGCGCGGGATCGGGGTGGCGGTCATGACGAGGACGTGGGGCGGGGAGCCGGCCTTGTCGGTGAGGGCCGCGCGCTGCTCGACGCCAAAGCGGTGCTGCTCGTCGACGACGACGAGCCCGAGGTCGGCGAACTCGACGCGGTCCTCGAGGATCGCGTGGGTGCCGATGACGATGCCGGCCTCGCCGGTGACGATCTTCAGCATCGCCTCCTGCCGCGCCGCCCTGCCCATCGACCCGGTGAGCAGGACCACGGTCGTGGCCTCGGCGGCACCGCCGAGCATCCCGCCCTGGGCGAGGTCGCCGAGCATCGCGGAGATCGAGCGGAGGTGCTGCTGGGCCAGCACCTCGGTCGGGGCGAGGAGCGCCGCCTGGCCGCCGGCGTCGACGACCTGGAGCATCGCGCGCAGCGCGACGAGGGTCTTGCCCGAGCCGACCTCGCCCTGGAGCAGGCGGTTCATCGGGTGGTCGCGCGCGAGCTCGTCGGCGACGAGGTCCCCGATCTCGCGCTGGCCGTTGGTGAGCTCGAACGGCAGCCGCTCGTCGAACGCCGCCAGCACCCCGTCGCGGCGACCGACCCGCGACTGCGCGCCCTGCGCCCGCAGGACCGCGCGGCGCCGGGCCAGCACGAGCTGGAGCACGAGCGCCTCCTCGAAGCGGAAGCGCTTCTGCGCGGCTCCGAGCTGGCCCCAGTCGTCGGGCGCGTGGATCCAGCGGAGCGCCTGCATGACCGTGAGCAGCTCGAAGCGCTCACGCAGCTCCGGCGTGAAGACGTCCGGCACGTCGGTCACCAGGTCGAGCGCGGCCGAGACGACCTTCTGCAGGTCCCACGTGTAGAGCTTGGCCGTCAGCGGGTAGACCGGCATCAGGTTGCTGAGGGTGGCCGCCTCCGGCCCGTCGAGGGCGAAGCCGTGCGGCTGCTCGAGCTGCCAGCTCTGCCGGAACAGCTTGGCCTTGCCGGTGAAGACCGCCCGGCTGCCCGGACGGAACTCCGCCTCGTAGCGGTCGGCCTGGCCCTGGTAGGGGCTGAACATGGTGATGGAGAAGTCGGGTCCGTCGGTGCGCAACCTCACCGTTGTACGGAACTGGCGGCGGTTGCCGGAGAAGAAGGACGCGCTCTCGCACGAGCGGACCTCGCCGACGATCGTCAGCTGCTCGCCGACGACCGGCGTCGCGACCTCGGAGAGCTCGGTGGCCGCGACGTAGCGGCGCGGGAAGTGGCGGAGCAGGTCGCCGACGGTGGCCAGGCCCAGGCCCTCCTCGGCGAGCTTGCGCTTCTTGTGGTGGGTGCCGAAGACCGCTCCGATCGGGCTCTCCGGGGTGATCGCGACCATGGTCCAATCCTGCCGCTCACTCGACGCTGACGAGCAGCGGGTAGCGCGGTTGCCCCCCGTCGTGGACGGCGACGTCGACGGTGGGGTGCCGGTCCTCGACGTGGGCGGCGACGGCCTCGGCGAGCTCGACCCCGTCCTCGCCGGACACGATCGTGACCAGCTCACCGCCTCCTGCGAGCAGGCGCTCGAGGACCTCGGTGGCCACCGCCTCGAGGTCGGAGCCCACCACCGCGAAGTCGCCCGCGATGACGCCGAGCGCGTCGCCCGGCTCGCAGGGACCTGCCATCGTGATCGCCCGGCGCGCGGCGATCGTGACCGCACCGTGGCGGGCGTGGCGCGCCGTCGCGGTCATCTCACGCACGTCGGCGTCGAAGGCCCGCCCCGGCTCGTGGACCGAGATGGCGGCGAGCCCGAGCACCTGCGCCGAGGTCGGGATGACCTCGACCTTGACGTCGAGCTCGGCCTCGGCGGTGCGGGCGGCGATCTCCGCCGCGCGGACCGAGTCGCCGTCGTTGGGGAGCACGACGACCTCCGCCGCACCGCAGGCCGTGATGGCCTCGAGCAGCTGGCCGGTCGAGGGACGCTGGCCCGGGCCGCCGAGCACGACCACCGCGCCCACCGACTCGAAGAGCTCAGCGAGGCCCGGACCTGCGGCGACGGCCACGACCTTGCGACCGGTGCGCGTGGAGGGCCGCTGCCGCGAGCCGGCGACCTGGTCGGCGAAGTGCGTGACCCGGATCCGGTGCGGCCGACCGGCGGTGATGCCCGCCTCGATCGCGGCACCGACGTCGTCGACATGGACGTGGACGTTCCAGAGGCCGTCGCCCCCGACCACGACGAGGCTGTCGCCGAGTGCGGCGAGCGTGGCCCGCAGCGGGGCGATCGCGTCGCCCTCCTGCTCGGGGGCGACGTCGAGGAGGTACATCACCTCGTAGCCCGGGCCGTCCTCCGTGAGGTGGTCGCCCTCCCCCGCACCGTCGTGCGCGGGGTCGGACCCGGACACGGGGACGGACACGGGGATGTGGTGGGTGCCGATGGGGGCGCTCCACGGGGACGGTCGGCGACCGGTCGCCGTGGTCTCCACCGCGTCGAGCACGATCGTCAGGCCGCGGCCCCCGGCGTCGACGACCCCCGCCCGGGCCAGCACGGGGAGCTGCTCCGGCGTACGGGCGAGGGCGGCGCGGGCTGCAGCGGCGGCCGCCTTGAAGACGTCGCGGGCGCGGGCCCCCTCCTCCTCCGAGGCGCCGAGCGCGGCGTCCGAGGCGGCACGCGCGACGGTGAGGATGGTCCCCTCCACGGGGGTGCCGACCGCGGCATAGCTGGCGTCGGTGGCCGACGACATCGCCGCGGCGATCGTCCGCGCACGCGGGTCGTGGCCGTCGGCCCCCGCGAGGTGGGTGACGTAGGCCCGCAGCATCTGGCTGAGGATGACGCCGGAGTTGCCCCGGGCCCCCATCAGAGCGGCCCGCGCCAGGAGCGCCATGCCCTCCTCGAGAGTGAGGTCGGGGTCGGCGGCGCGGGCCGCCCGGAGCTCGTCGCGGGCGGCCGAGACGGTGAGGAACATGTTGGTGCCGGTGTCGCCGTCGGGCACGGGATAGACGTTGAGGGCGTCGATCTCCTCGCGCGCCGAGGACAGCGCGTCGGTCGCGATGTCGACGAACCGGGCGACGCCGTCGAGCGTGATGCCGTGGGTGACTGGCTCCATCGAGTCGGTGCTCTCCCGGGTTGATGTACGACGTTGTGGTGCGCGCCACAGGGTAGTGGGAAGGTCCGACCGGGCTGCGATTTCATCCCACCGCCGGTCCTCGGCTACTCTTGCGCGGTTGCCTTCTGCCGCTTCCTGCGGTGAGGGCTCCCTGACACATCAACCTCGAACGGATCGGAGTGCACGGTGGCTGCCGTCTGCGACATCTGCGCCAAGAAGCCGGGCTTCGGAAACAACCGTCCCTGGTCGCGCAAGATCACGAAGCGTCGCTTCAACCCCAACATCCAGCGCGTCCGGGCGACCGTGAACGGCACGCCCAAGCGCCTCAACGTCTGCACCGGCTGCCTCAAGGCCGGCAAGGTCTCCCGCTGACCTGACCAGACACTCGTCGAGAGCCCCCGTCACTGATGTGGCGGGGGCTTCGTCGTCCCCGGACGTCGTGTCAGAAGTGCGTCCAGCCGGTGGGGCCGTCGTACTCGCTCCCGTCGACGGTGACGCCCTCGCCGTCGCGCACCTCGCCGACCACCTGCCACCCCGCGGGCACGGACGCGGTGTCGGGGAAGGTCGCGAGGAGGGCGTGGTCGTCTCCCCCGCCCAGGATGAACTGCATCGGGTCGGCACCGAGCGCAGCACCCACCGCCACGAGCGGCTCGGGGACGTCGAAGGCGTCGCGGCGCACGTCGATCGCGACGCCGCTGGCCTCCGCGAGGTGCGCGGCCTCGGCGAGCAGGCCGTCGGAGACGTCGATGAGGGAGGTCGCCCCGGCCTCGGCGGCCTCCTTGCCCGCGGCGTACGGCGGCTCCGGTCGGCGGTAGGCCTCGACGAGCACCCGCGGGGAGCGGAACCCGCGTCCGAGGACGGCCAGGCCTCCGGCGGCCCAACCCTGGCGCCCCGTGAGGGCGAGCACGTCGCCGGGCCGCGCACCGGAGCGGAGCACCGGTGAGACGGTGCACTCGCCGAGGACGGTCACCGCGATCACGATCTCGTCGGCGCGCGTGGTGTCGCCGCCGACGACCGTCGCGCCGACGCTCGCGCACTCCTGCGCGAAGCCGCGGGCGAAGTCGAGCGCCCACTGCACGGGCAGGTCTGCCGGCGCGGCGAGACCGATGGTCAGGTGACGCGCGGTGCCGCCCATGGCGTTGATGTCGGACAGGTTCTGCGCGGCCGCCCGGTGCCCCACGTCCTCGGCGCTGGCCCAGTCGCGGCGGAAGTGCCGGCCCTCGACCATGAGGTCGGTCGAGACGACCACGTGGCCGTGCTTCACGCGCAGCACCGCGGCGTCGTCGCCGGGCCCGACGAGCACGTGCTCGTCGTCGGTGAGGGCCTCGCCGAGCTGGGCGACGAGCTGCGAGATGAGGCCGAACTCGCCCGCCTCACCGAGGGTTGCGTCCGCGTCGAGAGCCATGTCCCCATCCCACCAGACCGGGCCGGTGACCACTGTCACCCGGCCCCTGTCGGGTCGGACGCGTCGCGCGGTAGGTTGTGCCGGTCACACCCGTTGAACGAGACCGAGGAGTCCACGATGGTCGTCCAGGCCTACATCCTGATCCAGACCGACGTCGGCAAGGCCGCCGAGGTCGCCCGCGAGATCGCCCAGGTCAACGGCGTCACGCTCGCTGAGGACGTGACCGGTCCCTACGACGTGATCGTCCGCGCGGAGGCCAAGAACGTCGACGAGCTCGGCAAGCTCGTCGTGTCGAAGGTCCAGAACCTCGACGGCATCACCCGCACGCTGACCTGCCCGGTCGTCCACATCTGATCCACGTGCACCGACGACGACGCCCCGGCCCCTCCAGGGACCGGGGCGTCGTCGCGTGCCGGGGCAGGCGCCTCGCCGCCGGCGTGCTCCTCGTCCCGGCGCTCGCCGCGTGCAGCAGCGGCCCCGTCGAGATCGACGACCCCGACCTCTCCTCCGCCGACCGCGCGTCGTGCGAGGCGCTCGTCGCCGACCTCCCCGGCACCCTCGCCGGTGAGGACCGGGTCGACGTCGAGCCCGCCGGCGCGCTGGGGGCGGCGTGGGGCGATCCGGCGTACGTCCTCTCCTGCGGCGTGCCGCAGCCGTCCGACTACGAGCCGACGGCCGAGTGCAACATCATCAGGGGCGTCGGGTGGTACGTCCCCAACGACCAGCTCACCCACCAGGGCGAGGACGCGACGCCGATCGCGCTGAGCCTCGCGCCCTACGTCGAGGTCGACGTCCCCTCGGACTACCGCGGCGAGGGCATCGACCGTGCGCTCGCCGAGCTCGCGCCGGTGCTCAAGGAGCACCTCGGCGAGGGCCTCTCCTGCCTCTGAGGCACTCTGAGTCACTCTGAGGCACTCTGAGTCACTCTGAGGCGCGCGGGCCGGTCCGGCGGCTCAGCGCAGGCCGGTGTCGCGACGGAGCGCGAGCTGCAGCAGCCGGTCGACGAGCTGCGGGTACGACATCCCGGTGGCCGCCCACATCTGGGGATACATCGACGTCGGGGTGAAGCCCGGCATCGTGTTGAGCTCGTTGATCACCAGCGCGCCGTCGGGCATCACGAAGAAGTCGACGCGTGCGAGGCCCTCGCACGAGAGCGCCTCGAACGCCCGCACGGCCATCGCGCGGAGCTCCTGCTCGGTCCCGGCCGGCAGGTCGGCGGGGATGTCGATCTCGGTGTGCTGGTCGGCGAGGTACTTCGCCTCGAAGTCGTAGAACTCGTGGTCGCCCCCGGTGCGCACCTCCCCCGGGCGTGACGTCTCGGCCGGGCCCTCGAGGGTGCCGAGCACGCCGCACTCGACCTCGCGCGCGCCCTCCATCGACTGCTCGACGAGCACCTTCGGGTCGTGGCCGAACGCCTCCTCGAGCGCGTCGGTGATCTCGGAGGCGTCGTGGACCTTGCTGATGCCCATGCTCGAGCCGGCGCGGGCGGGCTTCACGAAGGAGGGGAAGCCGAGCTCCTCGACCCGCGACCGTACGCCGACCGGGTCCTGCGCCAGCTCGGTGCGGGTGACGACGATGCCGGGCGTCACCGGGAGGCCGGCCGACTCGAGGACGACCTTCATGAAGGCTTTGTCCATGCCGACGGCCGAGGCGAGGACGCCGGAGCCGACGTAGCGCACGGCCGCCATCTCGAGCATCCCCTGCAGGGTGCCGTCCTCCCCCCACGGGCCGTGGAGGAGCGGGAAGACCACGTCGACCTCGCCGATGACGGAGGGGACGCTGGTCGGCTCGGTGACGACGAGGTCGGTGCCGGTGGTCGCGCCCATCAGCGCGACGGGCGACCGCCCGGCGTCGACCTCCGGGAGCTCGCTGCCACGGATCGCGAGGCGCGACGGCTCGTCGGCCTCGAGGACCCAGCGGCCGTCGGTGGCGATGCCGACCGGGACGACGTCGTACGCCTCGCGGTCGATGGCCGCGAGCACGCTGCCCGCCGTGACGCAGGAGATGCCGTGCTCGGAGGACCGACCGCCGAACACGACGGCGACGCGGGGCTTGCGCCCGGGCTGGTCGGGAGTCTTGTCGGCAGAGGTCTCGTTCATCGGCACGACCCTATCCACCTACGCTGGCGCCCATGGCTGAAGACTCACCCCGCAAGCCCAGCACGCCGGCCCTCTCCACGTTGGCCGTGACGGCCGGACGCCCCGACAAGGTGCCCGACGCACCGCTCAACACGCCGATCACGATGGCCGCGACCTACGTCGCCGGCGGCGAGGTGGAGTACGGCCGCTACGGCAACCCCACCTGGACCGCCCTGGAGGACGCCCTCGGCCAGCTCGAGGGCGGGCGCTGCCTCACCTTCGCCTCCGGCCTCGCCGCCGTCGCGACCGTGCTCGACCTGGTCGGCACGGACGGCACGGTCGTCGCGCCCAAGCACGCCTACACCGGCACCGTCATGCAGCTCGCCGACCTCGAGGCCCGTGGTCGCCTGAAGGCCGTGCTGGTGGACATCACCGACACCGAGGCGGTCGTCGCGGCCTGTGCGGACGCCGCCCTGGTCTGGCTGGAGTCCCCGACCAACCCAGCGCTCGAGGTGGCCGACATCCCCACGATCACCGCGGCCGCCCACGAGGCAGGTGCCTACGTCGTCGTCGACAACACGTTCGCCACTCCCCTGCTCCAGCGCCCGCTCGAGGACGACGTCGACATCGTGGTGCACTCCGCGACGAAGTACCTCGCCGGCCACTCCGACGTGCAGATGGGCGCGATCGTCACCCGCGACGACGACCTCTACGGCGTGCTCAAGGGGCGCCGCGACCTGCTCGGCGCCATCCCCGGGCCGTTCGAGGCCTGGCTGACGCTGCGCGGGCTGCGCACGCTCCACCTGCGCGTCGAGCGCTCGCAGGCCAACGCTCAGGAGCTCGTACGCCGCCTCGCCGAGCACCCCGCGCTGTCGGAGGTCCGCTACCCGGGGTTCGGCGGCATCGTCAGCATCGTGCTCGCCCAGGGCGAGATGGCGGCCGACCTGCTCAGCCGCAAGACCCGGCTCTGGATCCACGCGACCTCGCTCGGCGGCGTCGAGTCGAGCCTCGAGCGCCGGCGGCGTTGGAAGGCCGAGGCGGCCACGATCCCGGACGGCCTCGTGCGCCTCTCGGTCGGCATCGAGGACGTCGACGACCTCTGGGAGGACCTCCGCGCCGCCCTGGACGGGTGCGTGGGCTGACTCCTCCCGGCTGACTCCTCCCGGTAGTCCGAGGTGGGATCAGTCCGTCTCGGCCTTCGTGTCGCGGGCGATGAAGGAGTTCACCATGTCGAGGGCGGTCATCTTGCCGTCGACGACGGCGTCGACCGCCTGCGCGATTGGGGCGTCGACGCCCTCGCGCTCGGCGAGGGCGAGGAGGGACTTGCAGGACTTGGCGCCCTCGGCGACCTGACTGGTGGAGGCGTAGATCTCCTCGGTGGTCATGCCCTGGCCCAGGCGCTCGCCGAAGGTGCGGTTGCGCGAGAGCGGCGAGGAGCAGGTGGCGACCAGGTCGCCCAGCCCGGCCAGGCCCATGAGGGTGAGCGGGTTCGCGCCCTGCGCCATCGCGAGCCGGGCGGTCTCGGCGAGGCCGCGGGTGATCACGGACGCCGTGGTGTTGTCGCCGAAGCCGAGGCCGACCGCCATGCCGACCGCGAGGCCGACGACGTTCTTGTAGGCACCACCGATCTCGCAGCCGAGCACGTCGACTGAGGTGTACGGCCGGAACGACGGACCGTGGGTGATGGCCTGGAGCTGCTTGGCCCGGTCCTCGTCGACGCACGCGACGACGGACGCGGCAGGCTCGCGACGGGCGATCTCGCGCGCCAGGTTGGGTCCGCTGACGACGGCGATGCGGTCGGCGGATGCGTCGGTGACCTCCTGGATCACCTCGCTCATCCGCATGAGGGAGCCGAGCTCGACGCCCTTCATCAGCGAGACCATCGTGGCCTTCTCCGGGATGATCGGCGCCCAGGCGGTGAGGTTCTCCCGCAGGCTCTGCGACGGCACGGTGAGGACGACGACGTCCGCGTCGGCCGCGACCTGCTCGGGGTCGGTCGACGCGCTGATCGAGGGCGGCAGCTCGATGCCGGGCAGGTAGTCGGTGTTCTCACGGCGGTCGTTGACCGCCTCGACGACGTCGTCGCGGCGCGCCCAGAGGGCCACGTCGTTGCCGGCGTCGGCGAGCACCAACGAGAAGGCGGTGCCCCACGATCCGGCACTGAACACAGCGACCTTGGTCATCGACTGCCCTTCCTCTTCCTGGTCTGGTCGTGGGGGTTGCCCGTCTCGCGCTGGCCACTCGCCCGGGTGTCGAACCGCTCGGCCGGTGCCGTACCGCCGCGCACGTCCTCGACGAGCGTGGTGATGGCGGCCATGATCCGGTCGGTCGCCTCGGCCGTGACCTCCGCGGACTGCTCCGCGGCCACCAGGTCGGCCAGGTCGACCGGGTCACCGGCCTTCATCACGATGTTCTTGCGCGGCACCAGGTGCGGCGTCTTCGTGTAGGGCGGCAGCACCTCCTGCGCACCCCACTGTCCGACGGGGATCACCGGGCAGCCGGTGGCGAGGGCGATCCGGGCGGCGCCGGTCTTGCCCCTCATCGGCCAGAGGTCGGGGTCGCGGGTCAGCGTGCCCTCGGGATAGATCACGATGCACTCGCCCTCGCCGATCGCGCGCACCGCGGCGTCGTACGCACCGACCGCGTTGCGGCTCAGCCGCTCGACCGGGATCTGGCCGGCCGACGTGAGGAACCCGCCGAGGTACTTGTTGGAGAACAGGCCCGACTTCGCGAGGTAGCGCGGCAGCCGGCCGTGGTCGTAGACGAAGTGCGCCGACAGCAGCGGGTCGACGTGGGAGATGTGGTTGATGGCGACGATGCAGCCGCCGCTGGCCGGGATCTTCTCGCCGTCGATCCAGGTGCGCGAGGTGGCGGACAGCAGCGTCGGCTTGAGGATGCTCGCGGCGACGGTGAAGGCCCACCCGCGCTTCCGCTCCAGCTTCCTGACGCGCACCCAGCGTCCTCCCTCTCCTGCGATCGTGTGTGACGCTCGTTGCGTCGCGAGCAGGCTACTCGGTCACCTGCGGGCCACGGCCGCACCGCCGCGCTGGTCCGGGGTGGCAGGATTCTGCAGTGACGTCCCCGACCCTCGACCCGCTCCGCTGCGTGGTCGTCGTACCCGTCAAGCCGCCGGCGTTCGGCAAGTCCCGCCTCGCCGCAGACCGACACCTCGACGACGGGGCTCGGCGCGAGCTCGCCGAGGCCTTCGCGCTCGACACGGTGCAGGCAGCGACCTCGACCCCCGGCGTCGAGGCCGTGCTGGTGGTGACCGACGACTTCCGCCTGGCCGCCACGATGCGCACGTTCGGCGCCGAGGTGATGCCCGACGGGGCCACCGAGGACCTCAACGCGACCCTGGTGCAGGGAGCAGCCGAGGTCGTACGACGCTGGCCCGGCGCCGTGCCCGTCGCCCTGTGCGCCGACCTGCCGGGGCTGCGTCCCGTCGAGCTCGCCATGGTGCTGCGCGAGGTGGTCGACGGGCTGGGGACCGCGGACGCGGTCTTCGTGCGCGACCACGACGGCAGCGGCACGACGTTGTACGCCGCTCCTGCCGACCGGTTCGCCCCCGCCTTCGGCACCGGCTCCGCCGCCCGGCACGCGGGCGCGGGCGCGGTCGAGGTCGGCGCGGGTGCGGCCAGCGTGCGCCACGATGTCGACGACCTCGACGACCTCGACGCCGCCCTCGTCGCCGGCGTCGGACCACACACGACACGGGCGAGCGCGGCCCTGGCGCGCTGAAGGCGGGCCACCCCGCGAGGGTGACCCGCCTTCAGCGTGATCGATCGTGCTGGTGCTGCGTCAGGACTTCTTCGCGGTCTTCTTGGCCGGAGCCTTCTTGGCGGGAGTCTTCTTGGCGGCGGTCTTGGCCGGCGCCTTCTTGGCCGCGGTGGTCTTCGCCGCGCTCTTCTTGGCCGGCGTCGCCTTCTTGGCTGCGGCGGTCTTGGCGGGCGCCTTCTTGGCCGGAGCCTTCTTGGCAGCAGCGGTCTTGGCCGGAGCGGCCTTCTTGGCAGCAGTCTTGGCCGGAGCCTTCTTGGCAGCAGCGGTCTTGGCGAGAGCAGCCTTCTTCGCCGGCGTGGCCGACCTGGCCGGAGCCTTCTTGGCGGTCGACGTGGCGGCGCCGGTCACCGCAGCGGCCGCGGCACGCACGCCGGCGGGCGGCCTCGGCATGTTGGCGGCCGTCAGCTTCGGCAGCTTCTTCGCACCCGAGATGACGTCCTTGAGCTCCTTGCCGGCGGAGAACTTCGGCACGGACTTCTTCTTCGACTTGATCCGCTCACCGGTCTGCGGGTTGCGGACCCAGCGCGCGTTGCGCACGGCCTTCTCGAACGAGCCGAAGCCGGTGATCGCGACCTTCTCGCCCTTCGCGACCTCGCGCGTGATCGTGTCGAGCACCGACTCGAGTGCGTGCGCCGCCTGCTTGCGGTTCCCCTCGTAACGCGCGGCGAGCGCGTCGATGAGCTCTGTCTTGTTCACTAGCTTCCCTTCCAATGAACCATGGAAGCCGAGCTCGTGCTCGACCCTTTCCGTCGCACGCTAGGCACAAGGAAGGGTGAGGACAATCACCAAAGCCCTTATTTGCAGGGGTTTTTTCAAGCCGTGACGGGCTTCCAGCTCGGGCGCGCGGCCTCGAAGGCAGTGATGTCTGCATCGTGGCCGAGGGTGATCCCGATGTCGTCGAGGCCCTCGAGCAGCCGCCAGCGGGTGTAGTCGTCGATGTCGAAGGAGTCCTCGACGGCGTCCTCGCCGACGCCCGCGCGGACGGTGCGGCTCTCCAGGTCGACGGTGATCTCGCCACCGGGGTTGTCCTCCATCCAGTCCCACAGGCGCTGGACGACCTTCTCGTCGACCTGCGCGGCGACCAGACCGGCCTTGCCGGAGTTGCCCCGGAAGATGTCGGCGAAGCGCGAGGAGATGACGGCCCTGAAGCCGTAGTTCTGCAGGGCCCACACGGCGTGCTCGCGCGAGCTGCCGGTCCCGAAGTCGGGTCCGGCGACGAGCACCGAGCCCGCGGCGTACGTCGGGTCGTTGAGCACGAAGTCGGGGTCGTTGCGCCACGCGGCGAACAGGCCGTCCTCGAAGCCGGTGCGGGTCACCCGCTTGAGGTAGACCGCCGGGATGATCTGGTCGGTGTCGACGTTGCTGCGCTTGAGCGGGACGCCGAGGCCGGTGTGGGTGGTGAACTTGTCCATGGGTCAGACCTCCTGGAGGGTCGCGGCGGGCTCGAGGTCGGCCGGCGAGGAGAGGGTGCCGCGGATCGCCGTCGCCGCGGCGACCGGCACGGAGACCAGGTGCGTCCGTCCGCCCTTGCCCTGGCGGCCCTCGAAGTTGCGGTTGGACGTCGACGCACTGCGCTCGCCCGGTGCGAGCTGGTCGGGGTTCATGCCCAGGCACATCGAGCAGCCGGCGCCGCGCCACTCGGCGCCCGAGGCGAGGAACACCTTGTCCAGCCCCTCGGCCTCGGCCTGGAGGCGTACGCGCACCGACCCGGGCACCACCAGCAGGCGGGTGTCGTCGGCGACGGTGCGGCCCTCGAGGATCGACGCGGCGAGGCGGAGGTCCTCGATGCGGCCGTTGGTGCACGAGCCGACGAACACGGTGTCGACCTTCACCTCGCGCAGCGGGGTGCCGGCCTCGAGACCCATGTACTGCAGGGCCTTCTCGGTCGCGATCTTGTCGTTGGGCTCGTCGAAGTCGTCGGGGCTCGGCACGGAGGCGCCGAGCGGCGCACCCTGGCCGGGGTTGGTGCCCCAGGTGACGAACGGCGTCATCGTGGTGGCATCGAGCTCGATCTCCTGGTCGAAGACCGCGTCGTCGTCGGTGCGC
Organism: Nocardioides oleivorans; assembly: GCF_004137255.1. Taxonomy (NCBI): domain Bacteria; kingdom Bacillati; phylum Actinomycetota; class Actinomycetes; order Propionibacteriales; family Nocardioidaceae; genus Nocardioides; species Nocardioides oleivorans. The sequence continues at coordinate 2,936,180 of NZ_SDWT01000001.1, read as the reverse complement.
AGCGTCTTCCAGTGCGCGACGGCGGCGTCCCAGTCGGCGCCCTTCGGCGCCTCGGGCTTGCCCTCGATGTAGTCGAAGGTCGTCTGGTCGGGGGCGATCAGGCCGGCCTTGGCGCCCCACTCGATCGACATGTTGCACACGGTCATCCGGCCCTCCATCGAGAGCTCCTCGATGGCCTGGCCGCGGTACTCCACGATGTAGCCCTGGCCGCCACCGGTGCCGGTGTGCGTGATCAGGGTGAGCACCATGTCCTTGGCGGTGACGCCCTCGGGCAGGCTGCCGTTGATCGTGACGGCCATCGTCCTGGGCTTCGCCTGCGTCAGCGTCTGGGTGGCGAGCACGTGCTCGACCTCGGAGGTGCCGATGCCGAAGGCGATCGCGCCGAAGGCGCCGTGCGTCGAGGTGTGCGAGTCACCGCACACGATCGTCATGCCGGGCTGGGTCAGGCCGAGCTGCGGGCCGACGACGTGCACGATGCCCTGCTCGATGTCGCCGAGCGGGTGCAGGCGCACGCCGAAGTCGGCGGCGTTCTTGCGCAGCGTCTCGACCTGGGTGCGGCTCACGGGGTCGGCGATCGGCTTGTCCCAGTCGATGGTCGGGACGTTGTGGTCCTCGGTCGCCAGGGTCAGGTCGGGACGGCGCACCGAGCGGTCGGCCAGCCGCAGGCCGTCGAAGGCCTGGGGCGAGGTCACCTCGTGGAGGAGGTGGAGGTCGATGAAGAGGAGGTCGGGCTCTCCGGCGGCACTGCGGACGACGTGCTCGTCCCAGACTTTCTCGGACAGGGTCTTGCCCATGGTGCGAACTCCTTCGACTTCAGCTCGTGCGGTGGGGCGACGCTACATCTTGCATCCCACTCTCTGAGATGACAATATCGGCATATGGACAACGGATCTGGTGTCGGCGTGCTCGACAAGGCCGCGCTCGTGCTCGCAGCACTCGAGGCCGGACCGGCCACCCTCGCCGGCCTCGTGGCCGGCACCGGGCTGGCCCGCCCCACCGCGCACCGCCTCGCCGTCGCCCTCGAGCACCACCGCCTCGTCGCCCGTGACATGCAGGGCCGCTTCGTCCTCGGCCCGCGCCTGGCCGAGCTGTCCGCCGCCGCCGGCGAGGACCGCCTCCTCGCCGCCGCCGGTCCCGTCCTGGCGCGTCTGCGCGACATCACCGGCGAGTCCGCCCAGCTCTGGCGCCGCCAGGGCGAGCACCGCGTGTGCGTCGCCGCCGCCGAGCGTCCCTCCGGCCTGCGCGACACGATCCCCGTGGGCTCGCAGCTCACCATGAACGCCGGCTCCGCCGCGCAGATCCTGCTCGCGTGGGAGGACCCGGAGCGGATGCACCGCGGCCTGCAGAACGCCGCCTTCTCGGCCACGGCCCTGTCCGGCATCCGCCGCCGCGGATGGTCGCAGTCGGTGGGCGAGCGCGAGCAGGGCGTCGCGTCGGTCTCGGCCCCGGTCCGCTCCCCCGGCGGCAAGGTCATCGCCGCCGTGTCGGTCTCCGGCCCGCTCGAGCGCCTCTCCCGCCAGCCCGGCCGGATGCACGCACCCGCCGTCCTCGCCGCTGCCGACCGTCTCTCCGAGTCGCTCCGCCGCGCCGCGTCGGAGTAGTCGGCCTCAGAGGAGCAGGCCGAGCCCGAGGCAGGTCAGGCCGAGGGCGAGCACCACCGCGCCGGCGAAGACCAGCGCGACCAGGCCGTTGGGCTTGTCGCGCCCCTCTCCCGTCGAGGAGAGGAAGAAGCCCGCCGGCATCAGGATCGCGGCGGCCGGAGCTCCGGTGCGGGCCAGCCAGCCGATGGCGCCGTCGAGGTCGGCGGCATCCGCGTAGGGCTGGATGGCGAGCCCGAGCAGCAGCAGGACGGCCGCGTGCGCGTGGCCGGCGCGGGCGAACCCGATCTGGAAGGCCGTCGACGTGCCCGGCCTGCGCCAGAGCTTCATCAGGTAGAGACCACCGGTCTCGACCGTGACGAGCGAGAGCAGCAGGATCCCGGCGAGGGCCTGGGACTCAGCAGACATCGTGCTCCCCGATTCGTGGATAGTGGGACTATCCAACATGGGACACCTGAACTATCCAATGTGTCAAGATGTCGGCATGCGCCTCGCCGAGCTGTCCCGCACGAGTGGCTTCCCCTCCGCGACGATCAAGTACTACCTGCGCCTGGGCCTGCTGGCCCCCGGCACGACCGAGAGCAGCACCTGGGCGTCGTACGACGACACGCACGTGCGCCGGCTCGCCCTGGTCCGCGCGCTGACCGAGGTGGCGAGCCTGTCGCTCGACGACGTACGCCGCGTGCTGGACGCGGTCGACGACAGCTCCGTCGCCCTGCACGAGAGCCTCGGCACGGCCCAGTGGCTGCTCTCGCCCGAGCCGGACACCGCTCCGTCCGCGGAGTCGCTCGCGACCGTCGACGCCCTCGTCGACCGCCAGGGGTGGCACCTGGCCGAGGGCGGCCCTCTGCGCGCCCGCCTCGCCGGTCAGCTCGACACCCTCGCGCGCCTGGACTTCCCCGTGACCGACGATCTGCTCGACACCTACGCCGCATCGCTTCGCCCACTCGTCGAGCTCGACGTCTCGCGGATCCCCACCGAGGACCGCGGCCGGGCCGTCGAGCGAGTGGTGGTCGGCACGCTGCTCTACGAGCCGGTGATCGCCAGCATCCGCCGGATGCTGGCCGAAGTCGTGTCCAGCGAGACCCTAGACGGCTGATTCCTTCTCACGGTCGGCGTTTGTCGGGCAAGGTTGGCGCATGAGCGATCTCGTGGACCTCGGACCGGCAGGCGAACGCCTGGTCGCGGTCGCCTCCGACGTGGCCGACGACCAGCTGGGCGCACCCACGCCCTGCGAGGGCCGCACGGTCGGCCAGCTCGTCCGGCACCTCGTGGGGTTGACCCTCGCCTTCCGCGCAGCGGCGGACAAGGACTTCGGACCGCTCACCGACACCAGCCCCGACGACGGCAGCTGGCCCGACGCCGAGCCCGGGTGGCGCGAGGCCCTGGCCGCGCAGGTGCCCGAGATGACCGCCGCCTGGCGCGACCCCGACGCGTGGGACGGCATGACCCGCGCCGGTGGTGTCGACCTGCCGGGTCAGGTCGCCGGGCTCGTCGCCCTCGACGAGATCGTCCTCCACGGCTGGGACCTCGCACGCGCGACCGGCCAGCCCTACGACTGCGACGGAGCCACGGCCGACGCCTGCATGGCCTTCGTCGGCGGGTTCGAGGAGTCCGGCACCCCCGGGCTGTTCGGCCCCTCCGTCAGCGTCACCGACGACGCCACCCCCTTCGAGCGGGTGCTCGCGCGCTCGGGTCGCGACCCGCAGTGGTCCGGGGAGGCCCGATGAAGGGCGTGTTCTCGATCCTGCTGCGCCTGGCCATCATCGGCTTCGGCCTGATCCTCTACACCGAGGTGGCGGTCCCGCAGATGAACAAGACGGGGGACGTCGCCATCGGCGCCGGCCTGATCGCCTTCGGGGCGCTCGCCCTGGTTGGCTTCGCCGGCGGGCTGCTCGACGGCATGGGGCAGGGCGCGCTGACGTCCGCGCTGTGGTGGCTGGCGATCGCCGCCGGCGTCGCCCTCGGCTGGTGGATGATCCCGCCGTGGCTGCGCAACACCACCGACTACGACTACGCCACGCTGCTCGAGCAGAGCCGTGACGTCGTGCCGTTCATCTTCGGCCTGGTCGCCGGGCCTGCCGTGCTGGCGTCGTGCATCGGCGGCGTGATGCGTCGCGGCGTCTGAGCCCCGGTCTCACGAGGTGCCCGTCGCGACCGCGGCGACGTAGCGCGGGTCCCGCGCGTAGTCCTCGTGCCGGGCGCGCAGGACGGTCGCGACCTGGCCGGGCGCGTCGTCGCCGAGCAGCACGCGCAACCGGTCGTCGGAGTGGTCGGCGACGTGGGCGAGCAGGGCATCGGCGACGACAGCGGGGTCACAGCCGCCGCCCGTCGCGCCCGGCTCGCTCTCCCACGGCACGTCCGCCGATCCGAGCACCTGCTCGCGGAGGGTGTCGTACGGCCGCAGTGGAGCGGCGAAGCGCATGCTGCCCGTCCCCCACTCGGTGTCCATCTCACCCACCTCGGCGAGCGTGACCCGGATGCCGAAGGGCCGCACCTCTGCGGCCAGCGCCTCGGAGAACCCCTCGAGGCCCCACTTCGCGGCGTTGTAGAGACCGAGGAACGGCATGGCGCCCACGCCGCCGACCGACGAGACCTGGACGACGTGACCGTGGCCCTGGGACCGCATCACCGGCAGGACGGCCTGGGTGAGCCAGAGCGGACCGAGCAGGTCGACGTCGACGATGGACCGGGCCTCGTCCTCGTCGACCTCCTCGGCAGCGCCGACCAGTCCGTGGCCCGCGTTGTTGACCAGGACGTCGAGGCGACCGTGGTCGCGTACGGCCCGCGCGACGACCTCGTGGCACGCGCTGCGGTCCCGCACGTCGAGGACGGGCGTCGACAGGTGCTCGTGCTGCAGTGGCACCGCGCCGCTGCGCGACGTCGCCACGACGCGATGGCCGGCGTCCAGCGCTGCTCGCGTGAGGGCGAGGCCGAGGCCGCGACCGGCTCCGGTGATGAACCATGTGCGGAGATCGTCCATGCCCCGATGATGACACAAACGAGACGGTCCGTCTCATTTGATACCGTTCGGGCATGGCCCGCTCCAGCACGATCGCCCGGGTCCACGCGGCGGTCCTCGAGCTGGCGGCCGAGCACGGTCCGACCTCCCTCACGATGGAGGGGATCGCCTCGCGGGCGGGCATCGGCAAGCAGACGCTCTACCGCTCGTGGCCCGGCGTCCCGGCGGTGCTGTTCGACGCGCTGCTGGCCCACGGCGATGCTCCGGGATCGGACGGGGCGCGGGCCGACGGCGACCTCGCCCACCAGCTGGAGGACCTGCTCGTCGCCGCGACCGAGGAGATCAGCACCGAGCCGCACGCATCTCTCCTGCGGGCCCTCGCCGCGGTGATCCAGACCGACGAGTCGGTCGCCCGGGAGTACCGCACGCGGCTCCTCGAGCCGCAGCTCGCGCAGGTGCACGACGTGCTTCGCGCCGCCGGATCGTCCGAGCCCGAGCGGGCTGCCGAGCTCCTGATGGCCCCTGTCGTCTACCGCTGGTTCCTCCGGCTGCCGCCGATGACGACCGAGCAGCTCGTCCGCCACGTGGAGGACGTGCTCGCCCTCACGGACCGGGACTGACCCCGGCGTGCCCGTCGCGCCTGAAGGCCCTCAGAAGAGGGCGTCCTGCTCCAGCTCGAGCAGCAGCTGCTTGCGCTCCAGGCCGCCGGCGTAGCCGGTGAGCGTGCCGTTGGCACCGATGACGCGGTGGCACGGCACCACGATCGGGATCGGGTTGCGGCCGTTGGCCAGGCCGACCGCGCGCGAGGCGGCGTTGGTCATCCCGAGCCGCCCGGCGACCTCGCCGTAGGACGCGGTCTCGCCGTAGGCGATCCTCTCCAGCTGGGTCCACACGCGACGCTGGAAGTCGGTGCCGACGGGTGCGAGGGGGAGGTCGAAGTCGGTGAGCTCACGGCCGAAGTACGCCGTCAGCTGGCGCACGGCCTCGACCAGCACGGGCTCCTCGTCGGAACGCGGCCCGAGGGGGCGCCCGTCCGCCGGCGGGACGAACGGCGAGAACTCGATCGCCACGATCGAGCCGTCGCGCTCGACGATGCGCAGGTCGCCGATGGGCGAGGGCATCACGGTCCACATGTCAGTTCTCCTCGGGAGCGGGGGTGTCGGGCATCAGGGGGTTCCACAGGTGCATCAGGGCGTAGGACCGCCAGGGCCGCCACCGCTCGGTGTCCACGGAGCCTCCCAGACCCGCGAGCACCTTGCGGACGGCCAGGTCCGTGGGCAGGAAGACGTCGGGGTGCCCGAGTGCGCGCATGGCGACGTAGTCGGCCGTCCAGGCGCCGATGCCGGGCAGGTCCATCAGGGAGCGGCGTACGTCGTCGCGGTCGGGGCCGCGGTCGAGCACGACGCGACCGTCGGCGAGCGCGGACGCCAGCCCCACCAGCGCCCGCCCCCTCGCCCGCGGCATCGGCAGGGTCTCGGGGTCGACGCCGGCCAGGGTCCGGGCGTCGGGGAACAGGTGGGTGAGCCCGGCCACCGGGGAGTCGACGGGCCGGCCGTGTGCCGCGACGATGCGACCGGCGACGGTGCGCGCGCCGGTCACGCTGACCTGCTGGCCGATGACCGTCCGCACGGCCGTCTCGTCGCCGTCCACCTGGCCCGGCACCCGCAGGCCGGGCGTGGCCCGCACGAGCTCGCCGAGGACGGGGTCGGCGCCGAGGTGCTCGTCCACCGCCAGCGGGTCGCAGTCGGCGTCCAGGAGACGGCGTACGCGCTCGCCCGCGGCGGCCGTGTCGCGCAGGTCGTCGAGCCAGAACTCCGCCCGCACCGACGAGGTGCCGGGACCGGCCGGGATGTCGGTCAGCTCGAGCTGGACGGTGCCGGGCCCGTGCGGGAGGTCGAGCGTGCGGGCGTACCAACCGGGTGCTGCGACCTCCACACCGGGCACCAGGTGGTAGGCGAGGAAGTCGAGCAGTCGGCGTCCTGCGAACGGCGTGCGCACTGGCAGCCGCATCGCCATCGCACCCCCGGACGGGACGCCCGCCCTCCTCCCGCGGAGGTCGCTGGGCGAGGCGGCGTAGACCTCGCGCAGCGTCTCGTTGAACTGACGGACGCTGGCGAAGCCGGCGGCGAAGGCCACGTCGGTGAGGGGCAGGTCGGTCGTCTCGATCAGGACGCGCGCGCTCTGGGCACGACGGGCACGCGCCAGGGACAGCGGCGTGGCGCCGAGCTCCTGGGTGAGCAGCCGCCCGAGGTGGCGCGAGGTGTAGCCCACCCGGCGCGCCAGTCCCTCGACCCCCTCGCGGTCGACCAGCCCGTCGGCGATCAGCCGCATCGCGCGTCCCGCGACATCGGCCGCGACGTCCCACTCGGGGCTGCCCGGGGTGGCGTCGGGCAGGCAGCGCTTGCAGGCGCGGTAGCCCGCAGCGTGCGCACTCGCGGCAGTGGCGTGGAAGCTCACGTTCTGCTCGGCCGGCGTGCGCGCCGGGCACGACGGCCGGCAGTAGATGCCGGTCGTGCGGACGGCGGTGTAGAAGACGCCGTCGAAACGGCGGTCCCGGCTCTGCACCGCGCGGTAGCAGGCCCCGGTGTCGAGGTGTCCGGTCGGCGTCATGTGTCCAGTGTGGCCCTGGCCCGACGGCGGCACCAGCGGAAAACGGACACGGGTGCGAGTGGCCCTCGCACGTGCGTCAGGCACCCGCCCGGTAGCGACGCTCGGGCCGGCCGGCACCGCCGTACTGCAGCCGCACGGTGACCGACCCGCGGGCGACGAAGTGCTCGAGGTAGCGCCGGGCGGAGACCCGCGAGATGCCCACCACGTCGGCGCACTCCGCCGCGGAGAGCTCGCCCGCGTCGCGCAGCGCGGCCTCGACGGCGTCGGCGGTCTCCGGGCTCAGCCCCTTGGGCAGCTGGACGGCCGCGGCCGGCACCGACGCCGCACCGAACACGGCGTCGATGTCGTGCTGCGCGGGCGCCCCCGTGCCCGACAGGGCCAGGTGGGCCGCGCGGAAGGACTCCAGGCGGACCCGGAGGTCGTCGTAGTCGAACGGCTTCACCAGGTAGTGCACCGCTCCCCCGGACGCCGCGGCGCGCACCGTGTCCGCCTCGCGCGCGGCGGTCACGATCAGGACGCCGACGTCGTCTCCCCCGGCCCGCAGCCGGCGCAGCACGTCGATGCCCGTCATGTCGGGCAGGTGCACGTCGAGCAGCACCAGGTCCGGACGCAGCCGGGCGACGTCGTCGAGGGCGGCCTGGCCGGTGCTCGCGACGCCCACGACGGCGAAGCCCGGCGTGCGCTCGACGAACTGCGTGTGGATCCGCGCGACCATGAAGTCGTCGTCGACGACGAGCACGTCGACATCGCTCATCGTGCGTCCACCTCCACGTCCTCCCACGCCCCCTGGAGCCGTACGTCGAACACGGCACCGCCGTCGGCGCCCGACCGCACCTCCACGTTGCCGCCACGACGCTCGCAGACCACCTGCACGATCGCCAGCCCGACACCCCTTCCGCCCACCGTCGACGCCTTGGAGCTCCAGCCCCGGCGGAAGATCTCACCGACCATCTCGGCCGGGACGCCCGGACCGGTGTCGCTGACGGAGAGCTGCACGGTGCCGTCGGCGAGCCGCAGGTCGACCTCGACGACGGTGCCGCCCACCGACACCGATGCGTCGACGGCGTTGTCGACGAGGTTGCCGAGCACCGTGCCGAGGTCGGTGGACGACTCGTGGTCGAGTCGCGGCAGGTCGCTGGACGCGCTCACCCGGAGGTCGACACCGCGCTCGGCGGCGAGACTGGTCTTCGCGATCAGGAGCGCGGCGACGGCCGGGTCCTCGACGTGCTCGAGGACGGCGTCGGTGATCTCCTCGCGGCGACGGCGGATGGTGCCCACCAGCCGCGCCACCTCGTCGTACTCCCCGAGCTGGACGAGCCCGGAGATCGTGTGGAGCTGGTTGTGGAACTCGTGGGTCTGGGCACGCAGCGTGTTGGTGATCGACTCGCGCGCGTCGAGCTCGCTCTGCAGCGCCAGCAGCTCGGTGCGGTCGCGCAGCGTGGTGACCGACGCGACGCGCCGGCCACCCTGGACGACCGGCGTGCGGTTGACGACGAGGAGACGCTCGCCGACCACCACGACGTGGTCGCGGATCTCGGCCTCGTCGGCCAGCAGGCCGTGGACGGCCGGGTCGAGCTCGAGGTCGTCGACCCGCCGCCCCTCGACGTCGCCCTCGATGCCGATGAGCTCGCGCGCGCTGTCGCTGAGCATGGTCACGGTGCCGTCGACCGAGACCGAGAGGACGCCCTCGCGCAGCGAGTGCAGCAGTGCCTCGCGCTGGTCGGCGAGCGCCGCGATGGCCGCGGGCTCGAGGCCGCGCGTGCGGCGTCGGATCAGGCGTGAGAGCAGGAGCGACCCGGCGACACCGAGGCCGAGACCGAGGCCGGCGACCGGCACCAGGTCCGGCAGCACGCTGCGCCCACGCTCGCCCCACGAAGGGTAGGCCTCCGCCACCATCACGATGCCCATGAGGGTGCGTTGCTCGGAGATGACCGGCACCTGCGCGGCGATCGAGCGCGATCCGAAGTCGTCGACGTCTCCCGTCCACGTGCGCAGGTCCTGGACGTCGCTCCCGGAGAGGTCGATCCGCTGCTCGCGGCCCGCGAAGTCGCTGCTGACCAGCACCACCCCGTCGGGATCGGCGAGGTAGACCCCGCCGGCCTGGACGTTGTTGCGGGCCTGCTGGGTGATCGGGGTCAGCGACGTGCGGCTGCGCACGACGCTGCCCTCGGTGTAGGCGAAGCGGATCGAGGCCGTGTTGGCGAGGTTCTCCGCGGCAGCACGCAGCCGGGCGCCGCGGGTCTCACGGAAGTCCGCGTCGCTCTGCTGCACGGACACGACGCTTGCCACCGCCACCACGAGCAGCAGCACCGTCACCTGGAGCACGAGGAACTGGCCGGCGAGGGTCGCCGGACGCCATCGTGAGCGTGACCACAAGTTCCACAACCTCCATTGCTTTCCCAAGCGTGACGAGCACCACACGCAGTCTCCACCATCGTCGGGTCGGGCCCTGTCGGACCCGACGCCACACATCGAGAGATCGGAGTGCACATGGTGCGCCATAGGACGAGGCGAGTGCTCGCCACCGTCGTGGCCCTCAGCAGCGCGCTGCTCCTCGCCACCGGGTGCGGAGTCACCCGTGGTGCGGCGAGCAGCGACATGACGATGCTGATCCCCAACAGCCCCGGCGGCGGTTACGACCAGACCGGCCGCGCGGCCGTGGCGATCATGGAGCACGGCGACATCACCGGTGGCTCGTTCGAGGTCACCAACGTGATCGGTGCGGGCGGCTCGGTCGCGATGACGCGCCTGATGAACGCCGAGGGCGACGAGCGCACGATGATGACCGCCGGCCTCGGCGTCGTCGGCTCGCTCTACTCCTTCGGTGCCCCCTACAAGCTCGACGACGCGACGCCGCTCGCCCAGCTCATCGAGGACCAGGAGGGCGTGCTGGTCCCGGCCGACTCGCCCTACCAGACCATCGACGACCTCGTGAAGGCCTGGCAGGACGACCCCGACTCGATCGTGGTCGGCGGCGGATCCTCCCCGGGCGGGCCCGACCACCTCTTCCCGATGCAGCTGGCCGGCACCGTCGGCATCGACCCGCGCGACGTGCGCTACGTCGTGTACGACGGCGGCGGGCCCCTGACCAGCGCCCTGCTCGGCAACAAGATCGACGTCGGCTTCTCCGGCGTCGGCGAGTTCACGGGCCAGCTGGCCTCGGGCGAGCTCCGGCTGCTGGCCGTCTCCGGCCAGGAGCGGCTCGAGGGCGAGGGCATCAGTGACTCGCCCACCCTGACCGAGTCGGGCATCGACCTGGTCTTCACCAACTGGCGCGGCGTCTTCGCGCCTCCCGGCATCAGCGAGGAGCGTCGTGACGAGCTCATCGGGATGCTCGAGGAGATGCACGACACGGACGAGTGGCAGCAGGCCCTCGACGACAACGGCTGGATCGACGAGTTCAAGACCGGCGACGACTTCACGACGTTCCTGCAGGAGCAGGACCAGCGCGTCGCCACCACCCTCGAGGAGCTGGACCTGCTGTGAGCACACCACTCGACACCTCGCGTCGGACACCTGACGCGCCCCCGCCCGCCGCCCCCGACCGGGACATGGCACAGCTCGGCCTCGCCGCGCTGCTCGTCGTGGTCGGCGCCTACACCTTCTACGACGCGACGACCCTGCGGATCGGGTTCGGCGACCCGGTCGGGCCGCGCGTGTTCCCCTACGTCATCGGCGCGGTGACGGTCGCGCTCGGCCTGCTCCTCGTGCTGGCCACCCTGCGTGGCAGCGTGCCCGAGGCGGAGGGCGGCGAGGACGTCGACCTCCGGCAGCCGGCCGACTGGGTCACCGTGGCCAAGCTGGTCGGCGTGCTCCTCTTCACCGTGCTGACGATCTCGTTCGTCGGCTGGGCGCTGAGCGGCGCGATCCTCTTCGTCGGCTCGGCCTGGGCGCTGGGCAGTCGGACGCTCGTGCGCGACGTCATCGTCGGCCTCGTGCTGTCGGTGGCCAGCTGGTACTTCTTCCACGAGGGACTGGGCGTCATCCTCCCGGCCGGGATCCTGGACGGGGTGCTCTGATGGACAGCCTCAACCTCTTGATGGACGGCTTCGGCGCCATCCTGACTCCGCAGAACCTGCTCTTCGCCGCCATCGGCGTGCTGCTCGGCACGTTCGTCGGCGTGCTGCCCGGCATCGGACCGGCGATGGCGATCGCGCTGCTGCTCCCGGTGACCTACGGCCTGGAGCCGATCCCGGCCTTCATCATGTTCGCCGGCATCTACTACGGCGGCATGTACGGCGGCTCGACGACAGCGATCCTGCTCAACACCCCCGGCGAGTCGGCATCGGTGATGACCGCCCTCGAGGGCAACCTGATGGCCAAGGCGGGCCGGGCCTCGCAGGCCCTGGCCACCGCCGCCATCGGGTCCTTCATCGCCGGCACCATCGGCACGATGCTCGTCGTCTTCTTCGCCCCGGCACTCGCCTCGGTGGCGGTCGAGATCGGCGCACCGTCCTACTTCGCGCTGATGGTGCTCGCCATGGTCAGCGTCACCAGTGTGCTGGGCGGGTCGCCGCTGCGCGGTTTCATCGCCCTGTTCCTCGGCCTCACCATCGGCCTGGTCGGCCTCGACCTCAACACCGGCCAGACGCGGTTGAGCTTCGACCAGCCGCTCCTGGCGGGCCGCATCGACGTGGTCGTGGTGGCGGTCGCCATCTTCGCCCTCGGCGAGGCGTTCTGGGTCGCCGCGCACCTGCGCCGCAGCCCCGTGCGGATCATCCCGGTGGGCCAGCCGTGGCTGAGCGGCAAGGACCTGAAGCGCTCCTGGGGTCCGTGGCTGCGCGGCACTGCCTTCGGCTTCCCGTTCGGCGCGGTGCCGGCCGGTGGGGCCGAGATCCCGACGTTCCTCTCCTTCGTCACCGAGAAGAAGCTCGCCGTCCGGCGCGGCCAGGACGAGTTCGGCAAGGGCGCCATCGAGGGCGTCGCGGGGCCGGAGGCCGCCAACAACGCCTCCGCGGCCGGCACCTTCGTGCCCCTGCTGGCGCTCGGCCTGCCGGTCACCGCGACCTCGGCCGTCATGCTCTCGGCCTTCCAGGGCTACGGCATCGAGCCCGGCCCCAGCCTGATGACCGACCAGCCCGAGCTGGTCTGGGCGCTGCTAGCCAGCCTGCTGGTCGGCAACGCACTCCTGCTGGTGCTCAACCTCCCGCTCGCGCCGCTGTGGGCCAAGCTGCTCCGGATCCCCCGTCCGCAGCTCTACGCCGGCATCCTGTTCTTCGCCACGCTGGGCGCCTACGCCAGCAACCTCGAGGCCTTCGACCTCTTCCTGCTGCTCGTGCTCGGGCTGCTCGGGCTGATGATGCGACGCTTCGCGCTGCCGGTGCTGCCGCTGATCCTCGGCGTCATCCTGGGCCCGCTGATGGAGTTCCGGCTCCGCGAGGCGATGGCTATCTCGGGCGGTGAGGTGTCGGCGCTCTGGAGCGAGCCCCTCGCCGTGGTCATCTATGTCATCGTGGCGGTTGCCGTGATCGCGCCGCTCGTGCTCCGCCGGGTGCGTCCCGCGCCCGCCGCGGTGGCGGTCGACATCGAGGAATCGACTGAAGAGGAGAAGGTGCGATGACGACCATCGTGGTGGGCTGGACGCCCGACCAGTACGGCGAGGCCGCGCTGGCGCGCGGCATCGAGGAGGCGAAGCTCCGCAACGGCAGCGTCGTGGTGGTCAACGCCACCCGCGGCGACGCCCTCGTGGACGAGAGGTACGCCGACGAGCAGCAGCTCGCCGCGCTGGCGACCGAGCTCGGCGGTGCCGGCATCGAGGTCGACGTACGACGCTCGATGGGCGCCGACGTGGGCGACCAGGTGCTGTCGGTCGCCGGTGACGTGACCGCCGACCTGATCGTCATCGGCCTGCGCCGGCGCTCGCCGGTCGGCAAGCTGCTGATGGGCAGCGTCGCGCAGCGCATCCTGCTCGGCGCCGACTGCGCGGTGCTGGCGGTGAAGCCGCCGGAGTGACGTACGACCGACCGCGGGGCGGTGCGTGAGGAGGATTCCCGAGCCTGGAGATCCTCCTCGCGCACCGCCCTTCGCAGTGTCTGGGGCTGAGCTCTCTAGGGCTTGAGCCTGATGTTCTGGGTGAGGGTCGCCGTGGTGCCGGACGTCACCTTCACCGCGAGCGTCGCCTTCACGGTGCCCTTGCCCGCGAGCTTCTGCCGGGCCCACTTCGCGATGCTGACCTTGACGTTGACCTTGCCAGCGGACTTCAGCGACTTCTTGGCCGTGCCGAGCACCCGGCTCTTGAGCTTGAGGGCCTTCTGCACCTTCTTGCTCACCACGACCTGGGCGGTCGCCTTGCAGGCGGCGGCGCACGTGAGCGTGGCCTTCACGCCCTTCGAGCGACTGGCCGTCCCGGCCTTCACCGAGGACCCGTTGCCCCCGTCCTCCGGGTCGGGGACGGGCTCGGTCCGGGTGACGGCCTCGCAGACCTGGAAGCCGTCGGTCCCGAGGACGTCCTTGCCGTCGACGAAGGCCTGGTCGGCACCGGAGCCGCAGTTGACGGTGTCGACCTCGCCGTCGACGGCGCGCAGGATGTCGGCGCCGGCCGGGCAGCCGTAGGCCGAGCACGCGGTGTAGTCGCCGTAGAGCGAGTCGATGCCCGGCCCACCGGTGACGTCGTCGTTGCCGTAGCCGCCGTAGAGGATGTCGTTGCCGGCGCCGCCGTCGATGACGTCGTTGTCGCTGTCACCGTCGATCTCGTCGTTGCCGCCGAGGCCCTGGATGGTGTCGTTGCCGGTGCCGGCCTTGATGTAGTCGGCGTTGGTGGTGCCGATGACGGTGTCGGCACCCGACGAGCCCAGGACCCGCTCGAAGTCGGAGTGGTAGTTGTCGCCCTCGCCCGAGTTGCCGTCGTTGGCGATGTCGTCGAGCGCGATGGTCGCACCGGGCGTGTGGTTGCCGAGGTCGATCGTGTCGGTGCCCGTGCCGCCCCGCAGGTCGTCTGCTCCGGTGTCCGGGTCGCCCTGGTAGCTGGCGAGCAGGTCGTCACCGTCATCGCCGTTGGCCACGTCGTTGCCGGCACTCGGATAGATCGCGTCGTTGCCCGTGCCGCCGGAGACGGTGTCGTTGCCTGCTCCGGACTCGAGCTTGTCGTTTCCGTCGCCACCGCTCACCTTGTCGTCTCCGCCGTTGGTGCGGATGAAGTCGTTGCCCGGTCCGCCGTCGATCTCGTCGGGGCCGTCGCCCGTGACGATCGAGTCGTCACCGCCCTCACCGAGCACCTCGCTCGAGGCCGTCGGGCAGTCGGTGTGCTCGAACGTGTCGGACCCGTCGCCGAGGGCCGCACCGACGTACTCCATGCAGACGCCCTGCACCCGCATGGTGTCCGAGCCCGCGCCGAAGACGCCGATGACGCCCGCCACGGAGGCGCCGGGACAGTAGACGTACTGCCCGAGAGCGGGTTCGTCGACCGACTGGCAGTTCGCAGGCCACGACGCGATGCCTGCTGACGAACGGAACCACACCCTGCTGGACGAGACCTGGAAGCCGATGTTCACCACCGTCGACTGGGCACGAGAGTCGACGACGTGCAGGCCGCTGGCCGTGTCGAAGCTGACTGTGGTCCCGCCCGCCGCGTGCGCAGGAGCGACAGCGACGACGGTCAGGCCGAGAGCAAGGAGTACCGAGGACACGAGCGCCCCCACGCGAGATGTCATGCGCGGCAGCATGGCGAGCAGAGGAGGCCGCGTGGAAGGCACCGGCCGGCAAAACCTCGCCCGGAGGGGTGAAGAGTGGTGCAGGCACCACCGGAATCTGCCCCACGCGCCCCAGGTGTCTGGACCAGTCCGCTCGCGTGGGCCGGAAATGGCTCGAGGCCCGGTCCGAAGACCGGGCCTCGCATGCGTTGGTACCCCCGACCGGATTTGAACCGGCGTTACCGCCGTGAGAGGGCGACGTCCTAGGCCGCTAGACGACGGGGGCTTGCATGTGCTGCTCAGGAGCAGCGGGATGAAACTTTAGCGACACCGGGGCGTCGCCGCAAAATCCCGACCCGGGGGTCAGGATCCGCTGGGGTACTAGGACTCGAACCTAGAACAACTGGACCAGAACCAGCCGTGTTGCCAATTACACCATACCCCATGGGGGTATCAGTTCAGTCGACCCTGCGAACAGGGCGGCCTCTCTGATTCCCACGTGGTCCCGGGCGGCGAAACCTCCCCGAACCGATCCCGAACGTTACACGCGAGGTGGCTGGCCGACCAATTCGGGGTGCCCCGGCGGCGGCGGCAGCACTCCCCCGACCGGCGGGCCCGAGTCGACGAGGTGCATCGCCTTCGCGAGCCAGCTGGCCAGGCCCAGGTAGACCAGCGACTGCGCCAGCGTGGAGGCGATCATCCACCAGCTCGACGGTCCGCTCGCGTTGAGCGCCTCCGTCATGTCCCCGAACGACAGCGCGAGGCCGTAGGCCACGAAGTTGTTCAGCACGTGCATCGCGATCGCAGCCTCCAGCCCTCCCGTGCGGATCACGAGGATGCCGGCGACCACGCCGAACGCGAACCGGTCGAAGAAGACCGGGACGCTCTGGCCGAGGCCGTGGGCGAGCGCGAAGAGCAGGGACGGCACGAGCACCGCGAGCACGAGCGAGACCCGCCGGTTGGCGAACATCGAGCCGAAGGCCTGGGTGAGGTAGCCGCGGAAGAGGTACTCCTCGCCCGCGGCCTGGAACGGCGTCAGCAGCGCGATCACGAGCAGGAAGTCGCGCGTGGTGGTGGTGAAGTCGTTGAGCGAGCCGGCGGTGCTGGTGCCGGCGACGTCGGCGCTCGGGACCACCATCGCCACGAGCAGGCTCGCGAGGAGCGCGACCACCGAGATCGGCAGGCAGGCGAGCAGGAAGCGCCAACGGATCCGGGGCCTGACCGACGACAGCCAGCGCGGCTTGAGGCGGTGCATGAGCCAGATGACCAGCCAGCTCGTCGGGATGGCCAGGCCCAGGATGATGTTGAGCGAGGCGAGCCCGGCGGGCGTCACCCCGCTCGTGACGTCGAGGATCCTCGTCGCCTCGTCGACCGTGCTGCCGGTGGCCGTCAGCACGGCGAAGGCGACGAGGCCGGCGACGGCCGGGACCACGACGAAGACCAGCAGGAGCAGGGTCACCGCGCCGATGAGCGAGCGCCACCAGCCGGGACGCCCCACGCGGTGCAGCTCGTGGTAGCGGGGCCGGAAGTCGGGCGCGAGCGGGCTGGACACGACGGCGTCCGCTCAGTCGAACATCGCGTCGTGGAGTCGCGCGAGCGACCGGTCGCGACCGAGCAGCTCCATCGACTCGAAGAGGGGCGGGCTCACCTTGCGACCGGAGACGGCGATGCGCACCGGCCCGAAGGCCAGACGGGGCTTGAGCCCGAGGCCCTCGACCAGCGCCACGCGGAGTGCGTCCTCGATGGCGGCGGTGCTCCACGTCGTGAGGCCGGTGAGGGCGTCGTACGCCGCCTTGACGACGTCCCTGGCGGTCCCGTCGAGCTCGTCGGTGCGGACGAAGTCGGCCTCGTCGACGAAGAGGAAGCCGAGCATCGGCGCGGCCTCGGTGAGCTTGTTGATGCGCTCGGCGACGAGCGGCATCGCGAGCTCGAGCAGCTGCGCGTCGGCGTCGCCGACCGGGTCACCGACGACGCCGGCCTCCTTGAGGAACGGCAGCACCCGGTGGGTGATCTCGTCGAGTCCGAGCAGCCGCATCTGCGAGGTGTTGATCGCCTCGGCCTTCTTGAGGTCGAAGCGCGCCGGGTTGGGGTTCACGTCGGAGATCTCGAACTTCTCGACCATCTCCTCGAGCGAGAAGACGTCGCGGTCGCCGGAGATCGCCCAGCCGAGCAGCGCGAGGTAGTTGAGCAGGCCCTCGGGCAGGAAGCCCTGCTCGCGGTAGAGCGCCATGTGGGCCTGCGGGTCGCGCTTGGAGAGCTTCTTGTTGCCCTCGCCCATGACGTAGGGCAGGTGACCGAAGGCGGGGGTGGCCTTGGCGACGCCGAGCTCCTTGAGCGCGTCGAAGAGCGCGAGCTGGCGCGGCGTGCTGGACAGGAGGTCCTCGCCACGCAGCACGTGGGTGATCTCCATCGTGGCGTCGTCGACGGGCGCGGTCAGCGTGTAGAGCGGGTCGCCGTTGGCGCGGCAGAGCGCGAAGTCGGGGACGTGCTCGGTCTCGAACGTGATGTCGCCGCGGACCAGGTCGTCCCACGTGATCGAGCCGTCGGGCATCCGGAACCGCACGACCGGGGCGCGACCCTCGGCCTCGAACGCCGCGCGCTGGTCGGCGGAGAGCTCGCGGCAGAAGCCGTCGTACCCCATCACCTTCGAGCCGCTCGCCTTGCGCCGCGCCTCGACCTCGTCGTTGGTGCAGAAGCAGTCATAGGTGTACGACGACTCCCGCAGGCGCGCCAGCACGTCGGCGTAGATGTCGGTGCGCTCGGACTGCCGGTAGGGGCCGAACGGACCGCCGACGACGACGCCCTCGTCCCAGGTGAGGCCGAGCCACGTCATCAGGTCGATGAGCGAGTCGTAGGACTCCTGGGTGTTGCGCGCCTTGTCGGTGTCCTCGATCCGGAACACGAAGGTGCCGCCGTGGTGGCGGGCGAACGCCCAGTTGTAGAGGGCGGTGCGGGCCAGGCCGACGTGCGGCGACCCCGTCGGGGACGGGGCCATCCGGACGCGTACGGGGGTGCTCATGTGTGGCTCTTCTCAGCTGCGGGTCGCGACGGGGTTGGTCAGGGCGCCGATGCCGGCGATGGAGATCTCGACCTCGTCGCCGACCTCCATCGGCCCGACGCCCTCGGGGGTGCCGGTGAGGATCACGTCGCCGGGCAGCAGCGTCATCACCGAGGAGACGTGGGCGACCAGGGTCGGCACGTCGAAGATCATGTCGGCGGTGGTGCCGTCCTGGACGACGTCGCCGTTGAGGTGGGTCTGCACCGCGACGCCGTCGGCGAAGGCCTGCGGGTCGAGGTCGGTCTCGATCCACGGGCCCAGCGGGCAGAAGGAGTCGAAGCCCTTGGCGCGGGTGAACTGCACGTCGGACCGCTGCAGGTCGCGGGCGGTCACGTCGTTGGCGATCGTGTAGCCGAAGATCACGTCGGTGGCCTGCTCGGCCGGGACGTCGCGGCAGATCCGGCCGATGACGACGGCGAGCTCACCCTCGTAGTGGAGGTCGCTCGTCTGCGGCGGGTAGAAGATCGGGTCGCCCGGCCCGACCACCGTGGTGTTGGGCTTGAGGAACATCAGCGGCTCGGTCGGCAGGTCGTTGCCGAGCTCGGCGGCGTGGGCGGCGTAGTTGCGGCCGATGCCGACGACCTTGCTGCGCGGGATGATCGGCGCGAGGAGGCGTACGTCGCTGAGCCTGTGCTCCTCCTCCATCAGCTTGATGCCGACGTAGAGCGGGTCGCCGACGAGCGCCACGACCA
This sequence comes from Nocardioides oleivorans, assembly GCF_004137255.1. Classification (NCBI taxonomy): domain Bacteria; kingdom Bacillati; phylum Actinomycetota; class Actinomycetes; order Propionibacteriales; family Nocardioidaceae; genus Nocardioides; species Nocardioides oleivorans. The sequence continues at coordinate 2,917,632 of NZ_SDWT01000001.1, read as the reverse complement.
CCGAGTCCTCGGCCGGCTGCCCGAACTCGTCGACCTCGCCGGTGACGACGCCGAATCGCGGCTCCTCGCCCGTGCTGAACCTGCAGATGCGCATGGCCCGAACCTATCCAACGGACCGGCACGACGGCGCATCCGGGGAAGTCGGGAGGTCCCTCCCCATGCGAGACCTCCCGTGCTTCCTCCCTGACGCGCCGGGCGTGCTCCGCGCGCTGCGGACCAGGCACCCCCGTGACCCGGCCCGCAGCAGCGCGCGCGTCGACGCGCGCCGCCATCCTGCCCAACCTGCCGGACCGCACCAACGCCCCGGACGCGAACCCGAACAAGCCCGAACATGCCGCACGCTCACTGCTCGCCGACCGCCCAGCCGGCCGGTCTCAGCCGGACGGGGAGGGACTCCAGGACGGCGAGGGAGACGAAGCCGCAGATGAGCTTGTCGACCACCTCCGTGAGCAGGCTGGACACCGTCACCGACGCCCAGACCGACGCCACCAGCTCCATCGCGCTGGCGGTGATGCGGTCGGCTGCGTGGCCGCCGAGGCCGTCGCCCACCAGGACGACCACCGGGATGACGAGGCAGGCGCTGGCGACCGCGACCGCGAGGTTGAGGACGAAGAACCGCGGGGCGCTCCTCCCCCAGCCGTGTCGCACGCCGTAGCCCCACAGCAGGGCACCGCCCACGTTGACCGGTGCGAAGAGCAGCGAGTCCGTGCCCTCGGTGCCCGTGCCGGCGACGTTGGTCGTCACGCCGACGAGCGCTCCCCACCACGGGCCGAGGACGATCGCGGAGAAGGCGGTGCCGATCATGTCGAGGTAGACCGGCAGGTCGAGCACGGCCACGAGGCCGCGGCCGACCAGGTTGACCGCCAGGCCGGCGAGCAGGACCCCGACCACGAGGCGGGGCGCGAGGCGGGGCGGCTCCCCGACCTCGGTGCCCGACTCCTCGGCTCCCGGGTCCGCGATGTCGGTGTCGGGGACAGACTGCCGGGCGTTCCGGGCGTCGGCCGCCCACACCTCGGCGGTCGCGTCGTCGGCGCCGAGCGCGCGGGCGATGTCACCGACGAGGTCGGCGTCGATGCGCTGGCGTCCCATCCGGAACGCGTCGTAGACCGTCGTACGGCCCACGCGGGCCTGCTCGGGCGTCAGGCCGCGCTCGACCCGCACCCGGCTGACGTTGCTGGCGATGTCGCCGTACGACGGCACCCCGGCGTCGGCGCGCAGCTGCTGCAGGCGCCCCACCAGGTCGTCGTACGGACCCTGCTCCGGCACGGCGTCCCTCCCCCAAGGTCGCTGGTAGCGGCGTCACCATAACCGCGTGACGACGTCAGGGAGGCATTGACTCGCGGTCTCGCGCGTCGAGTCACCGGCCAGCGGCGCGGTGCAGCGCGGCGAGGCTGGTGGCGACGTCGTCGAGGGTGGTCGACCAGTTGCTCACGCTGACCCGCAGGACCGCTCGGCCGCGCCACCGGGAGCCGCTCGTCCAGGCCGTGCCGTCGGCGAGCATCGCCTCGACGACGCCCCGGGTCCGGTCGTCGTCGCCGAACGCCGCGCAGACCTGGGTGAAGACCACGTCGTTGAGGACCTCCGCGCCCTCGATCGCCGCCATCCCCTCGGCGAACGCGGCCGCGTGGTCGCAGAAGCCATCGACGAGGTCGGCGACGCCGTCGCGGCCGAGGGCGCGCAGGACGGCCCAGACCGGGACCGAGCGTCCGCGGCGGCTGAGCTCGGGGACCTTCTCGAACGGCTCCCCCACCGCGTCGTAGATGAGGTAGTCGCCGTGCATCCCCATCGCGGCACGCAGCGCGGCCCGGTCGCGGACGATGGCCAGCCCGCAGTCGTAGGGCACGTTGAGGGTCTTGTGGGCGTCGGTCGACCACGAGTCCGCCCGGTCGGCACCCGCGACGAGGTGGCGGTACTGCGGCGACGCGCCCGCGAACAGGCCGAACGCCCCGTCGACGTGCACCCACGCGCCGGCGTCGTGCGCGGCCGTGACGGCGGCGTCGAAGTCGTCGAAGGCCCCCGAGTGCACGTTGCCTGCCTGGAGGCACACGACGGTCGGACGGCCGTCGCCGGCCTCGAGGGCGGACACGAGGGCGGCCGGTTCGATCCGTCCCTGCTCGTCGGCGGCGACCGGCTCGGGTGCGCCGAGCCCCAGGTAGCGCAGGCTGAGGTCGATGGTGTCGTGCCGCTCGTTACCCACCAGCACGCGTACGCCGGGCGAGCCGACGAGGCCGCGCTCGGCGACGTCCCAGCCGGCGCGGCGCAGCACCTCGTCGCGGGCCGCGGCGAGGCAGGTGAAGTTGGCCATCGTGCCGCCGGTGACGAACCCGACGGCGCTCCCACCGGGGAGCCCGAGGAGGTCGACGAGCCACCGCTCCGTCGTCTCCTCGATCGCGGAGTGCGCGGGCGTCAGCATCCGCAGCCCGGTGTTCTGGTCCCACGCGCTGACCAGCCAGTCGGCGGCCAGGGCTGCCGGGTGCGCCCCTCCGATGACGAACCCGAAGAACCGCCCGCCCGGCATCGCGGTCAGGCCCGGCTCGCAGGTCGCGGCGAGCTCGTCGACCACGACGGCCGGATCGAGCGGGCCGTCCTGCAGCACCGGGTCGAGGCGCGCGAGCACCTCGTCGGTCGTCAGGCGCGGCGGGACCGGCCGGTCGGCGAGCGAGTCGAGCCACGCGACAGCGTGCTCGTGGGCACGGTCGAGTCCCGCGGTGCGGTCGACGCCGATCGGTTGCATGGCGGTCAGTGTGCTCCCGCCGAGTCGGCCGCGACCAGGCCCTCGCCGTACCGTCTCCCACGTGCAGGTGCTGACCGGACCCGAGTGGCGCGCGCGGGCCGAGGCCCACGCCGCCCGCGTCGACGACCTCGTCGCGCCGCACCTCGCCCGCCGGGCGGAGCAGGTGAAGCACCCGGTCCACGACTTCCTCTTCACCTACTACTCCCAGCGCCCGGCGCAGCTGCGGCGCTGGCACCCGGGCTTCGGCGTCGCGCTGGAGGACGCCGACGACCACGTCGGGCTCAAGGGCTACGCGGGCGACCCGGTCACGGTGTCGCCCGGCTACGTGGAGTCCCGGCTCCCGCTCCTGCGCCAGCTGCACATCCTGCTGTCGGCGACGGCCGGGCGAGCGCCCCAGCTCGGCTGCTTCGGCCTGCACGAGTGGGCGATGGTGCACCGTTCCGCCGAGCACGGGAAGCGGCACGACTGGCCGCTGCGGCTCGGCCAGGACGGCACCGACGCGGTCGTCGAGTCGCACCGGATCGGCTGCTCCCACTTCGACGCCTTCCGCTTCTTCACCCCCTCCGCCCGCCCGCTCAACACGTTGCAGCCCGGCAGCGACGACCGGCCCGACTTCGAGCAGCCGGGCTGCCTCCACGCCGGCATGGACCTCTACAAGCACGCCTTCCGGCTCACGCCGATGATCGCGAGCGAGCTGGTCGCCGACTGCTTCGAGCTCGCCCGCGACATCCGGGTGCTCGACATGCGGGCCGCTCCCTACGACCTGGCCGACCTGGGCTTCGAGCCCGTCCGGATCGAGACGACGGAGGGCAAGGCGGCCTACGTCGCGGCGCAGCGCGGGTTCGCCGAGCGCGGCGCCCCGCTGCGTGCGCGCCTGGTCGCCGAGTGTGAGCGGCTGTTGGGCGTCGTCCGAGCGGGTCAGAACTCGTAGCCGAAGGCCTCGATCGTGTCGGCGAAGACCGTCGCGACCCGCTCGCGCGACGCCTCGGTGTAGAGCTCCCGGTAGTGCCCCGCCGGCCTCGCGTTGCCCTTGGCGCGCGGGAGGTCCGGCGTACCGGGGAGCGACAGCTGGTCCCAGACCTCCTGCAGCTCGGCGGCGAGGTTCTCGTAGCGCAGGACCCGGTCGAGCGCCATCTTGCCGCGGATGCGGTAGAGCCGGCGGTTGTTGGCGAGCTGCTCGATCCAGATCTCCTGGACGTAGGTCTCGAAGTCGGGGAGCTCGGGACGGTCCTTGTACTTCCAGAAGTAGAGCGAGACGACCGCGTCCCACGGGTTCCGCTCGATGGCGAAGGTGAAGTAGTCGCGGAAGGCGTCCTCGCCGACGAGGTCGCGCGTCGCCTTGGCGCCCATGTGGTTGTACGCCTTGCGCGGGAGCGGCGGCGACTCGAAGTTCTGCGGCGCGCGGCCGCCGGCGGCCTGGCGCAGCGCCTCGTCCTCGGGACTGATCTCGGTGATGACGTCGTCCGGGCCGCACACCTTCGACAGCGCGATCTCCACGCTCGTGCCCGCGGTCTTGCGGGTCTTGAGGAAGATGAAGCGGTGCTGGTGGGACGCGATCACGGGCATGACCCTATCCGTCCGCCCAGCGCTACGGTGGGCGGCGTGACCGTCCCTCAGGAAGCCCGCGGCGAACACTTCAGGGGCGAGGACTGGTACGGCGACGACCTCGGCGCCGCGCGCTTCGTCGAGTGCACCTTCACCGACGTCGACCTCTCCGAGGCCTCGACCGCAGGCGCCGTCTTCGAGGGATGCACCTTCCACGGCGGGCGCTTCAACGCCTCGACACACACCGCGACGGCTTTCGTCGGGTGCGACTTCCGGCGCACGTCGTTCTTCGACGCGACGCTCGACGGGTGCAAGCTGGTCGGCTCGACGTTCGCCGAGTGCGTGCTGCGACCGGTCACCGTGACCGGCGGGTCGTGGCTCGGCGTGACCATCCGCGGCGGCAACCTCTCGCGCGTCGACCTCAGCGGGGTCGACCTGCGCGAGGCCGACCTGTCGCTGTCGGACCTCACCCTCGCCGTGCTCCGGGGCGCGCGGCTGGACCGGGCCCTGCTCCGCGAGACCACCCTCGACCGCACCGACCTCCGTGGCGCGAGCCTCGACGGCGTCGACCTGTCGTCGGCCTCGCTGAAGCAGACCAGGCTGGACCTCGCCGGCGCCGTGCTGCTCGCCGAGCTCCACGGGGCCGACGTCGACACGAGCGCCTGACCCCAGCGTCCCGACCCCAGCGCCCCGATACCTGAGGACGTGGCGTACGGGATCCGGCGCCGACGACGTACGCCCGGTCCTCAGGTATCCGGGGACGATCTGGTGGGTCGGGCCCCGGTCCCACCTACGAGGACGTCCCCGGGTAACCCCGGCGAGGGTCAGGCCAGGCGGGCGCGGAGGCCGTCGATGACCAGGTCGAGGCCGAGGTCGAAGTCGGGGAGGGACTCCAGCGAGCGCTCGACGGCGCCGAGGCGGACGGCCTGGCGCGCGGTCTGCTCCTCGAAGGCGTGGCCGAAGACGTAGTGCACGAGCGTGCGTGAGGCGACGGCCACCAGCTCGTCCGGCGCACCGGCGTCGGTCAGCACCTTCTCGAGGTCGGCGACCGGTGCCGAGGCGCCGAGCCCGAAGGCCCACACGGTCGCGACCACGTCGGCCCCGTCGGTGCAGGCGAGCATCGCCTGCCGCAGCTCGACGCAGATCTCGCGGAGCCGGTCGGGCCACTCGACGGCGGTGCGCGGGCGCGCGCCGCGCGCGAGGATCTCGTCGGCGACGGCCGCGAGCAGCACCTGCTTGCTCTCGAAGTGGTGGTAGATCGCGCTCGGCTGGACCTCGAGCTCGGTTCCGAGCCGCCGCATCGTCAGCGAGGCCAGGCCGCCCCGGTCGAGCAGGGAGATCGCGCGGTCGAGCACGTCGGAGCGGTGGTGCGGCACGGTCTGCCCCCTCTCGTCGGATGTCTCGCCGAACGTCTCGTCGTTGACGTGCGGACCCGGCGACCCTAACCTGAACACCGTTCAACTGATCACCGTTCAGGTAGAGGATCCCGCGCATGAGCACTCGTCGCAACCCCGGCACCGACATCGCCCTGATCGCCGCGTTCGCCGCGCTCATCGCGGCCTGTGCGCTGCTCCCCGCGATCAAGGTCGCGGGCCCGGTCCCGATCACGCTGCAGACCTTCGCGGTGCTGCTCTCGGGCGCGGTGCTCGGCAGCCGTCGCGGCTTCCTCGCCGTGCTGCTGTACGTCGCCGGCGGCGCCGCCGGACTGCCGATCTTCTCCGGCGGGGCGGCCGGCCTCGCGGTGCTGACCGGCCCGACCGCGGGCTACCTCGTCGGGTTCGTCTTCGCCGCCGCCCTCTGCGGTGCGATCGTCGAGCGGCTCCCCCGCCGCTCCCTCGTCAGCCCGATCGCGATCTTCGTCGCCGGCCTGGTCAGCTCGGGGCTGTTCATCCACACGCTCGGCATGGCGGGCCTCGTGCTGCGCGCCGACGTCACCTGGGCCCAGGCGTGGGACATCGACAAGATCTTCTGGATCGGCGACGCGCTGAAGAACGTCGCGATGGCGCTCGTCGCCACCGCCGTGCACCGCGCCTTCCCCGACCTGCTCGCCCGGCCGGCCACCGTCCCCGCCGAGGCGCAGCCCCAGGGCACGCCCGCCGCGTGAGCGAGATCCGCCTCGAGCAGGTCACCGTCACGGTCCCGACCCACGACGGCGACCGCGAGATCCTGCACGAGACGACGCTCCGGCTCACCGAGCGACGGGTAGCCCTGATCGGCCCCAACGGCTCGGGCAAGTCCACCCTCGCCCGGCTCGTGAACGGCCTCGTCCCCGCGACCACCGGCCGAGTCGTCGTCGACGGCCTCGACGTGGCGCGGGAGGGACGCGACGTACGGCGCCGGGTGGGCTTCATGTTCACCGACCCAGCCGCGCAGCTGGTGATGCCGACGGCGCGCGAGGACGTCGCCCTCTCGCTGCGCCGCGTCGTCAAGGACAAGGCCGACCGGCTCGCCAGGGCCGATCAGGTGCTCGCGGACCACGGGCTCGAGGGCTTCGGTGACCGCAGCGTGCACGCGCTGTCCGGCGGCGAGGGCCAGCTGCTCGCTCTCGCCGGCGTGCTCGCGACCGAGCCGTCGATCCTCGTGGCCGACGAGCCGACCACGCTGCTCGACCTCGGCAACAGCCGGCGGATCGGCGAGCTGCTGCTCGGCCTCCCCCAGCAGGTCGTCATCGTCACCCACGACCTCGAGCTCGCCGCTCGCTGCGACCGGGCGCTGCTGGTGCGCCACGGCCGGGTGGAGCTCGACGGAGACCCGGCCGACGTGGTCGAGCACTACCGGCGGTCGGCGTGAGCGCCCAGCTGCTCGGACTGCACCAGCCCGGTACGACGCTCCTGCACCGGCTGCCGGCCGGCGCGAAGCTGCTCGGCCTGATGGTCACCAGCCTCGTCGTGGTCGTCGTACGCGGGCCGGGGTCGGCGCTCGCCTTCCTCGCGGTCGCCGCCGTGCTGCTCGTGTGGTCCGGCGCCCGGCTGGGGCTGACCCTCCGGGCGATGCGGTGGCTGCTCGTGACCGCCGCCATCCTCGGCGCGTGGACGGTCTGGCAGAACGGCTGGCCGCGCGCGGTCGAGGTCGTCGGCGACCTGGTCGCGCTGATCCTGCTCGCGACCACGCTGACCGTGACGACCCCGGTCGACGAGGTGCTCGACGCGGTGGCGCGCGGGCTCCAGCCGTTCCGGCGGGTCGGGGTCGATCCCGAGGCCGTGGCCCTCGCCTTCTCGTTGATGCTCCGGGCGATCCCGACCACGATCATGCTGGCCGAGGAGTCGCGCGACGCCGCCCTCGCACGCGGTCTCGAGCGCTCGCCCCGAGCCCGGTTGATCCCCTTCGTGATCCGCGTCGTCGCCCGCGCCCGCGACACCGGCGACGCGCTCCACGCGCGCGGGATCGGCGACTGATCGCGGGCCCGCGACTCACCGGATATCCGGTGACCACCCCGGTTGTCGGCCAAGATCTCGGCCGACAACCGGGAGACTCGGGTGCACAGCCCTCCCGAAGGCCCTCAGCCGAGCGGCTGGTTGAGGAACCAGCGGTGCCCGAAGGGGTCCCGGAAGACCGCGACCCGGCCGGCGGGCGGGCTGTCCTCGGGGCCGCGGTCGAGGACCACCCCCGAAGCGACGACGCGGGCACAAGTGGCGTCGACGTCGTCGACCTTGAGGTGGAGCGAGACGCACGCACCGCGGGAGGTGTCGGGCGCCGCCACCCCGGCCGAGTCGAACTCGTCCGACATCATCCAGCGACCCGGGCCGACGGCGAGCTCGACGTGGCCGACCCGGCCGTCGTCCATGACGATCGGGTCGAGGACGACCTCGGCGCCCAGCACGTCGACGTACCACTCGATCGCGGCACGCGCGTCGGCGACGCAGAGGTACGGCGTCAGCTCACCCATGACTCGTCCATCCGGCCACCTCACCAGCCGGGCGGCCGCCTGTCCACCCACGGGGCCGCCTCCTCGACCTGGGCCGACAGCGCGAGCAGCAGCTCCTCCTCGGCCGGCCGGGCGGCGAGCATCACGCCGACGGGGAGGTCGTCGTCGGTCCGGTGGAGCGGGAGCGACACCGCCGGCATCCCGGTGACGTTCCACGCGCTCGTCCACGGCGTGAACTCCTTCTGCCGGGCGAAGTCGCGGGCCGGGTCGGCGTCGTCGCGCAGCTCGCCGACCAGGGCGGGCGGGCGCGCGAGGGTGGGGGTGAGGACGACGTCGTACGGCGCCAGTGCGGCGAGGGCTGCGGCCGCGTGGCGGCGCAGGCTGCCGATGGCGAGGCCGAGCTCCGGCCCGCTGACGGCACGACCGCGCTCGCCGAGCCAGCGAGTGAGCGGGCGCAGCCGGTCCTCGCGCCCGGGCGGCGCCGGGGACAGGGCGGTCAGCACGGCCCAGCAGGTCTCGAAGTCGGCCACCGCCGCGGGCGGGATCGGGACCGGCACGTCCTCGACGTCGTGCCCGAGCTCCTCGAGCAGCGTGGAGGCGGCCTCCCACGCCGTGACGCTGGAAGGATCGACGGAGACGTCGGCGATCACGGGCGCGATGAAGCGGGCGACTCGGAGCCGGCCGGGCTCGCGGTCGCACGCGTCGAGGAACGAGGTGGTCGGCTCCGGCGCCCAGAAGGGATCCCCGACGCGGCGGCCCTCCAGGACGTCGAGGAGGGCGGCGGCGTCGCGGACCGTGCGGGCGAGGGTGCCGGGCGTGGCGAGCCCGATCGGGTCGCCGTACATCGGCGCGCCGCTGACCCTGCCACGGCTCGGCTTCAGGCCGACGATGCCGCAGCAGGACGCCGGGATCCGGATCGAGCCCCCGCCGTCGGAGCCGGGGGCGACGGGCAGCAGGCCCGCGGCGACCGCAGCGCCGGCGCCGCCCGACGAGCCGCCGGCGGTGCGGGTGGTGTCCCACGGCGTGACGGCGGCCGGGGCCACGTCGGGCTCGGTGTAGCAGGGCGACCCGAACTCCGGCGTGTTCGTCTTGCCCAGGCTCGGCATCCCGGCGGCCTCGACGGAGAGGACGACGTTGTCGGAGGCGTCGGGGACGAAGTCGTCGTACGCCGCCGAGCCGAAGGTGGTGCGGACGCCCGCCGTCGGGTGGAGGTCCTTGATGCCGGTCGGGACGCCCCACAGCGGACCTGCGTCCGTGGGGCGTCCCGTGTCGGCGAGCCGGCGGGCGTGGTCGCGCGCCTGGTCGGAGGTGGTGGTGATGAAGGCGCCGACGTGGTCGGCGCGAGCGACGTAGTGCTCGACGAGCTCGAGCGGCGACACCTCGCCGCGGCTCACGGCGTCGCCCTGCTCGAGCGCGGTCAGGTCGTGGAGGCTCACTCCACGAACCTAGCCGTCACCGTCAGGCAGCGGCCTCGACCTCGTGCGCGACGAGGGCGTCGAGCGCGCCGAGGAAGCGCTGCACGGCGGCCTCGTTCTCCAGCGGGTCACCCTCGACGGCGGACTCGTCGACGACGATGCCCTCGACGACGACCGCACCGGCGATGGTGGCGGAGTGGCGGGCGTGCTCGTGCGACCACTTGCCGCCGTACGGCGTCGGGGTGGCGCCGATGGCCGCGAAGGGCTTGCCGACGATGGCGCCCTGGCCGTAGGGGCGCGAGAGCCAGTCGATGGCGTTGTTGAGCACGGCCGGCATGGTGCCGTTGTACTCGGGGGTCACGGCGAGGACGCTGTCGGCGGCGGCGACGGACTCACGGAGCGCGGTGGCGCTGGCCGGAGCGGTCTCGCCGTCGATCTCCTCGTTGTAGAACGGGATGGTGTCGATGCCCTCGACGACGTCGACGGTCACACCCGCGGGGGCGTTGTCGCGGAGGTGCTCGGCGATGCGGCGGTTGAGCGAACCGGCGCGGTAGGAACCGAGGAGGACGGCGACACGGGTCTGCTTGTCAGTGGTCATGACGGTTGAAACGGACCGCGGTCCGTTTCCATTCCCGATGTCCTGATCTTTTTCCTGACCCTAGGGTGGCGGCGTGACCAACCTGCTCCCGATGGCGGACGGCCCCGCCCCGGAACGGGCCGACGCTGCGCGCAACCGGGAGGCGATCCTCGCCGCGGCGCTGCACCTCGTGGAGACGCGAGGGGTCGACTGCGTGACCATGGAGACCGTCGCCGCCGAGGCCGGCGTCGGCAAGGGCACGCTCTTCCGGCGCTTCGAGAGCCGCGAGGGGTTGATGGCCGCGGTGCTCAACGAGTCGGAGACCGCGTGGCAGGCGCGCGTCCTGTCCGGTCCCCCTCCGCTCGGGCCGGGGGCGCCGGCCTACGACCGGCTGCTGGCCTTCGGGCACTCGCGCCTGGCGACGAACCTCACCCACGCCAGGCTCATCGCCGCCGCCGGACGACCGGGCGCGAGGTCGGCGGCCGCGGTGTCGTTCGCCAACATGCACGTGCGCTACCTGCTCAGCGAGCTCGGCGTCTCCGGCGACCTCCTGATGCTCGCCACGGCCGTCCTCGCGCCGCTCGAGCTCGTCGTGCTGGAGCAGCAGGTCACCCGCGAGCACCTGCCCATCGAGCGGATCGAGGCGGGCTGGGACGACCTCGTGAGACGGATCGTCGGCGCCTGAGCGCTACCAGCCGACGGCGGCGAAGGTGATCAGCGCGCCGATCCACCACGTGCCCGCGGCCACGACGGCGGCGACCAGCGGCACCCACCACGTCGTACGACCACGCCGCCAGCGCACCACGACCCACACCAGCGCGACGAGCGCCACCACGATCGGCGACGCGGCCGAGGTGATCACCCCGACCCCGATGAGCCCCTCGTTGCACTCGTTGCCGGAGCCGCACGAGTCGGAGGCCATCGCGGTGAGCAGTCCCATGAATCCGGCGGCCGGCGCGAGCACCACGAGGGCGATCAGGAGCAGGACGGTCACGACACGGTCGGTGGGGCGCGCGTCGCGCTGCTGGTCGACGTACGACGCGGGCTGGGTCACGCCGCCAACCTAGGACATTCCATCAGCCGCCGAGGGCTTTCAGCCTGCGCTTCATCGCGGCGATCTCGACGGCCTGGTCCGAGCCGATGTGGTTGGCGAGCTGGAAGATCGTGGTCTCCTGGCCGCCCTCCCCACCCTCCATGAGGTCCTGCACCATCATGATCGCCCCGTCGTGGTGGTTGATCATGGCCTGCAGGAAGTAGCGGTCGAACGCGCGCCCGTCGAGGTCGCGCATCTGGTCGAGCTGCTCGGGCGTGAGCATGCCGGGCATGTCGGCGTGGTCCTCACCGTGGCCGCCGTCGTGGCCGCCGTCGTGGTCGCCGTCGTGGTCGTCGTGCTCTCCCTGCGCGCTGCCGGTCGCGACGTTGGTCGTGAGCCAGTCCTCGAGCTGCTGGATCTCGTCGGCCTGGGAGACCTCCATCCGCTCGACCATCGCGAGCAGGCCGGGATCCTGGGCGCGGTCCGGCACCAGGGCGGCCATCTCGAGCGCCTGCTCGTGGTGGGGGATCATCATCTCGACGAACGCCACGTCCGCCTCGGTGTGCATCGGCGTCGAGAGCTCCTCGACCTCCTCGGGCGAGAGCGTCCTGTTGTCCTCCCCCGGTGCGCCGAGCTGCACGACCGGCGCACCCTCCTCGGCCTTCCCTGCCCCGGAGGGCTTGCCGTCGGGCTCGCCGCCGGTGCACGACGCGGTGCCGAGGACGACGACGAGCACGACGCCGAGCCGGGCCAGGAGGGTCATGGGGCTCTCTTCCGCTGGTGATCCGGTGTTCGCAATCAGTCTTTGGTTCGTGGTGCGCGACACATCCGCGTCGCTACGTTGCTCGGCATCATAGGTCGCGCCGGGGCGCGGATCACCGTCCGAAAGTCCCTGCGTGCGGCCACGATTGAAAGGTCGTCACCCCCTCCATGTCAGACCTCCGTCGTAGTAGAAGCCCGCACCGGGTCATGGGACTGGTCGCAGGAGCGCTGGTCGCAGCGATGCTCCCGGCCGCCGCCGCGCAGGCCTCCGCCGAGGAGCCCGACCCGCGGATCGGGCTCGCCCCGGGATACCTCCCGTGGTCCGAGGCCGCCAGCAACATCGAGCTGCTCGACAACGATCCCCGCACCGGGGCCTTCGACGGCAACCCGGGTGCGTCGAGCATCAATTCCGACCTCGCCTTCAGCGGCGACAACGCGATCGTCGGCAACTACCTCGGGTTCCAGGTCTACGACATCTCCGACCCGGCCGAGCCCAGCCTGCGCGGGTCGTTCCTGTGCCCCGGTGGCCAGGGTGACGTCTCGGTCCACGGAGACCTGCTCTTCATGTCGGTCGAGCAGACCTCGGGGCGCATCGACTGCGGCACCCAGGGCGCGCCCGGCGCCGTGAATCCCGAGCGGTTCCGCGGGGTCCGGATCTTCGACATCTCCGACATCTCCAGCCCCGAGCAGGTCGGCTACGTGCAGACCTGCCGCGGCTCGCACACGCACACGCTCGTGGACTCGCCGAGCGACCCCGACAACCTCTACATCTACAACTCCGGCACCTCGAGCGTGCGCTCCGCCGACGAGCTCGCCGGGTGCGAGAACGCCCCCACCAACAGCAACACCCCGGTGACGACGGGCAACCCGACGCAGTGGCGCATCGACGTCATCAAGGTGCCGCTCGACGCGCCTGAGGACGCGGCGATCGTCAGCCAGCCCCGCATCTTCACCGACCCGGTCACCGGCGCCTACAACGGCCTGCAGAACCTGCCGCCCAACGGCACCCACCCGTCGGGCACCAGCTACTCGCCGTCCCCCAACACCAACACCTGCCACGACATCACCGCCTACCCCGAGATCGGGATCGCGGCCGGTGCCTGCCAGGGCAACGGCATCCTGCTCGACATCACCGACCCGGCCAACCCGGTTCGCACGGACGCGGTCGCCGACGTGAACTTCTCCTACTGGCACTCGGCCACCATCAACAACGACGGCACCAAGGTGATCTTCACCGACGAGTGGGGCGGCGGCTCGAGCCCGCGCTGCCGCACGACCGACAAGCCCGAGTGGGGCGCGAACGCGATCTTCGACATCGTCGACGGCAAGATGCAGTTCCGCAGCTACTACAAGCTGCCGGTGCCGCAGACCGCGCAGGAGAACTGCGTGGCCCACAACGGGTCGCTCGTCCCGGTCCCCGGGCGCGACATCATGGTCCAGGCCTGGTACCAGGGCGGCATGTCGATCTTCGACTTCACCGACTCGCGGAACCCGGTCGAGCTCGCCTACTACGACCGCGGCCCGATCAACGTCCCCAACCCGACCGGCCTCAACCTGGGCGGCTTCTGGTCGACGTACTGGTACAACGGCAACGTCTTCGGCAGCGAGATCGCCCGCGGCTTCGACGCCTTCGGCCTGCTCCCGAGCGACCTGCTCTCCGCCGACGAGATCACGGCGGCCGGCGAGGTCACCGCCGACGAGCTCAACGCCCAGCACCAGACCACGACCACGTGGGCGCCGAGCTTCGCCGTGGCCGGCTCGTACGTCGACCAGGCCGCGCGCTCCGGCGCCCTGACCTCCGAGCCGCTCCAGGGCGTCAGGGACAACCTCGCCCGGGCGCGGGCCAACACCGCGTCGGCGCCCCTGGTGAGGCACTACCTCGACGCCGCGCTGAAGTTCCTCGGCAGCAACGGCGACCAGGGCACGGCGCGTCAGGCGATCATCGAGCTGCGCGACAGCACGGCGTGCGAGGCCGGCTGCAAGCTGCCGACCAAGGTCACCGGGTCGCACTCCCCCGAGCCGTCCACGTTCGGCGAGGCCTCGGCGGCCAGGGTGACTGTCGCGCGCGTCGGGACCGAGGGCGCGGACCCGGCCGGCACCGTGACGGTGACCGACGCGTCCGGCAAGCAGCTCGGCAGGGCAGCGCTCACCCGGGGCTCCGCCACGGTCGACCTGCCCGCCGGCCTCCCGGTCGGCACGCACACGCTGACCGCGACCTACGGCGGTGACGAGACGAACGCCGTCTCGTCGGCGACCTTCACCGCCACGGTCAAGGCCGCACCGGTGCCCACCAAGGCGGCGTCGCGGACGACGGTCAAGGTCAACCCGGCCAAGCCGCGCTTCAAGAAGGCCTTCCGGGTCGTCGTCGGCGTGAGGGCCACGGGCGCGGACGCGACCGGCAAGGTCGTCGTCAAGGTCGACGGCAACAAGGTCGCGACGAAGAAGCTCGCCGACGGCCGTGTGGTGTTCGAGATCAAGCGGACGATCAAGGTCGGCAAGCACCAGCTGCTGGTCTCCTACGACGGCAGCAAGGACGTGGCGCCGAGCAAGGTCCGGACCTCGTTCCGGGTCGTGCGCTGACCCAGTCCGCACGACGAGAGGCCCCGGCGGTCAACCGCCGGGGCCTCTTGTCGTGTGGTGGCTGCTAGCCGTGCTGGCGGCGCAGGCCGAAGGTGAGGCCGTCGACCAGCGCTCCCCACGACGCCTCGATCACGTTGGCTCCGACGCCGACGGTGACCCACGACGACTGGCCGTCGCTGGTCTCGATCAGCACGCGGGTGATCGCGTCGGTGCCGTGCCCCTGGTCGAGGATGCGGACCTTGTAGTCGATCAGCTCGAACTTCGCGACCTCGGGGAACGCCTGGCCGATCGCCTCGCGCAGGGCCGCGTCCAGGGCGTTCACCGGACCGTTGCCCTCGCCCGTGACGACGTACCGCACGCCCTCCGCACGTAGCTTCACCGTGGCCTCGGAGATCGCCTCGCCACCGGTGCGGGTCTCGGTGATCACGCGCCACGACTCGACGTCGAAGTACGACGGCCGCGCGCCCTCGACCTCCTCGGCGAGCAGCAGCTCGAAGGACGCGTCGGCGGCCTCGAAGGTGTAGCCGCGCTGCTCGAGCTCCTTGACCCGGTCGGTGACGCGGGTGACCAGCTCGCGGTCGTGCGAGAGGTCGTAGCCGAGCTCCTTGCCCTTCAGCTCGATCGACGCGCGGCCGGCCATGTCGGAGACGAGGAGCCTCATGTCGTTGCCGATGTCGAGCGGGTCCATGTGCTGGTAGAGGTTCGGGTCGACCTTGATCGCGCTGGCGTGCAGCCCGGCCTTGTGCGCGAACGCCGACGTGCCGACGTAGGGCTGGCGCGAGGCCGGCGGGAAGTTGGTGACCTCGGCGACCGCGTGGGCGATGCGGGTCGCCTCGCGCAGCAGGCCCTGCGGGAGGACCGACCTGTCCAGCTTGAGCTCGAGGTTCGCGACCACCGTGACGAGGTCGGCGTTACCGGTGCGCTCGCCGTAGCCGTTGATGCAGCCCTGCACGTGCGTCGCGCCGGCGTTGACCGCGGCCAGCGAGTTGGCGACGGCGCAGCCGCTGTCGTTGTGGGCGTGGATGCCGACGCGCGCGCCGGTCGTGTCGATCACGTCGCGCACGACGTCGGAGACCCAGTCCGGCAGCATCCCGCCGTTGGTGTCGCAGAGCGCGACGACCTCGGCGCCGGCCTCGGCCGCGGTGCGCAGGACCTCGAGGGCGTACGACCGGTTCGCGCGGTAGCCGTCGAAGAAGTGCTCCGCGTCGAGGAACACCGTCTGCCCCTCCTCGCGCAAGTGGGCCACGGTGTCGCGCACCATCGCGAGGTTCTCCTCGAGCGTGGTGCGCAGCGCGAGCTCGACGTGCCGGTCGTGCGACTTCGCGACGAGCGTGACCACGCCCGCGCCCGAGTCGCGGAGGGCGGCGACGAGCGGGTCGTCAGCAGCTCGTACGCCGGCCCGGCGGGTGGCGCCGAACGCCGCGAGCCTCGCGTGCCTGAGGTCCAGCTCGTCCTGCGCCCGACGGAAGAACTCGGTGTCCTTCGGGTTCGAGCCCGGCCAGCCTCCCTCGATGTAGCCGACGCCCAGGCCGTCGAGCTGCCGGGCGATCGTCAGCTTGTCGGCGACCGAGAGGTTGAGCCCCTCCTGCTGCGCGCCGTCGCGCAGGGTGGTGTCGTAGACATGGAAGGCGCCGTGCAGGTCCATCGGAGCATCTCTCTGGCTGGTGACATGAAAAAACCTCCTGGGGTGCAGGAGGTGGGCGCGACGAGTGGCTCGTCGCGCTAGGGAATGATGATCGTGCTGCTGGTCACGGGCTCATGGTGCCACCGATGCGGCTGGCGTGAGACGTGAGTCTCGGGATCCGGTCCCCGGGCTGCGAGGCACGCCGTGCCGGTCGCCCTGCACCGGGCGTCGTACATGCCAGAGTGGACCCATGATCACGGTCGAACGCCTCACCAAGACCTATGGCGGGTTCACCGCCGTGGACGACGTCAGCTTCACCGCCCAGCACGGCAGGGTCACCGGGTTCCTCGGCCCCAACGGAGCCGGCAAGACGACGACCATGCGCATCATGGTCGGCCTCACGCCCGCGACGTCGGGCAGCGTGCTCATCGGCGGCCGGAGCTATCGCGACATCCCCAACCCCGGCCGGCACGTCGGCGTCCTGCTGGACGCCTCCGCCCAGCACGCCGGTCGCACAGGACGCGAGGTGCTGATGATCGGCGCCAAGACGATGGGCCTGCCCGACTCGCGCGTCGACGAGATGCTCGAGCTCGTGTCGCTGACCGCGGACGAGTCGAAGCGCCGCGTGCGCAACTACTCGCTCGGCATGCGGCAGCGGCTCGGCATCGCCCACGCGCTGCTCGGCGACCCGTCGGTGCTGATCCTCGACGAGCCCGCCAACGGGCTCGACCCGGCCGGCATCCGGTGGATGCGGCGCCTGCTCAAGTCGTACGCCGACCAGGGCGGGACCGTGCTGCTCTCGAGCCACCTGCTCAACGAGGTCGAGCTGATCGCCGACGAGATGATCCTCATCGGCCGGGGCACGATCGTCGCCTCGGGCACCAAGGAGTCCCTGCTGTCCGGCCAGGCGAGCAGCACGCTGGTGCACTCGGAGGACGACGACGCGCTCGGTCGCCACCTCACGGCTGCCGGGCACAAGGTCACCGTCGAGGCCGGTGGGCTGCGGGTCGACTCCGACTCCCCCACCGTCGGACGCGCCGCGCTCGAGGCCCGGGTCGTGCTCACCGAGCTCCGGTCCGGGGCCGCCGGCCTCGAGGACCTCTTCCTCTCCCTCACCGAGGACACCCAGCGCGAGGGACATCCCGCCGCCGCGACCGCCCAGGGAGGCACCGCATGAGCACCACCACCTCGTCCGAGATCCTCGACGTCTCCGGCACCCCGGCCGTCCCGTTCACCCGGCTCGTCAGCGTCGAGGTCCGCAAGGCCCTCGACACCCGCGCCGGCCGCTGGTTCTCCGGCTCGATCGTGCTCCTCAGCCTCGCCGTCGTCGTCATCTACGCCTTCGCCGCTCCGGAGAACGCCCGTGACTTCAGCGACGTCATCGCCGTGTCGGGCGCCGTGCTGGGCTACTTCCTGCCCATCCTGCTGATCCTGATGGTGACCAGCGAGTGGAGCCAGCGCACCGGCCTGACCACCTTCACCCTCGAGCCGCACCGCGGTCGCGTGGTGGCGGCGAAGCTCTGCGGCGGCCTGATCCTCGGGGCCGTGCTGATCGTCATCGCCATGCTGGTGGCCGCGGTCGGCACCCTCATCGGCGGCGGAGACTGGTCGATCACCGCCGACGTGCTCGTCAAGGGCTTCCTGGTGGCCAACCTCATCGGGATCCTGACCGGCTTCGCCATCGGCATGCTGCTGATGAACAGCCCGGCGGCGATCGTCACCTACTTCATCTACTCCCTGGTGCTGCCGATCGCGGTCGGCATCCTGAGCTCCTTCCAGCAGTGGTTCGCCGACCTCGCCCCGTGGATCGAGTTCAACACCGCCCAGGGACTGATGTTCCAGGCCGACGGCGCCCCCAGCGGCGAGGTCTTCGCCCAGCTGCTCGTCTCCGGCACGATCTGGCTGGTGGTCCCCTTCGTCCTCGGCCTGCTGCGACTCCTGCGCGCCGAGCCCAAGTAGCGCGAGCGGGTCGACGTACGCCCGGCGTGCGGCTGGTCAGTCCCGGCCGCACGCCGCCGCGGCCAGCGCGACGAGCGCAGAGAGCAGGAAGGCCGTCGACATCCCGGCCCCATCTGCGACCACGCCGGCGAGGGCGGCGCCGAGGGCCTGGCCCAGCACCAGCGCGACGAAGAGCACCGAGGTGCCGGCCGCTCCGCGTGTGGGCAGCACGCGGCTCGCCCACGCGATGAGTGCGGAGCTGGCGGCCACGAAGCCCCAGCCGAACCCCACACATGCTGCGACGTGCACGAGGCGGGGGGCGTCCGTCAGGCCGAGGCCGGCGGTCGATGCGGCGACCACCGCGGACGTGAGCAGCCAGGCCCGCTGCGGCGACAGCGACGCGAGCCGGCTCGCGGTGAGCACCGTGGCCGTACCTCCGACGCCCAGGGCGATCCAGGCCAGCACGGTCGTCGTGTCGCCGGCCCCGGTGGCGGCGAGCTGCGTGCGGCCGTAGGTCCACGTGACCGCCGAGGCGACGCCCAGCAGGATCGCCGCGACCGCCGGGACCCGGAGCCTCACGAGCGAGGCACTCCCACGGTCCGACATCGCTCGGGAGCCGGCCGCAGGGCGGACCCTCCCGCGGTCGAGCAGCAGCACGCCGCCCCCGGCGAGCGCGGTCACGACCGCGCTCAGGACGAAGGCAGCGCGCCAGTCCGGCATGACCAGCGCGAGCACGCCTGCCGCCACCAGGCCGGGCCCGGTCCCGGCGTTGACCGTTGCCTGGGCCGCATCGGCGCGCTGCGGCGAGACCGTACGGGCGACGACCGCCACGAGTCCCGGTGACGCCAGGCCCGCACCGGCCGAGGCGACGACGACCGCCGGGGCCAGGAGGGCGAGGCCCGGGGCGAGCGCCATCGCGACCGCACCACCCGAGGCCGTCGCGACCGAGGCCACGAGCAACGCCCGCGGGCGGTGGTCGAGCACCACCGCCGCGAGCGCGCCCACGCAGTAGGCCACGGACGAGCCCGACGCGATGAAGCCGGCAGTGGCGGTGCCCAGCGGCACCGACCGGTCGATGTCGGGCAGGAAGAGTCCATAGGCAAGGCGGACCAGGCCGTAGGTCCCGGCGATGAGTGAGCAGCCGGCCATCACGAGCCACCCGTCGCGCGACCCGAAGAACGATAACGTTCGTTTCACTTCTTGAGCCTACACTTCAGGAGTGGCCACCCGTGACTCCACCCGCACCCGGCTCCTCGACGCCGTCGACGAGGTCGTGTTCGCCGGGGGCGACACCCACGCGCCGGTCGACGTCATCCTCGACCGGGCCGGCGTCTCCCCGGCCACGCTCTACCGGGCCTACGGCAGCAAGGACGACCTCGTGGCGGCCGCGCTCGACCGACGTCACGCGGAGTGGCTCGAGGTGTGGGAGGCAGCGGTGGCGCAGGCGCGCACGGACCGCGACCGGCTCCTGGCGGTCTTCGACGCGATCGACACCTTCCGGACCAGGAGCACCGGCGCCCGGTGGTGCGCGTTCCTCGGCACGGCGGCCGGACACGCCGAGCCCGCACCCGTGCTCGCGGCTGCGGTCCGACACGAGACCGAGACCCTCCGCGCACGCCTCCTCGACCTGGCGGAGCCTGTCGTCGGCCCGGCCGCTCCTGCCGTCGTCGAGGCGCTCGTGCTCCTCTACTCCGGTGAGCTGGCGATGCGCCTGCGTCCCGTCGTCCGGGGCATCGACCGCCCGCGCACGCGCGACCTGGCGGGCGTGATCCTCGACCGCGCGGACCTGCTCGGCGCCTGAACGCCGGCCCGCTACGTCGGGAAGCCCCGGAACGCCAGGTGGTCCTTCACCCGCTCGACGTCGGCCTCCGACGGCACCGCGTCGGTCACCTTGGAGATCGAGACGGCGATGTCCGTGGTGTCGACGAGCATGCCCTCGTCGGCGAGCTCGGCGGCGATGGCCGCCACCTCGTCGTCGGTCATCCGGCGACGGAGGAGGGCGAGGAGGGGGATGTAGTCCTGGGCGGGCACGCCGGTGGGGTAGCCCTCGCGGAGCCAGGCGACCACACGGTTCAGCAGCACGGGCACGGCGTACTCCTCACTTCTCGACCAGCGTCGGGTAGATGTGCTCGAAGCTCAAGGCGTAGCCGAAGCCGGAGGCCACGATGAAGGTGATCCCGAGCGCGACGCCGGCGAGCACGACGGCGAAGCACAGGGCGGCCAGCACGCGACCGAGCGGATGGGGCGAGCCGCCGTCGACCTCGGCGGCGGTGCCGCCGGTCCCCCACGTGGCCGAGCGGAT
Organism: Nocardioides oleivorans; assembly: GCF_004137255.1. Lineage (NCBI taxonomy): Bacteria > Bacillati > Actinomycetota > Actinomycetes > Propionibacteriales > Nocardioidaceae > Nocardioides > Nocardioides oleivorans. Next base: position 2,897,257 of record NZ_SDWT01000001.1, on the reverse strand, counting down.
GCCGAGTGCGAAGACGGCCGGCAGGCCCGCGCCGAGGATCAGCCCCGCGAGCAGGACCTGCCAGGCGCCGTCGAGGGCGTAGCCGAGGTTGTTCATCGAGCACCTCCGGAGGCAGCGGCGGTCGCCGGGACCGAGGCGGAGGGAGCGCCGTCCCAGGCGTCGTTAACGTTGGTGTGGTCGACCGGGGCGCGGCGGGAGCGGACGTACATGTAGCCGGCCAGCACCACGAGGATCGCGAACACGACGAGCGCACCGCCCAGGCCGCCGACCAGGTTGCCGACCCACCAGGTGAGCGCGCCCACCACCGCGGCCATCGGGAAGGTGATCATCCAGGCCAGGACCATCCGGCCGGCGACGCCCCAGCGGACCTCGGCGCCCTTCTTGCCGACGCCGGTGCCGAGGATCGAGCCGGTCGCCACGTGGGTGGTCGAGAGCGCGAAGCCGAGGTGGCTCGAGGCGAGGATCACCGCCGCCGAGGACGACTCGGCGGCCATGCCCTGCGGGGAGGAGATCTCGACGAGGCCCTTGCCGAGCGTGCGGATGATCCGCCAGCCGCCGAGGTAGGTGCCGAGCGCGATCGCCAGCGCACAGGTGAGCTTGACCCAGAACGGGATGGAGCCGGTGTCGGTCCACTCCCCCGACGCGATCAGCGCGAGGGTGATCACGCCCATCGTCTTCTGCGCGTCGTTGGTGCCGTGCGCCAGCGAGACGAGCGAGGCCGAGCCGATCTGACCCCAGCGGAAGCCGGTCTCGCGGTAGCGCTCGGTCACTCCCTCGGTGATCCGGTGGATCAGCCAGGTGCCGACCGCGGCGACGACGAGCGCGATGACCGGCGACAGGAGCGCCGGCAGCAGCACCTTGCCGACCACGCCGTCCAGCTTCGTGCCGTCGCCGGCCCAGTTGACGCCGGAGAAGCCGAGGCCCGCGATCGTCGCGCCGACCAGCCCGCCGAAGAGGGCGTGCGACGAGCTCGACGGCAGGCCCAGGAGCCAGGTCAGCAGGTTCCACAGGATGCCGCCGACGAGACCCGCGAGGATGATCATCAGCAGCGCCTGGCCGCCGTTCTCGAGGAACTGCGGCTGCGGGGCGCCGTCGGAGTCCTGCACCTTGATGACGGCGTTGGTCACGGTGAGGGCCACCTCGACCGACAGGAACGCCCCGATCAGGTTGAGGGTCCCGGAGAGGGCGACGGCGACCTTGGGCCGCAGGGCACCGGTGGCGATGGAGGTGGCCATCGCGTTGCCGGTGTCGTGGAATCCGTTGGTGAAGTCGAACGCGAGGGCGGTCACCACCACCAGCCCCAGGATGACGAGCTCAGGAGTCACCTGTCGGACTGTTCTCCTCCCGCACGCGCTTGGCGATACCCGGGCGGCGGTGTTCAGGCACTGTTCACCCGGCGCCGCGCGGCCGCACTCGAGGTCGGACAGGCAGAAGGGCCCCGACCGCATCAGCGATCGGGGCCCTTCGGTGCAGCTACGTCAGACGGCGCGGACGTTCTCGGCCTGCGGGCCCTTGGGGCCGGCGGTGACGTCGAACTCGACCTTCTGGTTCTCGTCGAGGGACTTGTAGCCGTTGGTCTGGATCGCGGAGTAGTGGACGAACACGTCCTCGCCGCCGCCATCCTGAGCGATGAAGCCGAAGCCCTTCTCAGCGTTGAACCACTTCACGGTGCCCTGAGCCATTGTCATTTCCTTTGTTCGGTGCCGGGGACGACGTGCCCACCGGCCGCTGAAGCCATCCACCTGTGCTGATGTCCAGCGAACCGAAAACCAGGAAGAAAAAGATACGAGTCGCGACTAGGTGCGCGACCAGAGCGGACGAGTCCACCCCTTCAACACGACAAGCCTAGTGCACGATGGGCTGGGCGTCGGATTCGCGGTCCTCGTCGGCCCCGTCAGGTCGGGTCGGAGACCGCCTAGAGCCACCCGGGCAGCCGCACGTCGGAGAACGGCGCGGAGTCGTACGGCGTCCAGCTGGTGCCCTGGGCCGAGACGGCGGCGCCGAGCCCCGAGCCCAGGGCTGCGACGAGCAGCGTGACGAGGAACCACGGCACGCCTCGGCGCGCGAGCGGGTCCACCACACGGTGCACGGGCGCGCGGACCCGCTCGGCGCCGGGGCCGAGCCAGGTCGCGAAGGCGAAGGTGGCCCCGATGACGGCCAGCGAGGTCGTCATCGAGATCGAGGCCGCGAAGCAGAGCAGCGCGATCGCGCACGCGATGCCGATGCTCCAGAGGAAGAGCACCAGCGCTCCACCGAGGGCGGCGACCACGTGCCACGGAGCGGCCAGCAGCACCTGCACGCCGTCGTACCACCTGGCGCCGCGACGGTCACGGCGGTTGCCGGCCGACGAGGCGGCCAGCGAGCCGCTGCGGAGCAGCCAGACGGCGACGAAGAGGACGGCGGTCGTGACGTAGGGCGCGAAGGCGATGCCGCCGGCGACCACCCCAGCCCCGGCCAGGAGGGTGAGCGAGCGGCGCAGGCGCTGGCCGGCGGGGACCCGCTCGCGGGCAGGCGGTCCGTAGGCGGTGACGTACTCGGTCGAGCCGTCCGGCAGCACACGGGTCTGGCGGTGCGGGACCGTTCCCGTGTCGCCCCAGCGATCCGCACGGTCGTCCTCCGCCGTCCAGTCCTGCGACCAGTGGAACGGCTCGACGGGTGCGGGCACCGGGCCGGGTGCGACGTGCCCGATCGGAGGAGCGGCGGCGGTCCCGAGGCGGGTCGGGGCGTCGTGCTCCTCCTGCATCGCGGCGACGTAGGGCAGCGTCACGCTGCTGCCACCGGCGTGCGGCGCGCGCGGGGCGCCGCCGGAGAGGTCCTCGATCCAGTCGCGCACCTCCTCGAGGGAGGGGCGGTCCTCGGGTCGCGGGGCGAGCGCGTCCTCGACGAGGTCGAGCACGTCGGGGTCGAGGCCGGTCAGGTCGTGCTCGCCGCGCCGGACGCGGTCCATGATCGCCACCGACGGACCGCGGCCGTAGGGCGCGCGGCCGGTGCCGGCGTAGGCCACGGTCGCGGCCCAGGCGTGCACGTCGGAGGCCGCGCTGGCGTCGTCGCCGTAGAGGATCTCGGGAGCGAGGTAGCCCGGCGTGCCCAGCAGCCAGCCGTTCATCGTGATGCGCGAGTCGTCGGCGACCCGGGCCAGGCCGAAGTCGATCAGGATCGGCGTACGCCCCTCCATGATCACGTTGGACGGCTTGATGTCGCGGTGGAGGACCCCGACCGAGTGGACCGCCTCGAGGGCCTCGGCCAGGCAGTCGGCGAACCACAGCAGGTCGTCGCCGTCGAGCGCCCCCTCCTCCTGCACGTGGTCGTGGAGCGACAGGCCGGGGACGTAGCGGGTCGCGACGAACGGGATGTCGCCGTAGGGGTCGGCGTCGACGATCTCCGCGATCCGGCGGCTGCGCACCCGGCTCAGCGAGCTGACCTCGCGCGCGAGGCGGCGGCGCGCCTCGTCGTCGCCGACGATGTGCGGACGGAGCACCTTGATCGCGACCGGCCGCTCCCCCGGCTTCTGGCCGAGGTGGACCACGCCCATGCCGCCCTCGCCGAGGCGGGCGCGCAGCGCGTAGCCGCCGACGGTGAGGCCGGGCGGCGGCGCCTTCGGGGTCGTCGTCACGCCACGAGGATACGGGCGGGACGCGCCCGTTCCGGCGATGTCGTACGTCTGCTCCATCATGTCGTGATGGACGAGATCCGCCGTCGGTTGGTTGCCGAGCGCTCGGCCGCGCTCGAGCGGCTGGAGTCGCTGTCCGGCGACCACGACGCGATCGTCGCCGCGTCCCTCGACACCAACGCCGACGACGAGCACGACCCGGAGGGCGCCACGATCGCCTTCGAGCGGTCGCAGATCGGGGCGCTCGTGCGCCAGGTGAGGGGCCACCTGGCGGAGCTCGACGCCGCTGCTGCGCGTGTCGAGGAGGGGGCGTACGGCGTGTGCGAGCGCTGCGGGTCAGCGATCGGGGAGGCCCGGCTCGACGCGCTGCCGGCGGCCCGGCTGTGCATCGCCTGCGCGTCCTCCTCACCCTGAGCACGCTCGGTCGACGACCGGCCTCGCTCCGGTTCATCCGTGCGAGCGGTGAGTGAGCCACGTTCGAGGGCCGGCGAACGTCGGTCACGCACCGCTGCCCCGGCGCGCCGCTCGCGACACGCCGGCCGGGCGGTGAGTGAGCCACGATCCAGAGCCTCGGAATGTGGCTCACGCACCGCTCGGCACTCGGTCATCCGGCCGGCGGTGAGTGAGCCACAATCCAGGGCGTCGGAATGTGGCTCACGCACCGCTCGGCACTCGGTCATCCGGCCGATCCGGCGAGGTAGCCGTGAGCACTACCGTGCACGCATGCTCACGTTCGTCCGGTCGCTGTGGCGCCTGCCTGCGCCGGCCGACGCCGCGCCGCCGGGCGTGCTCGACCGTGCCTTCGTGGTGGCGGTGGCCGTGGCTGCGGTGGTCGAGACGCTGCTGCGCGACGACCTCGAGTGGCGCTGGGCCACGCTCGTCGGCTTCCTCGTGTGGCTGCCGACGCTGGTGGTGCGGCGTACCTCTCCGAGCCTGCCGGTCACCGTCTTCGGCGCGGTCAACCTCGTGACGTGGATCGCCGCCAGCAACCTCGGCGGTGCGCCCGGTGACCTCAGCACCGGCCTCGTCGCCCTGCTGATCCCCTACTCCCTCGCCCGGTGGGCCTCCGGGAGGGACGCGGTGGTGGGGCTCTGGCTGTTCGCCCTCGTCGTCGCCTACGCGATCTTCCACGAGGGGATGCCGGCCGGCGACCGGATCGGGGCGACGGCCGTCTGCGTCGCGGCGGCGTCGGTCGGCGTGGCCGTCCGGACCCGCTCGCTGCTGCGATCGCGCCAGCTGGACGACGTACGCCAGCAGGAGCGGGAGCGACTCGCGCGCGACCTGCACGACACGGTCGCCCACCACCTGACGGCCATCGCGATCAGCGCCCAGGCGGGCCTCGCGGTCGCCGACGACCGTCCCGAGGCAGCCAAGGACGCGCTGCGCCGGATCGACGAGGAGGCCTCCCGCACGCTGACCGAGACCCGCGAGGTCGTGCGGATGCTGCGCACCGAGGAGGACGCGCCCGACCGGCCGATCGACGACCTCACCGGGCTGGCGACCGCGACGGGTCCGGGGCCCGCCGTCGAGGTCACCGTCGGCGACGGGGTCGACGCGCTCTCCCCCACCGTCGCTGCCGCCGTGCACCGGATCGCCCAGGAGGCGGTCGCCAACGCCCGTCGCCACGCGGTCGGCGCCACCTCCGTGCAGGTGTCGGTCGACATCCAGGGTGACGACCTCGCCCTCACGGTCGTCGACGACGGCACCGCCAGCACGAGGAACGGCGCCGGCTTCGGGATCGTCGGGATGACCGAGCGGGCTGACCTGCTCGGTGGCCGTCTCGACGCCGGACCGCGGCCCGCGGGCGGGTGGCAGGTCGTCGCGACGCTCCCCGTGGACGGACGCCGATGACGACGCTGCGCGTGCTCGTCGCCGACGACCAGGAGATCGTCCGCACCGGCCTGGAGATGATCCTGGACGCCCAGGAAGGCATCGAGGTCGTCGCGACCGCCGTCGACGGGCAGGACGCGGTCGAGCAGGCGCGGGCGCTGCGCCCCGACGTGTGCCTGCTCGACATCCGGATGCCGCGGCTCAACGGCATCGAGGCGACCCGGGCGCTGGCGGGCCCGGACGTGGCCGACCCGATGGCGGTCGTCGTGGTGACGACGTTCGACCTCGACGAGTACGTCTACGGTGCGCTGCTCGCGGGCGCCAAGGGCTTCCTGCTCAAGGACTGCGGCCCGCAGGTCCTCACCCACGCCGTGCGCGCGGCTGCCGACGGTGGTTCGTTGATCGCACCGAGCGTCACGACCCGGATGCTGCAGTCGTTCGCAGGCCGGGACGTGCCGCCCCAGCCGACGTCAGCGCTGACCGAGCGGGAGGAGCAGGTGTTGGTCGCCGTCGCCCGCGGGCTCACGAACCACGAGGTCGCGGCCGAGCTCTACATCTCGCTGAGCACCGTGAAGACCCACCTCGGCGCCCTGATGGCCAAGCTCGGGGTGCGCAACCGCGTCGAGCTCGCGCTCTGGGCCTATCAGACCCGACGGCTCGACTGAGCCGCCTGGGAGCGCCGCACCAGCCACTCGGCGACGAGCAGGTTGAGCACCCACGCGAACCCCATCCCGCCGGCCTTCACGCCACCGCCCGGCTGGCCGACGAGCAGCGCGATCGGCCCGAGCACGAGCGCCTGCGTGCCGGCGCCCTGCGCGACGGCGTACGACCTCGCCATCCAGCGCTGGTGCGTGCGGACGTCGCGACGCCGGATCGCGAGGACGCCGAGCACGAGCCCGGCGACCATCAGCGAGCCGAAGGCCACGCGCAGCCACATCAGGGCGGTGTCGTCCTGGGCCGGGAGGTCGTGGAGCGTGGCCATCCACATTCCGCTGAGCGCTGCGGCGAGGCCCGCCGGGACCAGGATCCGACCGCTGGTCCGGTGCCATCCGGGCCTCTTCGTGCGGAACGACGGCATGAGCTGGAAGGCGCCCAGGAGGCAGTAGGTCGTCGCGCCGACGACGTGCACGATGATCGGGACCGGGAGGTCGAAGAAGCGGGCGTTCTCCTCGGTCCGCCCCGACGACAGGTCGACCAGTCGCGCGGCGCCGGCGGCGGCCGGCACGAGGGTCAGCGCGACCAGGCCGGCGGGGATCCACCAGTCATGGTGGCGCCTCGTCGGCGGAGCGGACCGGAGCGTGGTCGTCGTCATGGGACGAGCCTGATCCGCGACGGCGTACGCCGGATCGGCCCCGGGGCCCGAGCGGGTCAGCCGATCGGCCGACCCACACCCTGCTGCTCCAGGGCCACGATCAGGCTCCGGGCGTCGTGCGGACCGATGTGGCGGGTGTCGCCGATGAAGAACGTCGGCGTCCCGCGCACGCCGCTCTCCTCGGCGGAGGCGACGTCGTGCGCGACGTGCCGGTGCACGTCGTCGTCGTCGAGGTCGCGCATGAACCGCTCGACGTCGAGCCCGATCTCGGCGGCGTACCCCACGAGGTCCTCGAGCTCGAGCTCGTCCTGGTGGGCGAAGAGGACCGCGTGCATCTCCCAGAACCTGCCCTGCAGCGAGGCGGCCTCGGAGGCGAGCGCGGCGAGCTCGGAGTGGGGGTGAACCGGGAGCGGCAGGTGCCGGGTGACGTAGCGGAGCCGGTCGCCGAAGTGGGCACGCAGCTCGTCGCCGACCCCGCTGACCCGGGCGCAGAACGGGCACTCGTAGTCGAGGTACTCGACCAGCGTCAGCTCGGCGTCGACCGGGCCGACGACGTGGTCGCGTGCGGGATCGACCGGCTGGCTGAGGGTGCGGGGAAGCGCTGCGTCGGTCTGGCCGAGGAAGCGCGCAGAGAACCGGAAGGCAGCCCATCCCGCAAGGCTGGCGAGCACCGCCGCGAGGAGCACGCCGACCCGCGCCTGGTCCTGCAGGCGGGTGGACTCGAAGGCCAGGCTGATGATCAGCAGCGACACCGTGAACCCGATGCCCGACAGCGCGCCACCGGCCAGCGTGTGGCCGAGCCCGACGCCCTGCGGCAGCCGGCCCCAGCCGAGCCGCACGCTGGCGAAGGCGCCGACGAAGATGCCGAGCGCCTTGCCGACGACCAGGCCGAGCACGATGCCCCACATCAGCCGCGACGCGAGGGCGTCGCCGAGCACGCCGTCGCGGAGGTCGACGCCGGCGTTGGCCAGGGCGAAGAGGGGTACGACGACGTGGCTGGTCGGGGTGTGCAGCGCCTCCTGGAGCCGCTCGTTGACCGAGATGGCACGGGTGAGGGAACGCCGCGCGGTGCGCTGGACGCCGGGCATCGGCGACTGCCGGAACGCGCGGAACGTCCGCGCGGCCTCCTCGACGTCGACGCGTCGCGGGTCGAGCGCGGGCACCAGCAGGCCGCTGACCATGCCGGCGATGGAGGCGTGCACGCCGGACTCGAGCGTCGCGACCCACAGCACCAGCACGACCAGGACGTAGGGAGCGGCCTGCCAGACGGCGAAGCGGTCGAGGACGACGAGCACGACCAGGCACAGCGCGGCGACGCCCAGCGCACCGAGGGAGAGGCCGTCGGAGTAGACGATGCCGATCACGCTGACCGCGACGATGTCGTCGATCACGGTGAGCGTGAGCAGGAAGATCCGCAGCTGCGTGGAGACGGCCGGCCCGACGAGCGCCATCACCCCCAGCAGGAAGGCGGTGTCGGTCCCGATCACCGCGCCCCACCCGGCGGCCTGCTCGCCCGAGGGGTTGAGGGCGAGGAAGATCGCGGCCGGCACGAGCATGCCGGTGATGCCCGCGACGAGGGGCACGACGACCCGGCTGCGGTCGGTGAGCTCGCCGATCGCGAACTCCTTGCGCACCTCGAGGCCGATCACGAAGAAGAACACGACCATCAGGCCGTCGTTGATCCAGTGGTGCAGGTCCATCGTGAGGCCGCCGTCGCCGAAGCGGATCGCCAGCTCAGTGTGCCAGAGGTCGACGTAGGACTCCGACCACGGGGAGTTCGCCCAGACCAGGGCGATGAGGGCGGCCACGACGAGCATGCCGGCGGAGCCCGACTCGGTGCGCATGAAGTCGCGCAGGGAGCGTGAGCTCTGGGCTTCGAAGGCCTGGGATCCCTTGCAGGAGGACTGGTCGGGATCGATCTCCACCTCGGCCGCACTCACACCGAGAGCCTATCGGCGCGCGGAGGCCCGTCCGACCGATCCGCGTCAGCCGAGCGCGAACAGGCGGACCTCAGACCACGCGGTGCATCCAGCCGAAGGTGTCATCGGCGCGGCCGAGCTGCATGCCGACGAGGGACTCGCGGAGCCGCATGGTGAGGTCGGTGCTCGTCGGAGCCGGGGTCACGCCGCTGGGCGAGCGGAGCTCACCGACCGGGGTGACGACGGCGGCGGTGCCGCAGGCGAAGACCTCGGTGATGTCGCCCGACGCGACGCCGTCGCGCCACTCGTCGATGGAGACCTTGCGCTCCTCGACCGCGTGGCCGAGCTTGCCGGCCAGCTCGAGGATCGACGCGCGAGTGATGCCCTCGAGGATGGTGCCGGTCTCGGGCGTGACGACGCGGCCGTCGCGGTGCACGAAGAAGAGGTTCATCCCGCCGAGCTCCTCGATGTAGCGGAACTCCTGGTCGTCGAGGAAGACGACCTGGTCGCAACCCATCTCGATGGCTTCGCGCTGTGCGGCCAGCGACGACGCGTAGTTGCCGCCGGTCTTCGCCGCGCCCATGCCGCCGCGACCGGCGCGGGTGAAGCTCTCGGACAGCCAGAGGTTGACCGGCTTGATGCCGCCCTTGAAGTACGCCCCCGCCGGGGACGCGATGACCATGAAGGTCACGTGCTGGGCCGGCCGCACACCGAGGAAGGTCTCCGAGGCGAACATGAACGGGCGCAGGTAGAGCGACTTCTCGCCACCGTCGCCCTCGTTGGCCGGCACCCAGCGCTGGTCGGCCTCGACGAGTGCGTCGACGCACGCCACGAAGTCGTCGATCGGCAGCTCGGGGAAGGCCAGCCGCTGCGACGAGCGCACCATGCGCGCGGCGTTCTGGTCGGGACGGAACGTCCAGACCGAGCCGTCCGCGTGGCGGTAGGCCTTCATGCCCTCGAAGGTCTCCTGCGCGTAGTGCAGCACGGCCGTCGCCGGGTCGAGCGTCAGCGGGCCGTAGGGCGTGATCCGCGCGTCGTACCACCCCTTCTCCGGCGTCCACTCCACCGTGAGCATGTGGTCGGTGAAGTGCGTGCCGAAGCCGGGGTTCGCCAGGATCTCGGCGAGCCGGGCGTCGTCGACGGGCGTGGGGTTGGCGGTGGTGCTGATCTGCATGGGGTCAACCTATTCCAGAGGCCCGGGACGGGCACTCAGAGGCGGGCGGCGATGGCGTCCCCGACCTCGCTCGTACGACGACCCGCACCCGGCGCGCGCTCGGTGAGGTCGGCCAGGACGGCGGCCTCGATGCGAGCGGCGGCCTCGGGGTGGCCGAGGTGGTCGAGCAGCAGCGCTCCGGAGAGGATCGCGGCGGTCGGGTCGGCCTTCTGCTGGCCGGCGATGTCGGGAGCCGAGCCGTGGACGGGCTCGAACATGGAGGGGGCGGTGCGGTCCGGGTTCACGTTGCCGGAGGCGGCCAGCCCGATGCCGCCGGTGATGGCAGCGGCCAGGTCGGTGATGATGTCGCCGAAGAGGTTGTCGGTGACGATGACGTCGAAGCGGGCCGGGTCGGTCGCCATGAAGATCATGGCCGCGTCGATGTGCATGTAGTCGGTCGTGACGTCGGGGAACTCCGCGGCGACCGTCTCGAACAGGCGCCACCAGAGCGAGCCGGCGTTGACCAGGACGTTGGTCTTGTGGACCAGCGTCAGCTTCTTGCGCGGGCGCTTCTGGGCCCGCGCGAAGGCGTCACGGACGACGCGCTCGATGCCGTAGGCGGTGTTGACCGACACCTCGGTCGCGACCTCGGCCGGCGTGCCGACGCGCAGCGCGCCGCCGTTGCCGGTGTAGGGGCCCTCGGTGCCCTCGCGGACCACCACGAAGTCGATGTCCCCCTTCTCCAGCACGTGCTCGGCCAGGGGTGAGGTCGAGCCGGGGAGCAGGCGGGAGGGTCGCAGGTTGACGTAGTGGTCGAGCTCGAAGCGCAGGCGCAGGAGCAGGCCGCGCTCGAGGATGCCGGGCGGCAGGTTCGGGTCGTTGGGCTTGCCGCCCACCGCGCCCAGCAGGATCGCGTCGTGCCCGCGGATCTCCGCGAGCACCGAGTCGGGCAGCACCTCGCCGGTCGCGAGGTAGCGCTCGGCGCCCAGGTCGTAGCGCGTCGACTCGAACTTCACCGGTGAGGCGACCTCGAGGACCTTGAGGGCCTCCGCGGTGACCTCGGGACCGATCCCGTCGCCGGGGATGACGGCGAGGGTCGAGCTGGCGGTGGGCTGCTGGGTGTCGGACATGCGGCAGAGGCTAGTTGTCGTCCGGCCACTGGCCGCCGTTGTCTCGCAGGTCAAGCGCGGTCTGCACCGCGCTGGCGGTGTTCTCGGCGCTGTGCGGGTTCTCGGGGTCGTGGGCCGACGGGCCCCAGCTGTCCGGGTACAGGTCGTACATGGGTCTCACTCCTGGAGAGGTGGTGTGAGTCCGAAGCCACCGACACCGCGGCGGGTGGGGAAGCGAGGGGTTGCGGGGATCGCCCGGCCCGGCTGCCGGCCAACGAGCGTGCGGATCGCGCAGGGACTGCGTGGACCCGCCACGGAGGCGACGGCTTCGAACCCAGAGGGAAAGCTCTGGAACGAAAGGCCAGGGGGCGGAACCTCGTCAACGCCGAACACCGCGACGAGGTGGCCTCTCTGTCAGGCCTCGCCGCGGCGATCGATAAGTACGAGGAACGTCCGCATGGTGCGTCGACTGTACGACCGCGCTCCGGCTGCCCGCACCCGGATTCGCGAAACGTGTCAGATCGTGAGATGTCAGATCGGTCCGTGGGATCGGCCCCGCGGGATGACAGACTCGGCGACCTCATGTCTGCTCCCCCGGATCTCCCCGACATCGTGCAGCGCGCGTTCGACGTGTGCCGCCAGGCCGGCTACGTCGCGTTCTGCCGCAACGAGACCGGCCGCCTGCTCGCGACCCTCGCCGCGACGCGCGGCGGGACGATGGCGGAGTTCGGCACCGGCTGCGGCGTCGGCACCGCGTGGCTGCGCAGCGGCGTACGCAACGGGGCGCGGATCCTGACCGCCGAGCTCGACGAGTCGCTCGCCGGCGCAGCGGCGAAGATCTTCACCGACGACGACAAGGTCGAGGTGCTCGCCGCCGACTGGAGCGTGCTGCGCGAGCACGGCCCCTTCTCGCTGCTCTTCCTCGACTCCGGCAGTCCGTCGGAGGTCGGGGTCGACTCGATCATCGACCTCGTCGAGCCGGGCGGGATCGTCGTGCTCGACGACTTCGCGCCGTGCGAGTCGTGGCCGCCGATCGCCCACGGCCGGGTCGACACCCTGCGTGAGCAGTGGCTCACCGACGAGCGGTTCACCGCCGTCGAGGTGATGGTGGCCGCCGACGCCTCGACGGTCATCGCCACCCGCCGCTGAGCCCCTAGTCGTAGAAGTTCACGTCGCCCAGCACGACGCCGGCCGCTGCGGGGTTGGGCTTGCCGCGCGGGTCGTGCTGGATCCCGATGACCTGGCGCTTGCGGGTGCCGTCGGCGTACGACATCTCGATGACGCCGGTGCTGACGACCTTGTAGGTCCCGCGCTGGTCGGCCGGCGCGCTGCTCCAGCTCTGGCCGAGGCCGGGCCAGCTGCCGACGGAGAAGCCGCCCTCGACGAAGCGCTGCTGCGTGTCCATCGTCAGGTAGTCGGTGTAGGAGGTGCAGGTGATCGCGCAGTAGCCCGACCAGTTCTGGTGGTAGAGGTCGAGCGCCAGCTTCGTGCCCTTCTTCGGCAGGGTCAGCGGCTCGAGGCGGAGCTTGTCGGCGTAGGCCGGGTGCTTGACGGTGAAGCCCTCCGAGGTGACCTTCGCCTTCTGCTTGCCGAGCTTCAGCATGCCGGTGCGCGGGTTGTAGGAGTAGCGCTGGCACTCCTTCACCGACGCCGAGCACCGGGGCTTGCGCCCCTCGGCCCAGCCGGTGTAGGCCCACTTCGCGTCGACGAACCAGATCGCGTGGTTGATCCAGCCGGCGTTGGACTGGAGGTTGGTGTCCTCCCAGCCCCACCAGTAGGTGCCAGTGAGCTTCTTCGGCGTGGTCGGCTTCGGGGTGAGCACCACGACCGTGGTCGCGGTCGCGGTGGCCGCCGCCGGGTCGGTGACGGTCAGCGTGAGGGTCCGCGGCTTCGGTGCGTTCGGCTTCTTGCCATTCTTGCCCTTCGGCTGCTGGAGCCGCACGTCGAGGTCGAGGTATTCCGTCGAGCGGTCGTCCATCGCGCCGACGACGACCGTCTTCGTCCGGATCTCGATGCCGGCACCGCTGGCGGTGAGGCGCACGGCCGTCGCCGGGCCGCGTGAGGTGTTGCGGACCTCGAGGCGGACGGTGGCCCACCTGCCCTTCTTCGCGCCGACCATCGCGTCGTCGGGCTCGACCTCGAGGACCGGCTTGTAGGTGTCGGTGAGGTCGCCGGCGAACGCCGTGCTCAGGACCGCGCCACCCGGGGCGTTGACCGTGACCCGCGCGAAGGCGCACTCCAGCAGCGTGTTGCGGAGCCGCGGGTGCGCGGCGGTGGCGATGGAGAGCTGGTTGCCCGACACGGAGACGGCCGCGGCGACCGGTTCGCCGTCGACGAACTGGGCCTGCGCCTGGCCGGGGACCGCCGCGGCGACGAACTGGGTCTGGCAGGCGCCTCCGGACCACGTCCCGACGTACACCGCGACCACGCTGCCGGGGTCGGGCGCGCCGTTGAGGGTGGCCGTGCCGGTCATCGTCTGCGCCTCGACGTCGACGAGCACGTCGACCACGGCGAGCTGCTGCGCGGGGGTCGACCCGGCCGCGTGCTGCACGTCGGTGAGCTGCGCGGTGCGGCGTACGACGCCGTCCTCCGCCGAGTCCGCACGCAGGTGGGCGGCGCCGGGCACGGCCCCCTCACCCCTCTTCTGGAGGGGCGTCTCGAAGGAGCCGTCGCGGGTCGCGCCGTCGACCGCGACCGCTGGCGCACCACCCCACGCCAGGGCGAGCAGCAACGGCACGGACACGAGCATGCGACTGACGCGCACGATTCCCCCCACGGGTAGCGACCAAGGCTCCCCTTCCTATCCCGGACGTCTCACCGAGGGCATCCGTCGAAAGGTTGAGGGTCGGCTGGTTGGATGAACGGCATGGCCAAGAAGAAGGCAGCCCCCCGGAAGCCGGCGCTGCTCACGGTCCGCGGGATCACCCGGAAGTTCGCCGAGCGGACGATCCTCGACGGGGTCGACCTCGACGTCCGCGCCGGTGAGGCGGTCGGCGTGGTCGGGCCGAACGGCAGCGGCAAGTCGACGCTCCTGCGCTGCATCGTGGGAGCCGACGAGGCCGACGCGGGCGAGTCGACCCTGGCCGGCACCGTGCTGGACGAGCGGCTGCCCGAGATCCGCGCGGACCTGGCGATCGTGATGGACGACATCGACTTCTTCCCGGACCTCTCCGTCGTCGAGCACCTCGACCTCGTCGCCCGCGCGCACTCCCAGGCCGATGCGGAGGAGGTGGTCAACGTCGTGCTCGCCGAGGTCGGGCTGATGGAGGTCTCCGGACAGCTGCCCTCCACGCTGTCGTCGGGCCAGCGACGACGGCTCGCGCTGGCGAGCGCGTTCGTCCGCCCCCGCAAGCTGCTCGTGCTCGACGAGCCGGAGGCCCGCCTCGACGTGGAGGGCGTGACGTGGCTCGGCGACAAGCTGGTCGCGGAGAAGAAGGCCGGGCGCGCGGTGCTGCTGGTCAGCCACGACCCCGGCCTGGTCGAGCGCGTGTGCGACCGCGTCGTGCGCCTGGGCCCGGCGCCGGAGCCTGCCGATGTCGACTGAGGTCGTCCCCGATCCCACCGAGCCCATCGAGCCCACCGAGCCCACCGAGGTCCCGTCCGCACGGGAGATCCGGCAGGAGATCCGCGACTGGCGCCGTGGTCGCGCCGAGCTGAAGTGGGGCGAGGCGCTCTCGGACGCCTACGTCGGGCTCTTCTGCGTCGTGATGATCGGGGCGATGGCCGGCAACGTCGTGCTCAACCTCCGCCAGCTGGCCGACGAGACGTGCACCGGCAGCTGTGGGGAGGTCCGCTCGGCCGCCCCCTGGCTCGTCGCGCTGGCCGTCGCGCTCCTCGCGCTCGGCATGTCCCGGCTCCTCGGGCCCGTGTTCAGCCCGCCCGCGTCGAACAGCTGGGTGCTGAGCTCGCCCGTCGACCGTGGCGGGCTGCTGCGTCCGGGCTGGCTCCGGACCACCGCGCTGACCGCGGTCGGCGCCGCGCTCCTGCTCGTCGCCCCGGCCGTCCTCAGCGGCTTCGCGTGGCACGAGGCGGTCGTCTACCTCGTCGCCGGCAGCGCGACGGCGCTGGCCTGCGTCGGGGTCGCGGCGCTGTCGCAGGTGCACGAGGACCCGATCTCGCGCTGGCTCACCTGGCTGGTCACCGTGGTGCTCTGGGTGGTGCTGGGCCTGTCGGCGACCCACGAGCTCGAACGGCTGCCGGCGGTGTCGCCGAGCCTCGTGCTGGCGGTCGCAGTCGCCATGGCGGTCGTCGCCGTCCTCCTCGCGTGGCGCTCGGCCACCGCGGTCGGCAAGGTCTCGCGTCGGGTCCTCGGCCAGACCGAGCACCTCTCCCCCAGCCTCTCGGGCGCCCTGTCGTCGGTCGACCTCGGACTGATGTACGACGTGCTGCTGGCGCGCCGCTGGGGGCGGGGCGCGCACGTGCGGAGCCACACCGGAGGCCCGCTCGGCTGGGGAGCCCTGGTGCACCGCGACTTCCGCCGGGCGCTGCGCACGCCGCAGCCCTACGTGCTGCTGGCCGGGCTCGTGCTCGTGCCGTACGCCGCCGCCGAGGCCGACGCGGGAAGGGCGGTCGTGCTGGCGACGACGTTCGCCGGGGTGCTCGGTGGTCCTGCGCTCTGCGTCGGGCTGCGGGTCGTCGTACGGACCCAGGGGTTGGCGCGGATGATGCCGTTCCGGCGGCAGCGGCTACTGCTCGCCCACCTCGTGGTGCCGGGTGCGGCGCTCATGCTCTTCGCGCTGGCGACCACCCCCACGCTGGTCGACGAGGTCTCCGGCGGCGGCGCGGTCAACCTCGCCATCGCGTGCGGCCTGTCGTCGATCGCGGCCACGGTGCGCTGGATCACCGGCAAGCCGCCGAACTACGCGGCCCCGATGGTGAGCACCCCGGCAGGTGGGGCTCCGACCGGCATCATCTTCAGCGTGCTGCGCGGCTTCGACGTGTGGGCGATCACCGCCCTGCCGCTGATGTTCGGGCAGGGCGGGATGCTCTTCTCGACGATCATCAGCATCGGCGTGATCGCCTTCCTGACCTCCGACGGGATCCAGCAGCCGCCGCAGCAGCCGGCCCGCCAGCCGTCGGGGAAGCCGACCATTCGGTAGGCGCTCAGCCCTCGTCGGGCCGCATCACGTCGACGGTGAGCCAGGGCAGCATCAGCTGGGTGAGCGGCCCGATCGCGAGCGCGTAGACCACGGTGCCGATGCCGAGTGTGCCGCCGAGCAGCAGGCCGATCACGACGACGGCGACCTCGAGGCCGGTGCGGACCAGCCGCAGCGAGAGGCCGGTCCGGCGGTGCAGGCCGGTCATCAGGCCGTCGCGCGGGCCACGGCCGAGCTGGGCGCCGATGTAGAGCGCGCTCGCGAACCCGCAGAGCGCGACGCCGCCGATCATCAGCGCCACCCGGGCGACGATGCTGTCGGGGCGGTCGAGCACGCCGAGGGTGGCGTCGGCGGAGAGGCCGACCACGAGGGCGTTGCTGATGGTGCCGAGGCCCGGCATCTCCTTGAGCGGGATCCACAGCACGAGGACCACGAAGCTGAACAGCACGACCGCCTGCCCCAGCGTCATCGGCACGTGCTGGATGAAGCCGGAGTGCAGCACGTCCCAGGGCGCCAGGCCGAGCGCGCCGCGGACCATCATCGCGAGCGAGACGCCGTAGAGGACCAGGCCGACGTAGAGCTGCGGCAGGCGGCGCGCGAGCCGCCCGGCCCTCAGCTGGGCGATCGGGCCGAGGTCGACGAGGACGCTGCGCGGTGCGTGGGTGGTGCCGGTGGGAGAGGTCGTGCTCATGCCACCAGTCTGACGCCGATTGGCCTTGTTCGACATAGCCAATCGTGGAACAGTGGCCTGCATGAGCCGCGTCATCAGTGCCCAGCGCGTAGCCACTCTGACGGGCGACTTCCCCCGCTCCCCCGCCTACCTCGGCCTCGCGGAGAGCCTGCGGGTCCTCATCGGCGACGGCCGGATCGGGGCCGGCGTACGGCTGCCGAGCGAGCGTGACCTCACCGGCGCGCTCGACGTCTCCCGCACCACCGTGACCCGGGCCTACGAGGTGCTGCGCGAGTCGGGGTACGCCGAGGCGCGGCGTGGGTCGGGCACGTTCACCACCGTGCCGGGCGGGCAGCGCCGCTCCCACGACCGGGCCCTGATGCCGGGCACCGGCGGCGACGACGTCATCGACCTGAACTGCGCGGCGCACTCGGCGCCGCCCGGGCTCGTCGAGTCCTACCAGCGCGCGACCGAGCAGCTCCCGGCCTACCTGGGCGGGCCCGGCTACTTCCCCCTGGGCGTCCCGGCGCTGCAGGCGCGGATCGCGGCGGCGTACGACGCCCGCGGGCTGCCGACGGTCCCGGAGCAGGTCATGGTCACCGCCGGGGCGCTGGCGGCGGCGTCGATCGTGGCGCAGGCGTTCACAGCGCCGGGCGAGCGCGTCGTGGTGGAGTCGCCGACCTACCCCAACGTGACGCAGGCCATCCGCCACGCCGGCGCACGCTTGGTGCCGGCCGCGGTCGACCCGGACGGGTGGGACCTCGACGCGCTGGCGGCGACCATGCGCCAGACCTCACCGCGGCTCGCCTACCTGATCCCCGACTTCCAGAACCCGACCGGTCACCTGATGTCCGACGCGCAGCGCGAGGAGCTCGGTGCGGCGCTGGCCCGCTCGCGCACGACCGTCGTCGCCGACGAGGCGCACCAGGCGCTCGCCCTGGCGCCGGGCCTCGCCGCCGCGATGCCGCGGCCGATGGCCGCGTACGCCGACGGGGCGATCACGATCGGCAGCGCGAGCAAGTCCTACTGGGGCGGGCTGCGCCTGGGCTGGGTGCGCGCCGACCTGGCCGACATGGACCGGCTCATCCAGGCGCGGATCGGGCTCGACCTCGGCGCACCGGTCTTCGAGCAGCTGGTGCTGGCCGACCTGATGGACCGCGCCGACGAGGTGCTGCCGGTGCACCGCGAGCGCCTGGTCGTCGGTCGCGACACGCTCGTGGCCGCCCTGGGCGAGCACCTGCCCGCGTGGCGCTTCCGGGTCCCCGACGGCGGCCTCGCGCTCTGGTGCGAGCTGCCCGAGCCGCTCGGCACGGCGACGACGGCCGAGGCCGAGCGCCGCGGCGTCGTGGTCGCTCCCGGGCCGGTCTTCGCGGTCGAGGGTGGGCTCGACCGCTACGTCCGGATCCCGTGGACCGCTTCGCCCGACGACCTCGTGGAGGCCGTACGACGACTCGCGGCCGCGTGGGAGCACGTCAGCGCGGACGCACACCGGCCGGCGAGCCCGCGCTCGGGACGCGGGTCCACCGGCCGGGTGATGGTGGCCTAGGACCGACCGGTCAGGCGGGCGTGTCCGGCAGGAGAGGTCAGGACAGGTTGACCGCACGCACCGAGGCGGCCCGCATGGCCGACTCGATCTCGGCGAGCGTGTCGGCCGGGATGGCCGAGTCGACGCTCAGCGCGACGAGCGCCGCACCGCCCTGCTCCTGGCGCGAGACCTGCATCCCGGCGATGTTGACCGACGCCTCGCCGAGGATGCCGCCGATCACGCCGACCATGCCGGGGCGGTCCTCGTAGGTGAGGAACGCCAGGTGGGTCGCGGGCTCGAGGTCGACGTCGAAGCCGTTGACCTCGACCAGCCGCTCCTTCTGCGCGAGGCCGACCAGCGTGCCGCTGACCGAGACCTGCGTGCCGTCGGCGAGGGTGCCGCGCAGCGTGATCAGGTTGCGGTGGTCGGGGCTCTCGGCCTCGGTGAGGAGGCGGACCTCGGTGCCGCGCTCGGCCGCGAGGAGCGGTGCGTTCACGTAGGAGACCTGCTCCTCCACGATGTCGGCGAAGACGCCCTTCAGCGCGGCCAGCTCGAGCACCTTGACGTCGTACTCCGTGATCTCGCCGCGCACCTCGACGTCGAGCTGCTGGGCGGTCTCGCCGGCGAGGGCGGTGAAGACGCGACCGAGCTTCTCCGTCAGCGGGATGCCGGGGCGCACGTCCTCGGCGATGACGCCGCCCTGGACGTTGACCGCGTCGGGGACGAGCTCGCCGCTGAGCGCGAGCCGGACCGACTTCGCGACGGCGATGCCGGCCTTCTCCTGGGCCTCGTCGGTGGAGGCACCGAGGTGCGGGGTGGCGACGACGTTCTCGAGCTCGAAGAGCGGGCTGTCGGTGCACGGCTCGGACGCGAAGACGTCGAGGCCGGCGGCGGCGATCTGGCCGGTCTTGAGCGCGTCGTAGAGCGCGGCCTCGTCGACGATGCCGCCACGCGCGGCGTTGACGAGGACCAGGCTCTGCTTGGCGCGGGCGAGCTGGTCGGCGCCGATGAGGCCGACCGTCTCCGGGGTCTTGGGCAGGTGGACGCTCATGAAGTCCGACTCCGCCAGGAGGGTGTCGAGGTCCACGAGGCGCACGCCCATCTGCGCGGCGCGACCGGCCTGGACGTAGGGGTCGTAGGCGATGACCTTCATCCCGAAGGCGCTCAGCCGCTGCGCGACCAGCACGCCGATGCGACCGAGGCCGACGATGCCTACGGTCTTCTCGTAGAGCTCGATGCCGGTGTACTTCGAGCGCTTCCACTCCCCGCCGCGCAGCGCGGCGTGGGCCGGGCTGATGTGGCGGGCGGCGGCCAGCATCAGCGCGACGGCGAGCTCGGCGGCGCTGACGATGTTGGAGGTCGGCGCGTTGACGACCATGACGCCGGCCTGGGTCGACGCCTTGACGTCGACGTTGTCGAGGCCGACGCCGGCGCGGGCGACGACCTTGAGGCGGGACGCGGCGGCGAGCGCCTCGGCGTCGACCTTGGTCGCGGAGCGGACCAGGATCGCGTCGACGTCGGCGATCGCCGGGATCAGCTCGGCGCGGTCGGCTCCGTTGCAGTGGCGGATCTCGAAGTCCGGGCCCAGCGCCTCGATCGTGGCGGGGCTCAGCTCCTCGGCGATGAGCACGACGGGCTTGACGGGTGCGTTCACAGCGGGGTCCTCGAAGAGTTCAAAGGTTTGTGCGTGGACTGCACGACGCTGTGCGGATCCCACAGTACCCGCGCCCTCCTGCCCGGTCACAGGCTCCCCACATGTCGGACCCTGCCGCCATAGTGGGCACATGGGAGCGATGGACGACGCGGAGCGTCTGGAGGCGAGCACCGCCGCCGAGTGGAGCGACTGGCTGCGCGAGCACCACGCGCAGCCCACGGGGGTGTTCCTGGTGAGCCCGCGCAGGGCGGCCGAGCGCCCGTTCTCCTACGAGGAGGCCGTGCTCGAGGCGCTGCGCTACGGCTGGGTCGACTCGACGGTGAAGCCCGTCGACGAGGCGCGCACGATGATGTGGTTCGCCCCGCGCCGCCCGGGCAGCATGTGGACCCGCATCAACAAGGGCCGGATCGCCCGGCTGGAGGAGGCCGGCCTGATGGAGCCGGCCGGCGAGGCCGCGGTCGCGGTCGCGAAGGAGACGGGCATGTGGACCCTGATGGACGAGGTCGAGGACCTCGTCGTGCCCGACGACCTGGCCGAGGCCTTCGACGCCCGTCCCGGCGGCCGCGAGCACTGGGACTCGTGGTCACCCTCGGCACGCAAGATGATCCTGACCTGGATCGTGCTCGCCAAGCGGCCCGAGACCCGCGCCACGCGGATCGCCACCACCGCCGAGAAGGCGGCTCAGGGGGTCAAGTCGCAGCCCTGACGCGGGCACGCGTCAGATGGCGCAGCCGTCGGGCCCGCAGGCCTCGCCGGCGTCCCCGGTCGCGAGCACCTCGATCTTCGGGTGCGACTCCGACCAGGCCCTGTCCAGCACCTGGCTGAACACCTCGGTCGGCTGGGCGCCCGAGACGCCGTACTTCTCGTCGATCACGAAGAACGGGACGCCGGTCGCGCCGTAGGCCTGCGCCTGCTCCACGTCGGCGTGCACGTCCTGGGTGAACTCCGTGCCGGCGAGCACCTCGTCCACCCGGTCGGCCTCGAGCCCGGCGGCGACGGCGACCTCGCGCAGCACGGCGTGGTCGGCGACGTTGCGCGCCTCGGTGAAGTAGGCCTTCAGCAGCGCCTCCTTCACCTCGCCCTGCAGCTCGTTGCCACCCTGCTCGTGGGCGAGGTGGATGACGCGGTGGGCGTCGACGGTGTTGAGGTGCAGCGTCTCGGAGAGCCGGTAGACCAGGCCCTCCTCGGCGGCGACCGCCTCGACGCGGTCCTGCATCTGCTTCGCGCCGTCGGGCGACTGGCCGTACTTGCGCGACAGCATCGCCGCGGTGCTCTCCGTCGGCACGGCCGGGGCGCCGGGGTCGAGCTCGTAGGAGCGCCAGTGCACCTCCACCTCGTCGGCGTGCGCGAACCCGGCCAGGGCATTCTCGATCCGGCGCTTGCCGATGTAGCACCACGGGCAGACGACGTCGGACCAGATCTCGATCTTCACGTCCGCCCCAACGCCGCGCGCGGGCCGCGTGTTCCCGCCGCTCAGGCCTCCTGGCGCGCGACCGTCGTACGCCGGAGCAGGTAGCCGCCGGCCAGGCCGATCAGCAGGGCGAACAGGACGCCGAGGTTGGCGAACGCCCACGCCCCGTCGCGCCCGCCGAGGCCGAGCGGGCCGAGGAGGTAGCCCTGCCAGTTGTTCCACGAGGCGTCGTCGGAGAACGAGTTGATGACCAGGCCCCAGCCGACGACCGAGCCGACGACCATCGTGCCGATCGCGGCCCAGTCGACGTCCCCGTAGCGGCCGCGGGCGTCGAAGAGCGCCTCGTCGTCGTAGTCGCGCCTGCGCAGCGCGATGTCGGAGATCATCACGCCGGCCCAGGCTGCGAGGGGCACACCGAGGGTGATGAGGAAGCTCTGGAACGGGCCGGCGAAGTCCTCGGCCACGAACACGACGTAGAACGTGCCGAGCGTCAGCAGCACGCCGTCGACGGCGGCGGCCTGGGGACGCTTGAGCTTCACACCGAGGGAGAGCAGCGTCAGCCCCGACGAGTAGATGCCGAGCACCGCGCCGCTGACCAGCGAGAGGATCGCCGCGAGCAGGAACGGGACGAGGAACCACGTCGGCAGCAGGGTGGCGAGCGTGCCGATCGGGTCTCCGGCGACTCCGTCCAGGATGTCGGTGGACGATCCCGCGAGCGCGAGGCCGAACAGCACCAGCACCACCGGCGCGAGCGCCCCGCCGGCGGTGTTCCAGGCGACGATCGAGGGACCGGACGCCGTCCGCTTCTGGTAGCGCGACCAGTCCGCGGCGATGTTGATCCAGCCGAGCCCGAAGCCGGTCATCACCATCACCAGCGCACCGATCACGGACTGCATCGAGCCGGACGGGATGTCCTGCACCGCGCTCCAGTCGATGTCGTCGAGGGTGAGCACCATGTAGAGCACCGTGACGATGCCGGTGATCCAGGTCAGGACCGACTGCATCCGCATGATGATGTGGTAGCCGGCGACGCTGGCCGACACGATCAGCGCGGCCACCACGACCGCTGCGACGACCTTGGTGCCGGTGCCGCCGCCCCAGCCGAGACGGGTGAAGATCGTCGAGGTGGCCAGCACCGCGAGGATCGCGAGGAAGGTCTCCCAGCCGATGGAGACCAGCCACGAGATCACCCCCGGCACCTTCTGGCCCTTCACCCCGAACGCGGCACGGCTGAGGATCATCGTCGGCGCGGAGCCGCGCTTGCCGGCGATCGCGATGATCCCGCACAGCAGGAACGACACCACGATGCCGATGACCGACACCACGACGCCCTGCCAGAACGAGATGCCGAAGTAGAGGACGAAGGAGGCGTAGCTCAGGCCGAAGACGGACACGTTGGCCGCGAACCACGGCCAGAACAGGTCCTTGGGCTGTGCGGTCCGCTCGGACTCCTCGATGATCTCGATGCCCGTGGTCTCGACGCCGAGCCGGCGGGTCTGCTCGAGGCCGGACGTCTTCGACGCTGTATCGCTCATACCCGAATCGTCGCGCACGCGGGCCCGTGGCGGAAGCACCGTGCGTGTGGTGGACGTCGCGTAGGTTGCGGCGCATGAAGGTCGTGGTCGCCGGAGGATCGGGAGCGCTGGGTCGTCGGCTGTGCGCCGACCTGGCCACGGCGGGCCACGAGGTGGTGGTCCTGACCCGTCGGAGCCGGCCGGGGCCGCACCGCCAGGTCGTGTGTGACGGCCGCACCGTCGGGGCGTGGCGCGAGGAGCTCGACGGCAGCGCGGTCGTCAACCTCGCGGGCGAGCTGGTGGACCGCCGGCCCACCCCGGCCAACGTCGCGCTGCTCACGTCGTCGCGCGTCGACCCGACCCGGGCCTTGGTCGAGGCGAGCGCCACCCTCGACTCTCCCGTGCCGGTGTGGGTCCAGGCCAGCACCCTCGCGATCTACGGCGACGCCGGCGACGCGGTGCTGGACGAGTCGGCGCCGCCCGCGGACGGTCCGCCCCAGATGGCCGGCGTCGCCCGCGCGTGGGAGGAGGCCGTCGTCGGCGCGCACGCCGACCGGGTCGTCGTGCTGCGGACGGGGATCGTGCTCGACAACGACACCCCGGCGCTCGACCGCCTCTGGGGACTGGCTCGGTGGGGCCTCGGCGGGCGCGTCGGGCCGGGCACCCAGTGGATCAGCTGGACGCACGTCGACGACTGGCTCGCCATCGTCCGGGCCGCGCTCGAACCCGGCTCCGCCCTGTCGGGAGTCGTGCACGCGACGGGACCGGAGCCGGCGCGCAACACCGACCTGATGGCCGCGCTGCGCCGCAGCCTCGGCCGGCCGGCCGCCCCGCCGACCCCCGCGTTCCTCGTCCGCGTGGGCGCGGTGCTCCTGCGCACCGACCCCGCCCTGGCCCTCACCGGCCGGCGCGCGATCCCGGCGCGGCTGCTTGAGAGCGGCTTCGAGTTCTCCCACCCCGACCTGGACGGGGCGCTCGCCGACCTCCGTCGGCGTCAGGCGAACAGGGCCTGACCGACGTGCTCGCCGGGGCCGATGCCCGGCGGCACGGCGAAGAGCGCGGACCCGGTGAACTTGAGGTACTCGGCGAGGGCGTCGGTCTTCGACATCATCAGCTGCACCGGGATGAAGTGCGTGTCGGGGTCGCGGACGTAGGCGATGAAGAACAGACCGGCGTCGAGCCCCCCGAGCGCGTTGGAGCCGTCGACGAAGTTGTAGCCGCGACGCAGCATCCGGACGCCGCCGTTCATGTCGGGGTGCACGACCCGGACGTGGGAGTCGACCGGGATGACCGGCTGGTCGTTGCTGCCGGGCATCGAGAAGTCGGGCTCGGTCATCTCCTCACCGCCGGAGAGGGGGGCACCGGTGCCCTTGGTGCGGCCGATGAAGGACTCCTGGTCGCCCAGCGGCTGACGGTCCCAGATCTCGATGTTCATGTTGATCCGGCGGGCGACGAGGTAGGACCCACCGGCCAGCCACTCGGCTGCGTCGTCGTCGCCGGAGCCGACCCACACGTGCTCGTCGAGCGCGGCGGTCTCCTCTGCCTTGACGTTGGCGGTGCCGTCCTTGAAGCCGAAGAGGTTCCGGGGCGTCGACTGGCTGGTCGAGGTCGTCGAGGTCCGGCCGAAGCCGAGCTGCGACCAGCGCACGGACACCGTGCCGAAGCCGATCCGGGCGAGGTTGCGCACCGCGTGCACCGCGACCTGCGGGTCGTCGGCGCAGGCCTGGATGCACAGGTCGCCGCCCGAGCGCTCCGGGTCGAGGACGTCGCCCGGGAAGTGCGGGAGCTCGCGCAGCACCTCCGGCTGCCGGTCGGCGAGGCCGAACCGGTCCTTGCCGTCGGCGTCGCGGAAGAGCGAGGGTCCGAAGCCGAAGGTGATCGTCAGGCCACTGGCCGGCAGGTCGAGCGCCTCGCCGGTGTCGTCGGGAGGCAGGTTCACGTCGCCGTCGACCGCGCCGCTGCCGGCGGGCTCGCCCCTGGTCATCTGCTCCGCGGCCGTGGTCCAGGCCTGTAGCAGCGCGACGAGGTCGTCACGCGAGTCGGTCACGACGTCGAAGGCCGCGAAGTGCAGGCGGTCCTGGGCCGGGGTGACGATGCCGGCCTGCCGCCGGCCGCGGAAGGGGTACGTCGACCGACGGGGGTCGCCGCCAGCGTCGGGCGCTGCGGCCTCGGCGGTGGCCCGCCCGGCGACGTACGCACCCGCCACGCCCGCAGCGGCAACCCCGCCGCCCAGCAGGCCGCGTCGGCTGACGCGGCTGCTGGGCTGCGGGGTCGTGGTGCCGGGTGGCTCGGTCAGGACAGCACCGCCGCGGTGAGCTTCGACAGCGGCTCGGAGAGCGCGTTGACGGCGTCGGAGAGGCCCTTGACCTGCTCGGGGGTCAGGTCGTCGTAGGACACGAACCCGTCGCCCTGCTTCTGCTCGTCGAGCAGCGCCTGGAGGTCGGCGAAGCGGGTGGTGAGCTGCTCGGCGAGGGCGGCGTCCTTGGCCTCGACGATCGGCTTGACACCCTCGAAGCCGACGCGGGCACCGTCGACGTTGGCCTGGAAGTCGTAGAGGTCGGTCCGCGACCAGTACTCCTCCTCGCCGGTGACCTTGCCCGTGGCGACCTCCTCGAGGAGGCCGCGCGAGCCGTTGGCGATGCCGTCGACGGTGTAGGTCAGGTCCTGAACGCGGGAGTCGAGCTCCTCGGTGTTGGCGAGCAGGTCGTCGCCGTAGGTCACCCGCTCCTTGTCGGTGAGGGGTGTGTAGTCCTCGGCGCGCTGGGGCCAGAGGTCTTTCTCGATGAGGTGCCAGCCGGTCCACTTCTGGCCGGGCTCGAGGTCGGCCTCGCGGGCGTCCATCATCGGGTCGAGGTCGCCGAACGACTCCGCCACGGTCTCGATGCGCTCCCAGTGGGTGCGGGCGACCGGGTAGAGCGCACGGGCGGCCTCGTCGTCGCCGGACTCGTAGAGCTCGACGAACTGCCTGGTCTTCTCCAGCAGCTGGGCCGACTGGTCCTGGACGTAGGCGGCGTAGTTGGTCTGCGCGTCCTCGACGAGCTGGGCCTCGTCCTCGCTCACGGCGACGTCCTGGTCGGACTCGGTCACGGTGAAGTCGGCGCGGATGCCCTCGCCGGTCATGCCTGGCTTGCAGGCGGTGAAGTAGGTGCCGGCGGGGGCGTTGACGGTGAGCGCGCGGGAGATGCTCGGGCCGACGTTCTCCACCTCGGCGACGATGCGCAGGCCGTCCTCACCGAGGAGGTAGAACTCGGTGACCTGGTCGCCGGAGTTCGTCACGTCGAAGGTCAGGGTGCCGGCCGGGGCCTCGGTGGCGGACAGCGTGCAGGCGTCGGCCGAGGAGTCGACGCTCAGCGCACGCGGGTCGGCCTCGTCGCCGCTGCCGCCGGTGGCGGGGTCGGCGTTCTCGGTGCACGCGGCCAGGAACGGCGACGCGAGCAGCAACGCGGTCACCGGGGCGACCAGGGTCGTCTTGCGCATGTGGGGCTCGTTTTCGGGTGTGGGGTGGACGAGTGGGCAGTGGGGGGCAGGTGGGGTCCGGTGGGATCCGGCGGTGTCCGGCGAGGCGTCAGGCCGCGGGCGCGGACGTCGACGCGGGTGCCGGGGCCTGGGCGGGAGCCTTCGGGCGCCGACGGATGGTGAGGAGGAAGAAGGTCATCGCCGGGACGGCGTAGAGCAGCCAGGCAGCGGCCTCGAGCCTGGTCGTGGCCGGCGAGAAGTTGAAGACGCCCTTGAGGAGCGTGCCGTACCAGCTGTTCGCGTCGATGGTGTCGGAGACGTCGAAGGCGAGGTCGCCCAGGCCGGGCAGGAACCGCGCCTCCTGCAGGTCGTGCACGCCGTAGGCCAGCACGCCTGCGGCGACGAGGATCAGGAAGGCGCCGGTCCAGGTGAAGAACCTGGTGAGGTTGATGCTGATCGCGCCGCGGTAGATCAGGTAGCCGAGCAGCACCGCGGTGGCGATGCCCAGCGCAGCGCCGGCCAGCGGCTCCCACGTCGGCGTGGAGATGCCGGTCGCGTCGCGCGTGCCGGCCTGGGTGGCGGCCCACAGGAAGAGCGCGGTCTCGAGCCCCTCGCGACCGACGGCCAGCACGGCGACGAGGACGAGCGACCAGCGGCCGCCGTCGGCGGCGTCGTCGATCCTGCCGCGGAGCTCACCGCTGAGCCCGCGTGCGGCGCGGGCCATCCAGAAGATCATCCAGGTGACGAAGCCGACCGCGACGATCGACAGGCTGCCGCCGATGAGCTCCTGCGCCTCGAAGGTCAGGCCGCGGGGGCCGTAGGTCAGCGTGGCCCCGAAGGCCAGGCTCACGCCGACGGCCAGCGCGACCCCGGCCCAGATCCGCGGGAGCAGGTGGCGTCGATCGGTCTTGACCAGGTAGGCCACGAGGATGCTCACGACCAGGGCTGCCTCCAGCCCCTCGCGCAACCCGATCAGGTAGTTCGCCAACACAGGTCGGGAGACTACACCTAAGGTTAGGCACCCCTAATACCTCAGGCTGAGTCCCGGGTCACAGGCACCCTCACAGGCCGAGCGCCGTCAGCCTCGCGTCGTACTCGTCCTCGATGTCCTCCTCGTCGCGGTCGGACTCCCAGAGCGCGTCGAGGGCGGCCTTCGTGTCGGCGTCGAGCGCGTCGTAGTCCTCGCGCCACTTCTCGGCGTCCTCGATCCAGTAGCCGACGGACTTGTAGGCCGATGCCGGCAGGCCGAGCGCGTGGCGCAGGTGCTTGCGCACGCCCCTCAGCGCCTTGCTCTCCCCCGCGACCCACACGTAGCCGACGCCGTCGGGCCGGGTCAGCGACTCGACCACCTCGGGCAGCCGGCTCGGGCCGTGGCCGTTGCCGGACACGATGCGTACGACGTCGGAGTCGGGGTCGAGGCCGGGGTGGGACGGCAGCGGGACCTCGGTGTCGGCGTCGGGCAGCTCGAGCACGACCCGGGTGCGGACCCCGACCGGGGTGTTCTCGATGATGCGCGAGAGCGCGGGCAGGGCGGCGGCGTCGGCGGCCAGCACCTGCCAGACGAGGTCGGCGGGGGCGTCGTACATCGCGGTGGGGCTGTTGAGGCCGACCACGTCGCCGGGCTCCGCGCCACGCGCCCACGTCGAGGCGACCCCGCCGTCGTGGACGACGAAGTCGATGGTGACCTCGCCGGCGACCGGGTCGTGGTCGCGGACGGTGTAGGTGCGCAGGAGCGCGAGGTCGACCTGGGCGAAGTCGAAGACGCCGTCCTCGACGACGGGCAGCCGCGGCTCGGTCTCGCCCTCGGGCGGGAACATCACGCGGAGGTACTCGTCACCGACCCCGGTGCTCTCGAAGTCGGCGAGCCCGGCGCCACCGAGCACCACCCGGCGCAGCCAGGGTGCGAGCTCCTCGACGCGGACGACCTCGGCGCGGTGGACGCGCATCGGGACCTGGGGCAGGGCGGGCATCGGCACCTCTTCGATCGGACGGCTTATTAGGTCACCCTAACTTGCCGCCGTACGACGACGCGGCCCTCCCCTGCGTTCGGGGAGGGCCGCGGTCGGTCGAGCTGGGTGGCGGGTGCCGGTCAGCGGGCGGCGGTGCCCTCGACGTAGTCGGTGTCGTGCGACTTCACCCACGCCATGAGCTTGCGCAGCTCCCGGCCGGTCTGCTCGATCGGGTGCGACTCACCCACCTTGCGGAACTCGGTGAACTCCGGCGAGCCGTTGTCCATGTCGGTGATGAAGCGCTCGGCGAACGCGCCGGAGGTGATGTCGGCGAGCACGTCCTGCATGTTCTTCTTCACGTCGGGCGTGATCACGCGGGGCCCGGAGACGTAGTCACCGAACTCGGCGGTGTCGGAGACCGACCAGCGCTGCTTGGCGATGCCGCCCTCGTACATGAGGTCGACGATCAGCTTGAGCTCGTGGAGGCACTCGAAGTAGGCGACCTCGGGCTGGTAGCCGGCCTCGATGAGGGTCTCGAAGCCGTACATGACGAGCTGCGAGGCGCCACCGCACAGGACGGCCTGCTCGCCGAAGAGGTCGGTCTCGGTCTCCTCGGTGAAGGTGGTCTTGATGCCGCCGGCGCGGAGGCCACCGATCGCCTTGGCGTAGGAGAGGGCGAGCGGCCAGGCGTTGCCGGACGCGTCCTCCTCGACCGCCACGAGGACCGGGACGCCGCGGCCGTCGACGTACTCACGACGCACGAGGTGGCCCGGGCCCTTGGGGGCGACCATGAAGACGTCGACGCCCTCGGGCGGGGTGATGTAGCCGAAGCGGATGTTGAAGCCGTGGCCGAAGACCAGGGTGTCGCCGGGCGTGAGCGCGGGCTCGATCTCCTCGGCGTAGAGCTTGCGCTGGTGCTGGTCGGGGGCGAGGATCACGATCAGGTCGGACTCCTCCGCCGCCTCGCGGGGGGTGAGGACGCGCAGGCCCTCGGCCTCGGCCTTCTCGCGGCTCTTCGAGCCGGGCTGCAGGCCGATGCGGACGTCGACACCCGAGTCGCGCAGGGACAGCGCGTGGGCGTGGCCCTGGCTGCCGTAGCCGATCACGGCGACGTTCTTGCCCTGGATCAGGCTCAGGTCGGCGTCGTCGTCGTAGAACATCTCAGCC
The DNA here is from genome assembly GCF_004137255.1 of Nocardioides oleivorans. Classification (NCBI taxonomy): domain Bacteria; kingdom Bacillati; phylum Actinomycetota; class Actinomycetes; order Propionibacteriales; family Nocardioidaceae; genus Nocardioides; species Nocardioides oleivorans. The sequence continues at coordinate 2,867,882 of NZ_SDWT01000001.1, read as the reverse complement.
ACTGGGGGCTCTCCTTCAATCGGGTTGGGGTGGAACTCTTCGGTGATCGAGCAGCCGCGAGGAACGGCGTGCCGAGGTGGGTGGTTCAGATCGCCGACGCGGGGGCCGGGACGGCGGTGGGGCGCTGGGACCGCTCGCTGATGGAGCGGGTGCCGCGGCCGATGGCGACCATGCCGGACTGCACGAGCTCGCGGATGCCGAAGGGCTCGAGCACCCGCAGCAGGTCGGCGAGCTTGTCGGCGTTGCCGACAGCCTGGATGGTGACGGCGTCGGGCGCGACGTCGACGACCTTGGCCCGGAAGAGCTGTACGGCGTCGAGCACCGCGCCGCGGCTGGCGGCGTCGGCCCGGACCTTGACCAGCATCAGCTCGCGCTTGACCGAGGCGGGGCCGTCGAGCTCGACGATCTTGATGACCTCGACCAGCTTGTTGAGCTGCTTGGTGACCTGCTCGAGCGGGGACTCGTCGACGTTGACCACGATCGTCATCCGGGAGATCTCGGGGTGCTCGGTCGGCCCCACGGCGAGGCTGTCGATGTTGTAGCCGCGCCGCGAGAACAGGCTCGCGATGCGGGCCAGCACGCCGGGCTTGTTCTCGACCAGCACGGACAAGGTGTGCTTGTTGGCGCTCATCAGATGTCGTCCTCGTCGAACTGGGGCGCCAGGTCGCGCGCGTACCGGATCTCGTCGTTGCTGGCGCCGGCGGCCACCATCGGCCACACCATCGCGTCGCGGTGCACACGGAAGTCGACCACGACGGGCTGGTCGTTGATCGACATGGCCTTCTCGATCGTCGCGTCGACCTCCTCCGGCGTCTCGCACGCCAGGCCCACGCAGCCGTAGGCGTCGGCGAGCTTGACGAAGTCGGGGATCCGCTTGGAGTGCAGGTCGGTGTTGGAGTAGCGCTCGTTGTAGAAGAGCGTCTGCCACTGGCGGACCATGCCGAGCGACTCGTTGTTGATGATCGCGACCTTGATCGGGATGTCGTTGATGGCGCAGGTGGCGAGCTCCTGGTTGGTCATCTGGAAGCAGCCGTCGCCGTCGATCGCCCAGACGGTGGTGTCGGGCATGCCGACCTTGGCGCCCATCGCGGCGGGCACCGCGTAGCCCATGGTGCCGAGGCCGCCGGAGTTGATCCACGTGCGCGGGTTCTCGTAGCCGATGAACTGCGAGGCCCACATCTGGTGCTGGCCGACGCCTGCGGCGTAGATCGAGTCGGGCCCGGCGATCGCGCTGAGCCGCTCGAGGACGTACTGCGGGGCGAGCGAGCCGTCGTCCGGGGCGTCGTAGCCCAGGGCGTAGGTCTTCTTCACGCCGGACAGGAACGCCACCCACCCCTCGTAGTCGCCGTCCGCGCCCTCGGCCTGCAGGAGCGCCACCAGCTGGGCGATGACCTCCTTGCAGTCGCCGACGATCGGCACGTCCACGTGCCGGTTCTTGCCGATCTCGGCCGGGTCGATGTCGGCGTGGATGACGAGCGCGTTGGGCGCGAACGAGTCGAGGTTGCCGGTGACGCGGTCGTCGAAGCGGGCGCCGAGGCTGATGATCAGGTCGCTCTTCTGCAGGCCCGCCACGGCGGCGACGGTGCCGTGCATCCCGGGCATGCCGAGGTGCTGCGGGTGGCTGTCGGGGAAGGCGCCGCGGGCCATCAGGGTGGTGACCACGGGGATGCCGGTCAGCGTGGCGAGCTGGGCGAGCTCGCGCGAGGCGTTGGCACGGATGACGCCGCCGCCGACGTAGAGGACCGGTCGCTTCGCCTCGCGGATGAGGCGCACGGCCTCCTTGATCTGCTTGGCGTGCGGCGTGGTCACCGGGCGGTAGCCGGGCAGGTTGAGCTCGGTGGGCCAGGCGTAGGTCGTCATCTGCTGCTGCGCCGACTTAGCGATGTCGACCAGGACCGGACCGGGGCGACCGGTCGAGGCGATGTGGAACGCCTCGGCGATCGTGCGCGGGATCTGGGCCGGGTCGGTGACCAGGAAGTTGTGCTTGGTCACCGGCATCGTGATGCCGCGGATGTCCGCCTCCTGGAAGGCGTCGGTGCCGATCATCGACGCCGCGACCTGGCCGGTCACCGCCACCAGCGGCACCGAGTCCATCATCGCGTCCGCGAGCGGCGTCACGAGGTTGGTCGCGCCCGGGCCCGAGGTGGCCATGCACACGCCGACCCGGCCGGTCGCCGCGGCGTACCCCTGGGCGGCGTGGCCGGCGCCCTGCTCGTGGCGGACCAGGATGTGCCGGATCCGCGTCGAGTCCATCAAGGGGTCGTAGGCCGGGAGGATGGTGCCGCCCGGGATGCCGAAGATCTCGGTGACCCCGGCCGCTTCGAGAGACGTCACCAGGCTCTGCGCGCCGGTGACCTGTCCGCCCTGCTCCGTCATGGTTCTTCTTCCGTATCTGGATCTCGTCGTGCCCTGCCCAACAAAAAACCCCTCGGCCCGGTGGGCGACGAGGGGTGACGCGCGTGCGTTCGGCCGGAGGGCCTCAGCTCACGCGTCGCGTGCGTACAAGAAGGATCTCGGTGCGCATGTGACAACCGTCGCCGCCGGGGTGGTCCGACGTCAAGCAAGTGTGACAGGCGTCCCAACATCTGAAACAGCAGTCTCGGATGGTGGCATTGCGGGACCGGCCTCAGTCGCGCCCGAGACCCGTGGTGAGGCAGGCCTGGTTGCCCTGCGGGTCGGCGAGGACGATGAACGCCGGGGCGCGATCGTCGCTCACCAGCGTCCCGCCGGCGGCGAGCGCCGCCTCGGTGCGCGGCGCAACCAGCTCCGGGGCGACCCGGATGTCGAGGTGGAAGCGCTGCCGGGGCGTCTCGTGCGGGTCGGTGCGCTGGAACCACAGCGCCGGGCCGGTGCCCGCCAGGTCGCGCACCTCGGCGTCGTGGAGCGGGTGGTCGTCGTAGCCCAGGACGGCCCGCCAGAACGGCTTGACCTCGGCGTGGTCGGGGGTGTCGAGCGCCAGCTCGACGATCTCCACGGCCGCCGGGTCGGCCGGCACCCCGAGCTCGGCGGCGACGCCGCTGATCCCGCGGGCCAGCGCGAGGTCGCGCTGGGTCACGCCGAAGACGTCGCGGCTGATCAGTCGCACGTGGAGCGTGGTCGCCCGGAGGTCGAGCTCCGGCGTGTGGCCGAGCTCCTCGGCCACCCCACCGATGTACGCCACCAGCTCGAGCCCGCGCGTGAAGCCACCCGTGGCGAACCTCGTCTCGAGGGTCTGGAACATCATCCGCCAGTCGGCGAGGCCGTCCTCGGCCTGGACCTCGCTGAAGCGCAGCGCCCTGCTCTCCCCCACGCGCATCAGCCCCGGTCGAGCGGGGTGCAGATGCACGACCGGTTGCCGTCGGCGTCCTCCACGACCCAGAAGGCCGGAGCCTCGGCGTCGCTGACGAGGGTGCCGCCGGCAGCGAGGACGGCGGCGAGACGCCGCTCCCCCTCGTCGTGGGGCACCCACACGTCGAAGTGCCAGCGCTGCTCGTGGTCCTGGGCGGGGAGGTCGGACGCTCCGCGCTCGCCCTTCTGGAACCACAGGCCGGGCACCTGCCCGCTCGGGTCGACGGGCTCCCCGTTGCTCACGTCGCCGCCGAGGAGGGCGGCGTAGAACGCTCCGAGCCGCTCGGGAGCGGCCGTGTCGAGGCCGGGCTCGAGCATCGTGAGCCCGGACGTGTCGGCCTCGGCGCCGAGCTCGGCCGCGAAGCTGCTGATCCGGCGGGCGAGGTCGATGTCACGGCTGGTGATGCCGCCGACGTCGTGGCTGCTCAGCGTCACGATCACCTCGGGATAGGTGAGCGAGACGTCGGGGTGGTGGTCGGCCTCGTCGGCCGCAGCGCCGATCCTGTCGACCAACGCCACACCCGTGGCGAAGTCACCGGTGCGGAAGCGCGCCCGGATCCGGTTGAGCACCTTGCGCCAGTCGTCGAGGCCGGCGTCGAGGATCTGGTCGTGGGTGAGTCGTGCCTTCGGGTCCACTTCGCTCATGGCACCGACCCTGCCACTCGCCACCGACAGCGGCCACCCCCTTCTGCAGGGCTGCGGCCGGGCGCGGTTCAGGAGAGCGTCTGGGTGATCTGCCGGGTCTCGCCGTCGACCACCACGCGCGCGAGCGCACCGTTGACCAGCGGCAGGTGGGGCGGCACGTGCCCGATCTCGAGGTCCCAGACGATCGGCAGGTCGAGCCGCCCGAGCGCGTCGAGGACCGCCCCTCGCTGGGTCAGGTCCGGGTGGTCCGGGGCGTTCGTGCTTCCGACCAGCGCAGCGACCGCGCGGTCGAACCAGCCCGCCAGCCGCAGGGAGTGGAGGTAGCGGCAGATGTTCACCGCGTCCTCCTCGCAGGCCTCGACGTACACGATCGTGGGCTCGTCGAGCCCGTCCGCCCACGTGCGGACGTCGCCGTAGGCGGTGCCGGCGACGTTCGCGGTGGTCTCCACGCAGCCGCCGATGAGACGGCCGGTCACATCCAGGCTGCCGCCGCCCTCGAGCTCCCAGCGACTCGTCCCGACGTGCTTCCAGGTGGTGGCGCGGGGGTCCTCCTCGAACCGCCACCAGTCGGTGACCACGCCGGAGTCCCGCTGGACGAACGGCCCCTCACCGCTCGCGAGGTCGAGCCAGTGGAGCAGCCCGTCGGGGACGTCGTACGGCGTGTCGGCGAGGTTGTCGCCGTGGAGGGTCGCCCAGCCGAGGCGGGTGGCGAGCGGGACGAGGACCGTCGAGAGGTCTGAGAAGCCGACCAGCCACGTCGGCTCCGCGTCGGCGAGCAGGTCGTAGTCGATCAGGTCGACGAGGTCGATCGCGGTCTCGCCGCCCCACGGCGGAAGGACGCAGCGGATGTCGGGGTCGGCGAGCATCCGCGTCAGCTCGGCGGCGCGCTGCTCGGCGGGCGCGGACGTCAGGCCGGTGCCGTCCATGCACTCCCCGACCACCACGTCGTACCCGCGCTCGCGCAACCACTCGATGCAGAACCCGATCCGGGTCGCAGCAGCCCCGGCGACACCGGCGGACGGCGAGGTGACACCGATCCGGTCACCGGGGCGGAGGGGGCGCGGGAAGCGGACCGACTGGGTCATGCGTCGAGTCTGTCACCCTGTGTCCATGGGATTCGGCGACCTCGTCCAGCAGGCCATCCACGCCGGTACGGGCGTCCCGCGCCTCTGGACGGCCGCGACCCGCGCCGGCCTCAGCGCGTCGCAGGCCGGCGAGGTGCTGCTGATCTCGCAGGCCGCGTTGAAGTCGGCCGCGACGCACGGCAGGGGTGTGCCCGGCCGGACCAACGCCCTGCGGCACTTCATGTGGCAGGCCGTGCTGACTGCGCGGTTCGGCCGCGAGGCCGCGACCTCGATCGCCGCGGCGCAGGAGGTCTCCTCACCGAACCTGAAGGACTCCCGGGTCGACGCGCACAACAACGCCGTCGGCCAGGACTACGGCGAGGCGCACGCCTCGGCGCTGGCCTCGGGCTCGGCCTCCGACGCGGTGGCGAGCCTGGCGCCGGTGGCCCTGGAGAAGTGGGAGTCCGACGAGCTCATCTGGGTGAAGCCGCACTAGCGGGAGAGCACGCGGCGCACGACGTCTCGGAGGGTGTCGCGCTGGCCCTCGGCCGTGAAGTCGGTGTCGACCGCCACCCGCCCGAGGAACCCGTCGAGCACGACCAGCATCCATGCCGTGAGGTCACGGGCGGAGAGGTCCGTACGGACCTGCCCGGCGGCCTGGGCACGCGCGATCCACGGCTCGAGGCCGTCCTCGAGCACGCGGGTGTCGAGCGCGAGCGCGGCCTCGACGTCGGGCTCCCCCATCACCGCGCTGACAGCGCGCACGAACCCCGCCATCCGGGGGTCCGACATCTCCTCGGCGGTGTGGTCGAGGTAGGCCACGACGACCGCCAGCGGGTCCTCGTCGTCGGCGCGCGCGGCGAACCAGTCGCGGGTCTCCTCGGTGCCGTAGGCCAGGATCGCGAGGAGCAGCGACTGCTTGGTCGGGAAGTAGTGGAAGAAGGTGCCCGACCCGATGCCCGCCTGCCGGCAGATCGCAGCCGTCGACGTCCCGGCGTAGCCGGTGGCCGCGAAGCAGGTGAGTGCGGCGTCGATGATGACCAGGCGCCGGGCCTCGTGCTTCGCGGGGTCGATCGTGCGTGCCACCGGGTCACCCCTCCCTTTCGTGGAGTACGTGCTCTAGTATTGCAGTCATGGGGGAAGAACGCTGGGACGTTGCGCACGACGGGCACCACCACGTCGTGACGATCGAGCAGGGTGCGCTGGTGCGCCACGTCACGTGGACGCGTGACGACGCGCAGGTGGCGACGAAGAAGACGTCCGACGAGACGATCGTGGTCACCTCGCCGGAGGGCGGGGCCGTGCGGCTCAAGTTCCCGTTGGTCGGGCCCGCCCGGCGGGTGACGCTCCACGAGTCGGAGGCGGCCGCGCACACGGGCCTCGGCGGCACCGACCTCGAGCCCGAGGCCGGGTCGAAGGCAGCGGCGCGCGCCGACTGGATCGGGCGCCACCCGCACCTGCACACCGTGCGGCAGACGGTGGTCGCCGCGGCCGGGGTCGGGGTGCCGATCCTGCTGGTCTGGCTGCTCACGCTCGTCCCCTGGCCGAGCCTCGACATCCCGTGGCCGGACATCGACCTGCCGTCGATCCCGTGGCCGTCGATCCCGTGGCCCTCCATCCCCCTCCCGTCGATCAGCTGGCCGTCGATCCCCTGGCCGTCGATCCCGTGGCCGGACCTCCCCGACCTGCCCCCGTGGGTCGACACGGTGCGGAAGTTCGCCATCCCGATCCTGATCGCGTTCTTCATCGCCCGTGGCGAGGTCAAGCGGCGCAAGAAGGCCGAGGAGAAGGCGGCCGAGGAAGCTGCCGACAAGGCCCGGGAGGAGGCCGCGCTCGACCGTGAGTCTCCAGGAGACTCACGAACCAGCGCGGCTACCGACTCCACGTCGTGAGGCCCTCGCGATCGTGCTCGCCCTCGGGCCAGACGGCGCGGACCACGCCCGCGGCGGCGAGCGCCTTGCGGCAGCCCGGGCAGGGCGGGTCGGTGATGTAGGCCGTGGCGCCCTTGGTGTCGCGTGTCGCGAACAGCAGCGCGTTCACCTCGGCGTGGATCGCGATGCAGAACCCCGGCGTGCCGGGCCGGTCGTAGTCGCCGAGCCCGGGCACGTCGTCGTACCCGAGCCGGCCGCGCGGGCACGCACCCATCAGGCAGTCGTCCTCACCGGGCGCGGCGCCGTTGTAGCCCGTCGCGATGATGCGGTGGTCGATGGTGAGCACGGCTCCCACGCGACGGCGGGTGCACTTCGCGCGGGCGGACACGGCGCCGGCGATGCCGAGGAAGTAGTCGTCCCAGCCGGGGACGGCCTGCAGGTCGGTGCTCACGGGAGCACAGACTGCCCGATCTCCTGCGGGTTGTAGGCCACTTCCCACCGGAATCCGTCCGGGTCGGAGAAGTAGCCGGTGTAGCCGCCCCACTCCCGCTGGCTCGCCTCGCCGATGTGCGGGGCGCCGGCGGCGCGCGCCTGCTCCAGGACGGTGTCCACGCCCTGCGTGGTGGCGAGGTTGTGGGACAGCGTGATCGGAGGTACGCCGCCGCGCGCAGGCGCCTCCCCGACCTCGGCGACGAAGCCGCCCTCGACCCACAGGCTCAGCACGACTTTCTCGGCCACACGAAACATCAGCACCTCGCCGACCACGTCCACCTCGGGCTCCCAGCCGAGTCCTTCGACGTAGAACTTCCGGGTGGCCTCGAGGTCGGTCACGACGAGGGTGATGAAGCTGACGCGCTGGTCCATCTCACTGCTCCTTCTTCGGGTCCTTCTTCGGGTCCGTCTCGGGCGGGCGGGCTGCCAGACGGACCCGCTGGCGCCCCATCGAGTCGAAGTTGCGGTCGTCGAGCCACTCGTCGAGGGCCCTGCTGACGCGCGGCCACTCGAGGTCGATGATCGAGAACCAGTCGGTGTCGCGGTTGCGGCCCTTGTAGACGACGGCGTTGCGGAAGCGGCCCTCCCAGATGAAGCCGAGCCGGATCGCGGCTCGGCGCGACGGGGCGTTGAGGCTGTCGCACTTCCACTCGTAGCGCCGGTAGCCGAGGTCGTCGAAGACGTGGCGCATCAGCAGCGCCTGGACCTCCGTCGCGGCCCGACTGCGCTGGAGCCGGCGGCCGTAGGCGATGCCGCCGACCTCGATCGACCCCATCTCCGGGTCGATCCGCATCAGCGAGCAGAAGCCGATTGCGCGGCCGGTCTCGGTCGGCACGATCGCGAACATGACCCGGTCGTCGTCGGCTGCTCCGCGCTCGACGATCGCCGCCATCTCGTCACGGTCGCGCGGGCGCTCCCAGAAGAGGTACATCCACAGGGCGTCGTCGTCGGGACCGCAGACCGCCTCGACCAGGTCGTCGACGTGCTGCGGGCCGATCGGCTCGAGGCGCACGCCGGCCCCGTCGAGGGTGACCTTCTCCGGCCGTCGCGCGGGCGTCCAGTCGACGGGACGTCCGATCCGCTGCTGGCTCATCGACCGGACCCGCTCACGGGGTGGGCGAGTGCCTCGGCCACGGCGGCCATCCCGCGCTCGACCTCGTCGAACGACGTGGACAGCGGCGAGAGCCCGATCCGCAGGCCGCCCGGGTCGCGGTAGTCCGGGATCACGTCGCGCTCCCAGAGCCTGGCGGTGACCTCGCGCATCCTGTCGTGGTGGAGGGTCACGTGGCCGCCGCGCTGCGCGGGATCGCGCGGCGAGGCGAGGGTGACCTCGGGCAGCGTCGCGTCGGCGACCTCGACGGCGTACGACGTCAGCGCGACGGACTTGGCGCGGATCGCCCCGATGCCGGCCTCCTCGACCAGCTCGAGCATCGTCTGCATGGCGACCATCCCGAGGATCGGCGGGGTGCCCGAGATGAAGCGGCGGATGCCGCGCGCGGGGGTGTAGCCGGGGCCCATCAGGAACGGGTCGGCGTGGCCCATCCAGCCCTGGATCGGCTGGGTGAGCTCTTCCTGGAGCCGGGCGTTGACGTAGCCGAAGGCGGGCGACCCGGGGCCGCCGTTGAGGTACTTGTAGGAGCACCCGACGGCCAGGTCGGCGTCCCACCCGTCCAGGTCCACCTCGACCGACCCGGCCGAGTGGCAGAGGTCCCAGAGCACGAGCGCGCCGGCCTCGTGGGCGATGCGGGTGAGCTCGGGGCCGTCCGCGAGCCAGGCCGACCGGTAGGCGACGTGGGTGAGGACGACGAGTGCGGTCTGCTCGCCGACGGCCTCGCGGAGCTGGTCGGCGGTGACGCCGGCCGAGGTGTCGACCTCGATCCAGCGCAGCGTCAGGCCACGCTCGGCGGCGATGCCCTCGGCGACGTAGCGGTCCGTGGGGAAGTTGTCGGTGTCGATGACGATCTCGGTGCGCGCGGGATCGGTGCGCAGGGCGTGGTCGACGGCGGCGCGCATCAGCTTGTAGAGCCAGACGGTCGTGGAGTCGCCGATGGCGGTCTGACCGGGCGCCGCGCCGAGCACGACCCGGCCGAGGTCGTCGCCGAGGGTCGTCGGGAGGTCCATCCAGCGCTCGTCCCAGCCGCGGATGAGGCGACCGCCCCACTCCTGCTCGACGAACTCGGTGAGCCGTCCGGCCGCGGCCGCGACCGGGCGGCCGAGGGAGTTGCCGTCGAAGTAGACGAGGTCGGACGTCGCTCCGACGAACCGGTCGCGGAAGTGCGCGAGCGGGTCGGCGGCGTCGAGCTGCGCAGCGGTGTCGTGGTTCACCACGGCAACCTATCCGCCGACCCGTTCCGCGCCGAGCAGGGCATCGGTCAGTAGCAGACCGCTCCGTGCGCGGCGGACTGGACGACCTTGCGGTACTTGCCGAGGACACCGCGCGTGTACTTCGGCGGGAGCGGCTCCCAGCCCACGGCGCGCTCGGCCAGCTCGGCCTCGTCGACGTGGACGTCGATCGTCATGTTGGCGACATCGAGGGTGATCTGGTCGCCGTCCTGGAGGAAGGCGATCGGGCCGCCGTCGCTCGCCTCCGGGGCGATGTGGCCGACGCAGAGTCCCGTCGTGCCGCCGGAGAAGCGTCCGTCGGTGATCAGCAGGACGTCCTTGCCCAGGCCGGCGCCCTTGATCGCACCGGTGATGGCGAGCATCTCGCGCATGCCCGGTCCGCCCTTGGGACCCTCGTAGCGGATGACGACGACGTCGCCGGCCTTGATCGCACCCTCGCCCAGGGCGTCGAGCGCCTTGCGCTCGCCGTCGAAGACGCGGGCGGTGCCGGTGAAGGTCGAGTCGTCGAAGCCGGCACTCTTGACCACGGCGCCGTCGGGGGCGAGCGAGCCCTTGAGGATCGTCAGCCCGCCGGTGGCGTGGATCGGCTTGTCGATCTGGCGCAGGATGTCGCCGTCGAGGGGCCTGGGGTCGAGGTCGGCGAGGTTCTCCGCCATGGTCTTGCCGGTGCAGGTGAGGACGTCGCCGTGCAGGTGGCCGGCGTCGAGCAGCGCCTTCAGGAGCACGGGGATGCCGCCGACGCGGTCGAAGTCGGTCCACACGAAGCGACCGAACGGCTTCATGTCGGCCAGGTGCGGGACCTTCTTGCCGATCCGCGTGAAGTCGTCGAGCGTCAGGTCGACCTCGGCCTCGCGCGCGATGGCGAGCAGGTGGAGGACGGCGTTCGTCGAGCCGCCGAGGGCCATCGCCATCGCGATCGCGTTCTCGAAGGCGGGACGGGTCATGATCTGCCGGGCGGTGATGCCCTGGCGCAGCATCTCCACCACGGCCTCGCCCGACTTGTGGGCGAACCCGTCGCGACGGCGGTCCACGGCCGGCGGGGACGAGCTGCCGGGCAGGGACATGCCGATCGCCTCGGCGACGCTCGCCATCGTGTTGGCGGTGTACGCCCCACCGCAGGCACCCTCGCCGGGACAGATCGCGCGCTCGACCTTGTCGACCTCTTCGCGGGTGATCTTGCCGGCGAGGCAGGCGCCGACGGCCTCGAAGGCGTCGATGATCGTGACGTCGCGACCGTCGACCTGGCCGGGCATGATCGTGCCGGCGTAGAGGAAGACGCTCGCCAGGTCCAGGCGGGCGGCTGCCATCAGCATGCCGGGCAGCGACTTGTCGCAGCCGGCGAGCAGGACGGAGCCGTCGAGGCGCTCGGCCATCATCACCGTCTCGACGGAGTCGGCGATGACCTCGCGACTGACGAGGGAGAAGTGCATGCCCTCGTGACCCATCGAGATGCCGTCCGACACGGAGATGGTGCCGAACTCGAGCGGGTACCCACCGGCCGCGTGCACGCCGTTCTTCACGGCCTTGGCGAGCCGGTCGAGGGAGAGGTTGCAGGGAGTGATCTCGTTCCAGCTCGACGCGACGCCGATCTGCGGCTTGACCCAGTCGTCGTCACCCATGCCCACCGCGCGGAGCATGCCTCGCGCAGCAGTTGCCTGGAGGCCGTCGGTGACGTCGCGGCTCCGGGGCTTGATGTCGGGTGCGTCGGGGGTCTGCGTCATGCCGTCAGGCTAGTCCGCCGCTCCCCCGCGCCTGCGTCGTGTCTCATGCCGCCGCCCGGGGCAGCCGGCGCTGCTCCCTGACCTCGTCGAGGTGCTCGGCCTCGGCGGCGCACTGCTCGACCGAGGGGTGGTCGTCGGGCGTGCCCCGCAGCTCACGCTCGAGCCGGCGCCTCCAACGGGCGCGCTGGTAGCGCACGGACGGGTCGCGGGCCTCCTTGGACCGACGCTTCCACTGGTAGTACTCGACCATCGTCGACTCCACGTTCGCCGGCACCCACCAGCCGGTGACGCGCAGGTCGACGTGCGCCGGGAAACGGCTGCCGTGCACCTGGCGCACACCGTCGTCCCTCATCGGCTGCACCTCCTGGTCGTCGTCGTCCGTGACCGTGACAGTCAGCCGGGCGCGGCGCAGCAGGTCCGCCATCACGCTGGACCGCGGACTGGTCCGGCCGGTCTCCCACCGCGCGACCACCGACTGCGAGACGCCGATCAGCTCGGCGAGCCCTCGCTGGGACACGTCCAGGATGCGCCGGACGCGTCGCACCATGCCCGGGATCCCGCCGTCGAACGGTCCCATCCAGAACCACTCCCACTCGTCCAGCGACCAGTCATCGACGTCCTTGGTCCATTCCTGCTTGCTCGTGAACCACGCCAGCCGTGCATGCCCCATCAGCTCTCTCCTGTCTCCTGGGATGTCGTGCTCCCATCCCAGGGACCGCCGCCGACACCCGGCGCGGGTTCTCCACAGAGGCGCCAGAAGGGGCCGCTGGCCGCGGCCTGTGGACAGTTGCCGGCCCACGATCCGCGATCCCGACCCTGCCGCTCGAGCCACTTGCTGCGCGCTGGTTCGTGAGTCGCTCAGAGACTCACGAACCAGTGCGGCCGAGGTCAGGCCCGCTCGGCCTCCTGCTTGAGGGAGGCCAGGCCCTTCTCGAAGTCGCCGCCGATCGCCTTGTCGAAGAACAGCGTGCCGAGGATGCCCATGACCGCACTGCGCTGGCCGGTCATCGTCCAGGTCACCTCGGTCGCCTGGCCGTCGGGCACGAGCGAGAAGGTGGTGACGTTGGTGGCCTTGAACGGCTTGACGAACACCAGGTCGACGACGACCGCGGTCGGGGTCGAGTCGGTGATCCGCATCTCGCCCTCGCCCACCTTCTTGTTGCCGGACCAGTGGTACGTCGCCCCGACGCCGTGGTCGGGACCGGTGTACTCGCGGTGCAGGGCCGGGTCGGCGCCCTCCCACGGTGACCACTTCTGCCACTCGCGGAAGTCGTCGAGGAAGGCGTGCACACGGGTGGCGTCCGCCGCGATCCGGGTGCTGCGCGAGAGCGAGAAGGCGGCCATGCGCTGACAGTAGACCTCAGTCGAGCCGGGCGGCACGGACGACGAGGACGTCCGGGAGGTTGCGGGTGATCTCCTGCCACGAGCCGCCCTCGTCGGGCGAGGCCCACACTGCGCCGTTCCTGCCACCGAAGTAGAGGCCGACCTCCTCGTGGTCGTCGACGCACATCGCATCCCGCATCACCGCGGTGAAGTAGGTGTCGGGCAGCACGCCCGCGCCCAGCGGCTCCCACGACCCACCGGCGTCCGTGGTCCGGTAGACGCGCGCCTTGCCGTCGACGGGCCAGCGCGCCTCCGCGCCGGTGATCGGGAAGTTGTACGCCGTGTCGGCCCGGTGCGGGTGCGCCACCATCGCGAAGCCGAACTCGGTCGGCAGCCCGGGTGCGATGTCCTGCCAGGACGCGCCGCAGTCGTCGGACCGGTAGACGCCGCCGTGGTTCTGCAGGTAGAGCCGGTCGGGGTCCGAGCAGTCGCGCGCGACCTTGTGGACGCACTGCCCGAACTCCGGGTAGTTCCGCTCACCGGGGAAGAACTCGGCCTTGACCCCGGTGTTGGAGGGCGACCAGGACTCCCCACCGTCCGCCGTGGCGTAGACCCCGCCCGTCGACAGCGCCGCAAGCACGTGCCGGCCGTCGCGGGGGTCGGGCAGGATCGTGTGGAAGGCCTGACCGCCGAAGCCCTCGTTCCACTCCTCGCGGTGCGGGTGGTCCCACAGGCCGCGCACCAGTGCGAAGGTCTCCCCACCGTCGGTCGAGCGGAAGACGGCGCCCGGCTCGGTGCCCGCCCACACGACGTCGTCCTCGAATCCGGGCTGCAGCTGCCAGACGCGAGCCAGGGACGCGCCGGTGTCCTCGGGGAAGCGGGCCGCGCCGTCGGGCGTCCCCTCCCACGTCGTGCCGAGGTCGTCCGAGCGCCAGACCTGCGGGCCCAACCAGCTCGACGACGCTCCCGCGAGCAGGCGCGGGACCGCGCGCCTGGTGTCGAGCATGACGGAGTAGACCTCCTCCATCGGGAAGTGCGGTCCCGTCCAGTCCCACGACCGGCGGGCCTCGTCGGACGTGCCCAGCCACATGCCCTTCTTGGTGCCCACCATCAGCAGGGTTCGCGTCATCGGAAGCCTCCTGGTCTCGCTGCGGTGGACGTCGACGCTACTCCTCGCACCCGACGGTGCGACAGGTCCCGGAGCCCTGACTAGTCTTCGGCGGTGACCCGAAGCCCCAGCCGTGCCCTGCTCGGCCCCGTCGGGCTGGTCCTGGTCGGGATCCTGTCCGTGCAGCTCGGCGCAGCCATCGCCAAGGGCCTCTTCGGCGAGATCTCGCCGACGGCGATGGTGTGGCTCCGGCTGGTCACCAGCTCGCTCGTGCTCGCCGCTTTCGTACGACCCAGGCTCACCGGCCGGACCGGGCGGGACTGGCTCGTCGTCATCGGCTTCGGCGTGAGCCTGGCGACTATGAACTGGGGCATCTACCAGTCGTTCTCCCGCATACCCCTCGGCATCGCGGTGACCATCGAGTTCATCGGCCCGCTGACGCTCGCGCTCGTCGGGTCCCGCCGCGCCCGCGACCTCGTCTGGGTGCTCCTCGCCGGCCTCGGCGTCGTCCTGCTCGGCTTCCAGAGGAGCGTCCTCGACCCGCTCGGTGTCGCGTACGCCCTGCTCGCCGGCGTCGCGTGGGCGGCGTACATCCTGCTCAGCGCGAGCACGGGCCGCCGCTGGGCCGGGTTCGACGGCCTCGCGGTCGCGAGCACCGTGGCAGCGCTCGGCATGACGCTCCCGGCACTGCTCACCGCCGGCAGCGGCCTCTGGGACGGCCGGATCCTGCTGCTCGGCGCGCTCGTCGGGGTGTTGAGCTCGGTGATCCCCTACAGCTGCGAGCTCGTCGCGCTGCGCAGCCTGCGGCCCGCGGTGTTCGGGATCCTGATGAGCCTCGAGCCGGCGGCCGCGGCGCTGGCCGCCATCGTCGTGCTCCACGAGCACCTCGCGCCGGTCCAATGGCTGGCCATCGCCTGCGTGGTCGCGGCGAGCATCGGCGCGACCCGTTCCGGGTCGGCGCTCGGCGAGCCGCCCGGCCACGACGCCGAGGAACATGCGGCCGGACCCGGCACACTGGCGACATGAGCACGCGACCCGGTTCGGCACGACTGGCCCTCACCGCACTGGCCCTCACCCTGGCCGCGACCGGCTGCTCCGAGGACGCCACCCCCGAGTCGATCCCGCGGATCACCCAGCCCACCGACGTACCGTCGCAACCGACGCCGACCGACGAGCCCAGCTCCGACGGTGGCGGCGACAGCGGCGGCGGCAACAGCGGCGGACAAGACGGGGCTCCGGAGGCGCTCGGCACCCTGGTGGACCAGATGGAGGTCCCGTGGGGCGTGGACTTCCTGCCCGACGGCAACGCGGTCGTGACCGAGCGGATGACCGGCCTGGTCCTCGAGATCACCCCGGACGGTGCCCGGAGCCGCCTCGGCGCGATCGGCGGCGCAGTCCCCCAGGGTGAGGCAGGGCTGCTCGGAGTCGCGGTCTCGCCCGACTACGACAGCGACCAGACCCTGTTCCTCTACCTCACCACCGGCTCGGACAACCGCGTCGTCAAGGCGGTCGTCGCCGACGGGGAGATCGGTGAGCCCACCGTCGTCCTCGACGGCATCCCCGCGGGCTTCATCCACGACGGCGGCCGGATCGCCTTCGGTCCCGACGGCTACCTGTACGTCACCACGGGCGAGACCGGTGACCCCGGGCTCGCCCAGGACCCGGGCAGCCTCGCCGGCAAGATCCTCCGCATCACCGCCGACGGCGAACCCGCACCCGGCAACCCCGACCCGGGCTCGCCCGTGTGGTCGCTCGGGCACCGCAACGTGCAGGGACTGGCCTGGGACGACGAGGGCCGGCTGTGGGCATCCGAGTTCGGCGACTCGGAGTACGACGAGCTCAACCTGGTCGAGAAGGGCGGCAACTACGGCTGGCCCGAGGTCGAGGGCAGCGGCGGTGCGCCCGAGTTCATCGACCCGCAGCTCGTCTGGCCGGTCGACCAGGCCTCGCCGAGCGGACTGGCGTACGCCGACGGGCACCTCTGGATGGCCGGGCTGCGTGGCGAGCGGCTCTGGCGCATCACCGTGACCCCTGCCGGCAGGGCCACGAAGCCGAAGGCCTTCTTCGCCGAGGACTACGGGCGACTGCGCACGGTCGTCACGGCTCCCGACGACACGCTCTGGGTGACCACGTCCAACCAGGACGGGCGCGGCAACCCGACGCCGGCCGATGACCGGATCATCCGCATCCAGCCCTGACACTGGGCAGTGAGTCTCCTGGAGACTCACGACCCAGCGAGCGGGTGCGCACCCGTCTCGTGGAGCAGCGGCGACCCTGCCTCGACCGCGAACGACGCCCGCGTGAAGACCGGTGCGCCGGGCTCGTGGACGTAGGGCAGGTTCCGGTAGTCGACGCCGAGCCGGTCGGGGGTGAACGTGAGGTTCACGTAGCCGCGCAGCTCGTTCCAGAACTTCACCTGCGGGTTGGTCCGCGCGTAGCGGAAGCTGCCGTCCGGGGTGTCCTCGCCGTCGCCGTTGCTCGAGACCGAGGTGCAGATGATCTCGGGCACGGCCACCGACGCGGGGTCCTCGTGGTCGCGCCACACCTCGGTCGCGAACGAGTCGTGCACGTCGCCGGTCAGCACGACCGGGTTGGCCGCCTGCGCCATCGAGTCGAGCACCCGGTCGCGGCACGACGGGTAGCCGTCCCAGGTGTCCATCGACAGCCGCCCGATCTCGACCGGGCTCAGCTCGAGGCGACCGAACGGCACCTGCTGGCCGAGCACGTCCCACGTCGCGGTGGACGTACGCAGCCCCTCGTCGACCCACGCCTCCTGCGACGTGCCGAGGATCGAGCGGTCCGGCTCCCACGTCTCGTCGCACGTGCCCATGCCGTCGCCGCAGGCCTGCCGGTCGCGGTACTGCCGGGTGTCGAGCATGTGGAACGTCGCGAGCCCGCCCCACTGGAAGCGCCGGTTCGCCCGCATGTCCGGGCCCTGCGGGAAGGCCGAGCGGCGCAGCGGCATGTTCTCCCAGTAGGCCCGCAGCGCGGCGGCGCGGCGCTCGCCGAACCCGTCGCGGCGGGTCGTCGTACCGGGGCTCTCGTCCGCCCAGTTGTCGCTGACCTCGTGGTCGTCGAAGACGGCGACCCACGGTGCGGTCGCGTGCAGCAGCTGGAGGTCCTCGTCGGTCTTGTACTGCGCGTGCCGGCGCCGGTAGTCCGCCAGCGTCACCGTCTCGGGACCCTGGTGGTGGCGGACGGTGCCGCTCGCGGGCGGCTCGAAGCCGGGGTCGTACTCGTACAGGTAGTCGCCGAGGTGCAGCACGAGGTCGGGCTCGTCCTCGGCCATCCGGCGGTAGGCGGTGAACCACCCGTGCTCCCACTGGGCGCACGAGGCGTACGCCACCGCGAGCGCGGCGGGTGCCGAGTCCGGACGCGGGGCGGTCCGGGTGTGGCCGACGGGTGAGAGGTGGCGGCCGAGCCGGAACCGGTACCAGTGGTCGCGGTCGGGTTGGAGACCTGACGGCTCGAGGTGGATCGCGTGGCCCTGCGCCGGCCCGGTGCGCGTCCTGCCGCGGCGGACGACGCGCCGGAAGACCGGGTCCGTGGCGACCTGCCACTCGACCTCTCGGACCGTCTGGCCCATCCCGCCGAGGCCGTCGTCGTCGAGGGGGAGCTGCGCGAGCCGCGTCCAGAGCACGAACCCGTCGGGTGACGGGTCGCCGCTGGCGACGCCGAGGCTGAACGGGTTGTCGAATGGCGTGACCGCCGCAGCAGTGGGCCGCAGGTCGAGCGGCGGCCCGGTCATGCCGGGGAGGAAGGTGACGCCGGCGGCCACGAGGCCACCCTTGAGCAGTACCCGCCGAGAGGTCTCCACGTCCTGGGAGGCTGTCGGCCGGGCTTGGCCGACGGGCGACCCTCCGGTGACGTGTCGTGGTCGGTTCGGTGGCGGCTTCGGGTGCCGGAGCCGGTCGCGTCAGCCGGGGCGGACTACGGCGCGCCGTGCCGCGCGGCGCAGCGTGGTGAGGATCGCGGGGCCGAGGACGACGATGGCGATTCCCGTCGTGATCGCGCGCCCGGTGTCCCAGCCGCCGGTCGAGGTGAGCAGCGTGTAGACGGCGAACCGGTGGGCGTTCTCCAGCACGGGCGCGCCGGCGACGTAGGCCAGCGAGCCCTCGTGGCCGGGGACGGCGATGCCGAGCGTGAAGGGCCAGGAGCTGAGGTTCATCAGGAGCCCGTAGGCGTACGACGCCACGACGGCGTACGCGACGAGCATGGCGATCTCGCCCCGACCGCTCACCCGCCGCGGCAGGAAGCCGGCGAACATGCCGACCCACGCGGCGCAGATCATCTGGAAGGGCAGCCACGGGCCGACCCCTGCCGTGAGCAGGGCGGAGGCGAAGAGCGACGTGCAACCCAGGACGAAGCCGAAGCCCGCGCCGAAGACGCGGCCGCCGAGCACGAGCAGGAAGAAGACCAGCTCGATGCCGGCCGTGCCCGCGCCGAGGCCACGCAGCACGGCGTTGATCGCCGACAGGACGCCCAGCACGGCGAGGACGCGTGAGTCCATGCCGCCCTCCCCCATCTCGGCGAGGACGACCACCATCACCACCGGCAGCAGGGCGAGGAAGATGAACGGCGGCTCCACCCGGTCGCCCGGCTGGGCGTCGAGCAGCAGCGGCCAGCACAGCATCATCAGCCCGGCCAGCGAAGCCAGCACGAGCACCGCTGCCGTACGCGGTCCGATCGGGAGCGCGACCCCGAGGACGGGGTGCGACCGGGTGGGCTCGACGGTGCTCATCGTGCGTCCTCGTCGCGGGTGTCGGCGAGTGCGGTGGCGACTTCCTCGACGACGAGCCAGGGCGCGCCGAGCACCTTGGTGACCTGGGGCGCGAACGACGGCGACTCGGCGAGCACCCGCTGCGGCGCTCCGGCGGAGACGATCTCTCCCTCGGCCATCACGACGACCTCGTCGGCGACGTGCGCGGCGAACTCGACGTCGTGGGTGGCGAGCAGCACGGCGCGCCCGTCGGCCGCGAGATCGGCGACGATCCGCGCGAGCTCGGCCTTGCCGGCGTAGTCGAGCCCTCGGGTGGGCTCGTCGAGGAGCACGACCGGCGGCCGGGCGGTGAGGACGATCGACAGCGCCAGGGCGAGTCGCTGTCCCTCGGACAGGTCGCGCGGGTGGATGGTCCCGTCGATGCCCGGGGCCAGCCGGTCGAGCAGCCCTCGGCAGGTGCCGGCCGGTGCCTCGGCGCCCGCGTCGGCGGCGGCGCACTCCTGGGCGACGGACTCGAGGTAGAGCAGGTCGGCGGCGTTCTGCGGCACCAGCCCGACGTGCGTACGCCGTTGGGCGGGCGCCAGGTCGGCCGGGTCGTCGCCGGCCACGTGGACCGAGCCCGAGCGTCGCTTGCCGGTGCCCTGGAGCGCCCAGATGAGGCTCGACTTGCCCGAGCCGTTGCGCCCCATCAGGACCGTCACCCGGCCGGCACCCAGCGTCAGGTCGAGGTCGCGCACGGCGACGTGGGCGCCGTGGACGACGGTCACCCCGCGGGCGGTGAGCACCGGGTCCACCTCGACCGGTGCCGGCGGCACCGGCGGGGCGAGGGCGGGCAGCGACCGGGCCTGTCGCCGCGCGTCGCGCACCGTCAGCGGGAGCGGGCTCCATCCGGCGAGACGGCCGAGCTCGACGAGCGGCGGCGCCACGGGCGAGTCGGCCAGCACCGCCTGCGGGGTGTCGACCCGGATGCCGTCGGCGGTGACCAGGCAGACCCGGTCCGCGAACGGCACGACGCGTTCGAGGCGGTGCTCGGCGAGGAGGACCGTGAGCCCGAGGTCGTGCACGAGCCGGGTGATGGTCGCCAGGACGTCCTCCGCAGCGGTGGGGTCGAGCGCCGAGGTCGGCTCGTCGAGGACGAGGACCCGCGGGTGCATCGTCAGGACCGAGCCGATCGCCACGCGCTGCTGCTGGCCCCCGGAGAGGGTGCGCAGGTCGCGCGCGCGGAGGTCGGCGATGCCCAGCAGGTCGAGGGTCTCCTCGACCCGCCGGCGCATCGTCTCCGGCGCCGTCCCGACCTGCTCCATGCCGTAGGCGAGCTCCTCCTCGACCGTGTCGGTGACGAAGCCGGCGAGCGGGTCCTGGCTGACGTAACCGACCACGTGCGCGCGCTCCCGCGGCGGCTGGTCGACGATGCTGGCGCCGTCGAGCAGGACGTCACCGGTGAGCACGCCGCCGGTGAACCGGGGCACGAGACCGGTGACGACGCCGAGCAGGGTGGACTTGCCGACCCCGGTGCGACCGGACACGAGGACCAGCTCGCCCTCCTCGAGGGTGAGGTCGACGTGACGGAGGACCTCGTGCTCGTCGTACCGGAAGCCGATGTCCCGGAGCTCGACGACACCACGCTCGATCATGCGACCACCTCGCGCGGGCTGCTGTCGCGCTGCGGGAGGGCGCTCGCGGGGACCGGTGTGGCCACGGCCGGGACCGTGCCGAGCACGCCGACCAGGAGCGCGAGGGGCGAGAGGTACGGCGCGACGTCGACGCCGGGGTAGGCCACGACCACCTGCGTGTGGCCGACGTACCACCCGAGGACGGCGACCACGAGCCCCGTGCCGACCGCGACCGCCTCCCCCGCGCGCCACAGATCAGGCCGGTAGCGGGTGCGCTGCACGCGTCGGCCTGCGCTGACGAGCCCGACCACGGCGACGACGACGCCCGTGCCGAGCACGGGCAGTGCGAGCACCTGTGGCGCGGTGGGGTCGAGCCAGGCGTACGTCCCCACGCAGATGCCGGTGAGGGCGAGGAGGAGCAGCCCGCCGGTCACCCAGCGCTCGCGCACCGTCGCGCCACCGGAGCGGCCGTAGCCGCGGGTGTCCATGCCGGCAGCCAGCGCGAGCGAGCGCTCGAGCGCGTCCTCGAGTACCGGGACGAGGAACCGTCGCAGCCGCCCCACACCCTTCGTCGTGCCTCCGCGGAGCGCCTGCGCGGCACGGACGCGACGGGCGCTGTCAGCGAGCTGCGGGAAGATCGTGACCGCGACGACGAGGGCGGTGCCGACCTCGTAGAGCGCGGGCGGCAGCGAGGCGAGGAGCCGCTTGGGGTTCGCGAGCGAGTTGGCCGCGCCGACGCAGAGGATGACCGCGGCGAGCCGGAGGCCGTCGTACAACCCGGCGAGGAGCGCCTCGCTGGTGATCGGACCGAGGAGGCGGACGCCCGCGGCCCAGTCGGGCAGCGGGACCTCGGGCAGTTCGAGCAGGACATGCCCGACCTCCTGGCCGCCGAAGAGGATCCGGAAGACGACCCGTAGGACGACCGTGACGGCGGCGAGGGCGGCGTACAGCCGGAACGAGCGGCCGAACGGGTGCCCGGAGCGGCGCGCCATCACCACGACCGTCGCCGAGCCCATCACCAGGAGCAGCAGGAGCGGGTTGGTGGTGAGTGACGCCGCGGTGGCCAGGCCGATCGCCCACACCCACCACGCGACCGGGTGGAGGTCACGTGGCAGCTGCCGGGCGAGCGGGGCTGTTCCGGGCACGCGGGTCAGGCTCCGCGTCGTCGTCGTGCGACCAGCGCGCTGGCCACGATCGCGAGCGCGAGCAGGGCGACGACTCCCCAGGTGACGGCTGCCGGGACCCGTCCGGGCTCGTCGGTCGAGGCGCCGCTCGCCGTTGAGTCTCCAGGAGACTCAGGGGCGAGGTCGGACGGCGCGGAGCCCGCGCTGGTCCGTGAGTCTCCAGGAGACTCACTGCCCAGGGACGGGTCATCGGAGGGATCGTCGGCACCCGCGCTGGTCCGTGAGTCTCCTGGAGACTCACTGGCAAGCGGCGACTCCGAGGGGCTCCCGGACGGGCTCTCGGACGGCGACCCCGAGGCCGAGGGCGTTCCCGACGGGGACCCGGAGGGCGATCCCGTGGGCGAGGCGGACGGCGTCGCCGACGGCGACGGCGTCGACCCGGATCCGCCCTTGCCGCCCTTGCCGCCCGAGCCGCCGTTCCCGCCACCCGGGGAGGTCGGGCTGGCGGTCGGCGACCCCGAACCACCCGAGCCACCCGAGGCACCCGAGCCGCCGGTCGGGGTCGCGGTCGGCGACGCGCTCGGCGAGGCCGTGGGGCTGGCCGGGTTGACGGGAGGGGCCGCGCCGGGGGGTACGGCGCCACCCGACGGGCGGTCCTGCTGCCAGGACCAGCCGACCGACCCGCCGTCGGGCACGGTCAGGGCGCCGACGCCGTACGGCGAGTACGTCCAGGCGGCCTTCGTGCCGTCGGACCACCAGAGCCCCCAGGTGGCGTTGGCGGGCGAGGTGTTCCGGCACGGGTCCGCAGCCGGAGCGCCGTTGACCCGGCACACGAAGCCGGGCGACTGCTGGGCGTAGGTGAGGGTGATGCCCACGGACTGGAAGATCGCTGCGGCGCTCTTCCCTCCCCCGTCGGCGGCGCACCCGGTGATCACGCCCCCGCCGAGCTCGCGGAAGTCGACGACGACGCTGACCCCACCCGAGGACGTGCAGGTGGCCGCGCTCGCCGACGGGGCCGGGCCGAGGGCGAACCCCGGACCGGCCACCAGGAGGGCGAGCGCGCCGAGCACCCGGCGCAGGGCGACGGTGGTCATCGCGTGACGGTCGTGCTTCCCGAGCGCAGGGCCGGGAACTGGCCGACGGCTCGCAGACGGACCTTCGCCTTGTCGGTGGGCAGCGCGACGCGGGCGACGAAGCGGCCCTTGTCGTTGGCGCGGCCCTTGGCGAGGGTGTCGCCCGCGACCACGATCTTCACCTTCTCGCCCGGCTCCATGCCGCGCACCAGCACACGCGTGCGCGGCCCGTCGGCCTTGAGCACGGCGACCTTGAAGGTCTTCTCGCCGAGCACCCGGGTGTCGTCGGCGATCTGGCCGTCGACGCCGAAGAGGACGTACTGCGCGGTCGCGGTCTGGTTCGGCAGGGCCACCAGTCGCGTCAGCACCCCGTCGGAGCCGGTGACGACGGTGGCGTCGATGCCCGGGCCGCGGAGGACGTACTGCGCGCCCGGGGCGGCGCCGACGACCGTGAGGGCGGCGGTGCTGCCCGCCTCGCGGAAGCCCGACGGGCCCTCGAGGCGGACGCCCCTGACCGAGCCGCGCGCGGCGGAGGGCGGGCCCTGCACCGACAGGGTGCGGGTGGTGGGCGCGGCACCGAGCGTGGTGACGCTGATGGTGCGGTCACCCGGTGTCGCGGGGAGCGTGAAGGAGGCGTCGACGCCGGCGCCCGTGCCGGTGACCGCCCTGGACTCCGACCCCAGGGTCACGCACGCCGGCTCGCCTGCGCCGAGGCCGTTCACCGTGACGGTGACCGACGTGCCCTGCACGGCCGATGCCGGTGCCGTGACCCCGAGTGCGCCGGCGCCCGCGGGGACGTGGGCCAGGACCGGGAGGGCCTGGGCGCTCGCGCGGCGCGTGACCTCGCGCGCGGGGATCGAGAAGGAGCCCGCCGCGCGCGCGGCGGTGAGGTCCGCCGGGGTGTAGGTGACGGCGCCGTTGTCGGCCGACAGGGTCGAGGTGCAGGGCGCCAGCGCGGCGACCTGGGAACCACGCAGCCAGGCGGCGGCCTTCGACGCGGCACCGTCCTGCCCGGCCTCGGCGAGCGCCCAGCCGGCCAGGCCGGTCGTGTTGGCGTTGGTGCCGAGCGAACCGGCGCTGAACGAGCCGTCGGCCGCCTGCTGCGACGTCAGCCAGCTCGCGGCGACGTAGGCCGCACCCCTTGCCGCTGCAGGCGCATCGGGCGTCTCGAGGATGTTGATCACGGCGAAGGCGGTCGCGTCGACGTTGCCGACGTCGGTGCCGGACACGCAGCCCTGCTCGGCGGCGGTCTTGTCGGCCGTCAGCTTCTCCCGGAAGAAGCCGGCGTCGCACTGCTGGTCGAGGAGGAACGACGTGGCCGCCGCGGCGCGGGCGGATCCGGCGTCGGTGAGGGCGCGCGCGGCGAACGACTGCCCGACGACCGCGACGTAGTCGGCGTCGAAGGGGTCGCCGGCCACCACGCCGGCGTCCTGGAGGCGACCGGTCAGCGGTGCCGCCGAGGCGACGAGGCCCTCGAGACGGGCGACCTGGTCGGTGCCGTTGTACGACCTCGGGTCCTGGTCGGCGACCTGGACGACGCTGACGAGCTTGGCCAGGCTGCCGGCATACACCCGGCCGGGCGTGAAGCCGCCCACCCAGGCCTCTGCCTTCGGCTCGATCGCGTCGACGACCTGCGTCACGGCGGCGGCCTGCCCGCCGACGGCGTCGAGGGCGAAGGCGATGTCGGCCGTGAGGCCGAGGTCGTCGTAGTCGTACTCGGCGTTGTGGAGGATGCCGTTGGTGAGCTGGGACTTCAGCCACGCGGCACCGGCCGTGGTGGCGCGGTCACCGGCGGACGGCACCTGGGCGGCGCCGGCCGGAGCCGAGAGGAGGGGCTGGACGAGCACCGTGGCGGTGACGGCCAGCGCGAGACCCGAGAATGACCTGCTGGAGGGGGTGAGCTTCATGGTGCCTTCCCTCGCTGGGGCAGCAAGGAAGCCGGCAAGCCGTCCGCCTCGCTGCGATCCTCGACAGCGATGGTGTTCAGTACGCGTCGAGTCGGGTGTTCCGGCTTGCACGGGATCCCTCCCGTGCCCACGGTTGCGGGTCAGCGCCGGAGTCGGACCGGCTTTCCCCTGCTCGGGCGTGTGTGCGGTGCCGGCCCGGGTGGGCGCGACCGGCGAAGCGTAACGCCGAGGATCGCCCGGACGCACTTCGGCCCGACGCCACGAGGACGCCGGGCCGAAGGTCGTTCGGTGGAGCTGTTGCGGGTGTGACCCGTGGGTCAGTTGCGCACGCGCAGCGACGTACGTGCCTCGTCGTCCGAGGTCTTGATGAGGCCCACGCGACGCTGGTTCCCGGTCGGCAGCTGCAGCTTGCGCACGATCTTGTCGCCGGTCTTCTTGCCCTTGACGCGCAGGAAGTCGCCCTTGACCTGCATGCACGCGCTCTCGCTCGGGGCGAGGCCGTACACCTGGAACTGGACGCGCTCACCGGCGCGGGCCTGCTTGCGCACCGAGACGATGCGCAGCTTGTCCTTGCTCGCCGGGGCGAACTGGAGACCGAGGATGGCCTGCGAGGTGGCACGGCGCCACTCGTCGCGCGCGGCGGCGGGGATGCCGGTGGTGGTGGCCCCCGTCACGCGGTCCCTGCGGAAGGCGACGGCGCCGGTGTCCTTGGTCAGCGCCGTACGGCACTTGTACTTGTCGACGGGCTGGTTCTTGCGCACCCACAGCGCGGCCTTGAGGGCCGCGTCGCGGTTCTTCAGCAGGCCCAGGGCGTAGCCACCGATGGCCGTCGAGTTGGTGTTGATCTGGGCGCCGTCTCCGGCGCTGCGGATGGCACCGCTGTTGCGCTGGCGCGCCGCGAGCCAGGTGCCGGCCTTGGCCAGCGCACCCACGACGGCCGCGGACTTGTCGCCCGACTCGACGAGGTTGATCACGGCCAGCGCCGTGGCGTCGGGGTCGGCGGTGCTGCCCGCCACGCCCTCGGTGCACGACTGGCTGGGCACGTCCGCCTTGTCGAAGTTGAGGCGGAAGGCGCCCGAGGCGCACTGCTGCTTGAGCAGGAAGTCGCGGGCGGCGCCGGCCTCGGCGGAGCCGGCCAGCGTCAGCGCGCGCACGGCGTAGGACTGGCCCACGACGTTGGCGTAGTTGCCGAACTCCGACTTGTCGAAGATCCGGCCGGCGATGGCAGCGGCCTGCGGCTCGGCGGCGGGGTCGGCCGGGACGTTGGCGGTGCGCTCCTCGAGCCGGGTGATCAGGTTGATCCCGCCGTAGCTGGTCGGGTTCTTCTTGGCGGTCCGGGCGAACGTGGCCGACTTGGCCAGCGCACCGGCGTAGGACTCCTTGGTCCCGTCACCGACGTACTCGGCGATCCGCGGCTCGAGGGAGTTGTTGATGGCGGTGACGGTGCCGCCCTGGCTGGCGACCGTCGACAGCGCCATCCCGGTGTCGATCGTGAGGCCGAAGTCCGGACCGGACGAGGAGACCATCAGGCCGTTGCTGAGCTCTCCGGCGATCCACTCGGCGGCGATCGTGGACGGCGTGCTGTCGGTGCCGGCCACGGCGGCCTTGGCGGACGTGAGCGCCGGCGACGGGTCGGCGGAGGCCGACGGGGCGACCAGCAGCCCGGCAGACAGCGCTCCTGCGGTCAGGGTGACCGCGGTGAGGCGGAGTGGGCGAATGCGATGGTGCATGACTTCCTTTCGGCCCGCAGGGCACGCGACCACGAGGGTCGCGCCCTCCCCATGAGGTGCGGACTTTGAGTGGGTGATGTGACCAGTGGGACTCGCCACGACACTAACAAGTTGTCTGGACCACCAAAGTCGCCCCCGCATCAGCCCAAAGTCATGCCTGGGATCAGGCCGGGATCGGGCCGGTATCAGGCCGGGATCGGGCCGGGATCAGGCCAGCTTCTCGAGGATCAGCTCCCGCACCCGACCGGCGTCGGCCTGTCCGCGCATCTCCTTCATCACCGCACCGATGAGCGCACCGGCGGCCGCGACCTTGCCCTCGCGGATCTTGTCGGCGACGTCGGGGTTGGCCGCGATGGCGTTGTCGACGGCGGCACCGAGGGCGCCGTCGTCGGAGACGACGGCGAGGCCGCGGCTCGCGACGACCTCGTCCGGGGTGCCCTCGCCGGCGAGGACGCCCTCGAAGACCTGGCGGGCGAGCTTGTCGTTGACCGTCTTGTCGTCGACGAGCGCCTGGATCCGCGCCACGTCGGCGGGGGTGATCGGCAGGTCGACGAGGTCGACGCCGTCCTCGTTGCTGCGCCGGGCGAGCTCGCCGAGCCACCACTTGCGGGCGGCCTGCGGGGCGGCGCCCTCGGCGATGGTCTCGATGACCAGGCCGAGTGCGCCGGCGCCGATGGTGTCGCGCATCTCCATGTCGCTGAAGCCCCACTCGGCCTGGAGCCGCGCACGGCGCACGGTCGGGTTCTCCGGCAGCGTGCCGCGCAGCTCCTCGACCCACTCGCGGCTCGGCGCGACGGGCACCAGGTCGGGCTCGGGGAAGTAACGGTAGTCCTCGGCGTCGGACTTCTCACGACCGCTCGTGGTGATCCCGGTGTCCTCGTGCCAGTGGCGGGTCTCCTGGAGGATCGAGCCGCCGTCGCTCAGGATCACCGCGTGCCGCTGCATCTCGTAGCGCACGGCCCGCTCGACCGAGCGGAACGAGTTGACGTTCTTGGTCTCGGTGCGGGTGCCGAGCACGCCGCTGCCCTTCGGCGCGAGCGAGAGGTTCACGTCGGCGCGCAGGTTGCCCTGGTCCATCCGCGCCTCGGAGACGCCCAGCGCGACGATCAGCTCGCGCAGCTGGGAGACGTACGCCTTGGCGACCTCGGGTGCCCGCTCCCCCGCGCCGAGGATCGGGCGGGTGACGATCTCGATGAGCGGGATGCCGGCACGGTTGTAGTCGACCAGCGAGTAGTCGGCTCCGTGGATGCGCCCGGTGGCACCGCCGACGTGCAGCGACTTGCCGGTGTCCTCCTCCATGTGCGCGCGCTCGATCTCGACGCGGAAGACCTCGTCGCCGCCACCCTCGACCGGCACGGTGACGTCCATGTAGCCGTCGAAGGCGATCGGCTCGTCGTACTGCGACGTCTGGAAGTTCTTCGGCATGTCCGGGTAGAAGTAGTTCTTCCGGGCGAAGCGGCACCACTCGGCGATGTCGCAGTTGAGCGCGAGGCCGATGCGGATGGCCGACTCGACCGCCTTGCCGTTGACGACCGGCATCGCGCCGGGCAGGCCGAGGCAGGTGGGGCAGGTGCCGGCGTTGGGCTCGCCGCCGAAGGTCGCGGGACAGCCGCAGAACATCTTCGAGGCGGTGTTCAGCTCGACGTGGACCTCGAGGCCGAGGGCGGGGTCGAAGGCCGCCAGCACGTCGTCGTACGCCATCAGCGCGTCGGTGGTGGTGCTCATCGGGTCGCTCCTTCCAGGGCAGGTGCCTTCTGGAGCAGCGGGCCGCCCCACTCCTTCTCGTGCAGCGCCTCGAGCGCGGCACCGACGCGGTAGACGCGGTCGTCGGCGAGCGCCGGCGCGAGCACCTGCAGGCCACTGGGCAGCCCGTCCTCGTCGGCGAGCCCGTTGGGCACCGAGATGCCCGGGACGCCCGCGAGGTTGGCGGGGATGGTGGCGAGGTCGTTGAGGTACATCGCGATCGGGTCGTCGAGCTTCTCCCCCAGCTTGAACGCCGTCGTCGGCGCCGTGGGCGAGACGAGCACGTCGACCCGGCCGAAGGCGGCGTCGAAGTCGCGGCTGATCAGCGTGCGGATCTTCTGCGCCTGGCCGTAGTAGGCCTCGTAGTAGCCGCTGGAGAGGGCGTAGGTGCCGAGGATGATGCGGCGCTTGACCTCGTCACCGAAGCCGGCGTCGCGGGTGGCGCGCATGACGTCCTCGGCGCTCGGGCTGCCCTCGGGCGTGACCCGCAGGCCGTAGCGCATGGCGTCGAACTTCGCGAGGTTGCTGGAGGCCTCGGCCGGGAGGATCAGGTAGTAGGCGGCGAGCGCGTGCACGAAGGACGGGCACGAGACCTCGACGACCTCGGCACCGGCCTGCACGAGCAGGTCGATCGAGTCCTGGAAGCGTGCCATCACACCGGGCTGCCAGCCGTCGCCGGCCAGCTCGGTGATCACGCCGACCTTCACGCCGGTCATGTCCCCGGTGGCGCCGACGGTCGCGGCCTCGGTGAACGAGGGCCACTCCTGCTGGATCGACGTCGAGTCGCGCGGGTCGTGCCCGCCGATGACGTCGTGGAGCATCGCGGCGTCGAGGACGGTGCGGGTGACCGGGCCGGCCTGGTCGAGGCTGTTGGCCAGGGCGACGAGGCCGTAGCGCGACACGCCGCCGTAGGTCGGCTTCACGCCGACCGTGCCGGTGACGGCGCCGGGCTGGCGGATCGAGCCGCCGGTGTCGGTGCCGATGGCGAGCGGGGCCTCGAAGGCCGCGACCGCCGCGGCCGAGCCGCCGCCGGAGCCGCCGGGGATCCGGTCGAGGTCCCACGGGTTGTGGGTCGGGCCGTAGGCGGAGTGCTCGGTGGAGGAGCCCATCGCGAACTCGTCCATGTTGGTCTTGCCGAGGATCGGCAGGCCGGCCTCGCGCAGCCGCGTCACGACGGTGGCGTCGTAGGGCGGGACCCAGCCCTCGAGGATCTTCGAGCCGCAGGTGGTCGGCAGGCCGCGGGTGGCGAGCACGTCCTTCACCGCGATCGGTACGCCGTCGAGGACGCCGCGTGCCTCGCCGCGGGCACGCCGGGCGTCCGACTCGGCGGCGTCCGCGAGGGCGCCCTCGCGGTCGACGTGGAGGAACGCGTGGACATCGGTGTCGACCGCAGCGATGCGGTCGAGGTGGGCCTCGGTCAGCTCGACCGAGGTGACGGTGCCGGCGGCGAGGTCGGCGGCCAGCGCGGCAGCGGTTCTGCGGGTGACGTCGCTCATCAGGCTTCCTCACCCAGGATGCGCGGGACGGAGAAGCGCTGCTCCTCCACGGCGGGGGCGCCCGAGAGCGCCTCCTCGGCGGTCAGGCCGGGCACCACGACGTCCTCGCGGAACACGTTGGTCAGCGGGATCGCGTGCGACGTGGGAGGCACGTCGTCCCCCGCGACGCCGTTGATGGAGGCGACGGACTCGAGGATGACGCTCAGCTGCGGCGCCAGGTGGTCGAGCTCGGCGTCGGAGAGGTCGATGCGGGCCAGGGTGGCGAGGTGGGCCACTTCCTCCCGGGAGATCTCAGGCATGCGGGCAATCCTAGTGTCGGCCCGCATGCCCCACCGACCGGGTGCGTCAGCAGCTGGACCGCTTCTCGGCGCTCTTGCACGTGTCGTTGCCGCCACGGCCCCGCGCGATGTCGAAGCCCTTGCCGCCGTCGAGGCGGTCGGGCTCGTCGGACCCGGTCATCACGTCGGCGCCGCCGCGTCCGTAGATCATCACGCGGTAGTCGGGACTGGCGGTGATGATCTCGGACTCGTTGCTGCCCTTGAAGATCGACAGGGCCCGGGCCGGGAGCTGGACGTCGCTGAAGCCGGTGACCTTCCCCTCGAGCGTGAAGGGCTGCAGGTCGCGGATGGTGCTCTTGCCGAGCTGGTCGATGCGGAGCGTGGGCTTGAACGCCGGGTTGGAGTTCGGCAGCAGCCGCAGCCGGTCCTGGCCACCGTGTCCCTTGACCGAGAAGCCCGACTCGACCGGGATCGGGAAGGACACCGTGTCGATGCCGCTGCCGCCGCGGATCACCTGGTGCAGCTCCGACGACGTGGCGACGACGTCGCCGCCGCTGCCACCGACGAAGAGGTCGGCACCGACGGCGCCGCTGAGGGTGTCGTCGCCCGCCTCGCCGTAGAGCCGGTCGTTGCCGACCGTGCCCGCGGTGTCGGCCACGACCACGTCGTCGCCACCCCGGCCGAAGATCGTGTCGTCACCGCCGCGGGCGTAGATCGCGTCGGCCTTGTTGGTGCCCTTGATCGTGTCGCCGAGCGCGGAGCCGTAGATCCGGATGCCGCCGCCGAGACCCGTGAGGGTGTCGTTGCCGTCAGCGGCGATCGGCACCGTCGCGGCAGCGCGGAGGTCGACGACCACCGGGGCGGGGGCGTCGGCGTAGGAGACGCCGTCGAGGAGCACCTGGGTGCCCTCGGTCGCGGCCCGCGGGTCGTAGCCGAGGTCGATGCTGTCGTCCCCGGCGCCACCGACGATCGTGTCGCCCTTCTTGACGACCCGGCCGAACTGGTCGATCCGCAGGAGGTCGGTCTCGCCGGAGAGGCGGTCGTTTCCGTCGCCGCCGTAGATCGCGTCGGCCCCGTCGCCACCGCAGATCACGTCGTTGCCGCCGAGGCCGCGGATGACGTCGTTGCCTCCCTTCGCGACGACCACGTCGCGCTTGGGGGTGCCGGTGATCTTGTTGGCCTTGTCGTTGCCGACGATGGTCGCCTTCAGCCCACCGCAGCTCGCCCGGGCGGCCTGCGCGGGGGCGCCGATGACGACGACCGGGGTGAGCGCGGCGACGAGCACCGCGGCCGTGCTGAGCAGGTGGCGAGCTGCGCCCGTCGTCGTACGAGTCATGGGGAGACCTTTCGCTGCGTGAGTGCCCGAGACGGCACCCCTCGGTGGTGGGACCACCCGGCGCCGCGAGAAGTTGTCGGTCGCGCCCGACTCTCTCCCTGCCCGGTCCCGGCGTCAACCGCCCCGCACGTCGCGCCGGGTGCTCAACCGAGCGCGTCCGGGCCCTGCTCCAGCAGCAGCGTGAACCGGTCCTCGTCGAGCACGGGCACGCCGAGCTGCTCGGCCTTGTCGGCCTTCGTGCCGGCGTTCTCGCCCACGACGACGTAGTCGGTCTTCTTCGACACCGATCCGGCGGCCTTGCCGCCGCGGCTGATGATCGCCTCCTTCACGGAGTCGCGCGTGTAGTGCTGGAGCGACCCCGTCGCGACGATCGTCAGTCCCTCGAGCGTGCGGGCGATCGACTCGTCGCGCTCGTCGGCCATCGAGACCCCGGCCGCCTCCCAGGCGTCCACGATCGCGACGTGCCAGGCGGACCCGTCGCCGTCGAGCCACTCGCGCACCGAGGCGGCGATCGTCGGCCCGACCCCGTCGGTGGCGGCCAGCGTCTCCTCGGAGGCCTCCCGGATCGCGGCCATCGAGCCGAGCTCGGTCGCCAGCGCGCGGGCTGCGGTCGGGCCGACGTGGCGGATCGACAGGGCGACCAGCACCCGCCACAGCGGCACCGTGGCCTTGCGCTCGTGCAGGTGGGCCAGCAGGCGTACGCCGTTGGCGGAGAGCTGCTGCCCCTCTTCGCCCTTCTTGGGGGCGCGGGTGAACAGCGGTGCCGTCAGCAGCGCCGCCTCGTCGAGGTCGAACAGGTCTCCCTCGTTGGTGATCGCCCCCGCATCGAGCAGCGCGACGGCTGCCTCGTAACCCAGGCCCTCGATGTCGAAGGCGCCGCGACCGGCGACGTGGAAGACGCGCTCGCGGACCTGCGCCGGGCACTTCTCGTGGTTGGGGCAGCGGAGGTCCTTGTCGCCCTCCTTCTGCTGGGCCAGCGGCGTCCTGCAGGCCGGGCACCTCGTCGGCATCCTCCACGGCCGGAGCCCCTTCGGCCGGAGGTCGAGCACCGGGCCGAGGATCTCGGGGATCACGTCACCGGCCTTGCGCAGGATGACGGTGTCCCCGGGCCGGACGTCCTTGCGCTTGACCTCGTGGGCGTTGTGGAGCGTGGCGTTCTCCACCGTGGACCCCGCGACCTTGGTCGGCTCCATCACGCCGTAGGGCGTCACGCGTCCGGTGCGGCCGACGTTGACCTCGATCGACTTCAGGAGGGTGTTGACCTCCTCGGGCGGGTACTTCCAGGCGATCGCCCACCGCGGCGCGCGGCTCGTCGAGCCCAGGCGGCGCTGCAGCGAGACGTCGTCGACCTTGACCACGACGCCGTCGATCTCGTAGCCCACGATGGTGTGGCGGTGCTCCCCCACCTCGGCGATCCGGGCCTCGACGTCGGCGAGCGCCGGCACGACCCGCACCTCCTCCGAGGTCGGGAGGCCCCACGCGCGCAGCGTGTCGTAGGCGCCGCTCTGGGTCGTCGGCTCGAAGCCCTCCCGGGCACCGATGCCGTGGCAGACCATCCCGAGGTCACGGGTCGCGGTGACCCGCGGATCCTTCTGCCGCAGCGACCCGGCGGCGGCGTTGCGGGGGTTGGCGAACATCGGCCGGCCCGCCTCGGTCATCGAGGCGTTGAGCCGCTCGAAGGCCTCGCTCGGGAGGAACACCTCGCCGCGCACCTCGACCAGCGCGGGCACCGGGACGTCGTCGGTGCCGGTCAAGCGGTGCGGCACGGAGGCGATGGTCTTGACGTTGGGCGTGACGTCCTCGCCGGTGCGCCCGTCGCCCCGGGTCAGCGCCCGCACGAGGCGGCCGTCCTCGTAGAGCAGGTTGATCGCCAGGCCGTCGACCTTGAGCTCGCACAGCAGGGCCGGCGCCTCGATGCCCTCGCGCAGGATCCGGGAGTACCACCCGGCGAGCTCGTCGGCGTCGAACGCGTTGTCGAGGCTCTCCATCCGCTGCAGGTGGTCGACCGCGGTGAAGTCGGTCGACACCGCGCCCCCGACGCGCTGGGTGGGCGAGTCCGGCGTGCGGAGCTCGGGGAACTCCTCTTCGAGGGCCTCGAGCTCGCGCAGCCGGACGTCGAAGTCGGCATCGGAGAGTGTCGGGGTGTCGAGGACGTAGTAGCGCCAGCGGGCGTCCTCGACCTGCTCGCTCAGCTCGCGGTGCCGCTCGCGCGCCTCCGCGGTGGCGGTGGCGACGGCGGGCTGCGTCCCCGACTCCGGACCGGGGTCCTCAGGCGTGCTCATGGGCACATTCTGCCGGTCGGCACCGACACCCGCGTGCACGCCCGGAGCTGCGTCGCGGGGGTCGTCGTACGCGCTCCGGTCTGGACCTGATGAAACGCATTTGTTCCATCGGAATAGATCGGCGTACGCTCCGGTTGTTCGAAACGAAACCGTACCGTTTCATCGTGACCGTCGTCACACTCCCCCGACACCCGTGAGAGAAGGAATGACCCCGACCGAGACCGGCACCCGCCCCCGCGTGGAGGGCGAGCGCGAGATGGAGATCCTCGAGGCGACCCTGCAGGTCCTCGACGAGGTGGGCTACGACCTGCTCACCATGGACGCCGTGGCGGCGCGCGCCAAGGCCTCCAAGGCGACCCTCTACCGTCGCTGGAAGGGCAAGCCCGAGCTCGTGGTGGCGGCGATCATGTCGCACAAGGGAGAGGCCGTCACGCCCGACACCGGCACCCTGCGCGGCGACCTGCTCGAGGCCTACTGCGGCGGCAGCGGAGGTCTCAACGACCCGCTCGCGCGCTCGGTGCTGTCCGCCGTGGTCACCGCGATGAGCCGGGACCCCGAGTTCGCCGAGGTCTACCGACGCGACTTCATCGCCCCCAAGATCCAGGCCTCCCAGGCGATCTACGACCGTGCCCGCGAGCGCGGCGAGATCCACCCCGACACCGACCTGTCGATCCTCGCGCCGTCGCTGACCGCGATCGTCATGCACCGCAGCTTCCTGCTCGGCGACGCCATCACCCCCGAGCTGATCGGACGCATCCTCGACGAGGTCGTCCTGCCTGCCGCCCTCCACGGGCCGTCCCACCCGACCACTGTCTGACCCTCCTGCTCCACTGGACCCGAACCCTCCCGAAGGAATCCCATGACCGACCTCGCCCCGGCCGTCGAAGAGGTGACCCCCGAGCAGCACAAGCGCCTGCGCTGGGCTCTCGTGCTCATCTCGCTCGCCCAGCTGATGGTGGTGCTCGACAGCACCATCGCCAACATCGCCCTGCCCTTCATCGGCGCGGACCTCGACATCAACCAGGCCAACCTGCAGTGGATCGTCACCGGCTACGCCCTGACCTTCGGCGGCTTCCTGCTGCTCGGCGGCCGGCTGGCCGACCTCTACGGCCGCAGGCGGATCTTCATCGCCGGCGTCCTGCTCTTCGCGGTGGCCTCCCTCATCGGTGGCGCCGCGCAAAACGAGGCGATGCTGCTCGGCGCCCGGGCCTTCCAGGGCCTCGGTGCCGCGATGGCCTCCCCGGCCGCGCTCGCGCTGATCGCGACGACGTTCCCCGCGGGCAAGGAGCGCAACCGCGCCTTCGCCGTGTACGCCGCCATGGCGGGCGTGGGTGCCGCCGTCGGCCTGGTCCTGGGTGGCTGGCTCACCGGCCTCGACTCGCCCCTGGGCATCGAGGGCTGGCGCTACACCTTCCTGATCGTGGTGCCGATCGGCCTGGTCGCGGCCTTCTTCGCCCCGCGCTTCTTCGACGAGTCCGAGCGCCACACCGGCTGGCTCGACGTCCCCGGCGCCATCACCGGCACCTTCGGCCTGCTGGCCATCGTGTTCGGCCT
This sequence comes from Nocardioides oleivorans, assembly GCF_004137255.1. Lineage (NCBI taxonomy): Bacteria > Bacillati > Actinomycetota > Actinomycetes > Propionibacteriales > Nocardioidaceae > Nocardioides > Nocardioides oleivorans. Next base: position 2,833,132 of record NZ_SDWT01000001.1, on the reverse strand, counting down.
GAGCCGCGCCGGTGAGGAGGCCTACGGGTGGGACGCCCCCAGCACGATCACCAGCCTGGTGCTCGGTGTCGTCCTGCTCGCCGTCTTCGCCGTCATCGAGACCCGCGTCCAGCACCCGCTGCTGCCGTTCCGCATCTTCGCCAGCCGCAACCGCGCTGCCGCGTTCGCGGTGATGATGATCGTCCCGGCCGCGATGTTCGCGATGTTCTTCTTCCTCTCGCTCTTCATCCAGCTCGTCGTCGGCTACTCCCCGCTCCACACCGGCTTCGCGTTCCTGCCGTTCTCCATCGCGATGATCATCTCCGCCACCACGGCGTCCAAGCTGATCAGCACCGTGGACCCGCGCTGGCTCTCCGGCATCGGCACGATCCTGTCCGCCATCGCGCTGTTCGGCTTCAGCCGGCTCAGCGTGCCCGACAGCGCCGCGGACATCATCAGCGCGACGTCCAACGGCTACCTCGGCGCCGACGTGAACTACTGGACCCACGTCCTGCCGTTCATCGTGCTGATGGCCTTCGGCATGGGCCTGAACTTCGTGCCGCTCACCCTGGTCGCCGTCCACCGCCTCCGCTCGGAGGACTCGGGCATCGGCTCGGGCGTGCTCAACACCATGCAGCAGGTCGGTGGCGCGCTCGGCCTGGCGACCCTCAGCACGGTGGCGCTGCACTACACCACCAACCGCACCGAGGAGATCGCTCCCCAGATCGGCGCAGCGGCGCAGGGCCAGCTCACGCCCGAGCAGGTCGGCCAGCTGTCCTACCTGTCGGGCTTCGCCGAGGGCGCCACGCACGCCTTCCTGGTCGGCTCGATCATGATGCTGGCCGCGTCGGCCGTCGTGTGGATCTTCCTCAACGTCAAGCACGACGAGCTCGCCTCGGACGACGCCCCCGAGGGCGTCGGCGTGCACTGATCCACCTGCTCCACCACCGCAGAGGGAGGATCTCCGAGGGAGGTCCTCCCTCCCGCACGTCCGCCCCATCCGAGCGGCTCCCGGCTCCGAAGGAGACACGTGACCGACCCGCACCTCACGACGTACGACGTCTCCGACCCGCGCGCGCTCGTCCTCGTGCTGCACGGCGGGAAGCCCCGCTCCCGCCAGGGCGTCGACGGCCGCAGCGCCTCGTGGCGCCGGGCGCACTGGCTCCAGCGCACGATCGCCCCGCAGGCCGACGACGCCGGGGTCGGGGTCTGGATGCTGCGCTACCGCGAGCGCGGCTGGAACGGCGGCACCGACCGCCCCGACGACGCCCGCTGGGCGCTCGACCAGGTGCGCGCCACGCACGGCGACGTCCCGGTCGTGCTGCTCGGCCACTCGATGGGGGCCCGGGTCGCCGTGCACGTCGCCGACGACCCGTCGGTGGTCGGCGTCGTCGGCCTGGCGCCGTGGTGGTCGGCCGAGGACCCGGTCGACACCCTGGCCGGACGCACCCTGCGGGCGTCCCACGGCCGACGCGACCGGATCACGTCCTTCAAGGAGACGACGCGGTACGTCGAGCGCGCGAAGGCCGTCGCCGACAGCGCCGAGCTGCGCGACATGGGCGCGCTCGGCCACTACATGCTGAGCGGCTCCGCGCGGTGGCACGACGTCGCGATCGCCGACGTCCTCTCGGTCCTCGACGCCGAGACCGCCTCCCCCGAGCGCTGAGGCACGACGCCGGCCGCGTCGCTCAGGCGGCGGCGTACTCCTCCACGGGCTCGAGCACCTCGCGTCCGGGGTCGCCGTCGTCGCGCCGGACCAGCGCGCGCGCCCGCCGCACCATGACCGCGACGATCGCCACGCCGAGCCCCACCGCGACCACGACCATGGCGTCCGGCACGGGGCCGTCGACGGGCGAGGTCTCCTGCCGGCTGAACACGTAGTAGTCCTCCAGCCAGGCGACCGCACCGGCGAGCCACACCAGCAGCACCGCCGACCACGCGACGGCCGTCCACCAGTCGCGCCGCTCGGCAGCGACCGTGCCGGGCGTGCGGGCGCGGACCCAGCGGCCGACCTCGAGCATGCCGACCGCGACGGCCGTCGCCAGCAGCGGCATGACCTGCATCAGGTAACGGTCGTGGAAGCCCCCGCCGGCCTGCATGAAGCCGACCAGGCTCTGCAGGGTGATCGCCGCGTGGATCGCGAGCAGGATCCACACCGCGTCGGGGCGGACGCCGTGCCGGCGCACGGACCGGACGAGCGCGATCGGGACGAGCACGAGGAAGACCGCGATGAGGATCGGGGTGGCCAGGGTCGGTTCGGTGAGGCCCGGGATGTTGTCGATCCGGTGCCACTCGGTCACGGGCACCCGGTCGAACTTCCGCAGCAGCGCGTCCTGGCCGGTGAAGTCGCCGTAGAGCCCGTAGTTGCGGACGTAGAACCAGCCCCAGGCGGCTGCCGGGACCGCCCCGACGACCCCGGCGACGAGCACCGCCCGTCGCCACCCGCCGGGTCGGCTGCCCGGGCGGCGGGCGAGTGCCACGACCAGGACGACCGAGCACAGCGCCACGAGCAGGACGCCCTGCGCGCGGGTCCCGGCCGCCACCGTTCCGGCGGCGGCCGCCAGCGCCACCCGTTGAGGGGTCACTCCCTGCCGGAGCAGCCGGACGGTCATCAGCAGCAGGAGCACCGCCGAGGCCGAGGCCCACCCGTCGTTCTGGAAGAACGCCGAGCGGAGCACCAGCGTGGGAGCCGCGGCCACCACGACGGCGAGCGCCGCGACCGCAGGACGGCGCGGCACCAGCTCGCGCGCGAGCGCGCCGACGAGGTAGAGCCACACGGCGAACCCGAGCGTGTTGGCCAGCCGCATCGTGATGATCATCCCGCTCTGGTCGACGTCGTGGAGCGCCCACCAGACCGGCACCATCGCGAGGTGGAACAGCGGCGGGTGGTTGGCGGTCCAGATGTCGCCGTGGGCGGCGTCCCAGCCGCGGAGCTCCTCGGCGGTGCCGGGGAAGCGTGCGGGGTCGTCGACGATGTCGGTGTCGATCGTCGGCAGGTGGCCGGCCGCCAGCGAGGCGACGTACCCGGTGTGCGCCGGCTCGTCGTTGCCCCAGCTCGGCACCTTGAAGACCAGGGCGATCTGCGCGCCGACGAGGAACAGCAGCACCGCGGCGAGCAGCGCCACCGCGTCGGGGCGCTCGGCGAAGCGGCGTACGGCGGGTCGGATCCTGCCGGTGGGCGGGCGGGTCATGGGGTCCCCTCTGTGCAGTCGTCGAGGCGTCGGACCTCGACGACCGGTCCGGGTCGGTGGTGTGCGGGTGGGTAGTAGTTGAAGCTGAAGTCGTAGGAGAAGGCCGTGGGCTCGGTGCCGGCGGCGAACGGCGAGGCCGACATCGCCACCTCGCTCTCCTCGGCGAGCCGGCGGTAGTAGGAGATGGCGCCGGGCAGCCCGGCCGCCAGCCCGCGGTCGCGCTGGTGGGCGTTGACCATCAGCCAGCACCAGCCCTCGGCGCGGTAGTCGTCGAGCAACGGCGCCGACAGGCCGAGCTCGTAGGACTGGAACGGCCGGCTGACCGGACGCAGCTCGAGGCCCGCGTCGCGCAGCTCGCGGCGATAGCTGCCCGGCACGGCCGGCTCGACCACGACCCTGCCCACCTCGGGGTGCGACACCAGCCACGCCAGCGCCTCGGTGCGGGTGTCGGTGCGGGTGAGCAGGAGGTCGCTGCGGAGCACGTCGACGACGGGTTGGCCGAGCGCGACGACCGCGACGAGTGCAGCGGCGAGGGGTCGTACGACGCCGGGCAGGGCGCCGCGGAGGACCCGGGTCAGGCGCGTCGCCCCGAGGCCGGCCAGGACCGCGAGCGCCGGGTAGGCCGGGAGCAGCCAGCGGGCGAACCACCGGTCCTGCGACGACATCAGCACGTAGAGCAGGACGGGGAAGGTGACGAGCAGCAGCGCCCGTCCCCTGTCGGGGCCCCTGTCGCCGCGCAGCGCGACCACGAGTCCCGCAGCGGCCAGCACGACGGGCACGACCCCGAAGCCCCAGAGGAGCGTGACCGGGTAGCCCGCCCAGGCCGCGCCCGCCTGCCCGAGCTTGACCGTCGCGGCCTGCGCCGACTGTCCGCTGAAGTCGCCCCAGAACTTGCCGACCTCGACCAGCATGAAGGGGTTGAGCGCCACCAGGCCGGCGAGGCACGCCACCGCGGCGGCAGCGAGGTCGCGCAGGGCGGGGGCGAGGCGCTGCCGCCCACCGACCACGCGGAGCAGGAGTGCGAGCCCGACCACGACCGCCATCGGCGCCGCGAGGTACTTCACGCCGGCTGCCACACCGACCGCCAGCCCGGCGAGCGCCGCGAGCCGCGTGCCGCCACGATCGTGCAGGCGCAGGCAGGCCGCCAGCGCGAGCGCCGTCGGCAGCAGGGTCGGGGCGTCGTTGAGGGCGTGGTGGGAGTAGAAGACGGGAAGGTACGACAGCCCGACGAAGGCAGCCGCCCACACGCCGGCCGTGCGGCCGAAGGCGACCCGGCCGGCGAGCGCGACGGCGAGGACGGTCGCGGTGCCGAGCAGGACGACCGTGAGCCGGGCCACCGTGTAGACGACGGCCGGGTCCTCGACGAGCAGCATCGACGCGTCGGTGCCGGGCAGCGCGACGCGGAACACCAGGGCGAGGAGGTACGTCAGCCCGCTGGGGTTCTCGAAGTATCCGGAGTACCAGTCGCCGTCGGCCGCGCGGGTCGCCTGCGGGACGAAGTGCAGCTCCTCGTCGGCGTTGTAGGCGTGCGGCAGCCCGTGGCGCACGGCGACCAGGCGCACCGCGAGCGCCAGCACGACCACGACGACCAGCCACGTCGTCGTACGGTCGCGGACGGGCGTGCCGTCGTCGGCGCGGTCCTGCTGCGGGGTGGGTGTCGTCAGGACCACGTCCACCACGCCCCGGGCAGCGGGTAGGCCACGCTCTGCGTCGCGGCGACCACCCAGACCACCGCCACCGCGGCGCCGAGCCGGCGCAGCGTCGTGGTCCGGGCCTGTCCCACGAGCAGCAGCCAGCCGATCACCAGCGGCTCGCATCCCCAGCGCAGGTAGGCCTGGCCGCGGTCCCACACGGGCAGGCTGACGAGGACGAGGAGGTAGCCGGCGAGGGCGAGGCGTTCGTGGGCGGGGCCTCCACCGCGGAGCGCCGTGGCGGCCAGGGCGAGCGCGAGCAGCGTCGGCACCAGCAGCACGACGTTGGGCGCCTCCCGCAGCGGGTGGAGGGCCGCGGTGCCGACGTAGTGCACGAGCTCGACGACGGGCACCCCGACCGGGTTGCCGGAGGTCGGGTCGGGCACCACGTCCGACCAGCGCGCGTGCACCCACGTGCGCCACGCGGCGTACGTCACCAGCGGCAGCGCGCCCACCCACCACCCGGGTGCCGTACGACGACCGCGCGCCGGCAGCACGGAAGCAAGGACCGGGGCCAGGACCGAGCAGCCGAGCACCGTCGCGGCGACGAGGAGCGTCGTCTCCCGGGTGATCCCGGCGGCGGTGAGGGCGAGAGAGGCGAGCAGGTGCCGGTGGGTGCGCAGCAGCACGAGCGCGCCGAGGAGCAGGACGCCGGCGAGCGGCTCGGTGAGGTCCTGCCCGAGGCCGACGAGGAAGCCGGCCCACAGTGCCGGCACGCCTCCCCACCAGGCGCTGTGGCCGAGCCGCCGTGCCGTGCAGGCGCCGGCGAGCGCGATGCCGGCGATCGCGAGGAGGTTCACCAGGACGAGGGCGCCGGCGACCAGCCCGATCCGGCCGCCGAGGGAGCCGAGCCAGGCGGTGAGCGGGTAGCCGATGCGGGTCTGCCAGTAGGCCGGCCGGGTGAAGGTGATGCCGTGGTCGGTGACGGCCAGCGTCAACGGGTCGAGCGCGATCCGGAAGTAGGCGCGGCCGTCGTAGACGACGAAGCCGTCGAGCCCGCCGACGGCGACCGCACGCACCAGGACGAACCCGACGTGCAGGGCGACGACGGTCGCGACCACCGGGACGGCTGCGCGCAGGGCCGCGCGGCCGGACGGGAGGGACGGCTGGCCGGACGCGAGCGTCGTGGCCACCGCCTCACCGTCCGCGGACACCTGCCGGCTCCCCTGCCTGCCGGGAGTGCTGCCGGGGCGGCGCGGCCAGGCTCGCCACCACGGACGCGAGGAGGGCCGTGAGGAAGTCGGCCACCGCGTGCGCGAGGCGCGAGAGCAGGGCGACGGCGACGGCACCGGGCACACCGAGGAACGGCGCGAGGAGCGCGACGAGCACGGCCTCGCGGGCACCGACGCCGGCGGGGGCGAAGACGACCAGCACGCCCACCGCGTGCGCGAGCGCGAAGGCGGCGGCCGCGGCGAACAGGCTCGGCGCAGCCCTGTCGCCGGGCACGAGCAGGAGCAGCGAGCCGCCGTAGGCGAGCCACACCAGCGCCATCACCGCGACCGACCCGGCGACCTCGGCGGGACCGAGCGAGGCGTGGACGCCGGGACCGGCGAGGCGGGCGGCGATCCGTCGCAGCAGCGGCGGCGCGAGCGACCCGGCACCGACGGCCACCGCGACCCAGGGCCCGAGGGCGGCGAGGCCGGAGGGGAGGTCGACCGCGCCGAGCGCGGCCAGGAGCCCACCGACCACGAGACCGGTCGCGGTGTGCACGAGGAGGAAGAGCGACGAGGCCGCGACGCTCGAGCGGGCCGGCACGCCGTGGCGCCGACCGAGCTGCGCCTGGACGGCGATGCTCCACACGGATCCCGGGACGTACTTCCCGAGCTGGCCGACGAAGAAGACCGCGGCCGCGTCGCGCGCGCCGACCTGCGAGCCGACCCATCGCAGCAGCGACCGCCAGAGCACCCCGGTCAGCCCGAGCCCGACCGTCGCGCAGAGCACCGCACCGCCGACGCGGAGCGGGCCGGTGGCGCTCGCGGCGTCACCGACCTCGGCCCACCGGCCCCGGAACCCCCACCAGGCGAGGGCGAGGGTGAGGAGGACGAAGAGCACGCGGGCGGCGTGGAGCGCCCGTCGGCGGGTCACGTCACCCCGGCGTCTGGGGTGGGCACCGGCGACGAGTGGAGCAGGGCGGTGCGCGTCGGATAGGGCAACGCGGGGGTGAGGCCGCGGGTCATGGTGACCGACAGCCGGTCACCGACCGCCGCGACCGTGCTGTCGATGGCGTCGACGTAGCGCTGCCGGTCGACGTTGTCGAAGACGATGACGCCGCCGGGCGCGAGCCGCTCGACCGCCCTGGCCAGGCACGCCTCGCGGGCGCGGCCGTCGATGACGACGAGGTCGAAGTCGCCCGGCACGTCGTCGATGGCGGCGACGTAGTCGGCGAAGTCCAGTCCCCCGTGGCCGGGCTTGGCCGAGCCCACGACGGGCGTCGCTGTGGCGATCGGCTCGACGACGCGGAGCTCGACGTTGGCCGGCAGGCGGGGTGCGATCATCGCCGCCCAGCCGGCGTGGTGCTCGACCGAGTGCACCGATCCGGCGCGGGAGGCGAGCCACATCGTCGAGGCGCCCGATCCCCACTCGAACACGCGGGCGCCCGGGTGCTCGCGCAGCCAGCCGGCAGCTTGGTCGGCGGAGTCGAACGTCCACCACGGCACGTCGAGGTCCTGGAGCCCGTCGACGTCGTGGATCGCGAAGAGGGAGAGCACCCAGGTGGCCGCCCGCGAGCGCGGGGCGCGCCGGCGCAGCCAGGCGAGGGCGCCCAGCGCGCGCAGGGGCGCGGCGAGGAGGCGGACGAGACGGACGTAGAGCGACTTCATCGGATGCCGACCTTCCGGGCAGTGGGAGCCTCGATGACCGGGGTGGTGGGCACCCGGAGGATGTCGTAGCGGGCGCGCTTGGTGTGCTCCAGGTTGGCCTCGATGAGCGCGCGGTTGGTCCGGATCAGGTCCGAGACGATCCCGAGCATCACGCACAGCGACGAGACCACGACCAGCGCGGCGCCCACGAGGAGGGACTGCACGTGCCCGCCGCCCTGCCCGGCCGCGGCGAGGACGGCGTACCGGAGGTAGGGCAGCAGCCCGAGCACCCCGAACAGCATCGCCATCACGCCGAAGATCACGTAGGGGCGGTACATCACGTAGGCCCGCACGATCGCGGCGCCGGAGCGGAACACGTGCTGCCGGGTCGAGGAGAACAGCCGCGACTCGCGGGTCTTGGCGTTGGTGACGACCGGCAGGCTCGCGATCGCGAGGTTCTTGTTGCCGGCCTGGATGATCGTCTCCATGCAGTAGCTGAACCGGGTGACCGTGTTGAGCCGCATCAGCGACTCACGCGAGTAGGCCCGGAAGCCGCTGGCCGCGTCGGGCAGCTCGGTGCGGGCGGCGACGTTGACCACCCGCGAGCCGAGGCGCTGGAGCGCCTTCTTGGCGGGCGAGAAGTGGTCGATCAGGCCGACCTGGCGGTCCGCGATGACGATGTCGGCCTCGCCGCGCAGGATCGGCTGGACCAGGTCGGCGATGCGCTCCTGGGGGTACTGGTTGTCGCCGTCGGTGTTGACCACGATGTCGGCGCCCAGCGCGAGCGCGTGGTTGACGCCGTCGGTGAACGACCGGGCCAGGCCCTGGTTGCGAGGGTGGCGCACGACCTCGGTGACGCCGAAGGACCGGGCGACCTCGACGGTCCGGTCGGTGCTCCCGTCGTCGACGACCAGCACCACGATCTCGTCGATGCCCGGGATCGACCGGGGGATCGAGGACAGGACGAGGGGAAGGGTCTCCTCCTCGTTCAGGCACGGGACCTGCACCACGAGCAACATGCCGGCGACGCTAGGCAGCACCCGGGACCCGCGGACCTCGGTCAGGTGACGGGTCGGCGAACGATGGGCGAGCGCTCGGCCACAGCCCTCGCCCGCCGCACGCCCGGCACGGACAATGGCGCGCATGCCCCGGCGGCTGGTCCCTCTCCTCCTGTTCGTGCTCCTCGCGGGTGTCTACGCGCTCACCACGAACCCCGACCCGAGCCCCGACGCCTTCACCGCCGACTTCGCCGCACGCCACATCGCCCTGACCGGCGACCCCGTCCCGGACATCGCCGGCTTCCCCTACCTCGACGACAACATCATCCGCGAGACGTGGATCGTCGAGACCGCCGACGGGCGCGAGGCGGTGGGTCGCGCGCCCGGCGTGATCGCGGCCGTCGTGCCGGCGTACGCCGTCGCGCGCCCCGCCACTGTCGACCCGCTGCCCGGTGGACTGACCGCCGCCCTCCTGAGCGCGCTGGCCGTGGTGCTGTTCTTCCTCGTGCTGCGCGACCGGATCGGCACCCGAGCCGGCCTGGTGGCGGCGGGCCTCCTCGGGTTCGCCACCCCGGTCTGGTCGGTCTCGGCCGACGCCATCTGGCCCCACACGCTCACCACGCTCGGCATCCTCGGCACCGCGTGGGCCGCCGACCGGGGCCGCTGGTGGCTCGTCGGCGTGTTCGGCGGCGTCCTGCTGTGGGGCCGGCTGCACGCCGCCCTGGTGTGCGCCGTGGTCGGCCTCGGCCTCGCGTGGTCGCGCCGTCGGCCCGCGATCGCGCTGCGGGTCGGCGCGGTCGCGCTCGCCGCGCTGGGGATGGTCTCGGTGTGGACCCGCTGGATGTACGGCTCGTGGGACCCGACGTCGGGCTACCGCGCAGGCGACTTCGCCGGCAACGCGGCCGGGTACGTCCTCGACCCGGTCAACTGGCTCGGCTTCGTCGTCTCCGCCGACCGCGGGCTGCTGTGGTGGGCGCCGCTGCTCGTCGTGCTGGGCCCGACCGCGTGGCGGCACCGGTCCGCGCTGCCGGACTGGAGCCGGTGGCTGGCCGCGGGCGGGGCGGCGTACACCCTGAGCCAGGCGGTGCTCAACCGGTTCAGCGGCGGCGACCACTTCTACGGCTACCGCACCAGCCTCGAGCTCGTCGTCAGCCTGGCCCCGGCGCTGGCGCTGGCGACCCCGTGGCTGTCCGAGCGCGCGCGGCGCTGGTTCGTCCCGGTCGCGGTGCTCCAGGTCGTCCTGATCGCGCCGGGTGCGATCTCGGACGACATGTACACGCCGGTGCGCGACGTGTGGTGGCGCAACGCCTTCGTCGACGCGCTCCTCACCCGCCCGACCGAGCTGCTGCCGCTCGTCGCCGTGACGATGGCCGTCGCGCTCGCGGTCGTCAGGCTGCTTCACACCGCGCCGGCGACCGCCCGGCTCGACCGGGCCGACCTGCCGGGGGTGCGGCTCAGAGGTTGCGCGCCACCGTCGCCGACAGACGGACCGCTCGTGCCGCCCATCCCGGAGTGGCACCCGCCAGGCCGCACGTAGGCGTCACCACCAGGCGGTCCCCCACCGCCTCCGGGTCGAGTCCGAGCATGTCGAGCCAGCGCTGCACCCGCTCGGTCAGGCGCGCGTCCGACGGGTCGGGGTCCGGGTCCGTGGACGGTACGACGCCCAGCGCGGCGCTGCGGCCGGACTCGAGGACCTCGGCGAAGGCGTCGAGGTCGGCGGGGCCGAGGACGTCGAGGTCGGCCGACAGGCCGGCGACGCCCGCGCCCGCGACGAGCGACCACGGCGTCTGCGGCGCGCACGAGTGGACCCAGGCCTCTCCCCCGGCCTCGGTGACCGCGGCCACGACCCACTCGAGGTGCGCGGAGAGCTCCGGCGCGTCGACGCGGCGGTGGCGGCCGAACCCGCTGGCGGTCGGCACCTGCGCCAGCGAGACCGCGGCGAGGGCGGGCTCGTCGACCTGGACGATCCACCGGTCGACGCCCGTGATCCGGCGGCGGAGGTCGGCGAGGTGGACCCGGACCCCCTCGGCCAGTGCCTGGGCGAGCTCGCGCCGGGCACCGTGGTCGCTGAGCACCTTGTCGCCGCGCGGCTTCTCGACCGTGGCAGCCAGGGTCCACGGGCCGGCGACCTGGGTCTTGAAGGTGCCGACGTAGCCCTGGGCCAGCTCCTCGACGGCGTCGAGGTCCTGCGCGAGCAGCGAGCGTGCGCGACGCTGGTCGACGCCGCTGGTGTCCGTCAGCCGCCAGCCGGCGGGCTGCAGGTCGGCGGCCAGGCCGTCGACCACGGCGAGCGCGCGCCCGGTCATCGCGGCCGTGACACCTCGTCCGGGGAGCTCGGGGACGTGCGGGAGGTCGGGCAGCTCGCCGAGCACGGTGCGGACGGCTTCGGCGTACCCCTCGTCGGTGGTGCCGGGCATCGACCCGATCCCGGTCGCCCGCGTCACGCGCCGGCTCCGACGGGACGCGTGGCGGCGATGGTGGCCGAGCCGACGACGCGGGTGCCGTCGTAGATCACGGCCGCCTGGCCGGGGGCGATGCCCTCGGCGGGGTCCAGCAGGTCGATCGCGACCCGGTCGCCGTCGACGACGACGACCGCGCGGTGCTCGGCGCCGTGGGCGCGCAGCTGGACGGTCCCGTCGACCCGCTGGGGCACGCTCCCGCACCAGCGCGGCCGGATCCCGGCGACGTGGTCGACCGCCAGGCGCTCGCGCGGGCCGACGGTCACCGTGCCGCTGACCGGCTCGATGTCGAGCACGAAGCGCGGCTTGCCGTCGGCCGCCGGCACGCCGAGCCGCAGCCCCCGACGCTGGCCGATCGTGAAGCCGTAGGTGCCCGTGTGGCTGCCGACGGTCCGCCCGGTGGTCGCGTCGACGATGTCGCCGCCGTGGTTGGGCGCGCGGTCGCCGAGCTTCTCGCGCAGCCAGCCCGCGTTGTCACCGTCGGCGACGAAGCAGATGTCGTGGGAGTCGGGCTTGTCGGCCACCAGCAGGCCACGGGCCTCCGCCTCGCGGCGGACGGCCGGCTTGTCGGTGTCGCCGAGGGGGAACATCGAGTGCCGCAGCTGGTCCTGGTCGAGGACACCAAGGACGTAGGACTGGTCCTTGCCGTGGTCGGCCGCCCGGTGCATCTCGATCAGCCCGTCGTCGCCGGTGCGCAGCTGGGCGTAGTGGCCGGTCGCGACCGCGTCGAAGCCCAGCGCGAGCGCGCGGTCGAGCACCGCGGCGAACTTGATCTTCTCGTTGCACCGCAGGCACGGGTTGGGCGTGCGGCCGGCGGCGTACTCGTCCATGAAGTCCTCGACCACGTCCTCGTGGAAGCGGTCGGAGAGGTCCCAGACGTAGAACGGGATGCCGATCACGTCGGCGGCGCGCCGGGCGTCGTTGCTGTCCTCGATGGTGCAGCACCCCCGCGCCCCGGAGCGGTACGACGCCGGGTTGCGGCTCAGCGCCAGGTGCACGCCGGTCACGTCGTGGCCGGCCTCCTTCGCGCGGGCAGCGGCGACCGCGGAGTCCACCCCGCCGGACATCGCCGCGACGACCCTCATCAGCGGGCCCGGGCGGCCCGGGCGCGCTCGACGACCGGTCCGATCGCCTCGACCAGACGGTCGATGTCGCCCGGGGTCGTGGTGTGGCCGAGGGAGAACCGCAGCGAGTGGCGGGCCTGGTCGTCGTCGCAGCCCATCGCCAGCAGGACGTGGGAGGGCTGGGGCACGCCGGCCGAGCAGGCGGACCCCGTGGAGCACTCGATGCCGCGCGCGTCGAGCAGCATCAGCAGCGAGTCGCCCTCGCAGCCCGGGAAGCCGATGTGGGCGTTGCCGGGCAGCCGCGTCGGACCCGTCGGGGTGCCGTGGAGGTGGGCGTCGGGGACGACCTCGCAGACCCGGCGCACCAGGTCGTCGCGCAGCTCGGCCACCCGGATGGCGTGGTCGTGCTGGGCCTTCACCGAGGCCTCGACCGCTGCCGCCAGCCCGGCGATCGCCGGCACGTCGAGGGTGCCGCTGCGGATGTCGCGCTCCTGGCCGCCACCGTGCACAAGCGCGCTCACGGCCAGGTCACGACGCACGACGAGAGCGCCGACGCCGTAGGGCCCACCGACCTTGTGGCCGGTGAAGGTCAGCGCGTCGACACCGCAGGCGGCGAAGTCCACCGGCACCTGCCCGAGCGCCTGCACGGCATCGGTGTGCACGGGGATCCGGTGCTCGGTGGCGAGCGCGACCACCTCGTCGATCGGCTGGATCGAGCCGACCTCGTTGTTGGCCCACATCACCGAGATGAGCGCCACCGAGCCGGGGTCACGCGCCACCGCGTCCCTGAGGGCCTCGAGGTCGAGCACGCCCTCGGCCGACACGGGCAGCAGCTCGACCTCGGCGCCGTCGGACTCGGCAAGCCAGTGCAGCGGGTCGAGGACGGCGTGGTGCTCGATCGCGGTGGAGAGGATGCGCGTACGACGCGGGTCCTCCGCTCGCCGGGCCCAGAAGATCCCCTTGAGGGCGAGGTTGTCGGACTCGGTGCCGCCGGAGGTGAACACCACGTCCCCGGGGCGGGCGCCGACCATGCCGGCGATGCTCTCGCGCGACTCCTCGACGATCCGGCGCGCGCCGCGTCCGGAGGCGTGCAGGGAGCTCGCGTTGCCGACGCCGCTGAGCTGGCGGGTCATCGCCTCGACGGCCACGGTGAGCATCGGCGTGGTCGCGGCGTGGTCGAGGTAGACGAGCGGCGTGGTCATGACCTGCCAAGCCTACGCGGCCCCTCCTGCGATCCGGCCGCGCGTGGCCACCTTCACACCGCCGGCCGTCCGCGCCACCGGCAGCTCAGGTCATCAGGGCCAGCCAGCGGTGGTCCGGGTACAGGCGTCGTACGGCGTCGCGCAGCCAGTCCTGCTCGGCCGCGCCGAGCAGCGGCCAGGCCACCGTGAGGTCGGCGAGGTCCTTGGACCGGTCGAGGCGGGCCTTGTGGTGCAGCACGACCTCCGGACGCATGTAGCGGATCCCGTCGTCGGCCACCCACGTCACGTCGGCCAGCGGCACGACGTGGTCGTCGTCGCGCCGCGAGACCCAGAGCCCGTCGCGGTCCTCGGCGAGGATGCAGTCGAGGAACCACGGCGCCAGGGCGTGGTCGCGCAGCCAGACCTGACCGGCCTCCGGGTGCAGCTCGGGCCAGTCGGCGTCGAGCGGGCGCAGCATCCCGGAGCCGACGCTCCACACGTGGTGCCGGTCCCCCACCATCTCCTGGAACGCCGCCAGGTCGCGGCGCCAGATCACCAGGTCGATGTCGTCGTGCCCGCGCTGAAGCCCCGTGAAGGCGTCGATCGCCCACCCGCCGACGACCCACCACTCGCGCTCGTACGCCGCCATGAACGCCGCGAGACCGGCCGGGTCCAGCGCCCGCCACTCGCCGTACAGCCGTCGGAAGGCGACCTCCTCGGCCACGTCCGCCTCCGAGGGCTCCCAGTGCATCCCCGCAGGCTAGCCCCGGTCGGGACGGCGGGCGGGCAGGATGACGCCATGGACTTCCAGCAGATGCAGGAGCGGGCCCGGTCGGTGCGGGAGAGGTACGCCGAGGTCGAGGCGGCCTCCTACGGGCGGTCGTGGACGTCCGAGGAGATCATGCTCGGCTTCCTCGGCGACGTCGGCGACCTGGCCAAGCTGGTCCAGGGCAAGGCAGGCGTGCGGCCCCGCGAGGACCTCGACGAGGCACTCGCGCACGAGCTCGCCGACTGCCTCTGGAGCGTGATGACCCTCGCCGACGCGTACGACGTCGACCTGGCGGGCGCCTTCACCGGCACGATGGACGAGCTCGACCGGGTGCTCTCCGGCGACTGAGCTTCCACGCGCTCGGGTGGAAGTCCATCGAGCGGCGGGCCTAGAGCAGCGTCATGGCGTCGCGGTGGATGACCTCGCGCTCGTAGGCCGCGCCGAGGGACTCCTTGAGCTCACCGGTCGAGCGACCCAGGAGGGCGGGGAGCTCGTCGGCGTCGAAGTTCACCAGCCCGCGCGCGACGAGCGCACCGTCGGGGTCGAGGACGTCGACCGCGTCGCCGGCGACGAAGGTCCCGCCCACGGCCGTGATGCCGGCAGCCAGCAGCGAGGCACCCCGCTCGACGACGGCACGGACGGCGCCCGCGTCGAGGGTGAGCGTGCCCTGCCCCGAGGTGGCGTGCGCGAGCCAGAGCAGGCGGGTCGGGCGACGCTTGCCGGTGGCCTCGAAGTGGGTGCCGACCTCGGCGCCCGCGAGGACGGCCGCGGCCTGGTCGGCCGAGGTGAGGAGCACGTCGATCCCTGCGCCGGTGGCGATCCGAGCGGCGTCGACCTTGGTCGTCATCCCGCCGGTGCCGACACCCGAGGCGCCGGTCGAGCCGATCGTGACCGCAGCGAGGTCGGCCTCGGAGTGCACCACCGGGATCAGCCGGGAGCCCTCCCGGCTCGGCGGGCCGTCGTACAGGCCGTCCACGTCGGACAGCAGCACGAGCAGGTCGGCGTGGACGAGGTGCGCGACCAGCGCGGCGAGCCGGTCGTTGTCGCCGAAGCGGATCTCGGAGGTGGCGACGGTGTCGTTCTCGTTGACGATGGGTACGACGCCGAGCTCGAGCAGCCTGGCGAAGGTCTGGTGGGCGTTGCGGTAGTGCGCACGACGGGTGACGTCGTCGACGGTGAGGAGCACCTGGCCGGTGACGATCCCGTGCCGGGCGAACTCCTCCTGGTAGCGGTGCGCCAGGAGGCCTTGGCCGACCGACGCGGCGGCCTGCTGCGAGGCGAGCGCGCGCGGGCGCTTCTTCATCCCGAGCGGGGCGAGACCCGCGGCGATCGCACCCGACGACACCAGCACGACCTCGGCGCCGGCGTCACGGGAGGCGGCCAGCACCTCCACCAGCCGGCGGACGCGCGCGGGGTCGATACCACCTGCGGCGGTGGTCAGCGACGACGAGCCGACCTTGACGACGACGCGCCGGGCGGCACGCACCAGCCCAGCACGGTCCGACCCGACGCCGTCGCTCACTCGTCGTCCTGCTCGCCACCCCAGTCGGGGTCGTCCTTGCCGCCGATCTCGTAGGACATCGGGCCGACACCGGAGCTGCCGGTGCTGCGGTTGGGGCCCTTGGCCCTGCGCTCCGCGTCGAGGCGGCGGGCCACGTCGGCGCGGGCCTCCTCCTCGCCCTTGGTCTCCATCGCGTCGGCGATGTCGCGGCGGCGGTCGCGGGCCGGTCGGTCCTCGCGGAACCGCTCGTCCTCGCCCCGGCGCCCGAGCATCTCGGCGCCCGCCTCGATGCTGGGCTTGAAGTCGAAGACGACCGAGTTGTCCTCTGCTCCGATGAGGACGGTGTCGCCCTCCTGCGCGCCCATCTTCGCGAGCTTGAGCTCGACACCGAGGCGGTTGAGGCGGTCGGCGAGGAACCCGACGGCCTCCTCGTTGCTGAAGTCGGTCTGGCGCACCCAGCGCTCGGGCTTGGTGCCGCGCACCCGCCACCCGTCGTCGGTGGCCACGACCTCGAAGTCGTCGCCGCTGTCCACGGCCCTCGGTCGCAGCACGATCCGCTCGGGCTCGACCTGGGGCGCGACCGCACGGGCGGCCACGACGATCTCGGCCATCGCGAAGGTCAGCTCGCGCAACCCGGCGCCCGACGCGGCACTGACCTCGAAGACCCGCAGGCCGCGGCCCCGCAGCTCCTCGACCACCATGTCGGCGATGTCCTGGCCGTCCGGCACGTCGACCTTGTTGAGGGCCACCAGGCGGGGCCGGTCCTCCAGCCCGCCGTAGCGCGCGAGCTCGCCCTCGATGACGTCGAGGTCGTCGAGCGGGTTGCGCCCGGGCTCGATCGAGGCGGTGTCGACGACGTGGACCAGGGCCGCGCAGCGCTCGATGTGGCGCAGGAAGTCGTGGCCCAGGCCGCGGCCCTCCGCCGCACCCTCGATCAGGCCGGGGACGTCGGCGACCACGAAGGTGGTCTCGCCGGCCGTGACGACGCCCAGGTTGGGGATCAGGGTGGTGAAGGGGTAGTCGGCGATCTTGGGGCGCGCGCGCGAGATGGCGGCGATCACCGAGGACTTGCCGGCGCTCGGGAAGCCGACCAGGCCGATGTCGGCGACGACCTTCAGCTCGAGGCGTACGACGAGCTCGTCGCCGGGCTCGCCCAGCAGGGCGAACCCGGGGGCCTTGCGCTTGGAGGAGGCGAGCGCGGCGTTGCCGAGGCCGCCGCGGCCGCCCGCGGCGACGACGAGGGTCGTGCCGTGACCCACGAGGTCGGCCAGCACGGTGCCGTCCGCGTCCTTGACCATCGTGCCGTCGGGCACCGGCAGCGTCAGGTCCTTGCCGTTGCCGCCGTTCTTGTGGTCACCGGCGCCCTGGCCGCCGTTGTCGGCCTTGCGCTTCGGGCTGTGGTGGTAGTCCACGAGCGTCGTGACGCTGGTGTCGACCTGCAGGATGATCGAACCACCCTGGCCACCGTTGCCACCGTCGGGGCCGCCGAGGGGCTTGAACTTCTCGCGCTTGACCGAGGCCACGCCGTTGCCACCCCGTCCTGCTGCGAGGTGCAGCGTGACCTGGTCGACGAAGGTGGGGATGGCCATGGGATTCCTGTCAGTGGTGGTGGAACGACGAAAGGGCGTCCCCGATCAGGGACGCCCTTTCGCAGTCTGCGGAGTGCAGAGGTGGATCAGTGTCGCGTCGTCACTCGCCCGGGACGATGTTGATCACGCGGCGACCGCGGCGGGTGCCGAACTCGACGGCGCCGGCCTGCAGGGCGAAGAGGGTGTCGTCGCCACCGCGGCCCACGCCGGTGCCCGGGTGGAAGTGGGTGCCACGCTGGCGCACGATGATCTCGCCCGCGCCGACGACCTGGCCGCCGAAGCGCTTCACGCCGAGGCGCTGGGAGTTGGAGTCACGGCCGTTCTTGGTGCTCGCAGCACCCTTCTTGTGAGCCATTGTTCATTCCTTTGCGAACGAAGAGTTGGTGGTCGACCTCGAGCGGGGCTCAGAGGGAGATGTCGGTGACCTTGACCTGGGTGTACTTCTGGCGGTGACCCTGGCGCTTCTTGTAGCCGGTCTTGTTCTTGTACTTCTGGATGATGATCTTCGGACCCTTGGTGCGACCGGTGACCTCGACGGTCACGCTGGCCTTGTCGAGGCCGGTCGCGGTGACCTTGTCACCGTCGACGACCATCACCACGGGAAGGGTGAGGGTGTCACCGGCTGCGCCGAGCGCGTCGATCTCGATGACGTCGCCCACGGCAACCTTCTGCTGCTTGCTGCCACTGCGCACGACTGCGTACACGGCGAGTCACTCTCCTCGATACGAACTACGGGTTGGAACACGGCTGGAAGAACGGGGTTCCTGCGCACGACACCGCCTGGACTTCTGGCGAGGTGCGGCCGCCGGGCGGGCGCGCAGGGTGGTGCTACGAACACCGACGGTCAAGAGTACGGGATCGGGTGCCGACCGGGCAAAACGAGGTCCGGTCGCCCTCCCCCGCACCCTCGACGGTGCGGACGGCTCAGCGCTTGCGTGAGCCCTTCTTCTTGATCGGGACGTGCTCGATGGCGGGAGCGTCGTCGGCGGGACCGTCGGCCAGGTCGCCGGACTCCGTGGCGAGCGAGGCGTCGACGCCCGGGTCGACCCCGACGTCCACCGGCTCCACCACGCCCGACTCGGGGGGCGTGCCGGCGTCGCCGATCGGCGCGGCTGCGGGCAGCGTCGCCGGCGGACCGGCGGGCCTGCTGGCGGAGCGGCGGCGCGTACGCGTGACGACCCGCGGCTTCTCGGGCTCGGCGGGTGCCTCCGCAGGAGCTGCCTCGGCAGCCTCCTCGACAGCCCCGGCCGGGGACTCCTCGGCTGCGGACGCCTCGTCGGCGACCGCCGCCTGAGGTGCCTCGGGTGCCTCGGGTGCCTCGGGTGCCTGGACGGGAGCCGCGGTGGGCTCGTCGGCAGGCTCGTCGGTGGGCGCCTCGAGCACGGCTTCGTCCGGCTCGGAGGCCGTCTCGGAGGCCGTCTCGGAGGTGGTCTCGGAGATCGTCTCCTGGGCCTCGTCGGCGGACTTGTCGTGGCGCGCCATCGCGGCGACGTCCTTCGGCGACGGAGCGTGGTGCTCGGCCGACTTGTCGCTCCCGGCGGAGCCGCTGCCCGACTCGCCGTTGGAGTCGTTGCCCTCGCCGGAGGCGCCCCGACGGCCACGACGGCGGCCGCTGCGGCGGCCCTCACCGGGCTCCTCCGAGGAGGCGCCCCGGCCGTTCGGGTCGACGGGCTGGTCCTTGATCACGACCCCGCGACCGTGGCAGTGCTCGCAGTTCTCGCTGAACGCCTCGAGCAGGCCGGTGCCGATCCGCTTGCGGGTCATCTGGACCAGGCCGAGCGAGGTGACCTCGGCGACCTGGTGGCGGGTGCGGTCGCGGCCGAGGCACTCGACGAGGCGACGTACGACGAGGTCGCGGTTGGACTCCAGCACCATGTCGATGAAGTCGACGACGATGATGCCGCCGATGTCGCGCAGCCGGAGCTGGCGCACGATCTCCTCGGCCGCCTCGAGGTTGTTCTTGGTCACCGTCTCCTCGAGGTTGCCCCCGGACCCGGTGAACTTGCCGGTGTTGACGTCGACGACCGTCATCGCCTCGGTGCGGTCGATGATCAGGGAGCCACCCGACGGGAGCCAGACCTTGCGGTCGAGACCCTTGTGGATCTGCTCGTCGATCCGGTAGGTGGAGAACACGTCGCCCGCGCCGTTGCGCTCGTACTTCTCGACGCGCTCGACGAGGTCGGGCGCCACGGACTCGACGTAGCCGCGGACGGTCTCCCAGGCGTCGTCACCCTCGATGACGAGCTTGGAGAAGTCCTCGGTGAAGAGGTCGCGCACCACCTTGAGCGTGAGGTCGGGCTCCCCGTAGAGCAGCTGCGGGCCGGAGCCCTTGTTGGCGGACTTCTTCTCGATGTCCTCCCAGCGCGACTTGAGGCGCTCGACGTCGTGGGTGAGCTCCTCCTCGCTGGCGCCCTCCGCCGCCGTGCGCACGATGACGCCGGCGGTGTCGGGGACGATCTCCTTCAGGAGGGTCTTGAGGCGGTTGCGCTCGGTGTCGGGCAGCTTGCGCGAGATCCCCGACGTGGTGCCGTCCGGGACGTAGACGAGGAAGCGGCCGGCGAGGCTCACCTGGCTGGTCAGGCGGGCGCCCTTGTGGCCGATGGGGTCCTTGGTGACCTGGACCAGGATCATCTGGCCGCTGGTGAGCACCGACTCGATCTTGCGGGGCTGGCCGTCCTTGTGGCCCAGGGCGGACCAGTTGACCTCACCGGCGTAGAGGACCGCGTTGCGACCCTTGCCGATGTCGATGAACGCCGCCTCCATCGACGGCAGGACGTTCTGCACGCGACCGAGGTAGACGTTGCCGATGAGCGAGGTCTGGGACTCGCGGGCGACGTAGTGCTCGACGAGGACCCGGTCCTCCAGCACCCCGATCTGGGTGAGGTCCTGGCGCTGGCGGATCACCATCACGCGGTCCACGGACTCGCGGCGGGCGAGGAACTCGGCCTCGCTGACGATCGGCGCACGGCGGCGACCGGCCTCGCGGCCCTCGCGGCGGCGCTGCTTCTTGGCCTCGAGGCGGGTGGAGCCGGCCACGGCGGTGATCTGGTCCTCGGCGGAGCGGCGGCTGCGGACTCGGGTGACGGTGTTGGGCTCGTCGTCCTCCGAGGCCGGGTCGTCCCCGGCGCGGCGGCGACGGCGACGGCGGCGCGAGGTGCCCTCGCCGTTCCCGTCACCGTTGGCGTCGCCGTTGTCGGCCGGGCCGGAGTCGCCGTTCGCCTCGGAGGCGTCGTCGGCCGCGGTCTCCGCGGAGTCGGTGCCGGAGGCGGCCTCGCCGTCCTGCGCACCGTCCTGGCCGTCCTGCCCGTCCTGGGAGGAGTCGGAGGACTTGCGGCGGCGACGGCCGCCGCGGCGGCGACGGCGTCGGGCCGGGCCGTCCCCGTCGGCGGAGTCGTCGTCGGAGTCGCTGGAGTCGTCGCTGGAGTCGTCGCTGGACCCCTCGCTGGAGTCGTCGGCCTGCTCGGTGTCGGAGGTCTCGACGCCCTCGGCCTCGACGTCCGCGGACGCGGCGGCCTCCTCGTCGGTGACCTCCTCCTCGTCCTCCGGAGCCACCTCGACGACCGGGTCGTCGGCCTTCGCTCCCGAGCGTCGCCCGGACTTCTTCGCGGCGGCCTTCTTGCCGGCGGTCTTCTTGCTCTCGGCCTTCTTGCTCGCAGCCTTCTTCGCCGGTGCGCTCACCGCGGCCTCGTCGCCGGTCGGCTCGGCGGCGGCGTCGGTCTCGGTGGCAGCCTCGGGAGCAGCCTCGGGAGCCGTCTCGGCAGCGGTCTCGGCAGCGGTCTCGGCAGCGGTCTCGACGGGCGTGGGCCGCTTGCGGGTGCGGCGCGTGGTCGTGGTGACGACCGGCGCCTGGAACAGCACGGCGTGCCCGGTGGCGTCGTCGGCGGGGTCCTCCGCGGCAGCGTCGGCGTCGGCGACCTCGGCGACGACCGGCTCGGTGGCAGCGGTCTTCCTGCCGGCCGTCTTCTTCGCGGCCGTCTTCCTCGCCGGTGCCTTGGCGGTCTTCCGGGCCGCAGCCTTCCTGGCCGGAGCCGCGACCTCGGTGCCGTCGCCGGCGGTCTCGACGCCGGTGTCGACGGAGGTGTCGGTGGAGGTGTCGGCGGTGGTCTCGTCCGCGGCCTGGGGCGGGGTCGCCTCGGCGTCGGCGGCCGAGGCGGCCTTCTTGGCGGCCGACCTGCGCGGGGCGGCCTTGCGGGCCGGCGCCTTCTTCGCGGCGGCCTTCTTCGCGGGCGCCGCGACCTGCTCGGCGGCGGCGCCTGCGTCAGAGGGCGCCTCGGCGGGTGCCTCGGTGGATGCCTCGGTGGGCGCCACGGCGGACTTGCGGGCCGGGGCCCTGCGGGTCCGGCGCGTCACCACGGGAGCGGACGGCTCCGTGGCGGCGGGAGCCTCGGTCCCGGCTTCGGTGCGGTCGGGCTGGTCGTCATCGAGCATGTGGTGCTCCTCGGGCGCCGATCACGGCGCCGGTACGGCGTCCACCGCTCTCGCGGAACGATCCCGGGGACGCAAAGCTTCAGTGGCGGCGACTCCCTCCGCAGGAGCGTCTCCGGGAAGCCGATCCGTCACCTGCCGCGGTCGCCGGGCCGTGAGGAGCCCCTGTCACAGGTTCCTGTGGCCGCGTCGCGGTCCGGTGACGTCCACCCTCCCGGGGTGCCGACCACACGTGGTGGACGGCGAGAACGTCGTCGGCTCGACAGATCCCGACTCTCACCACGGGCGTCGAACGTGGCGAGTATCGCACACGCCACGTCAACCTTCCCTATGTGCGCGCGCCCAGCGGGTCGCCGGGCTCGCCCGAGTCGAGCAGCGGGCCCTGGGCCAGGCGGGTCATCAGCGGGGCCTCGCCGGCCGTCAGTCCGGCCACCGCCTCCAGGCCGCGCAGCACGTCGTCGGGTCGTACGGCCGGGGTGCCGTGCCGCAGCACGACGTCGATCGACGTACGCCCCGGAGCCGGTGCGGCGGGCAGCACCTCGAGGGCGATGACCGCACCCCGGGCATCGAACTCGCGCATCCCCTTCTTGGTCATCCGCTCCACGAGGGCCTCGTCTGCGGCCAGGAACGACGCGACGGCGGACGTGGTGGCCTCGTGGTCGGCCGCCAGGTCGATCTGCCAGCGGCTGACCTCGAGCAGGTCGGCGAGCGATCCGCCGGGCGACTCGACGACCTCGAGGACGTCCAGCCCGGGCGGGAGCGCCTCGTCGAGCATCGCGTGCACGTCGGCCGGCACCACGACCTCGGCCAGCGCGAGCTCGAGGTACTCCGCCTCGCTCGCGGCACCGGTCGGCGCAGCCCCGGCGTAGGAGATGCGGGGGTGCGGGTTGAAGCCCGAGGAGTACGCCATCGGCACCCGCGCGCGGAAGACGGCACGCTCGAAGGCCCGGCTGAAGTCGCGGTGGCTGGTGAAGCGGAGCCGTCCGCGCTTGGCGTAGCGGATGCGGAGGCGCTGGACCGGAGGGGCTTGCTGCTCGGGCTGTTCGCGGGGCACGGCGCAACGGTAGATGACCCGTATAGTGCGGTCGGTCCCACCGCTGGAGCTGGAAGGTTTCGACTTGCGTGCTGTGCGCGAGAGACTGCGCGACGCGCGCTGGCCCGTCCTCGTCCCCGTCCTGGTCTACCTCGCACTGGCCCTGTCCGGTGCGAGCTACTCCAGCATCGGGATCGACCAGCTGAGGGAGACCCCGGGCGAGCACTCCGGGCTGATGCTCGGCACGCCCCTCAGCGAGCGGTCGGACGAGTGGGCGACCTCGACGCCCGGCCTGCTGCGGGTGATGACGACGGGATCGACCGACGACCTCAACCCGCTCACGGCCGACGAGCAGTTCCTCAACCAGCTCCCCGGCGGCCCGGTGAGCACCGTCGTCCTCTTCGACCGCTGGGCCCTGCAGCTCGGGCCGTGGCTGCCCGACCAGGTGCTCTACTCGGCCACCCTCTGGCTGCCGATGCTCCTGCTCGCGCTGGGGGTGCCCGCATGGTTCCGGCGCATCACCGGGAGCTCGCGCGTCGGCTGGCTGGCGGTGGCCCTGCTGGTGCTCTCCCCGCTGGCGGTGTGGTGGTCGTTCGGACCGATCGCGTCGCTCGGCCCGCTCTTCGTCGGCTGCACCGCACTGATGAAGGCCCAGGAGGCCTCCCTGGCGCGGCGCACGGTCCCGGCGGTCGCCTGGGGTGCCGTCTCGGCCCTCTTCCTGGCCCGCACCCTCTACGCCTACCCGCCCTGGAGCGTGGTCTTCGACGTCTCGGTGCTGGCCACGACGGTCGCCTTCCTCCTCGTCCCGCGCGTCGGGCGCGGGCGGACCGCCGCAGTCGTCGCGGCGACCGGTGCGGCCACGCTGGCGGCGATCATCGCCGTCGTGCTGGAGAACCGCGCCACGCTGACGGTCCTGGCCGACACCGTCTACCCCGGCCTGCGCCGCTCCGACGGCAACCCGAGCGCCCTACCGGACATCTTCGCCGCGCCCGTCCTGGGGGTGCTGCACGACCACCCGGTCATCGCGGCATCCAACGCCAGCGAGGTCTCCTCGTCCTTCGGCCTCACGCTCGTGTGGGTGGCCGTCCTCGCGGCCGCCGCCTGGCGCCCGGCGCCACGACGTCACCGGGTGGCGATCCTCGTGCTCGGCGCGACGACCGCGCTCTGGTTCGCCTGGTCGACCCTGGCCCTCGGGACGCTCGCCTCCTCGATCCCGCTCCTCAACCAGGTCCCGCAGGCCCGCGCGGCGGACGTGGTGGGCATGCTCGGCGTGCTGCTGCTCTGCCTGGTGCTGCCCCTGCTGCCCGACCTCGGCGCGCGCCGCGTCGCCGTCGCCTCGGCGCTGGCCACCGGCGCGACGACGGCGTACGCCGGCTCCCTCCTGCGCCTGACGAGCATCCCGACGATCTCCCTCATGAGCATCTACGTCGCCTCGCTGGTGGTGGCGGTCGCGGTCTTCCTCATCACCTTCCGCCCGCGCCGGCCCTACGGCTACGTCGTGGCCGTGGCCGGGGCGGCCCTCCTGGTGTGGAACGTGAACCCGCTCCTGTTCGGCCTGGCCGACCTGCGCGGCAGCACCGCGGCCGACGAGCTCCTCGACGAGGCGCCGGAGGTCCGCGAGGACGGTGGCCTGTGGGCCAGCGACGCCTTCGCGGTGGACAGCCTGCTCGCCTCGTCGGGCATCCCCAGCCTCTCCGGCCGCCAGCTGGCAGGCCCGGAGCGCGACGCCTGGACCGCGCTGGACCCGGACGTCGACGAGTCCGTCTGGAACCGGGGCGGCGCCTTCGTCTGGTTCCAGTGGCAGGACAAGCCCGGGATCGCGATGGAGAACCCCAGCCCCGACGTCATCCTGGTGCGGGCGTCGCCGTGCACGCTGGCCGAGCGGATGCCCGCGCTCGAGACCATCGTGGCCACGCGCGACCTGGACATGAAGTGCCTCCAGGAGGTCCGCCGCTTCGACTGGGGCGGCGCCCCGCGCATCGTCTACGACGTCACGGACGGGAGCTAGCATGCCTGCCATGCCCGCAGCCCCGCGCTCAGGACTCCGGGTCCTGGTCATCGTTCCCGCGTGGAACGAGGAGGCATCGGTGGGGGCCACGGTCCGCGAGATCGCGGAGACGAACCCCGACGCCGACATCCTCGTGATCGACGACGGCTCCGGCGACCGGACCGCAGCAGTCGCCGAGGAGGCCGGAGCGCTCGTCGCCCGGCTCCCCTTCAACCTGGGCGTCGGCGGTGCGATGCGCGCGGGCTACCGGTTCGCGCTCCGGCGCGGCTACGACGTGGCGGTGCAGATCGATGCCGACGGCCAGCACGACCCCCGCTACCTGGGTCGCCTCATCGAGCGGCTCGACGACGCCGACGTCGTCATCGGCGCCCGGTTCGCCACCGAGGACGACCCCTACAAGGTGCGCGGGCCGCGACGCTGGGCGATGGTCCTGCTCGCCCGGGTGCTGTCCCGCCTCGCCCACACCCGGCTCACCGACGTGACCTCCGGGTTCCGGGTCAGCAACCGCCGCGCGATCTCCCTCTTCGCCCGGCACTACCCGGCCGAGTACCTCGGCGACACCGTCGAGTCGCTGGTCATCGGCGCGCGGGCGGGTTGCGTGATCACCCAGGAGGCCGTGGTGATGCGTCCGCGCATGGCCGGTCGGGCCTCGCACTCCCCCGTCAAGGCCGCCATCTACCTCCTGCGTGCCGTCTTCGCCCTGGGCCTCGCACTCGTCCGCGACTGGCCCGCGCAGCTCGACGAGGCGGGTGCCGCACCCTCGCCGGCGTTCCCCGACCCCCACCCCAGCCCCACCCCCAGTCCCGCCCCGGAGTCCCACACCAAGGAGGTGGAGCGATGAGCGGCGTGAGCATCCTCGGTGTCGTCGGGTCGCTGGTCATCCTGCTCTCCCTCTTCGAGATGCTGCGGCGCCACCGGCTCCGGGAGAAGTACGCCCTGATCTGGGGGCTCGTCGCCCTCGGCGCGCTCACCGTCGCGGCCTTCCCCGGGCTGCTCGCCTGGGCCACCACGGCGATCGGGCTCCAGGTGCCGGCCAACCTGCTGTTCTTCGTGGCATCGCTCGTGATCATGGTCCTGACGCTCCAGCACAGCTCCGAGCTGGGCCGCCTCGAGGAGCGCACCCGCACCCTGGCCGAGGACGTCGCCCTGCTCCAGGTGGAGCTCGAGCGGCTGAGCGCCCTCGACGCCGAGTCGGGCCGGGACGACGCGTGAGCGGAACCCTCCAGGTGTTCGTCCCGTTCTGGGGCGACCCCGGGCTCCTCTACGCCACCGTCGACAGCGTGCGGGCCCAGACCGACGGCGCGTGGACGTTGACGGTCGTCGACGACTGCTACCCCGACCCGTCGGTCGCGCTCCACTTCGCCGAGGAGGCCGACGAGCGCATCACCTACGTCCGCAACGAGACCAACCTCGGGATCACCGGCAACTTCGAGCGCTGCCGGCGCCTGGCCTCGGAGGACCTGGTGATGTTCCTCGGGTGCGACGACCTCCTGCATCCGTCGTTCGTGGAGCGTGCGCGCACCGTGATGGCGGCGCACCCGGACGCCGCCTTCCTCCAGATGGGGGTCCGGGTCATCGACGAGTCCGGTGCGGAGTCGATGCCGGTGGGCGACCGGATCAAGGCCCTCCTGCGACCGCGCTCCGGCTCGACGGTCGAGATCTCGGGCGAGGACCTTGCCGTGAGCCTGCTGCGCGGCAACTGGCTCTACTGGCCCTCACTCGTCTTCCGTCGCACCTGGTTGCCGCAGCGACCCTTCCGCGAGGACCTGCCGATCATCCTCGACCTGGCGTTCATCATGGACGTCGTACGCGCGGGCGGAGCGCTGGTGCTCGACTCGCACGTGGCCTTCTCCTACCGGCGGCACTCCGAGAGCCTCTCCTCGGCGGCCGCCCTCGACGGCACGCGCTTCGCCGACGACCGCCGCTACTTCCGCGAGATCGGGCAGGAGCTCACGGCGGACGGCTGGCCCCGCGCGGCGCGCGCGGCCCGTCACCGCTGGATCTCGCGGCTCCACGGGCTCACCCTGGTGCCCGACGCGATGCGCAGCCCGGACCGGTCGACGGCGATGCGGCACATCTGGACTCACCTCACGCGCTGACGACCCCGCCGGGCGACGATCACCAGGATGCTGCGCACCAGCATCAGCCTCGAGCGCAGCGCGGGTACGACGCCGCGCGGACGGTTGGGGGTCTCGTTGGAGTCGTGCTCGCGGCGGAGGACGACGACGTCCTCGAGGTGCGTCATGCTGCCGCGCAGGTTGCCCACGAGCGCCAGCCACAGGTCGTGGGACTCGACCAGGAACGGCGGGAAGGGCAGGGCGGTGTCCAGGCTGCTGCGACGCAGGCCCATGGCACAGCCGTAGTAGGGACGCATCCCGGCCAGCACTCCCCCGACGTTGCGCGCGTGGTGGGTGGAGTCCTCGGCCCGCAGCGCCCAGCCCTCGGCGCCGAAGGGCGAGCTGAGCGGTCGCCCCGAGTCGAGCAGCAGCAGGTTGCCCGCCACCACCTCGGTCCGCGCCAGGGCCGCGGTCATGGCGTCCACCCGACCCTCGGGCCACACGTCGTCCTGGTCGGCCAGCAGCAGCAGGTCGTGGCGGCAGGCGCGCAGCGCGGCCTCGAACGTGGCGACGTAGCCACGGTTGACGGGCGACTCGACGAGCCGGAGGCGGTCGTCGGCGATGGACCGGAGCACGGACACGGTGTCGTCGCGCGACGCGTCGTCGACCACGACGAGCTCGTCGTCGACGTCGAGCTGGGCGAGGACGCTGCCCACCTGCTCGGCGACGTAGGCGGATCCGTTGTAGGTGGCCATCGCGACCGAGACGGGCGGACGCGCCGGGGTGTCGCGCTCACGCGGGGACATGGGCGTCTCCGTCCTGGCGCTCGCGGGTGTCCGCGCGGTCGCGCACCAGTGAGGCGACGTGCAGCAGCAGGCCCACGGCGGGGCCGCCCAGCAGGGCGGTGACGCTGCGCTGCTCGAGCGTGCCGGGCAGCAGGAGCAGCACGAGCGTGGAGGCGGTGGCGACCAGCCAGCCGCCGAGGAAGACCGCGTGCCGGTTGGTGGCCTGGCACGTGGCGCCGGTGACCGTGAGCACGGCCAGCAGTGTCGCGGAGAAGGTCAGCAGGCCGAGGACCCAGCCGTCGACGCGGTAGTCGGCGCCGAAGATCGTCGACATCAGCCACGGCCCGATCGCCCAGGCGAGGAGACTTCCGACGGTCCCCACGGCGGTGATCAGGCCGAGCACCAGGACGAGCGCCCGGCCGAAGCGGCGGCCCGCGTGGACGAGGTAGGACACCGTGATGCCCTGCACGGCGTTGAGGGGGATCAGCAGGGGCGCGCGGGTCAGGGAGATCGCCAGGATCAACGGCGCCGCGTCGCGGTAGCCCGCGGGCGAGGTCGTCGAGGCCAGCATCACGGGGAAGCCCACCACCACCGCTGCCGCCGAGGCCTGGGCGAGCATGGACTGCGAGATGCGCCAGGCGAGCACGCGGCCCGGGCAGTCGGTGGCCGTGCCCATGGCGCGTCGCACCGACGGCGCGAGGGTGAGCACGAGGACCACCGCGAGGGCCGATGCCGTCGAGCCGGCGACCATGCCGAGCATCCCGGCGCCGACGAGTGCGGCGATCGCGGTCAGCCCGAGGCGCAGGGACGCCTCAGCCCCGATCACGGTGGCGGTGCCCGACCACTGGCGTCGACCGGTGAGGGCGCCGACGGCGGTGGAGTGGAAGGTGTAGCCGAGCACGCCGAGGCCCAGCAGCAGCGCCACCGGCCAGGCGTCGGCCACGGTGGCGTCGGGGCCGAGGAGGCGCCCGTGCCAGACGAGCACGAAGAGCACCAGCGCCGCCGAGCAGGCGACCGCGCTGACGGCCCCGACCCGCCACAGGCTGGGTCCGACGGCACTGGCGTCGCGCTGGGCGGCAGCCGCGGAGCGAGTGACCTCGGTGGCCAGGCCGGAGAGCAGCCCGTAGGCGAAGAAGAGCACGGAGAGGACCGTCAGGAAGACGGTCGCGTCGGCCTTCGTGAGGGTGTGGGTGGCCAGCCACATGACGACGTAGCTGGTGCCGGCCGAGGCACCCGCAGCGGCGGCCACCAGCAGTGCGGCCCGTCCTCGCTCGCGAGGAGCAGCGGTCACCACGTCCTCTCGTTCCATCGGCGCCTACTCTAGTCAGGACATGACCACGACTCCTCGTCCGGCCGCGGTGATCACGGCCTTCCGCCCCGGACCCTCGTTGGTCGCCGCCGTACGCTCCGTCCTCGGCCAGCTCGACCGGGTGGTGGTGGTCGACGACGGATCCCCCGACGCCGGGACGGCCGCCCACGACGACCTCCTGCTCGAGTGCTCCTCCCTCGGCGCCACAGTGGTCCACCACGGCACCAACAGGGGGATCGGGGCCGCCCTCAACACCGGGATCCGCGAGGTGCGTGGCGCCGACGTCGACCTGACCCACGTGCTCACGATGGACCAGGACTCCGAGCTGCCCCCGGACTTCGTGACGGGCCTGCTCGCGGCCGAGCGGGACGCGATGGCGTCGGGAGTGATGGTCGGCATGACCTCGCCGGGCGCCGTCGACACCGTCCGGCGCCAGGGCACGGACCGTGGCCGTGCCTTCGAGCCGGGCGGGGAGCCGATCCAGTCCGGCCTGCTGCTGCCCGTGGCGACCCTGGAGGCGGTCGGCGAGTTCGACGAGTCCCTCGTCATCGACGGCGTCGACACCGACTACTGGCTGCGCGCCCTCGACCTCGGGCTCGCCGCGGTCGTGGCTCCGGGCGTCTCGCTCTCACACCGCCTCGGCAACCCGGTCGTCCTGCCCGGCGGACGGCAGCTTCCCTTCGTCGTGGCCAGCGAGTTCCGCTACCACTACCAGTGGCGCAACCTGCTCCGGCTCGTCCGGCGGCACGGCCGGCGTCACCCCGGCTGGGCAGCCGGGGCCGTCGTGCGTGCGACGCGCCACCTCGCGATCGTGACGGTCCTGGCCCCGGGCCGCCGCGGGCGCCTCCGCGAGGCGGCGAGCGGGGTGCGGGCGGGCCTGCGCGGCGAGACCGGTAGCCGACGCGGCTGAGCCGGGCACGGTTGATAGCCTCCTGCGCATGCCAGGGGTCTCCGACAGGTTCCGCTCGTCGGGGGTGATCCTCGGCGACCGGCTCGGGGACCGGGACAACAACTTCGACGTGCTCCGGCTCCTCGCGGCATGGGCGGTGCTGGTCTCGCACTCCTACGCCCTGGTCGGCCTGCGCGAGCCGCTCCACCAGCTCGACACGAGCCTGGGCCACGTCGGCGTCCTGATCTTCTTCGCGGTGAGCGGGCTCCTGATCCGGCGCAGCTGGGAGCTCGACCCCTCCCCCCGGGACTTCTGGATCAAGCGCGCGCTGCGCCTGCTCCCCGGCCTGGCGGTGGTGGCCCTCGCGACGGCCTTCGTGCTCGGCCCCCTCGTGACCCGCGTGTCACTGGGCACCTACTTCACCTCGCCCGAGACCTGGATCTACCCCTTCCGCCTGGTCCTCCTGGTCCCCTTCGGCGCCGACCTCCCGGGTGTGTTCAGCGACTCCATCTACGGCGCCTCGGTCAACGGCCCGCTGTGGAGCCTGCCGGTCGAGGTGTTCGCCTACCTGCTGCTGTTCCTGATGGGCGTGACCGGCGTGCTGCGGAGCCGTGCGGCGGTCACCGCGCTCGCCGTCGCCGGCCTCGCCTGGGCCGCCTGGTGGGTCACGGTCACCTCGCCCAGCCTGGGGGCGGTGTCCGTGCTGGCCGCCTTCGCCCTCGCTGCCGCGACCTACGGCTGGCGCGACCGGGTCGTGCTGTCGCACCCGGTCGCGGTCGCAGCCCTCGTCGTGTGCGCGCTGGCCGGCCTCGGACCGGAGTCGCTGTCGGTCGTCGTCTGGACCGTGGGCGCGGTCTACCTGTCGTTCTGGTTCGCCTACGCCCTTCCCCCGGTGGGCCGGGTGCTCACCCGCTTCGGCGACGCGTCCTACGGGCTCTACATCTGGGCGTTCCCGGTGCAGCAGACGATCGTGCAGGTCCTGGGCGACGACATCCACCCGTGGCTGCTCGTCGCGGTGGCGACGCCGATCGTCTGGGTGCTCGCCATCGCGTCGTGGCGCCTGGTGGAGCGTCCGGCGCTGGCGAGGAAGCCGCGCCCCACCCGCGTGGCGGCCTGACCGACCGCCGCGTCCCGCGACTACTCGACGGCGCGGGCCCGGAAGGCGAACGCCATGTAGGACAGGTCGCCGATCACCGACGCGACCACCTTCGACGTGCGCGGGAACCGGGCGTTGCCCATGGCGACGACGGGGAAGAAGGTGTCGACCTCGAACCCGGTCGACGTGAAGAGGTCCTGGGCGCTCGACCGCGTGAAGAAGCGCAGGTGGGTGCGGTCGAGGAGACCGGAGTCGACGTAGTCGAAGCGACCGCGCGCGGCCAGGTTGAACAGGAACGGCAGGTGGCGGATGTTGGGCAGCTCGCCGACCACGACGCCGCCGGGGGTGAGTCGCTCGCGCGTGACGCGGAGCGCGGCCCAGGGGTCGGCCATGTGCTCGAGGACGTGGTTGAAGCTGATGCAGTCGAAGGTGCCGGGCACCTGGTCGAGCGCCTCGGGGTAGAAGCCCGTGGCGACCCCCGTCAGCCGCGTGGCGGCCGCCTCCGCGTCGAGGTCGTGCGGCTCGACCCCCCAGACCTCGCGGCCGTGCTTGCGCGCCAGGACCCCGGCACCGAACGTCCCGTCGTTGCAGCCGACGTCGAGGACGCGCTGCGCCGAGTCGGGAACCAGGTCGGCGACGTGGCTCCTCGTCTCCGACCAGTACGGCGACTCCG
This sequence comes from Nocardioides oleivorans, assembly GCF_004137255.1. NCBI lineage: Bacteria > Bacillati > Actinomycetota > Actinomycetes > Propionibacteriales > Nocardioidaceae > Nocardioides > Nocardioides oleivorans. The sequence continues at coordinate 2,801,637 of NZ_SDWT01000001.1, read as the reverse complement.
TGCCGGCGAAGGCCTCGCTCACGCCCTTGCCGTGGTCAGGTCCACCCGTTCGATCCGACATGACCCGAAGACTAGTGCGTGGCACGCGCGGCGCTGACCCGCCCCGCGCCCCGGACCTACTTCCGCGCGCGGGCGCCCTTGCGGGCGACCGGCTTGCGCGTCTCGACCAGCTGCATGTCGAGCAGCCGGTGCGGGTCCATCATCGGCGCGGCGATCGAGGCGGGCGTGTAGAGGTCCTCGTCCGGGACGCCCCAGCGGCGTACGACGAAGTGGCGCTCCCACGGCTGCACGCTGCCGTCGCGCGTCTGCGACTCGAAGTGGAACATCTCGCAGTTGGCGACCCAGACCGTGCGGAACCCGTGGTGGGCGACCTTGTAGCAGAAGTCCACGTCGTTGAAGTTGGACGGCAGCGCCTCGGTGAAGCCGCCGACGGCGAGGAACACCTCGCGCCGGACCGCTGCGCAGGCGGCGGTGACGCCGGTGACCTCGCGGTTGACCGCCAGCTCGCCGAAGGGGCCGGGGTCCTCGCGGGTGCGGAATCGGAAGGGGTGGTGGTAGTGCTTGCCCCAGTAGCCGTGGCAGGCGTGCTGGATGGAGCCGTCGCTGAAGTAGAGCTTGGCCCCTGTCAGGCCGACGTCGGGCTCGTCGAGCGGGCCGACCAGGTTCTCCAGCCAGCGCTCGCTGATCACCTCGACGTCGTCGTTGAGGAAGACCAGGCGCTCCCCCGTCGCGACCAGCGCGCCGACGTTGCACTTCGCGGAGAAGTTGAAGGGCTGGGTGAACTCCTCCAGGACGAGCTTGTCGCCGGCGATCTCGCGCAGGCGCTCGAGCACCGCCTCGGGGGTGGGCGTGTCGTGGACGACGACGATCTCGACGTTGTCGTGGTCGGTCTTCGCCAGCGCGGACCGCACCGTCTCCTCGACCAGGACGCGGTGCTCGCCGAAGACGAGGGCCGAGCTGCCGAGCGTCGGGATGATGACCGAGACCTTCACGGACGGGTCCAGGTCGCGCTGGATGACGTAGCGGCCGGCCTCGCGGCCCTGCTCGACCCGTCCGGCGATCCCGAGCCGGTCGAGCTGGTCCTGGACGGCACGCTGCCCGGCGATGGTGGCGTAGGGCTTGGCGTCGATGTCGGCCGCTGCCGAGCCCGCGATGGCGCGCCAGTGGTAGAGCACCTGCGCGACGTGCACGACGCGCCGGGCCCGCTCGCTCACCCGGAGCGCGAGGTCGTGGTCCTGGGACCCGTCGTAGCCCTCGCGCAGGGCGCCGACCTCCCGCACGAGCGAGGTGCGCATCACCGACAGGTGCGAGGTGTACATCTGGCCGCGCAACCGCTCGGGCGACCACGTCGGCTTGCGGAACGGCGAGTGGAGCGTGCCGTCGGCGTCGGCCTTGTCCTCGTCGGAGTAGAGGTAGTCGACGTCGTCGTGCTCGGCGATGTGGCGGGCCATCGCCTCGAGGGCGTCGGGGGTCAGCAGGTCGTCGTGGTCGACGAACGCCAGGAACTCGCCGGTCGCTGCCGCCACGCCGTCGTTGGTGGCCTGGACGATGTGCCCGTTGTGGGCTCGCTCGACGAGCCGGATGCGTGGATCGGTGGCCGCCTGCTCGCGGATCCACTCGCGCACCTGCGGCGACGGCGACGCGTCGTCGACGAGGATCCACTCCCAGTCGTCGAGGTCCTGGGCGAGGACCGAGGCGAAGGTCTCCTGGAAGACCTCCAGCGGCGGCTCGTAGACAGGGGTGACGATCGAGAAGAGCGGTGCGCTCATCGGCCCGATCCCCGCAGCCGGCGGGCGACCCGGCGCGCGAACGACGGACGCGCGGCGACGGCCTCGAGCTCGCCGACGCGTCGGGTGAGGGTGGCACTGCTCTTGCGGGCGGCCCCGAGCTTGTCCTGCAGCTCGGTGATGCGCTTGGCCTGGGCGTCCTTGCGCTCGCCCAGCCGCTTCGCCCGGGCGCTCAGCCGGCGCACCTCGACGTGGAGGCGCACGATGTCGGCGTTCTGGCGGCCGATCTCGGCCTCGATGCCGACGACGTGGTCACGGCTGACCAGCGCGGCCTGGCGCGCCTCGAGCAGCTGCCGCTCGAGCAGGCGCACCTGCTCGCGCAACCCGGCTGCCACGTCGTCGTCGCCCGCGACAGCACCGGAGCCTGTCGCCGAGGCGCGGACCTGCTGATCGTCACCCATCGTGTTCCTGTCCCGTCACTGCTGCACCCACTACGTCGGCGGTCGAGGCTACCTCAGCGCGCGCCCGTCCCCGGTCGCCGCGACGCGCCCGGAGTCGTCGTACGCGTCGGGGCAGGTGGGCGAGCGCCGCAGCCCGTCACTCGAGGGCTACACCACGCTGAGCGGCAGCAGCTTCTGGCCCGTCGGCCCGACCTGGATCTCGGTGCCCATCTCCGGGCACACGCCGCAGTCGTAGCACGGCGTCCAGCGGCAGTCCTCGATCTCGACGTCGGCGCCCTCGGCGGCCGCGAGGGCGTCCTCCCAGTCACCCCACAGCCAGTCCTTGTCGAGTCCGGAGTCGAGGTGCTCCCAGGGCAGCACCTCGTCGTAGCCGCGCTCGCGGGTGGTGTACCAGTCGACGTCGACGCCGGTGCCGGCCAGCGCCCTGTCGGCCGAGGCCATCCAGCGGTCGTAGGAGAAGTGCTCGCTCCAGCCGTCGAACCGGCCGCCGTCGCGCCACACCTCCTCGATGACCCGGCCCACCCGGCGGTCGCCGCGCGAGAGCAGGCCCTCGACGATGCCGGGCTTGCCGTCGTGGTAGCGGAAGCCGATCGCGCGGGCGTACTTCTTGTCCTGGCGGACGACCTCGCGCAGGAGGCGGAGCCGCTCGTCGGTCGCCTCGTGGTCGAGCTGCGCGGCCCACTGGAAGGGGGTGTGCGGCTTGGGCACGAAGCCGCCGATGGAGACGGTGCAGCGGATGTCGTTGCGGCCGGTGACCTCGCGGCCCTTGGCGATGACCCGCTTGGCGAGGTCGGCGACCTGGAGCACGTCCTCGTCGGTCTCGGTCGGCAGGCCGACCATGAAGTAGAGCTTCACCTGGCGCCAGCCGTGGGAGTACGCCGTCGCGACGGTGCGGATCAGGTCGTCCTCGCTGACCATCTTGTTGATCACCTTGCGCATCCGCTCCGAGCCGCCCTCGGGGGCGAAGGTCAGGCCCGAGCGGCGACCGTTGCGGGAGAACTCGTTGGCGAGGGTGATGTTGAAGGCGTCGACGCGGGTGCTGGGCAGCGAGAGCGAGACGTTGGAGCCCTCGTAGCGGTCGGCGAGGCCCTTGGCGACGTCACCGATCTCGGTGTGGTCGGCGCTCGACAGCGAGAGCAGGCCGACCTCCTCGAAGCCGGTCTTGCGGATGCCGTTCTCGACCATGTCGCCGATGGTCTTGATGGAGCGCTCGCGCACGGGGCGGGTGATCATGCCGGCCTGGCAGAAGCGGCAGCCGCGGGTGCAGCCGCGGAAGATCTCGACGGAGAACCGCTCGTGGACGGTCTCGGCCAGCGGCACGAGCGGGTTGGCCGGGTAGGGCCACTGGTCGAGGTCCATCAGCGTGTGCTTGCGGACCCGGAACGGGATGCCGGGGCGGTTGGGCACGACGGCCTCGATCACGCCGTCGGGGGCGTAGGAGACGTCGTAGAACCGCGGGACGTAGATGTTGCCGGTGACCGCGAGCCGGCGCAGCAGCTCGTCGCGCCCGCCCGGGCGGTCCTCGGCCTTCCACTCGCGCACGACCTCGGAGATCGCGAGCACGACCTCCTCGCCGTCGCCGAGGACGGCCGCGTCGACGAAGTCGGCGATGGGCTCGGGGTTGAAGGCCGCGTGGCCGCCGGCGATCACGACCGGGTCGTCCTCGCCGCGGTCGACCGCGTGCAGCGGGATCCCGGCGAGGTCGAGGGCGTTGAGCATGTTGGTGTAGCCGAGCTCGGTGGAGAAGCTCAGGCCGAAGAGGTCGAAGGCGCCGACCGGCCGGTGGCTGTCGACGGTGAACTGCGGGATCGGGCCCTGCTCGTCACCGGTCCGCATCACCTGCTCCATGTCGGGCCACACCGAGTAGGTGCGCTCGGCGAGGATCCAGTCGCGCTCGTTGAGCACCTCGTAGAGGATCTGCACACCCTGGTTGGGCAGGCCGACCTCGTAGGCGTCGGGGTACATCAGCGCCCACCGCACCGTCGGGCCGCCGGTCTCCGAGGACGCGGCGCAGTCCCAGTCCTTCACGACCGAGTTCAGCTCGCCGCCGACGTACTGGATGGGCTTCTGCACCGACGGGAGCTTGGACTCCAGGCGCGAGAACACCGACGCGACGGACATGGCTGCGAACACCTCGATCTGTGGTGGCGGGCAATGCGGGGAAGGTTGGCCCGATGGGCGATCATCAAGGTTACGTCGCCGCGCCCGGAGGGGCCTAACCACGGACCAGCGGCGGACCGGGACCGAGGGGGGACGATGGGTCGGCGCGAGGAGTGGCTGCGCATCGGGGCAGTCGTGGTGATCGTGGCGGCGCTGGCGTTGCTGTTCCTCCGCGACAACAGTCCCGAGGAGCCCTCCGACGCCCCCGGGCAGGCCGAGGTCACCCCGAGCGACTCGGTGGTGGTGGAGCCCAGCGAGGGGCCCACCGACGCCGAGACCGTCCCGTCCCCGCCTGCCGGACTGGAGGAGCTGGTCTGCCAGCAGTTCCGCCAGCCCCTGGAGCTGCGGCTGCTGTCGTTCAACACGCACCGCTCCACCGGGACCCTCAACGCGATCGCCGAGGAGATCCTCGAGCTCGACCCCGACATCGTGCTGCTGCAGGAGGTCGACCGGAAGATGCTGCGGACGGGGTCGGTCGACCAGGCCGAGGTGCTCGCCGACGCGGTCGGGATGGACGGGTCCTTCAGCTCCAACCTCGTGCGTGGCTCGGGCCAGTACGGCACGCTCATCCTCAGCAAGTACGACGTCGTGCAGCAGGGGCGCATCCCGCTCGTGCGCAACCCGCGCTCCGAGGCCCGCGGCCTCCAGTGGGTGACCATCGACGTCGACGGCCGTCCGGTGCGGGTCTACAACACGCACCTCGACGCCACCCGCCCCGCCGTACGCCTCGCACAGGCGCAGCAGGTCGCCGGCGTCCTCGCCGACGACGACCTCCCGATCGTGCTCGGCGGCGACCTCAACGCCTGGCCCGCCTCCGCCGCGGTCGCCACGATCGGGCGCGAGCTCACCGACACCTGGACGACCTCCGGCGTCGGTCGCGAGGAGACCAGCCGTGGCGGCAGGAAGATCGACTACCTCTTCGTGCGCGGCCTCAAGCCGCTCCTCAGCCAGGTCGCGCCCTCGGGTGCCTCCGACCACAACCGGCTCTGGGCCGACGTACGCCTCCGGGCCCCGGACACGTGCACGAAGACCTCAGGCGAGGACTCGGGTGAGGACTCCGGCGAGGACTCGGGGAAGGGCTAGCGGCCCTGGTGCCGTGGCGTCGTCGAGCGCAGGTGGATGTTCTGCAGCAGCCCGAGGGCGAGCATGCCGGCGAAGAGCGAGCTGCCGCCGTAGGACACGAACGGCAGCGGGACGCCGGTGACGGGCATGATGCCCAGGCACATGCCGATGTTCTGGAAGGCCTGGAAGCCGAACCAGCACGCGATGCCTGCCGCAGCCACCCGGCCGAAGAGGTCGCCCGCCTGGGCGGAGATCGCCAGCGCGCGCCAGATCACCACGGCCAGCAGCAGGATCAGCACGCCTGCGCCGACGAGGCCGAGCTCCTCACCGGCGACGGTGAAGATGAAGTCGGTGTGCTGCTCGGGGACGAACCCGGAGCGGGTCTGCGAGCCCTCGAAGAGGCCCTGGCCGAAGAGGCCGCCGTTGCCGACGGCGATGCGCGCCTGCTCGACGTTGTAGCCCGCCCCGCGCGGGTCGAGGTCGGGGTTGGTGAAGGCGAGGAACCGGTCGACCTGGTAGGGCTTGAGCACGCCTCCGGCCACCGCGACGGCAGCACCGGCGACGGCTCCGAGGGTGAGCCCGCCGAGCCACAGCCGGCCCGCCCCGGCGATCGCGAGGACGCCGAAGACGGTGGCCGAGAGCACCAGCATCGTGCCGAGGTCGGGCTGGAGCAGGATCAGCGCCGCCGGCACCCCGGCGATCGCCAGCATGGCGACGACCTCGAGGCTGCCGACGGTGCGGCCCCACCGCCGTTCGGTGCGTTCGGCGACGACGAGGGCCATGCCGATCACGACGGCGAGCTTGGCGAACTCCGACGGCTGGATCGACATCCCACCGACCTGGAGCCACGAGCGCGAGCCGTTGATCGTGCTGCCCGCCACGAGCACCATCACGAGGCCGCCGACGCTGGCGACGTAGGCCAGTGGGGCCAGGATGCGCACCCACCGGTGGTCGGTGGCCATGACCGCGACCATCAGCACCAGGCCGATCGCGACGTTGACGAGCTGCTTGCGGAGGTAGGCGTCGGCGTCCCCGCCGGTGAGGTCGGCGCGGGTCGAGGTCGCCGACCAGACGAGCAGCGTGCCCAGCGCGACGAGCGCCAGGGACGCCGCCATCAGCAGCCAGTCGAGACCGGGGGCGCGGAGGCTGCTGGTGGTCTGGCCCGTGCGGGTCGGGCGGGTCTGCAGGATCGTCATGGCGTCACTCCCCCACGGCCGGCGGCATGATCGAGCCGTCCTTCAGGAACTGGGGCAGCTTCGTGGGCGGCAGCGTGCCGGGCGTCGCGGCGCGTGCCGGACGCACGGCCTCGCCCTCGACGCCGTACAACGCCTCCCAGATCGCCCGGATGCCGTCACCCGTGGAGCCCGAGCCGGTGCCGGCCTGGCTGATCATCATCACCACGACGTAGTCCTTGGTGTAGGAGGCGACCCAGCCGGTCGACTGCTTGCCGTAGACCTCGGCCGAGCCGGTCTTGGAGCGGACGGTGACCTGGTCGAGCGGGAAGCCGCCCATCTTCCACGCCATCGTGCCGACACTGGTGACGCCCTGGAGGGCGGAGTCGATGAAGTCGATGTACTTCTGCGGGACGTCCACCTTCGCGACCTTGCGCGGCGCGATCCGACGCAGCACCTTGCCCTCGGGGCTGACGATCGCCTTGGCGACGGTCGGCGCGTAGAGGGTGCCGCCGTTGCTGAGGGCGGCGTAGGCGCGGGCGAGCTGGAGCGGCGTGACGATGGTGTCGCCCTGGCCGATCGAGAAGTTCACCGCGTCGCCGGCGCGGTAGAGGTTGCCCTCGAGGCAGAACTCGCGGGCGAACGTGTAGACGAAGTCGCTGGTGCGGTCGTCCTGCGGCAAGCTGGCGAGGTCGCAGTAGTAGCCCTTCTGCGACTCGTAGTAGGCCTGCTTCCACCTGCGGTCGGCGATGCGGCCGGGCGCCTCGCCGGGCAGGTCGATGCCGGTGCGCGAGCCGAAGCCGAACTCCTTGGCGATCGCGACGAGCGGGTCCTTGGCGTTGATGTCGGCCGGGTCGCTCCCGAACCTCTGCCAGAAGTCGTAGCCGATCCGGTAGAAGAACGTGTTGCAGGAGACCTCGAGCGCACGGGCGAAGCCGATGTTGCCCTCGGCCGCCGACTCGTGGTTCTTGAAGACGCGGTTGCCGACCTGGAAGCCCGACGAGCACGGCAGCACCGTGTCCATGGAGTAGCCGTTCGTCAGCGCGCCCGCGGTCATGAACGGCTTCCACGTCGAGCCGGGGGCGAACTGGCCCTGCGTCGCGCGCGAGAGCAGCGGGGTGCCGGCCTCCTCGGAGTAGAGGCGCTGGAGCTCCTTCTCGCTGATGCCGCCGGTCCAGACGTCGGGGTCGTACGTCGGCTGGCTGGCCATCGCGACGACCCGGCCGGTCTTCGCGTCGAGGACCACCGCGGCGCCCGAGTCGGCCTCGAACTTCCGGCCGGTCACCGGGTCGACGGTCGCCCGCTGCGTCGCGATGCGCTCGGCGAGCTGCTTCTCGACCACCGCCTGGACCTTCGCGTCGATCGAGGTGACCAGCGTGTCGCCGGGGGTGCTCTCGACCGTGGAGTCGTCGCCGAGCACGCGGCCCATCGAGTCGACGGCCACGCGGCGGTAGCCGGGCAGCCCGCGCAACCACTCGTCGTACTGCTTCTCGACACCGGCGCGACCGACGACCGAGGCGCCGTTGAGCGACTCGTCGTCCTTGTCGACGGCGAGGTCGTACTCGTCCTCGGTGACCGGGCTGAGGTAGCCGAGGACGTGGGCGAGGTTGATCCCGAACGGGCGCGGGTAGGACCGCACGCTCTGCTGCGCGGCCACGACGCCGGGGTAGTCCTCGGGCTGCTCGAGCACACGGAGCGCGACGTCCTTGGAGACGTCGGAGGCGACCGGGACGGGCTGGTAGGGCGAGCCGTTCCAGCAGACGTCCTTCACGCTGCCGGGGTCGCCGCAGGTGACGAGGCTGGCCTCGACGTCGGCGGGCTTCTCGCCGACGACGACCGCGACCCGGCGGACCAGCTCGGTGCGGGAGCCCTCGTCGAGCTTGCCGAGGAGCGTCCGGTCGACCGAGATGACCCACGAGGTGCGGTTGGCGACGAGCGGGCGGCCCTGGCTGTCGAGGATCAGGCCTCGCTGCGGCTGCACGACGATGTCGCGGACGGACTGGTTCGCCGCCTGCGCCTGGTAGGCGTCGCCGCCGATGACCTGCAGGTAGTAGAGCCGGACGAAGAGGGTCGCGAACAACGAGAACGCGAGCACCTGGACGACGACGAGGCGCAGCCGGCTCCTCGTGCTCCGGGCCGTCGTGGGTGCGCTCACGGGGTCGCCCACTGGGGGCTCAGACGGGCGAAGAGCCTCATGAGCGGCGGCAGCACGAAGGGCGTCAGCAGGACGTCCCACACGACGGCGACCAGGACGACCTCCAGGAGACCCGAGATCGACATCGTCGGGTCCTTGAGGAGCACCCCGCTCAGCGCGAAGAGCGAGGTCGCGACGAACGACGACGCGGCGACCGTGCCGACGACGGCGACGGCCGTCGGCTTCTGGTCCTGCCGCACGCGGGCTGCCACGAAGGCGGCGATCGTGAGCGCGAGGGCCCAGCGGCCGGCGAGGTGGTCGGCGGGCGGTGCGAGGTCGAGCGTCAGGCCGGCGACGAACCCGAGGACGAGCGCGAAGGGCGCCTCCACGGTGAGCGCGGCCGCGACCACCACGAGCAGCGCGAGGTTGGGCACGATGCCGTGCCAGGCGACGTGCGGGAAGAGCGTGACCTGGAGGACCGTCGCGACGACGACCGCGGCGAGAGCGGCGGCCCAGCGGAGGTACGTCATCGCAGGCTCCCGTCCGCCTCGACGATCGCCCGGTCGCTGGTCGAGCCGCTGGGCACCATCACGCCGACGACGTCGAGCGCGGAGAAGTCGACGAACGGCTTCACGACCGCGCGCTGGGAGGCCTCGCGCACCGAGCTGTAGACCTCGGTGATCGTGCCGATCGGCACGCCGGGCGCGTAGGGACCGGTGGTGCTCCCCCACGTGACGACCGTGTCGTCGCGCGCGGGGACCGACGCGTCGTCGACGAGGCGGAGGTCGAGGGCGGCGTCGGAGGTGAGCGACCCGCTGCCGGTGACGAAGCCGATCTCCATGCTCGAGCCGACCCGGCCGCCGACGGTCGAGTCGGGGTCGATGATGAGCAGCACGGTGGCCGTGCTGCGGGTGACCCGCAGGACCCGGCCGACCAGCCCGTCGTTGTTGACGACCGTCATGTCGGGACCGACCCCGGACTCGGAGCCGGCGTCGATGGTCACGGTGAAGCTCTGCGACTGGCGCGAGCCGACCGCGACCACGCGGGCCGGGACGAGGGCGGACCCGAGGTCCTCGGCCGCGCTCGTGAGTCCGTCGTACTGCTCCAGGCGGTTGCGGTCGAAGCCGGCGAGCTCGACCTGGCTCTTCAGCTCGGCGTTGCTGGCCTCGAGGTCGCGGACCTGGTCGCGGAGGTCGCCCTTGCTGCGGAACCAGGCCGGCACGGCGGTGAAGGGGCGCACGGCGGCGTCGGCGGCCGCCTCGGCCGGTCCGAACGCCTCGCCGACGGCGCGCCGGACGGGCTCGAGCGGCGAGCTGCCGCCGCCGGAGACGTCGAGGGTGATGAACGTGATGCTGGCCAGGACCAGCGCCACGAGCAGCGAGCGCGGGGGGCGGTTGCGCTGCTCCAGCCGGTCGAGGCCGGTCCAGCGACGCTCGCGCCCGGCCTGCGAGGAGAGGCCGCGCATCAGGCTGGGCGCCATCAGAAGCGCCGCACGTCGGAGACCAGGACCTGCTGGAGCGCCTCGAACTCCTCCACGCACTTGCCCGCGCCGTAGGCGACCGACGACAGCGGGTCGTCGGCGACGTGGACCGGCATCCCGGTCTCGTGGCGCAGCCGCTCGTCGAGGCCGCGCAGCATCGCGCCGCCCCCGGTGAGGACGATGCCGCGGTCCATGATGTCGCCGGCGAGCTCGGGCGGGGTCTGGTCGAGGGTGGTGCGGACGGCGTCGATGATGTTGTGGATCGGCTCCTCGATCGCCTGGCGGAGCTCGGCGCTCGAGACGACGACGGTGCGCGGCAGGCCCGAGACCATGTCGCGGCCGCGGATCTCGGCGTCCGGCTCGCTCGGCAGCGGGAAGGCCGAGCCGAGGGACATCTTCATCTCCTCGGCGGTGCGCTCCCCCAGCATGAGGGAGTACTCCTTCTTCATCCACGCGATGATCGTCTGGTCGATCCGGTCGCCCGCGGTGCGCACCGACAGGCTGGTGACGATGCCGCCGAGGCTGATCACGGCGACCTCGGTCGTGCCGCCGCCGACGTCGACCACCATGTTGCCGGTGGCCTCGTGGACGGGGAGCCCGGCGCCGATCGCGGCGGCCATCGGCTCCTCGACGATGTAGACCCGGCGGGCACCGGCCTGGTAGCCGGCCTCCTTCACCGCACGCTGCTCGACCGCGGTGATCCCGCTCGGCACGCAGATCACCATGCGCGGCTTGGCGAAGTAGCGGCGGCGGTGCACCTGGTGGATGAAGTAGCGCAGCATCTGCTCGGTCGCCTCGAAGTCGGCGATGACGCCGTCCTTGAGCGGCCGGATGGCGGCGATGTTGTCGGGCGTGCGCCCGATCATCCGCTTCGCCTCGTGTCCCACGGCGAGCACCTCGCCGTTGGTGGTGTTCATCGCGACGACCGACGGCTCGTCGAGCACCACGCCCTTGCCGCGGACATAGACCAGCGTGTTGGCGGTGCCGAGGTCGACGGCCATGTCTCGGCCGATGATGCTGTGTGCCATTTCCGCTGCTGCCCTTGCAGGTCGGGACGTACCGGGGAAGGTGGGTCAGCGGTGCTGCCGACCCACGCTCAGGTTAGGTACGTCCCCGCCCGGTTCGCGGTAGGACACGCGCGAGGCGGATGTGGCTGATGTGACGAGGGCGGCCCCCAAGCGGTGCACCTGGGGTGACCGCTGCCCCGATCGACCCCGCTCGAGCGCGAGCGGGCTCGCGCTCAGCGCGTCAGCTCGGGGAACCAAATCCCGATCTCGCGCGCGGCGGACTCCTCGGAGTCGGAGCCGTGGACGAGGTTCTGCTGGACGGCGAGGCCCCAGTCGCGGCCGAGGTCGCCGCGGACGGTGCCGGGAGCGGCGGTGGTGGGGTCGGTGGCGCCGGCCAGGGAGCGGAAGCCCTCGATGCAGCGCTGGCCCTCGATCACCACGGCGAGCACCGGGCCGGAGAGCATGAACTCGACGAGCGGGGCGTAGAACGGCTTGCCCTCGTGCTCGGCGTAGTGGGCGGCGAGGATCTCCTGGGTCGCCTCGCGCAGCTCGACGGCCACGAGCGTGTAGCCCTTGGCCTCGATCCGGCGGAGGATCTCGCCCGAGAGGCCGCGGCGGACGCCGTCGGGCTTGACGAGGACGAGGGAGCGCTGGACGTCGGTCATGCCGCCAGCCTAGCCAGCGGTGACCGGGCTCACTCCGACCGGTCCGCCTGCCCGTCCTCGTGCTGGTCCGGGTGCGCGGCCTGCTCGGCGCGGTACGCCGCCCACGCGGCGGCCTTCTCGCGCTCGATCTTGCGACCGAGGAGGTCCGCCCCCGCCCAGAGCGCGGCGAAGACGGCGCCGAGGCCGAACATGACCGGGATGACGAAGCCGAGCGCGACCGCGGCGACCTGGACGGCGTACCCAGCGAGGTAGGCCCACTCGGCGCGGAGCGCTCCGGCCAGGACGATGCAGACCAGGGCCAGCCCGAGGCCGACGGCCAGGGCGGTGCCGGTGTCGACGTCGGCGATGGTGATCATCACCGGCGTGGTGAGGCCGAGGGTGATCGCCTCGAGGGTCAGGACGGCGGCCGCCATGCCCCGGCGCGGCGAGCGCTCGGGGGTGGCGACGGCAGTGGCCGGGCCGACGGCTCCGTCGCTCATCGGCGCCCCTTCAGGAGCGCGCGGGCCTCGCCGACGGTGACCACCGAGCCGGTGACCAGCACGGCGCCGGAGCCGATGGAGACGTCGATGGCCTCGCCGGCCTCGGCGAGCGTGGCACCGCGCTCGATGGCCTCGCCCAGGTCGGGGACGACACTGACCCGGTCCTCGCCGAAGATCTCGACGGCAGCGCGCGCGAGCGCTGCAGCGGACATCGAGCGCGACGTGGAGTTCTGGGTGCAGACGAGGTAGGCCAGGTGCGGCTCGAGGGCGGACAGCACGCCCTCGTAGTCCTTGTCCTCCATCACGCCCATCACGCCGACGAGCGGGCTGAACGAGAAGGAGTCCTCGAGCGCCTCGCCGAGCGCCTCGGCACCGTGCGGGTTGTGGGCGGCGTCGAGCAGGATCGTGGGGCTGCGCCGGATGATCTCGAGACGGCCGGGCGAGGTGACCTCGGCGAAGGCGGCGCGGACGAGGTCGGCGTCGAGCTCGCCGGTGCCGAAGGCCTCGACGGCGGCCAGCGCGAGCGAGGCGTTCTGCGCCTGGTGGGCGCCGTAGAGCGGCAGGAAGATGTCGTCGTAGTGACCGCGCAGCCCCTGGAGCGAGATGACCTGCCCACCCACGGCGGGCGTGCGGTGCACCACGCCGAACTCCACTCCCTCGCGGGCGATCGTCGCGCCGACCTCGGTGGCCCGCTCGAGGAGCACGGCGGCGACCTCGGGCGTCTGCTCGGCCAGGATCGCGACCGAGCCGGGCTTGATGATCCCGGACTTCTCGACTGCGATGGTGGCCGGATCGGCCCCGAGGTACTTCTCGTGGTCGACGGCGATCGGGAGCACGACGGCGACGTCGGCGTCGATCACGTTGGTCGCGTCCCACGCGCCGCCCATCCCCACCTCGACGACCGCGACGTCGACGGGGGCGTCGGCGAAGGCGGCGTACGCCATCCCGACGATCGTCTCGAAGAAGCTCAGCGGGTGGTCCTGCTCGGCGTCCACGAGGTGGGTGTAGGGCGCGACGTCGTTGAAGGCGCGGACGAACGCCTCGTCGTCGAGCGGCTCTCCGTCGACGCTGATCCGCTCGCTCATCTTCTCCAGGTGGGGAGAGGTGAAGCGCCCGGTGCGCAGGTCGAGCGCGCGCAGCAGCGTCTCGATCATCCGGCTCGTGCTGGTCTTGCCGTTGGTGCCGGTCAGGTGGATCGAGCGGAACGAGCGCTGGGGCTCGCCGAGCAGCTCGGTGAAGGCCTCGATGCGGTCGAGGCTCGGCTCGAGCTTGGTCTCGGGCCAGCGGGACAGCAGGGCGTCCTCGACCTCGGCGAAGGTCTGGGCGAGGCGGGGTGCGTCGGGGGTGTCAGTCATCTTGTCTGGAGTCTATTGGCCCGCGGTCGGCACGAGACGATCCGCCGCCACGGCTTCACCACCTCCAGCGCCCTGCCGTCGAGCGGGCGCGCGCGGAACTGGTCGAGCGCGTCCTCCCAGCGCGGGTCGGCGGTGCCGGTGACGTACATCGACGAGCCCTGGTCGGCGTGGACCAGGCCGTACTTCTTCATCGCCACCACGATCGCCCTCGCTGCCCCGGTGTAGCCCGTGGTCGGGAACGACTTCCTGAGCCGGAACCGCATGCCGTACGCCGGCAGGTCCCGTGAGGTGTTGCCGCTCGGGCCGCAGTGGCGGGCCGGCCAGGTGTAGGCGTTGCGGGCGCTCGGCAGCGTGAACCGGAGCGCGTGGGTGATCCGGCCGGACGCGGCCTCGTCGTAGGAGAGCAGCCCCGGGAGGATCGGCAGCCCGGCGGCGTCGGCCGAGGTCCACCCCGCGGGGCGCAGTCGGCTGGAGGACAGGTCCCAGCGCGCGGCGGACGCGGCCCGCCAGGCGACGACGGCGCCGGAGGCGTCGCGCACCCGCTCGGCGGCGTACAGCTCGACGAGGTCGCAGGTGCCGCGCCGCACGGTCAGCACGTGGCGGTCGCCCTCGGTGGGGTCGGGGTCGCGCGTGCTGCCGCCCTCGATCAGCGCGTCGGCCGGCACGAAGACCGGTCCGCGGTCACTCTCGTCGCGGTAGTCCTCACCGCCGACGCCGAACTGCAGCGGCAGCAGTGGCTGGTCCTCGTCGACGACGTTGACCGGGATGCCGTAGTACTCCTCCGTCGTGCCGAGGTCGAGGTGCAGGTCGTGCCCGGCCGCCTGCGACCCGACGATCGCCCGGGAGTGCCTCCAGACCGGCCGCTGGTCGATCCGTCGGTTCCACGGGCTGCTCGCCGGGAAGAGCTCGCACCCGCCGACCGAGTGGACCGGCGCCCGCCGCTCCGTCGCCTCGCGGGCCAGCACCGGCGACGACGCGGTGGCCGCCACCACCAGGGACAGGCTGAGCGCGATCAGGGGCCGCATCCGCCGAGACTAGGACGTGGCGGGGTCGCTGACGAGGTGCTCGGCCATGTCGACGACCGGCTCGTAGCCGAGCCCGGCGTAGATCTTGTTCGACGTCGGGTTGGCCTGGTCGGTGAACAGGCACATCCGGTGCCCGGCCTCGAGGCCGCGCCGGGTGAGCTCGCCGACGACGTACGACGCGATGCCGCGGCCGCGGTGCTCCCGGGGCGTGAACACCGGACCGATCCGCCCCACGCCGTACGACGGCAGCCCGGAGCCGGTGAGGTGCGCGACCGTGCCGTCGGGGAGCTCCCACAGCCACTCGACGCCCTCGCGGATCCGGACCAGGACGCCGTCGAGGGTGTTGTGCTCGCCCGAGCCGGGGTCGGGCTCACGTCCGGCCTGCTCGTCGGCCTCCGCGTGGAAGGCCGTGAACCAGGCGAGCACCAGCTCGGCGTCGTCCTCGGTGGCGCGCCGCAGGCGCCCCTCGGGTGCCGGCGGGACCACCGCGCTCGTGCACTCCCACAGCCGCGTGGCCTTGTCGACGACCAGCGTGCCGCCACCCAGCTCGGCGGTCGCCCTGGCCAGCACCTCGGCACCGGGAAGGGCGCCGTTCGCACCGCCGAGGTGCTCGCCCCGCTCGTGCAACGCTGCGGCGAGCAGCCGGGCGGCCGACTCGGGCATCGGCATCGAGAACGACGGGTACGGCCGGAAGCTCGCCGTCCGCATCACGGCGCTGACCGGAGTGCCCGACGCGTCGCGGACCACGACCCACCAGCGCTCGAACGGGGCGTCGACGTCGGCCCACGAGTCCATCCCGTCGGCGACCTCGCGGGCGATGCGCTGGCTGACGGTGGCGATCACGCTGCCCAGGACCGGCTCGGCCGCGAGCACCTCGCCGGCCTCGTCGAGGAAGGGCTGCGGGGCGTCGAACAACTCCAGCGTGAAGGTGCCGTCCATGGATCCACGCTAGGACCGGCGGCCACGCGGTCGATACTCGTTTTCGCAGGCAGGAAGCCCGTCAATAGACTCGGAGCATGACTGAGAACCCCAGCACCCAGACCACGGATACGACGAGCACCGAGCCGCGTGCCGTCGTCGTACCCGAGCGTCCGGCGCTGGAGGGCCTCGAGGACAAGTGGTCGCAGGCCTGGGCCGCCGACGACACCTACGCCTTCGACCGCACCCAGCCGCGGGAGAACGTCTACTCGATCGACACTCCCCCGCCGACCGTCAGCGGCTCGCTGCACGTCGGCCACGTCTACTCCTACAGCCACACCGACCTGATCGCGCGCTACCAGCGCATGCAGGGCAAGGCCGTCTTCTACCCGATCGGCTGGGACGACAACGGCCTGCCCACCGAGCGCCGCGTCCAGAACTACTTCGGCGTCCGCTGCGACCCCGCCCTGCCCTACGAGGCCGACTTCACCCCGCCAGAGAAGCCGGACCCGAAGAAGCAGGTCCCGATCAGCCGGCCGAACTTCATCGAGCTGTGCGAGCAGCTGGTGGTCGAGGACGAGAAGGCCTTCGAGGCGCTGTGGCGCCAGCTCGGCCTCTCGGTCCAGTGGAACCCGACCTACACGACCATCGGCGACCACTCGCGGACCGTCAGCCAGCGCGCCTTCCTGCGCAACTTCGCCCGCGGCGAGGCGTACCTCTCCGAGGCGCCGACGCTGTGGGACGTCACCTTCCAGACCGCGGTCGCGCAGGCCGAGCTCGAGGCACGCGACTACCCGGGCGCCTACCACCGCGTCGCGTTCCACAAGGCCGACGGCTCCCCGATCCACATCGAGACCACGCGCCCCGAGCTGATCCCGAGCGTCGTCGCGCTGATCGCGCACCCCGACGACGAGCGCTACCAGGACGTCTTCGGCACCACCGTCACCTCGCCCGTCTTCGGCGTCGAGATCCCCGTGCTCGCCCACCCCGCCGCCGAGCCCGACAAGGGCGCCGGCATCGCGATGTGCTGCACGTTCGGTGACCTCACCGACGTCATGTGGTGGCGCGAGCTCGACCTCCCGGTCCGCACGGTCGTCGGCCGCGACGGGCGGCTCACCCGCGAGACGCCCGAGTGGCTCGGCGCCGAGGCGGCCGCGACGGCGTACGCCGACCTCGCCGGCAAGACGACCTTCTCCGCCCGCGAGGCGATGGTCGCCCTGCTCCGCACGTCGGGCGACCTCGACGGCGAGCCCCAGGCGACCCAGCGGATGGCGAACTTCTACGAGAAGGGCGACAAGCCGCTCGAGATCATCGCCACCCGCCAGTGGTACATCAAGAACGGCGGCCGCGACGCTGCGCTGCGCAAGGAGATGCTCGTCCGCGGCGAGGAGATCACCTGGATCCCCGCCCACATGAAGCACCGCTACGACAACTGGGTCGGCGGCCTCAACGGTGACTGGCTGATCTCGCGCCAGCGGTTCTTCGGCATCCCGTTCCCGGTCTGGTACCCGCTCGACGCCGACGGCGAGCCGGACCACGCCCACCCGCTGATGCCCTCCGAGGACCAGCTCCCGATCGACCCGTCCACGCAGGCGCCGCACGGCTACACCGAGGACCAGCGGGGCAGGCCCGGCGGGTTCATCGGCGACCCCGACGTGATGGACACCTGGGCGACGTCGTCGCTCACCCCGCAGATCGCGGGCCAGTGGGGCGTCGACGACGACCTGTTCTCGCGGGTCTTCCCGTTCGACCTCGCCACCCAGGCGCACGACATCATCCGCACCTGGCTGTTCTCCCGCGTCGTCCGCGCGGAGTTCGAGAACGGCGTCGTGCCGTGGTCGCACGCGATGATCTCCGGCTTCATCGTCGACCCCGACCGCAAGAAGATGTCGAAGTCGAAGGGCAACGTCGTCGTCCCGACCGACATCCTCGACAAGTACGGCGCCGATGCCGTCCGCTGGCGCGCCGCGATCGGTCGCCCGGGCATGGACTCGCCGTTCGACGAGTCGCAGATGAAGGTCGGCCGCCGCTTGGCGATGAAGGTCCTCAACGCCTCCAAGTTCGTCCTCGGCAACGTCGGCGCCACCGAGCTCAGCCCGGCCGCGGTCAGCGCCCCGGTCGACTGCGCGCTGCTCGGCAGCCTCGAGATCGTGGTCCGCAGGGCCACCGAGGCGTTCGACGCCTACGACTACACCACGGCGCTCGAGGTCACCGAGAAGTTCTTCTGGGAGTTCTGCGACGACTACCTCGAGCTGGTCAAGGAGCGTGCGTACGACGCCGACGGCGGCGCCGCGACCGACTCCGCGCGCGCCACGCTCGCGATCGCGCTCCACGTCCAGCTCCGGCTGCTCGCGCCGTTCCTGCCGTACGCGACCGAGGAGGTCTGGTCGTGGTGGCAGGACGGCTCGATCCACCACGCCGCGTGGCCGACCGCCGCCGACCTCGGCTCCGCGGCCGCCTCGCAGCCGCTGGTCCTCGACGCCGTCGCCGCCGCCCTCACCGGCATCCGCGGCGCGAAGTCGCAGGCCAAGGCGAAGATGCGCGCCCCGCTCTCGCGCGTGGTGATCACCGGCCCGACCGCGTTGGTCGAGGGTGCCCGGCAGGCCGCCGACGACCTCCGTGCCGTCGGCACCATCGTCGGCGACCTCGAGTTCGTGGCCGACGACCAGGCCCGGGAGCTCTCGGTCACCGCCGAGCTCGCCCCCACCGAGGACTGACGCTCACCGGAACCCCCCTCGCGCCCGGACCGGTGCGCGAGGGGGGTTCTCGCGTGCCGGCCCGTCGGCCACCGCTCGACCCCGCCGCGTGCGCTCGGGCGGTGAGTGAGCCACCTCCGGCCGCCTCGGAATGTGGTTCACGCACCGCCCCCGCGGCGAGTCGGGTACGACGCGCGGGCGGGCGGTGTCGTACCCACATCGGAGCGGCCACGAATGTGGCTCACTCACCGCTCGAGCAGCGGGGGTACGACGTCGGGGCGCGCCACTGACCGCCGTCGACACTGGCCCCCACGCCCGGGTCGACGACGGTCTGCGGTCGCGCTCAGCCTGCGCCGAGGGCGAAGAACATCAGCACGACGCAGAGGAGCGCCACGAGCGCGAATCCGACGAAAGGTCGCTTCGAGCCGCTGCCCATTGGTTCCGCCCACATGCCAACAAGACGGCCCGATCACCCGGGCATGACGCGGGTTCGCCGAATTGGTCCAGAACCGGTCTGGACCAGGGTCAGGCGGACTTCTTCTTGCGGCCCTCGGCCTCGCGCAGCACGAAGGTCGGGGCGACGTCGTCCTCGACGACCTCGCGCGTCACGATCACCTTGGCGACGTCGCCGCGCGAGGGCACGTCGTACATCACGTAGAGGAGGACCTCCTCGATGATCGCGCGCAGGCCGCGGGCGCCGGTGCCGCGCTCGAGCGCGGCGTCGGCGATCGAGTCGATGGCGTCGGGGGTGAACTCGAGCTCGACGCCGTCGAGGTCGAAGAGCTTCTGGTACTGCTTGACGAGCGCGTTGCGCGGCTCGGTGAGGATCTGGACGAGCGCCTCGCGGTCGAGCTTGCTCACGCTCGCGATGAGCGGCAGGCGACCGATGAACTCGGGGATCAGGCCGAACTTGGTGAGGTCCTCGGGACGGACCTGGGCGAGCAGGTCGTCGGACTCGCGCTCGGCTGCGCCGCGGACCTCGGCGGTGAAGCCGAGGGACTTCTTGCCGACGCGCTGCTCGATGATCTGCTCGAGCCCGGCGAAGGCACCACCCACGATGAAGAGGATGTTGGTGGTGTCGATCTGGATGAACTCCTGGTGGGGGTGCTTGCGACCGCCCTGCGGGGGCACCGACGCGGTCGTGCCCTCCAGCATCTTCAGCAGCGCCTGCTGCACGCCCTCGCCGGAGACATCGCGCGTGATCGAAGGGTTCTCCGCCTTGCGGGCCACCTTGTCGATCTCGTCGATGTAGATGATCCCGGTCTCGGCCTTCTTGACGTCGTAGTCGGCGGACTGGATGAGCTTGAGGAGGATGTTCTCCACGTCCTCACCGACGTAGCCGGCCTCGGTCAGCGCAGTGGCGTCGGCGATCGCGAACGGGACGTTGAGCATCCGCGCCAGGGTCTGGGCGAGGTAGGTCTTGCCGCAGCCGGTCGGGCCGATCACCAAGATGTTGGACTTGGCGACCTCGACCACGTCGTCCTTGGCCTTGCCGGAGACCGGCTGGAGGCCGGACTGGACGCGCTTGTAGTGGTTGTAGACCGCGACGGCCAGCGACTTCTTCGCGTGCTCCTGGCCGATGACGTAGGAGTTGAGGAACTCGAAGATCTCGCGGGGCTTGGGCAGCTCCTCGAGGCTGACCTCGGAGCCCTCGGCGAGCTCCTCCTCGATGATCTCGTTGCACAGCTCGATGCACTCATCGCAGATGTAGACGTTGGGTCCAGCAATGAGCTTCTTGACCTGCTTCTGGCTCTTTCCGCAGAAGTTGCACTTGAGCAGGTCGCCGCCGTCACCGATTCGTGCCACGGGTCGTGTCCTCCAGTCTCGCCGGGTGGGGGTCCCGGTATCTCACCACGGGCCTCACGACGGTACCCCGTGCCGGCCCCGGGTGGGGGCCGGACACGGGATGTCGCGAGGCAACAAATTCATGCGGAGCGAGCCAGGCCTCAGGCGAGGACGGGCGTGCCCTTGCGGGACTCGATCACGGCGTCGATCAGGCCGTAGTCGACGGCCTGCTGCGCGGTGAGGATCTTGTCGCGCTCGATGTCGGCGCTGACCTCCTCGACGGACTTGCCGCTCGAGTCGGCGATCATCTGCTCGAGGAGCTCACGCATGCGCAGGATCTCGTTGGCCTGGATCTCGATGTCGGAGGTCTGGCCGAACGTGCCCTCGGTGTAGGGCTGGTGGATCAGGATCCGACTGTTGGGCAGCGCCATGCGCTTGCCCTTGGCGCCGGCACCCAGCAGGATCGCGGCCGCGGAGGCGGCCTGGCCCAGGCACACGGTCTGCACGTCGGGTTTGATGAACCGCATCGTGTCGTAGATCGCGGTCAGCGCCGTGAACGAGCCGCCGGGGCTGTTGATGTAGATGCTGATGTCGGTGTCGGGGTTCATCGTCTCCAGGCACATCAGCTGCGCGATGACCGCGTTGGCCACGTCGTCGCTGATCGGCGTGCCGAGGTAGATGATGCGCTCCTCGAAGAGCTTCGCGTAGGGGTCGATCCGACGGAAGCCGTAGGAGGTGCGCTCTTCCCACTGCGGGATGTAGTAGTTCATGGCAAGTCAGTCCTTCGTCCGGGCCGGGCGGCCCTCGTCAGCGGCCTCGCGGGCGCTCGTGATGACCTTGTCGACCAGGCCGTACTCCAGGGCCTGGTCGGCGGTGAACCAGCGGTCACGGTCGGCGTCGGTCACGACCTGCTCGACCGTCTGGCCGGTGTGCTCGGCGATGAGGTCGAGCAGCACCTTCTTGATGTGCAGCGACTGCTGCGCCTGGATCTTGATGTCGGAGGCGGAGCCACCCATGCCCGAGGAGGGCTGGTGCATCATGATCCGCGCGTGGGGCAGGGCGTAGCGCTTGCCCTTGGTGCCCGCGCAGAGCAGGAACTGGCCCATCGAGGCGGCCAGGCCCATGCCGACGGTCGCCACGTCGTTGGGGATGTAGTTCATCGTGTCGTAGATCGCCATGCCGGCGTCCACGGAGCCGCCGGGGCTGTTGATGTGGAGGAAGATGTCGGCCTCCGGGTCCTCGGCGGAGAGCAGCAGGAGCTGGGCGCAGATCGCGTTGGCGTTCTGGTCGCGCACCTCCGAGCCGAGGAAGACGATGCGCTCACGGAGGAGGCGCTGGTAGATGTGGTCATCGAGGCCATTCATCCCACCGGCGCCGTTCATCTCGGGCGAGAGGGCTGGGCTGGAGTTCTGGTTCACGCTGGCGACACTAGCCGGAAGGTCGGACACAACCACGCGTAAACCCACCCTGTTCGCCCACAGCGGATTCGCGGGCACGGACGGGACGCGTCCGCCGCGAGGAGCCGTCCGACCACGGCCGGCCACGCCGGGGTCGGTCCGCGACTCACCCGAGGGCGACCTCCTCGAGGACCTCGCGGAACACCCGGTAGCGCTCGGCCCCGACCCGCGCCACCCACTCCTCGTCGCAGGCCGCCAGCACGGCGGTCGAGCGGTCGAGCGCCTGCTGCCCGGACGGCGTGAGGCGTACGACCTTGGCGCGGGCATCGTGCTCGGCGACCGCCACCTCGGCCATCCCGAGCGCGGCGAGCTGCCGCACGAACTGACCGCAGCCCTGGGTCGTCATGTCGACGCACTCGGCGAGCTCGCTGATGGTGATGCCCTCCGGCGGGAGCCACTCCAGCACCCGCAGCTGCGACGGGCGCAGCTCCGGGGCGTCCTCGGCGAGGCGCTCACGGAGCTGCTCGAACACCAGGCCCATCAGCATCGGCAGGTGCGGCTCGGCGGCCGGGAGCCTCTTGACACCAGTCATGAAAGCAACTTACCTTTTCAGACCATGAAAGCAACTTTCGCAACCGCGTCGGGCCCCGCGCGGCGCGAGCTGCTCGGGGACGACGACGTCCCGGACGGCGAGCTCGAGGCGATGGTCGCCGACCTGTGGGGCGTCGCCTCGGTGACTCTGCTCGACTCCGAAGCGGAGCGCGTCGACTACGACGTCCCCTCCATCCTCACCGGCGCACGCACCTGGGTGCGTGGCCACGCCGACGCGGGCGACGGTCCCCGGCCGTTCACGGTCTTCGTCAAGCGCGTGCACAGCTGGCGCCACTCCCCCGCGTTCGCCCACGTCCCGGTCGAGATCGGCGAGTGGGCGGCCGCTGCCGTGCCGTGGCGTGCCGAACCCCTCCTCTACGCCTCCGACCTGGCCGACCGGCTCCCCGACGGCCTCGACATGCCGCGCGGGCTCCGGGTCGTCGAGCATCCCGACGAGACGGCCGTCGTGTGGATCGAGGCGGTCGCGGCCGACCCGGTCCCGTGGACGTACGACGACAGCGTGCGCGCCGCGCGCCTGCTCGGCCGGCTGTCGGCGAGCGCCGCGGTCGAGCCGCTGGGTCGGATCGACCCGCAGCCGTGGCACATCGAGTCGTTCGTCGCCGGCCGGCTCGCCTTCACCGTCCTGCCCGGGCTCCACGACGACACCACCTGGCAGCACCCCGCGATCGCCGCGCACTTCGGCGACCTGCGCGACGGACTCACCGCGACGGCGCGGCGCCTCGACGCGCTGGCCCGGGAGTTCGACGCAGCGCGCCACCTCACCGCGCACGGCGACGCCTGCCCCAACAACCTCCTGCGCCGCGAGGGTGACCCCGGGTTCACGCTGATCGACTTCGGCTTCTGGCGTCCGCAGCCGGTCGGCTTCGACCTCTCCCAGCTGCTCGTGGGCGACGTCCAGCTCGGACGGCAGGACGTCGCCGACCTGCCCGAGCGCGCCACGGCGTGCGTGGAGTCGTACGCCGCCGGACTGGCCGACGAGGGCCTGGACGTCCCCCTGGCCGAGGTCCGGCGCGGCCACGCGGTCAGCCTGATGCTGTTCAACGGCCTGCCGAGCCTGCCCACCGAGATGCTCCAGGAGGAAGCGGCACTGACTGCGGCGGGCGGTGTCACGGACGACTTCCGCGACGCCTTCGACCGCTGGGCCCACCAGCGCGCCGGCATCGCCCGCTACGCGCTCGACGTGCTCGCGGACACCGAGCCCGCCTGAACCCGCCCGGGCCCGGGCTCAGCCCTTCACCGTGACCTTCGCCGTCGTCGTGGAGGACGTCCCGCCCACGGTCGTGGTGATCTTCACCGTCGCCCTGACCGAGCCGACCCGCTCCAGCTTCGCGCGCAGCTTCTTCGACAGCCTGATCGTGAGCTTCGTGCTCCCGGCCGCCCCGAGCGAGCCCCTGGCCGAGCCGAGCGTGGTCGTCCCGAGCCTCTTGCCGAGCTTCTTCGACACCGTGGCCGACGCCTTCGCCGAGCACGCGGCCGTGCAGGTCAGCGAGACGACGACGCCCTTCCTGGCCTGCGCGGACTTCGGGACCGTCGAGGTGGCGGTCGGGGCAGCCGGCGGGTTCGGGACGGGTGGGGTCGGCGGGGTGGGCTGCGGGATCGGCGTGATCACGCCCCCGCCCACTCCACCGGAGCCTGTGCCCACGCCGCCGCCGGAGGTCGTCGCGCCGAGGGACGTGGCGTCGACGCCGCCGCCCGACTTGAGCCTGAACGACTGGACCTCGCCGACCGCGGGCGCGCCGCTGGTCGGGAGGATGCTGCCGCGCCAGTAGTACGTCACGCCCGGCTGCAGCGTGACGCCGGCGTCCGCCCAGTCGGTCATGGCCTTCACCGAGCCGGGGAACTGGCTGGCCGCGAAGCTGAACGACTCCGACCCCAGGACGGGCGTCATGTTCGGGTTGGTGCTGATCTCGAACCTCGCCGATCCCGCTCGACCCGCGATGACTGCCTGGAAGGCGGAGAGCATCCCGTACCTCGTCGGGCCACCCGGGGAGAAGGGCAGTGTCGCCTGGTCGTACGACGACGGCTGGTCGTACATCACGCCGACGTTGTTGGCGCCCGGCGTGCCGTTGAAGACGTAGACGTTGTTGGTCCGCAGCAGCATCTGCGGGTTGGAGTTGCCGTCGGCGACGTCGAGGTGGGCGTCGAGGACGACACCCGACTGGGCGTTGGGGCCGACCCTCACCGGGAGCTGGAACTCCCAGTAGTGGCCCTGGGCGACTCCCCAGAGGCCTCCGCCCTGGCCGGAGCCGTTGTTCCAGTAGGGATCCCCGACGGTGTGGTCGGCGTTCTCCTGCAGGTGGTCCCACCCGGGGCAGTTCGCCTGGGGTGCGGAGCCACCGGAGCCGTCGTAGGCACACGCGATCTGACGGGTCCGGTCCCACGACCAGCCCTGCGGCAGGTAGAACTTCGGCCGGAAGTAGCTGCCGCCGGTGCACGGGTTGCCCATGCCGTAGACCCGGTAGCGGATCCAGGTCTTGTCGTTGACGACGGGCTTCGGGCCTCCTGCGTTGTCGGGGTCGGCCAGGTAGCCGATGTAGGCGCCGACGCCGTTCTCGTAGAGCGGGCTGCCCTGGATCACCGAGAAGCAGTTCAGCACCGAGCTGTAGCTGACCTGGCCGTCGTACCAGGTCGCCGTCGGGGAGCTCTCCCACCACTCCACCGCACCAGCCGGACCGGTGGGCACGACGGCCACCAGGCCGGTGGCGACCATGACGGCGCCCACCGCACGAACGACCAACCGGCGCGCACGCGCGCGCACTCCCCCGACAGATCCCACGACGACCCCCACGACAGTCCGCTCCGAGTAGTTCTCGGGAGACTCCCAGCGTGGACCGGGTGTTGTCAGTGGTGCTCGCACGTGGTCTGGACCTGCGTCCACATCCGTGAAACGACGAACGGCGTCCACCCCGCGGGGTGGACGCCGTCCATGACGCTTCGGAGCAGGTCAGGCGTCGGCCTTCTCCTCGTCGACAGCCTCGTCGACAGCCTCGTCGGCAGCTTCGTCGGCAGCCTCGGCCTCGGGCTCACCGATGGTGCCGTCGGGGCGGAGGTTCTTCAGCTCGACCACGTTGCCCGAGGCGTCCTTGACGGTCGCCGCCTCGACGATCGTCGCGAGCGCCTTGCCGCGCATGATCTCCTGCACGAGCTCGGGGATGTGGTTGTGCTCGAACATGTGGTTCGCGAACTCCTGCGGGTCCTGGCCGGACTGCTGGGCGCGCCGCACGAGGTGCTCGGAGAGCTCGGCCTGGTCGAGGGCGAACTCCTCCTTCTTCGCGATCTTGTCGAGGATGAACTGCGCAGCGACGGCGTCGCGGACCCGGCGCTCGAGGTCGGCCTCGAACTCCTCCTGGGTCTGGCCCTCGTCCTCGAGGTACTTCTCCATGGTGATGCCGGCCATCATGAGCTGCTGCTCGACGTTCTGGCGGCGGGCGTTGAGCTCGTCGGTGACCATCACCTCGGGGAGCGGGATGGTGACCTTCTCGAGGAGGGCCTCGAGCACGGCGTCGCGCGCGGCGGCGGCCTGCTCGAGGCGCTTGCCACGACCGAGGCGCTCGCGCACGTCGGCGGTGAGCTCCTCGGCGGTGTCGAACTCGGAGGCGAGCTGGGCGAACTCGTCGTCGTACTCGGGGAGCTGCTGCTCCTGCACGGCGGTCACCGTGACGGTCACCTGGACCGGCTCGCCGACCAGGTCGCCACCGACGAGCTCGGAGTCGAAGGTCTTGTCCTCGCCAGCGGACAGGCCGACCAGGGCCTCGTCGAGGCCGTCGATCATGCCGCCGCGGCCGACCTTGTAGGACATGCCGGTGACCTCGCCGCCCTCGACGGTCTCGCCGTCCTTGGCGGCCACGAGGTCGATGGTCACGAAGTCGTCCTCGGCGGCGGCGCGCTCGACCGGGGCGAGGGTGCCGAAGCGCTCGCGGAGGGCCTCGACCTGCTCGTCGACGTCGCCGTCGGAGATCTCGATGTCCTCGACGCTGGCCTCGATGCCGTCGTAGGAGGGCAGCTCGAAGTCAGGCTTGACGTCGACCTCGGCGGTGAACTCGAGCACGTCGTTGTCCTCGAGGCGGGTCACCTCGATGTCGGGCTGCGCCAGCGGCTCGAGGTCGTGCTCCTGGAGCGCGGCCATGTACTGCTGGGGGACGACGGCGTTGATCGCCTCGTCCAGGACCGGACCGCGGCCGACCTGGCGGTCGATGACCGCCGGCGGGACCTTGCCGCGGCGGAAGCCGGGAACGTTGATCTGCTTCGCGATCTTCTGGTACGCCGCGTCGAGGCTCGGCTTGAGCTCCTCGAAGGGCACCTCGACGGTCAGCTTGGCCCGGGTCGGGCTCAAGGTCTCGACGGCGCTCTTCACAAATGTCTCCTGGTGCAAGTGGGCATGGGGGCTGCTCCGGGCAGCCGCAAACCTCGTCAGTCTATCGACGGTGTGGGCGCTGACCGAATCACGCCCACACCGTCGAACGCACCGTCGGGACGCGTGTGGCTGACGGGTTCAGTCGACCGTGTCGAACGCCGTCCGCAGGCGCGGCACCCGGCGCAGCACGAGCTGGTCGAGCAGCAGCACCGCGAGCAGGGTCACGCCGAACATCGGCAGCACGATCCCGAGCACCACGAGCGCTCCCGCGAGCCACCAGGTGGCCCGGATCGGCATCTTCCCGCGGGGCGCCCCGACCGAGCCGCTGCGCGCGGGACGACGGCGCCACCACATGAGCGGGCCCGTCACGCACATGACCAGCACGGCGACGCAGAAGAGGAAGGCGAACCAGAAGGTGACCAGGCCGAGACTGCGGCCCTCGTGGAAGCCGATCCCTTGGGCGACGGCCTTCGCCGCCAGCGGGTAGTCGTCGAAGCCGTACTGCGAGCGCACCTCGCCGGAGAAGCGGTCGACGTGCACGGTCCGCTCGCGGCTGGGGTCGTGGAAGGCGTCGCCGATGACGGAGAACACGCCGTCCTCGCCGCTCGGCAGCACGACCGTCATCGGGTGGGTCAGGCCCTCCCGCTCGGCCACGACCACCGCGGTGTCGACGTTGGCCACCGACCCCAGCGCACCGTCGGGGTCGGACGAGGGCACCTCGGTCGCGCCCTGCGCCCACGGCACGTCCTGCACCGCATGGCTGTGCGGGAGCGACTCGTCGAGCCGGGAGCCCGGCTTCGACTGCGCTCCGTGGTCGAGGCTCCACAGCGACGAGCCCTGCGAGGTGGCCAGCTCCTGCACCTTGGCGCCCCAGAAGCCGGTCCACGGCAGGCCTGTGACGACCATCGCGAGCAGGCCCACCCCGGCAAAAGAGCCGATCAGGGCGTGCCGGCTGCGCAGCTTCGCGCCGGGTGCCTTCTTGGTACGCCGTCGCAGCCGCGCCTTGCGGCCGGCGAAGAACAGGTAGTAGCCGGTCAGCGACATGACGATCGCCCAGCAGACGGCGACCTCGATGAGCCGGTCGCCGAGCACGCCGCCCATGAGGTCCGCGTGCAGCCGGATCGCGTAGCCCGACAGCGTCGTGTCGGGGTCGAGCTCGCCGAGCACCTCGCCGCGCCACGGGTCGACGAAGACGTCGACCGTCGTGCCGTCGTCCTTCGTGACGGCGAAGGCGGTCGTGTCGTCGGCGTCACGACCCTCGCGGACCAGGCCGATCTCGTCGTCGGGGTAGGCCGCCTGGACGAGGTCGAGCTGGTCGGACAGCACGTAGGGCAGCTGCTGACCGGCGGGTGCCTCGGCCCGCATCAGGTCGGGGTGCATCAGCGGCTCGAGCTGGAACCGCAGCAGGTAGATCAACCCCGTCACCGCCAGGACCGCGAAGACCGGGACGACGACGAAGGACGCGTAGAAGTGCCAGCGCCAGAAGGCGCGGAAGAGGCCGGACGGGGTCGTCCGGGGTCGCGCGGCGGCAGTCCGCACACGCTGGAGGGTGGTCATGGGTGCTCCTCGCACAGAGACGTGTCACCGCACCGGCGCGACGTTCGCGTCGCCCGAGCGGTGGGTGGCAGCGCTCACCCGAGGGGTCCGGGGCCGTGTGCGGGCGGGCGGACGGGCTCAGTGAGGCAGGAGCAGCAGCGGTGGTCCGCGGCGCGCGGGACCGCGCGACCAGACCGGGAGGAGCGGGAGCGCACCCTCCTCGTGGCGACGTACGCCGACCACGCGGGGGACGCCGCGCAGCACGACGGGGTGCAGGCCGAGCGCCAGCGCGGCCCGCGCGAGGGCCCCGCGCGCCCCGCACCGGGCCAGCCGGACGAGCGAGAAGAGGGCGCGCTCCCCCACGGCGAGCCAGAGCGCGACCGCGGTCGCGGCGAGCACGTGCAGGACCGCCATGAACGGGTGGGCGAGCATGTCCTCGACGCCGTGCCCGAGCCACGCGGGCACGACGGTCCCGGTGCCGGCACCGGGATGGGTCATCCCGCCGTGCGGGCCGTGCGCCATCGCCATGCCGGTCGCGTGGTGGCCGGCCATCGCGGACAGCGCACTGTGGACGACGAGCTGGCCGCCGACGGTCAGGGCGACGAGCCGGCGTGCGGACGCCTCGCGGCCCAGGACGAGCGCGCCGGCGGCGGCCACGGCGGCGTACAGCGCCGCGAGGCCGGGCCAGCCCGGCATCAGACCACCGGCGGTGACGTGCGCGACGGACCCGGCGGCGACCACGACCGCGGCCAGCAGCAGCGCGCGCAGGCAGCGCACGAGCGGGGTGGCACGGACGTCCATGTCGGGGCGACAGGACTCGAACCTGCGGTCTCCTGCTCCCAAAGCAGGCGCGCTAGCCACTACGCTACGCCCCGCCAGGCCGGCCCCGGACGGCCTCGGGATCGGGGCCAGGAGCCTGCCTGGAGCGGATGACGGGAATCGAACCCGCGTAGCCAGTTTGGAAGACTGGGGCTCTACCATTGAGCTACATCCGCGCGCCCCGGTCGGCGTTGACCGCCGGTGCGGGAGTCATGGTGCCACACGCTCGTCAGCGCCTGTGAACCAGCAGCAGGGCCCGGTCGTCGTTGCGCGACCCGAGCGACTCGATGAGCCTGGTGGCACCGCCCTCGAACTCGCCGCGCAGCAGCCGCTCGGCCTGCCCGAGCATCCGGTCGATCCCGAGGCCGATGTCACGGGTGCGGGTCTCGACCATGCCGTCGGTGTAGAGCAGCAACGCATCGCCCGGGAGCATCCGACCCGAGACGCCGTCGTAGACGACGTCGTCGATCAGGCCCAGGATCGGTCCCTCGGTCTCGACGACCTCCCAGCGCCCCGACCCCGCGTGCAGCGCGGCCGCCGGCGGGTGACCGGCCGTCCGCAGGACGTAGCGACCGGTCGCGAGGTCGAGCGAGAGGTGGACCGCGGTGGCGAAGCCCTCGTCCCAGTCCTGCCGGATCAGGAAGGTGTTGGCGGCGGAGAGGAAGTCCGACGGCGGCAGTGCGCTGAGCAGGCCGCCGATCGCGCCGGACAGCAGCAGCGCCCGCGTGCCGGCGGCCTGTCCCTTGCCCGAGACGTCGACCACGACGACCTCGAGACGCCCGTCGACCTCCGTCGCCACGACGAAGTCGCCCGCGAACGGCGTACCTCCGGCGGAGCGGAGCTCGGCGGCGGCGTACCACTGGTCCGGCAGCTCGGGGATGCCGCCCTGGCGAAGGATCCGGTCGCGCAGGTCGACGAACATCATCTCGCCCTGCATGCCGGCCACCCCGAGCCGCGCGCGACGGAACGACGACACGAGCAGGATGAACCCGATCGCGAACATGATGACGACGGCGCTGATGATCCGCGGGCCGACGACCTGCGTCGGCACGACCACCGCGAGCACCAGCAGCACGAACACGACGAACCACTGGAGCTGGCGCGGACCGAGCACCAGGCTGGAGACGACGAGCGGCACGAGCAGGCTGACGAGCGGGACGAAGTCGGGCGCCTGCCAGATCGCGACGCCGACGAGCACCGTGACCAGGGTGAGGCCCGTGACGATGCGCGACCCACGCGGGACCAGGCGCGACGAGGCGCGGTCGAAGGCCCGTGCCAGCCGGCTCGGGTGACGTTCCAGGGAAGAACTCATCGCCGAGCTCCCTCCCTAGGTCCCGGTCGTTGTGCCAGATCGTACGGCCCGGGAGCGGAATTTCGGCTGACACCGGGGGCACCAGAAGATGTTGCGCCCCACCAGTTCCCCAGTCTTGATGACGGAGCCGCACACCAGGCAGGGCATCGAGGTGCGGCGGTAGACGTAGACCTCTCCGCCGTGGTCGTCCTTGCGGGGGTCGCGACCCATCGCCTCGGGGGTGTGCTCGGGCCGGACGGTGTCGATGCGCCCGGTGCGCACACCCTCGGCCATCAGCTCGACCAGGTCGTCCCACATCGCACGCCACTGGCCCACGCGCAGCGTGCTGCCGGGGCGCAGCGGGTGGATGCGGTGCCGGAAGAGCACCTCGGCGCGGTAGACGTTGCCGACGCCGGCGAGGACGGCCTGGTCCATCAGGAGGTCGCCGATCGGCCTGTGGCTGCGCGAGATGCGCCGCCACGCCAGGTCGGGGTCGGCGTCGTGGCGCAGCGGGTCGGGGCCGAGCTTGCCCAGCACCTGGGCGCGCCTGGTCGGACCGATGAGGTCGCACACGATGGCGCCGCGGAGGTCGGCGTACGACGTCCCGCGCGGGTCGCCGTCGACGCTGACCAGCCGCAGCCTGACGGCGCCGACCGGCTCCGGCACCTCGGTCACGTGCTCGTGCACGTCGAACTGGCCGATCAGGCCGAGGTGGACGTGGATCCACCGCTCGCCGTCGAGCTCGACGAAGAGGTGCTTGCCCGCCGAGTCGGCCGCGAGGAGGCGCGATCCGTCGACCTGCTCCGCGTCGGCGGCGAAGCGACCCTGCGGCGAGGTCACCCGGACCGTGCGGCCCGCGAACGCCGCCGTGAGGTCGTCGGCCAGCTTGCGGAGGGTGTGGCCCTCAGGCATTCCCGTCCTGCTCGGGTCGGCCCTCGACCGTGCCCCGGAGCGCCGACTCCGGCAGCGGCGGCAGCTCGCGGGTCTCGTCGTAGGTCGTGAGCTGGCCGATGCGGCGCACGTGGCGCTCGTCCTGGGAGAACGGCGTGGCGAGGAAGACCTCCACGAAGCGGGTCATCTCCTCGACCGAGTGCATCCGGCCGCCGACCGAGACGACGTTGGCGTCGTTGTGCTCGCGGGCCAGGACGGCCGTCTCCTCGGACCAGACCAGCGCGCACCGGACGCCGGTGACCTTGTTGGCGGCCATCTGCTCGCCGTTGCCCGAGCCGCCGATGACGACGCCGAGGCTGTCGAGTCCCTCGGCCCGGTCGGCGGCCACGCCCTCGCCCGCGCGGAGGCAGAAGACGGGGTAGTCGTCCACGGCGTCGTAGACGAACGGACCGTGGTCGACGACCTCGTGGTCGTGGTCGACCAGCCAGGTCGTGAGGTGGTCCTTGAGCTCGAGGCCGGCGTGGTCGGATCCCAGGTGAACGCGCATGGCGACATCTTCTCAAAGGCCCCGTTGCCGGACGCGGCTGCGGGGCTCGCGTGTCAGCTCACGACAGGTGCTGGTCGATCCACCCGGACACGGAGCGCACGAGCGGCTCGGAGGCGGTGAAGGCAGCGTGCCGCCAGAACCCGTGGGTCTGGCCCAGGCAACGGATGCCGACGGTCTCGACGCCGGTCTCGGCGACGAGGCGGGCCAGCTCCTCCCCCTCGTCGCGCAGCGGGTCGGCCTCGGCGGTCGCGACGAAGGTCGGCGGCAGGGTGCCGAGCCGGTCGGAGAGCAGCGGCGCGAGGTCGGGGTCGTCGTAGTCGGCCTCGGTGCGGGCGTACTGCTCCCAGTACCAGGTGGCCTCGGACGGGTCGAAGCCGTTGGCGGCGCCGAGCTCCCACGAGGGGAAGCTGTTGCGCGGGTCGAGGAACGGGTAGACGAGTGCGACCACGTCGAAGAAGCCGGGGTTGCGCAGCGCGGCCACGAGGGCGAGGTTGGCGCCGGCCGAGTCGCCGTGGGCGGCGTAGGGGCCGGCAGGTCCCTCGCGGCGCAGCCAGGCGACGACGGTGTCCAGGTCGTCGGGGGCCGCGGGGAACCTGGCCTCGGGCGGGCGGCGGTAGTCCACGCTCAGCACGGGACGGCGTACGCGGTTCGCGAAGCGCCGGGAGATCGCGTCGTGCACGTCGACGTCGTTGAGCACGAAGCCGCCGCCGTGGGCGTGCACGACCAGTCCGGGCAGCGCGTCGGCAGGCGTGTAGAGCCGGCACGGCACACCGTCCGCGTCGACGTCCTCGACCGTCGCGACGTCCTCCCGCGGCTGGGCGAGGTTGGCCAGGCGCACCTCCTCGCGGTGCGCGGCGAGGTCGAAGCCCGGCGCCCGGAGGTCGGGGCTGGCGTCGGCCTCGACGGCGCGGCGCACCTCGGGGTACATCACCGCGACATGAGGGCGTCGAGCCCGACCGCGATCGCCGCGGCGACGCGGAAGTCGACCCGCTGGTCGGGCACCGTCACGCGGTAGCGGTCGCCGATCGACATCTTGCGCTCGACGGAGAAGAGCGGCTTGCCCTCGGTGTCGAGGAAGTCGAAGTGGACCGGGAGGAACGGCAGGTCGGTGAACCGGCGCAGGATCGCCACGACCTGGTTGCGCTCCTGGCCGGAGCCGGCGAACCCGGGGCCCTCGACGTGGAAGGTCGAGCGGAGCAGCGAGGCGCCGAAGTCCTTCTTGAAGTAGCCGATCTGCGCGCCCTGCTCGTCGGTGATGTCGTAGCCGGCATTGAGGTCGAGCTTGCGGCGCGCCTTGAAGCCGAAGACCGGGCGCGACTTGCCCGCGTCGGAGAAGAAGGTCACCTGCTCCTTGAACGCCATCCGCTTCTGCTCGGCCAGCGCCATCAGGCGGGTCGGGTTGCCGGCCTCGTCGGACTCGGAGATCTCGTAGCGGTTGATCATCATCGTGAGCTTCTGCTTCACGACGAAGTGGGGCAGGTACATGTCGGCAGTCATCGCGACAGCTCCTCCTCGATGATGGACGGGTCCAGCTTGGTGAAGACGGGCGTCGGCTTGCCGACCTTCGCGCCGACCAGGATCGGGCGTGACTCCCACGCCGGCGTGGTCGCGTACTCGCCCGTGATGATCGAGTACGACGTGTGCCCGGCGCCGTTGTCCGGCTCGAGCTCCTGGACCTGCTCGATGCGCGGCATCGGCATGAAGACACCCTCCCCGCCGAGGGTCGCGTGCACCTGGTTGGCGGCGTGCGGCAGGAACGGCGACAGCAGCGTGTTGCAGTCGCTCACGCACTGGGCGGCGACGTGCAGGACGGTGCCGAGGCGCTCGCGCTGCGACTCGTCCTTCATCTTGTAGGGCTCGGTGACGGTGAGGTACTTGTTCACCTCGCCCACCACGCGCATCGCCTCCGCGATCGCGGCGCGCAGCCGGTGCTTCTCGATGAGGTCGCCGACGGTGGCGAAGCCCTCCCGCACGGCGGTGAGGACCTTCTCGTCGACCTCCTCGAGCGGTCCGGCCGTGGGGATCTCGCCGAAGCTCTTGGCGATCATCGTGGCGGTGCGGTTGACGAGGTTGCCCCAGCCGGCCACGAGCTCGGAGTTGTTGCGGGTGACGAAGTCGGCCCAGGTGAAGGCGGCGTCGGACGTCTCCGGGCCGGCGGCGCAGATGTAGTAGCGCAGCGCGTCGGCGCCGTAGCGCGCGAGGAAGTCCCCGACGTAGATGACGTTGCCGCGGCTGGTGGAGAACTGCGAGTCACCGAAGGTGAGGAACTCGCTGGAGACCACCTCGGTGGGCAGGTTGAGCACGCCGAAGGTGCCGGGCTCGCCACCCTTGTCACCCGCGCCGTTGTAGGCCAGCAGCTCGGCCGGCCAGATCTGGGAGTGGAAGACGATGTTGTCCTTGCCCATGAAGTAGTAGGACTCCGCGTCGGCGTCGTTCCACCACTCGCGCCACTTGTCCGGGCTCGTCCCCTCCGTCTCGGCGAGGCGGCGCGCCCACTCGATGGACGCCGAGAGGTAGCCGATGACGGCGTCGAACCAGACGTAGAGCCGCTTGGTCGGCTGGTCCTCCCAGCCGGGCACCGGGATGCCCCAGTCGATGTCGCGCGTCATCGCGCGCGGCCGGATCTCCTTGAGGATGTTCTGGCTGAACCGGATCACGTTGGGACGCCACAGGCCGGTGGCCTCGCGCTGGTCGAGCCACTCCCCCAGCGCGTCGGCGAGTGCCGGGAGGTCGAGGAACCAGTGCTGGGTGTCGCGGAACTCCGGGGTCTCGCCGTTGATCTTCGACCGCGGGTCGATCAGGTCGGTCGCGTCGAGCTGGTTGCCGCAGTTGTCGCACTGGTCGCCGCGCGCCTCGGCGTACCCGCAGATGGGGCACTTGCCCTCGATGTAGCGGTCGGGCAGCGTGCGGCCGGTCGACGGGCTGATCGCCGTCTTCGTGGTCTCCTCGACCATGTAGCCGTTGCGGCGGCAGGTCTCGAACATCTCCTGCACCACCGAGTAGTGGTTGCCGGTGGTGGTGCGGGTGAAGAGGTCGTAGGACAGGCCGAGGCCGCAGAGGTCGTCGACGATGACCTGGTTGTACTTGTCGACGAGCTCCCGCGCCGGGACGCCCTCGTTGTCGGCCAGGACCAGGATCGGGGTGCCGTGCTCGTCGGTGCCGCTGACCATCAGCACGTCGTGGCCCGCCATCCGCATGTACCGGCTGAAGACGTCAGAGGGCACGCCGAAACCGGCGACGTGGCCGATGTGGCGCGGGCCGTTGGTGTACGGCCAGGCGACGGCGGACAGGACACGTGTCATGGGGCAAGCCTAGTGATCGGGCGCCACCCGGTTTCCCCGGGTGGCGCCCGTGATCACCTGAGGTCGACGCGGACGGTCAGGAGAAGTCCAGGTCGCCGGTGCGGGTGCGCTTGAGCTCGTAGAAGTACGGGAACTTCGCGACGGCGACGCAGCCGTCCCACAGCTCGCCGGCCTCCTCGCCCCGCGGGATCTTCGAGAGCACGGGGCCGAAGAACGCGGAGCCGTCGATGTGGATCGTCGGCGTGCCGACGTCGTCGCCGACCGCGTCCATGCCCTCGTGGTGGCTCTTCGCGACCGCCTCGTCGAGCGACTCGTCGTCCCATGCCTCGATCAGCTCGGCGGGCAGGCCGACGTCGGCGAGCGACGCGGCGACGGTCTCCTTCGACAGCTCCTCGCCGTTGTTGTGGCGGCGGGTGCCGATCGCGGTGTACCAGTCGCCGAGGGTCGCGTTGTCGTGCTCCTGGGCGATCTTGATCGCGACGCGCACGGGTCGCTCGGTGCCCTGGAGCATCTCGCGGTAGCCCTCGGGGATGTCCTTGTCCTTGTTGAGGTACGCCAGCGACATCACGTGCCACTGCACATCGATGTCGCGGACCTGCTCGACCTCGCGGATCCAGCGCGAGGTGATCCAGGCGAACGGGCAGAGCGGGTCGAACCAGAGGTCAGCGGTAGCCATGACCACCACAATCGCGCACCGGCCGGGTCTATTCCAGCGGCCCGGTGGCAGGATGCCCCTCATGCCTGGAACCAACCTCACCCGCGACGAGGCCGCCGCCCGCGCCACCCTGCTGGACGTGACCTCGTACGTCGTCGACCTGGACCTGACGGGCGCCACGAGCGCCGACCAGTCGACCTTCGCCTCCGTCACCACGCTCGAGTTCACCTGTCGCCAGCCGGGGTCGAGCACCTTCGCCGACCTGGTCGCGCCGAGCGTCCGCGAGATCACCCTCAACGGGCGCTCCCTCGACCCCGCGACGGCGTACGCCGACAGCCGCATCGCGCTCGACGACCTCGAGGCGACCAACACGCTCGTCGTGACCGCCGACTGCGCCTACTCCAACACCGGCGAGGGCCTGCACCGCTTCGTCGACCCCGCCGACGACCGCGTCTACCTCTACAGCCAGTTCGAGGTGCCCGACGCCCGCCGCGTCTTCACCACCTTCGAGCAGCCCGACCTCAAGTCGGTCTTCACCTTCAACGTCACCGCCCCCGCCGAGTGGGTCGTCGTCTCCAACGCCGCGACCCCCGAGCCCACGCCGGTGAGCGACGGCGTCGCGGTGTGGAGCTTCCCGACCACCAAGAAGATGTCGACCTACATCACCGCGATCGTCGCGGGTGAGTACCACGGCGAGTTCGACACCTACGAGGGCAAGTTCGGCTCCATCCCGCTCGGCCACTACTGCCGCCAGTCGCTCAAGGAGCACATGGACACGGCCGAGCTGGTCAAGCTCACCAAGCAGAGCTTCGCGTTCTTCGAGGAGCAGTTCGACTACCCCTACCCCTTCGGCAAGTACGACCAGCTCTACGTCCCCGAGTACAACGCCGGCGCGATGGAGAACGCCGGCTGCGTGACGCTGCGCGACGAGTACCTCCCTCGCAGCCGCCAGGCACGCTCGTTCTTCGAGTTCCGTGCCTCGGTCATCACCCACGAGATGGCCCACATGTGGTTCGGCGACCTGGTCACCATGAAGTGGTGGGACGACCTCTGGCTCAACGAGTCGTTCGCCGAGTGGGCCTGCTACTGGTGCGAGGCCAACGCCACCGAGTTCGACGACGCGTGGACCGGGTTCGCCAACGCCCGAAAGCAGACCGGCTACCGCGCCGACCAGCTGCCCTCGACGCACCCGATCGCGGCCGACAACGTCGACCTCCACGCCGTCGAGGTCAACTTCGACATGATCACCTACGCCAAGGGCGCCTCGGTGCTCAAGCAGCTCGTCGCGTGGGTCGGCATCGACCCGTTCCTCGAGGGGCTGCGCGCCTACTTCCGTGAGTGGGAGTACGGCAACCCCGAGTTCAAGGACCTCCTCGCCACCCTCGAGAAGTCGTCCGGCCGCGAGCTCCAGGGCTGGGCCCAGGAGTGGCTGCAGACCGCCGGGGTCAACACGCTGACGCCGCGCTTCGAGCTCGACGCCGACGGCGCCTACTCCTCGTTCTCCGTCGAGCAGTCCGCGCACCCCGACTGGCCGACGCTGCGCCGGCACCGCCTCGGCATCGGCCTCTACGACGAGGTGGGCGGCCGCCTCGTGCGCCGCGACTACGTGGAGATCGACGTCGAGGGCGCCAGCACCGACGTCGCCGAGCTGGTCGGCGTCACGCAGCCCGCCCTGCTGCTGCTCAACGACGAGGACCACGCCTACGCCAAGATCCGACTCGACGAGCGCTCGATGGCGACCGCCATCTCGGCCCTCTCGACGTTCGACGACTCCCTCCCCCGCGCACTCATCTGGGGTGCCGCGTGGGACATGACGCGCGACGGCGAGATGCGCACCCGCGACTGGGTCGACCTCGTGCTCGCCAACATCGGCGCCGAGACCGACGCCTGGGCCGTCACCCGGATCCCCGCCTCGACGGCCCTGTCCGTCGCGTTCTACTCCGACCCGGCGAACCGTGACGCCCTGTCGGCGCAGTGGGAGTCGGGACTGCGCGAGCTGCTGCTCGCCGCCGAGCCGGGCAGCGACCACCAGCTGACCTTCGCCAGGTCGTACGCCGGTGCCGCCCGCAGCGACGCGGCGCTCGACGAGCTGATTGGCCTGCTCGACGGCTCGTTCGTGGTCGAGGGCCTCGAGATCGACCAGGACATGCGCTGGGGCCTGATCACCGCGCTGGCCAGGTCGGGTCGCTTCGGCGACGCCGAGATCGACGCCGAGCTCGAGGTCGACAAGACCATCTCGGGCATGGAGCAGGCGGCCGCCGCCCGCGCCTCGCAGCCGACGCCGGAGGCCAAGGAGGCCGCCTGGAACGCGATCCTCGACCCGACGACGCCCAACGAGACCGCGCGCGAGATCTCCTTCTCGATCTTCCGCTTCGGCCAGGAGGACGTCCTCGAGCCCTACCTCGAGAAGTTCCTCACCGCCTCGGAGACGCTCGTCGACGTGCTCGGTTTCCACAAGGCCTCGACGGTCCTCGAGTACGGCTTCCCGAAGGCCCTGGGCTCCGCCGCCACCCTGGCCCGCCTCGACGAGTGGCTCGCCGACAACAACGCGCCCAAGCAGGCGCAGCGCTACATCGGCGAGGCCCGCGCCGACATCGCCCGGGCGCTCGCCGCCCAGGCGCACGACAGGAGCTGATCGACGTACACCTACGAGCCCCTCCCCGCGAGTGATCGCGGGGAGGGGCTCGTGCGTTGACGGGGAGCTACCTCGGCCACCGCGCGAGCGCGCGCGAGCGGAGCGGGCGTACCTACGCGTGGAGGGTGTTCTGCGGGCGGGCGTGCTCGGCGAGCATCGTGATGCCGCGCTGGAGGCCGGCGAGCAGGCTGCCCGAGGCGAACTCCGACGACATGGCCAGCACGGCCAGCTCGACCTCGCCGTCGCTGAGGTGACGGCGTACGTCGCCACCGGTGACGACCTCGATCACCCGGCGGCGCGGGTCCACGAGGACCATGACGCTGCGCGAGGGCGCGACGAGGCGGTTGTGCAGGCGGGTGGCCCAGGCGCGGGTGTCGTCGCCCTGCGCGGGACCGACGTAGACGGAGAACTCGAAGCGGCTGGACTGCTCGGCGATCCGGATGGTCCGGTCGAGCGCCAGCCGGTCGGCCTCGGTCAGCGGCTCACCAGCGGCCACTTGCGCCGCCTGCCCGCGAGTCCTCACCGTCGGCCGCGGGCAGCTCGGCGATGCCCTGGCGCGGGCCGCCGATCCACTGACCGGTGCCGTCGACGGCGTCGTGCTGGGGCAGGAGCTTCTCGCCGCGCACCATGGCCGGGAGGTAGATCAGCACCCCGATGACGATGAACAGCGCGAGCGGCGCACCGAGGTAGAGGCCGAGCGCGTGCAGCGCGTCGGGTGCGTAGTGGACCTCCTCGCCACCCCAGCCCTTCGGCACGTCGGCGCGGGCCGGCGCGGCCACCAGGGCCAGCACGGGAGCGGAGGCCAGGACGGAGGCCAGCGACAGGCGTCGGAGACCTCTGCGGGACGAGCGGGGACGGCTGACGTGCGTGCTCACGAGGACAAGGCTATCTGCATACTGGCGGGCATGCCTCACCCCCTCATCACCCCGATCATCACTGTGACCGAGGTCTCCGGGAGCGGGACCACCCACATCAACCCCATGGCCACCTGCGCGAGCGACGAGTGGCTGTGCAACTGGGTCCTCGACAGGACCGGCAACCAGCCGCTGGCCAACGTCGCTGACTGGGTCGTCGGCAAGCCGAGCGCCCTGGTCGGACTGGTCGTCATCGGGCTCCTCGTCCGGTGGCTGCTCCACCGGGTCATCGACCGCGTGGTCCGGCAGGCCGAGGTCGGCATGCTGCCCGACCGGCTCAGCCGCGCCGTCACCGGTGGCAAGGTCGCCGGCCGGGTCGGTGCCGCCCTGAACCTCGGCGAGGACGCCGGCTACACCCGACGCGTGCAACGCGCGGCGACCATGGGGTCGCTGCTCAAGAGCATCGTCACCGGCGTCGTGTTCGCCGTGATCGCCCTGATGTTCATCTCCGAGCTCGGCTACGACATCGCACCGCTCATCGCCAGCGCGGGCATCCTCGGCGTGGCCCTCGGCTTCGGCGCCCAGACGCTGGTGAAGGACTTCCTGTCCGGCATCTTCATGATCTTCGAGGACCAGTACGGCGTGGGCGACGTCGTCGACCTCGGCGAGGCCTCCGGCACCATCGAGGCCGTCAGCCTGCGGGTGACCCGCCTGCGCGACGTGAACGGCACGGTCTGGTACGTCCGCAACGGCGAGGTGCTGCGCGTCGGCAACATGAGCCAGAACTGGGCCCGCACCGTGCTCGACGTGACCGTCGGCTACACCGAGGACCTGGTCAAGGTGCGCCAGGTGCTCGAGGAGGTCGCGCACTCCCTGTGGGACGACGAGGACTTCACTGGCCAGATCATCGAGGAGCCCGAGGTCTGGGGCGTGGAGTCGCTCGGCGTCGAGGGCATCGTCATGCGGGTGACCCTCAAGACCGCCCCGCTCCAGCAGTGGGCCATCGCCCGGACCATGCGCGAGCGGGTCAAGGCACGCTTCGAGGCGGAGGGCATCAACCTCGCGGTCGCCCAGCGCGTCACGTGGCAGCAGAGCGCCCCGTCGGCGGCCTCCGGGGAGCCCACCGAGAAGTCCTAGGACCCCAGCCGTGACAATGGGTCACGTGACCGACACGTTCTACGACGAGATCGGCGGCGAAGTGACGATCCGCACGATCGTGCACCGCTTCTACGAGGGCGTCGCCGGTGACGAGCTGCTGCGCCCGATGTACCCCGAGGAGGACCTCGGGCCGGCCGAGGAGCGCTTCACGCTGTTCCTCATGCAGTACTGGGGCGGCCCGACGACGTACTCCGACAACCGCGGTCACCCGCGCCTGCGGATGCGGCACGCGCCCTTCCGGGTCACCCCGGCCGCCGCCGACCGGTGGCTGGTGCACTTCCGGGCGGGCCTCGACGCGGCAGCGCTGCCGGCCGAGCAGGACGAGCGCTTCTGGGACTACGTGACGCACGCGGCCCAGTTCATGGTCAACACCCTCGACGAGGTCTAGCCCGTCGCCGCTGCCCGGAAGGTGTCCGGCACCGGCGTCGGCCGGCCGGTCTCGTTGTCCATGCAGACCCCGACCACCCGCGCGCGGGCGAGCACCTGGTCGCCGTCGCGCACGACCGACTCGAACACGACCGACGTGCTGCCGATCCGGGAGACCCACGTGCGGCAGTCGTAGGGCTCCGGCCGGAACAGGATCGGGCGCTTGTAGTCGACGTCGGTCTGGGCGACCACGAGGTGGAAGCCCTCGCCCAGCTCTCGCCCCTGGGCGACCATCAGCTGGATCCGCGCCTCCTGGAAGTACTCGAAGTACTTCACGTTGTTGACGTGCCCGTAGACGTCGACGTCGCTGAAGCGGACGTGGACGTCGTACGCGCCTCCCGGCACGTCGACCGGCTCGGGGGCCGCGGGCGGGCGGACCGGCTCATCGGGCTCGAGCAGGCGGCCGAGCGACTCCTTCTCCTCCGGGTGGAGGCGGCGCGGGCGCTCGGTGGCGAAGACGTAGGGCGTCAGGACGGTGCGGGCGCGCAGGTAGACCGTGCGCTCCCCCACCTCGTCCTCGGAGAACACCTCGTAGGCCATCGTGAAGCTCGCCGCGCGGATCTCGGTGACCCAGCACTCGATCGAGACCGGCTCGAAGCTGAAGGTGAGCGAGGAGACGTAGCTGACCTCGTGGCGCACGACGACCACGCCCTCGGCGAGGTCCTCGCTGCGGCTGTCGGGGGCGTGGGTGCGGAACATGTCCACCCGCGCCTCCTGGAGGTAGTCGACGTAGGTGACGTTGTTGACGTGGCCGAGCAGGTCGAGGTCGGCCCACCGGAGCGGGCAGCGGTAGAGATGGCGCACGCCCCGATCGTCGCAGAGTCGGACGATCGGGGCGCGGCGTGATCCCCGGTCAGCCGGGGATCCATCAACAGGTCGGCCGTTGCAGTGCCTGACATGTTCAGTGATCCCCGGTCAGCCGGGGATCACTGGGAGGTGGTCAGTGGGCGAAGTGGAGACGGCCGTAGTAGGTGGGGATGGACTCGCGGCGGCTGACGCGGTCACGGCGGGTCTCTCGGAGCGTGGCGGGGACCGCGACCGCGGCCAGCGAGATGGCGGCCAGGGCGGCGATGCCGACGACGACCAGGAGGGTGATGACGGCGGAGGTGTCGATGAGCTGCATGATCGGGTTCCTTTCTACAGGTGAAGAACTTCTACGTATGTAGAAAGCATACGCTTCTACGGCTGTAGTACAACCCGGATCGGTAGTGTCCTGCGTCACGAGGCGCCGAACGCCTCCCCCCCTTGCCCACGCCGACCCCCGGAGGAGAGCCGTGAGTCCTGCGACGGAGGAGCTGTCGCCGCGTCGTCGCGAGATCCTGGCCGCCGCGACCACCGTGCTCGCCCAGCAGGGCAACCGCGGCCTGACTCACCGGGCGGTCGACCGCGAGGCCGGCCTCGCCGAGGGCAGCTCGTCGGCGTACTTCCGCACGCGCGAGGCGCTCATCGGCGCCCTCGGGGACTTCGTCGCCGACCGGCTGGCCGGCGACGTGCAGGCACTCGGCGTACGGCTCGCGTCCTGTCCCGGCGACCACGAGCGAGCGGTCGCGGAGGTGTCGCGGCTGTTCTCGCGCTGGCTCGAGCAGCCCGACCTGCTGGCCGCACGCCTCGAGCTCACCGTCGCCGCGACGCGCGACCCCCGGCTCGCCGAGCGGTTCACCCAGTGGCGCGACGACCTGGTCGCGATGGTGCGCGAGGTGCTGAGCGGGGCCGGCACGAACGACGGCACCACGGCCGAGACCCTCGTCGCGGCGCTCGACGGCGTGCTCCTGGCCTCGCTGCTGCTGCCCGCGAGGCGTCGACGCGGCTTCGTCAGCGACAGCGTCGAGCAGCTCCTCACCGGCCTGGGCGGCGACCCCGACACTCCCTGATCGCGGACGTCCGGACTAGGGTGCAGATGACAGTTGTGACCGACGAGTAACCGGAGTTCTCCATGCCCGAGGCAGTGATCGTTTCCGCAGCGCGCACCCCCATCGGCCGGGCCAACAAGGGCTCGCTGAAGGACTTCCGACCCGACGACCTCACCGTGCTCGCGGTGCAGGCCGCGCTCGACAAGGTCCCCGACCTCGACCCCGCCACCATCGAGGACCTGCTGCTCGGCTGCGGCCTCCCCGGCGGCGAGTCCGGCAACAACATGGCCCGCGTCGTCACCACCCTCCTCGGCCTCGAGGTCCCCGGCGCCACCGTCACCCGCTACTGCTCCTCCTCGGTGCAGACCACCCGGATGGCCTTCCACGCGATCAAGGCGGGCGAGGGCGACATCTTCGTCTCCGCCGGCGTCGAGACCGTGTCCCGCTTCGCGAAGGGCACCTCCGACCACATCCCGGGCACCCGCAACCCGCTCTTCGACGACGCGAATGCCCGCACGGACGAGTACGCCAAGGGCGGGCAGGACTGGCACGACCCGCGCGAGGACGGCCTGCTCCCCGACATCTACATCGCGATGGGCCAGACCGCGGAGAACGTCGCCCGCCTGCGCGGTCTCGACCGCTCGGAGCTCGACGAGTTCGCCGTCCGCTCGCAGAACCTCGCCGAGAAGGCCATCGCCGACGGCTTCTGGGAGCGCGAGAT
This sequence comes from Nocardioides oleivorans, assembly GCF_004137255.1. Taxonomy (NCBI): domain Bacteria; kingdom Bacillati; phylum Actinomycetota; class Actinomycetes; order Propionibacteriales; family Nocardioidaceae; genus Nocardioides; species Nocardioides oleivorans. The sequence continues at coordinate 2,758,463 of NZ_SDWT01000001.1, read as the reverse complement.
CACCCCCGTCACCACCCCCGACGGCACGGTCGTGACGAAGGACGACGGCCCCCGCGCCGGAGTGACGTACGACGCCATCGCCGGGCTCGACCCGGTGTTCCGCCCCGACGGAGTCGTCACGGCCGGCAACTGCTGCGCCCTCAACGACGGAGCCGCAGCCGTGGTGATCATGTCCGACACCAAGGCAGCCGAGCTCGGCCTCACCCCGCTCGCCCGCATCGTCTCCACCGGCGTCTCGGGCCTCTCCCCGGAGATCATGGGCCTCGGCCCCGTCGAGGCGACGAAGAACGCCCTCAAGTACGCCGGGATGTCGATCGGCGACATCGACCTGGTGGAGATCAACGAGGCCTTCGCCGCCCAGGTCGTGCCGTCCTACCAGGACCTCGGCATCGACCTCGACCGCCTCAACGTCAACGGCGGGGCCATCGCCGTCGGCCACCCCTTCGGCATGACCGGCGCCCGCCTGCAGAACACGATGCTCAACAGCCTCGACTGGCACGACAAGTCGACCGGCCTGATCACCATGTGCGTCGGCGGCGGCCAGGGAATGGCGATGATCCTGGAGCGCACGGCCTGAGCCGTTCGACGGCCCGGCAGCACTAGGGTGCATCCATGACCTCCGAGGGGGAGCCGCGCTGGCTCGACGACGGCCAGCAGCACGCGTGGCGTGCCCTGATGATGGGCATGACCCTGCTCGAGGAGCGGCTCGACGACGACCTGCGCCGTGAGTTCGGCATGTCTCTGACCGAGTACGAGGTGCTCGTGCGCCTCTCCGAGCGGACCGGGCGCGCCATGCGGATGGCCCAGCTCGCCGACGCGATGGCCCACTCACGCAGCCGCGTGACGCACACCGTCGCGCGCATGGAGCAGGCCGGGTACGTCACCCGCGGGACGACTCCCGAGGACGGCCGGGGGGTCGTGGCGACCATGACCGAGTCCGGCTACGACCTGCTCGTGCGTGCCGCTCCCTGCCACGTGGAGAGCGTGCGGCGCAACATCCTCGACCTCGTCCCCGAGGCCGACTTCGCCGCCGTCGGTCGGGTCTTCGACGCCGTCGCCGACCACCTGGTCAACCGCCACCCGGAGTCGGAGATCCGGCAGTCCTGAACAGGGCGGTCACCGGATATCCGGTGACTCCCCCGCTTGTCGGCCTGGATCCGGGCCGACAAGCGGGAGACTCGGGTGCACAGCTCGATCAGTCGCGCGTCAGGCGGCGGTGCGTGACCCGGTGGGGGCGTGCCGCGTCGATGCCGAGGCGCTCGATCTTGTTCTCCTCGTAGGACGCGAAGTTGCCCTCGAACCAGAACCACTTGGCCGGGTCCTGGTCGTCGCCCTCCCACGCGAGGATGTGGGTGGCCACGCGGTCGAGGAACCACCGGTCGTGCGAGGTGACGACGGCACAGCCCGGGAAGTCGAGCAGCGCGTCCTCGAGCGAGGACAGGGTCTCGACGTCGAGGTCGTTGGTGGGCTCGTCGAGGAGCAGCATGTTGCCGCCCATCTTCAGCGTCAGCGCGAGGTTGAGGCGGTTGCGCTCACCACCGGACAGCACGCCGGCCTTCTTCTGCTGGTCGGGCCCCTTGAAGCCGAACGACGCGACGTACGCGCGGCTGTTCATCTCGAAGTTGGCGACCTTGATGAAGTCCAGGCCGTCGGAGACGACCTCCCAGACGTTCTTGGTGGGGTCGATGCCGCCGCGGCTCTGGTCGACGTAGGAGATCTTCACGGTCTGGCCGACCTTGAGGTCGCCCTCGTCGGGCTCCTCCTGGCCGGTGATCATCCGGAAGAGGGTGGTCTTGCCGACGCCGTTGGGGCCGATCACGCCGACGATGCCGGCGCGGGGCAGCTTGAAGGAGAGGTCGTGCATGAGCGTGCGGCCCTCGAAGCCCTTCGCGAGCTTGTCGGCCTCGAGCACGATGTCACCGAGCCGCGGACCGGCCGGGATGTTGATCTCGGAGGTGTCGATCTTGCGCATCCGGTCGGCCTCGGCCGCCATCTCCTCGTAGCGCGCGAGGCGCGAACGGCTCTTGGTCTGGCGGGCCTTGGCGTTGGAGCGGACCCACTCCAGCTCCTTCTCGAGCATCTTGGCGCGCTTGGCGTCCTTCTGGCCCTCGACCTTGAGGCGGTCGCGCTTGGTCTCGAGGTAGGTCGAGTAGTTGCCCTCGTAGCCGTGGATCTGGCCGCGGTCGACCTCGGCGATCCACTCGGCGACGTTGTCGAGGAAGTAGCGGTCGTGGGTGATCGCCATGACGGCGCCGGGGTAGGTCTTGAGGTGGCCCTCGAGCCACTGGACGGACTCGGCGTCGAGGTGGTTGGTCGGCTCGTCGAGGAGCAGCAGGTCGGGCTGCTCGAGGAGCAGCTTGCACAGCGCGACGCGGCGGCGCTCACCACCGGAGAGGTTGTCGACCAGCACGTCCGGCGGCGGGCAGCGCAGCGCGTCCATGGCCTGGTCGAGGCGGCTGTCGAGGTCCCACGCGTTGGCGTTGTCGAGCTCGGTCTGCAGGTCGCCGGTCTCCCGCATGAGGGCGTCCTGGTCAGCGTCGGGCTCGCCCATCTCCATGTAGGCGTCCTCGAGGCGCTTCATCTTGCCCTTGAGCTCGGCGACGGCCTCCTCGACGTTCTCCAGGACGGTCTTGCCCTCGGTCAGGGGCGGCTCCTGCTGGAGCATCCCGACCGTGGCCTCGGGGTCCTTGATCGCGTCGCCGTTGTTGGCGTGCTCGAGCCCGGCCATGATCTTGAAGAGCGTGGACTTGCCAGCGCCGTTGGGTCCGACGACGCCGATCTTGGCACCGTGGAGGAACGAGAGGGTGACGTTGTCGAGGACGACCTTGTCACCATGGGCCTTGCGCACGTTGCGCAGTGTGAAGACGTACTCAGCCATGCCCGCGAGCCTACGGGGAACGGCCGTCGCGCGGACAATCGCGCCTACGCTCACCGCAGCGTGAGACCGATCGTCGTGCCACCGCGTCGAGCAGGGTGATGGCCTCCAGTCGGGGGGCCTGCCGAGAGGGGGATCGATGCGAGGAAGCGCCAGCGTCGACGAGGAGTTCACCTCGTTCGTCGCCTCGGCCTCACCGCAGCTCCACCGCAAGGCGTGGCTGCTGACGACGTCGTCGGCCGCCGCGGAGGACCTGCTGCAGTCCGCGCTCGCCAAGGCGTACGTCAACTGGCGCAGGGTCAGCGCGGCCGACGACCCGACGGCCTACGTCAGCGGCATCGTCCTCAAGACCTTCCTGAGCGACCGGCGGCGCCGCAGCAGCACCGAGGTCGCGGTGGCAGAGGTGGACGACTGCCAGGCGGTGCCCGACGACGCCGCCCTGCGCCTGACCCTGCTGGCCGCGCTTCGCACGCTCGCACCGCTGGACCGCGCCGTCGTGGTCCTGCGCTACTGGGAGGACCTCTCCGTCGAGGAGACCGCCCAGACGCTCCACCTGAGCAGCGCAGCGGTCAAGAACCGCGCGCTGCGATCACTCGCCGCGCTGCGCACCCAGCTGGGAGACGCACGCGAACCGATCCTGTCCCCGGAGGCCCACCGATGACCGTCCACCGCCCCGACCACCTCCCCGTGCCCGAGACCGACGAGGCCTTCGTCCGCGAGGTCCTCGACTCCGCGATGGCGCGCACCCGTCCGCCGTACGACCTGTCCACCGCGGCCCTGGTCCGCGGCCGCCGGCTGCGCATCCGCCGCCGGATCGGCATCACCGGCGCGATCGTCGCTGCGAGCGCGGTCGCGGCGGTCGCGGTGCCGTGGGCGTGGGGCGCCGACGACAGCCGGACGACCGACGCGAGCCGGATCGTCGCGACCGATCCCCCGGCCCCCCGGCCGCAGGACCTGCCCGGCTGGTGGGACATGCCCGCGACCGAGATGGTCAGCACCGTGGAGGCGATCCTCCCGGACGAGGTGACCGTGACCGCCCCCGGGCCGCTGGAGGCGGACACCCCCGAAGGAGGACCCGCCGCAGGGTGGATCAACGCCCACCTGGCCGCGCCGGCCGGGCCCGGCCGGCTCAACGTGATGCTCTACCGCGATCCCTACTCCTTCGTGGTCGCGACCGACCCGACGATGCCCCTGGGCGACGGCAGCAACCCGAGCAGCAGCCAGGGTCCGGTGGAGATCACGCCGGACAGCGAGCCCGACCGCACCAGCTGCGACGAGGCGTTCTCGGGGCGCACCGAGTGCGTGCAGATCCGCGACGAGTCGGGCACGGTCGTCGGGCGCCGACTCACCAACCGGTGGGGCGGCACCGTCGTCAACGAGGTCGTGCTCGCCCGTGACGGCGGCATCGTCTACGCCGCCAGCGCGAACACGATCGAGGAGAAGTGGGATGCCGGCTCACCGACCACCGCGCCCCGGCCGCCGATGACGCTCGACGAGCTGGAGGCGCTCGTCCGCAACGACGCGTGGGTGTCGTACCGCCCCTGAGCACCCGCGCCGGCCTCAGGCAGCCACCTGGTCGGCGGCCTGGGCCGCGGGCTCGGCCGCGACCGGCTGCTCCTCGATCCGCACCTCCGGCGACACCGGCTTCGTGAAGCGCGAGGTGCCGTGGGACAGGTCGTGCCCGACGCTGCTGGCCACGACCTCGTAGGAGGTCTGCTGCTTGCCGTCGCGCTCCCACACGTCGGCGACCAGCCGGCCGTGGACCACGACCGGGTCGCCGCTGCTCAGCGAGTCGGCGACGTGGCGGGCCAGCCGGTTCCACGCCTTGACGGTGTGCCACGAGGTGGTGCCCTTGACCCACTCTCCGTCGCGGTAGTGGGTGGGCGTGCACGCGACGCGGAAGGACGCGACCGAGCGGCCCTCGGCGAGCTCGCGGTGGGTGACCTCGCCGCCGATCCAGCCGGTCAGGGTGATCTGGGTGTCGTACATCGCTGCGCTCCTGGGATGGGCGGCGGTGGATCCGCCGCGGTGACCCAAGGCTCCACAGCGCGACCGACAGTTCCCAGCCCCGCGACCGCGAGGCTGTGGACAACGGTGGAGGGGAGCCGCCTGTGGACGGTTCGCGGCCCACGATCGGGCCGGGAGGGCTCAGCGCAGGGCGACTGCGAGCCCCTCGCGCACCTCGGCGTAGGACGCGAGCTCGGCCTGGATCGGGGCGACGACCAGCTCGGCCGACACCTCCGAGATCGCGTCGCGCAGCCGCTTGTCGGCGGTGCGCGCACGGGTCTTCGCCGTGGCGGCGACCAGCCACCGGCACACGAGGGCGAGGAGGAGCCCGAGCACCACTCCCCCGACCAGGAGCAGCGTCGGCAGGGGGAACGACCCCACCGACGGCGTCGGCGGCTCGGGGACGCGGGCGTAGGTCCCGAGCGCCAGCACGCCCAACCAGACGGCACCGACGATCGCGGAGATGATCAGGACGTACTGCAGGAACCGCACCAGCCCGGCCCAGGCCGGGATCCGGTCGGCGCCGAGGTCGGTCCGGCCCACCGCTTGGTCGAGCCGGTCGCCGAGGTCGGGCAGCCGCGAGATCGATGCGGCGCGGACCGCACCGGCCCAGGCCGGGGCCATGCCCTCGCCGACCTGGTCGGCCAGGGCGCGCACCTCGGTGTCGACGCGGGCGCGCTGCACACCGGTCGCCTGCGGGACGGACGTGCGGGCCGCGCCCGTCAGCTGCTTGCCGGACGCCCCGAGGTCGAGGTGCAGGCGCTTGAGCGGGTCGGGCTTGAGCCGCGAGAACCACGCCGTGACCGGCCAGCCGGTGGCGCGGTTGGCGCGCAGCCGGGTGGAGTCGCCGACCGCCTTGACGACCGTGGGCACCCCGGCGGCCTGGGCGAACGCGTCGTCGAGCGCGGCGACGCGCTCCTTCGACAGGGTCGGCACCTTCCCGGCACCGGCGGCGTCCTGCAGGCGCTGGGCGGCGGACTTCACGTCGGCCTCGAGTCGCGAGCGGGTGACCTTCTTCTCGGCCACGCGCTTGGCGATCATGCCGCGGAGCTCGTCGATGCCTGTGCCCTGGCGGGCGCTGACCGGCAGCACCGGGACCCCGGGCAGGCCGTCGGCCTCGAGGAGACGGCGTACGTCCTCCACCATCGCGTCGCGGCGGTCCTCGGGCACGGTGTCGATGTGGTTGAGCACGACGAGCATCACCTCGGCGTGGCCGGCGAGCGGCTTGAGGAAGCGGTCGTGGATGGCGGCGTCGGCGTACTTCTGCGGGTCGAGGACCCACACCATCATGTCGGCGAGCTCGACGAGCCGCTCGACCTCGAGGTGGTGGGAGACCTCGGTGGAGTCGTGGTCGGGCAGGTCGAGGAGCACGACCCCGCGCATCTCGACGTCCTCGTCGGCCTTCGACAGCATCGAGTCGCGGGTGACCTGGTGGCGCGCGGGGATGCCGAGCCACTCGAGGAGCTCCTCGGCACCCTCCTTGCCCCAGACGACCGCGGTGGCCCACGAGGTGGTGGGGCGACGTACGCCGACCGCGGCGAGCTCGAGCCCGCTCAGCGCGTTGAAGGTCGAGGACTTGCCCGACCCGGTCGCACCGGCGAGGGCGACCACCGTGTGGTCGGCGGACAGCTTGAGCCGGCCGGCGGCTCGGGAGGCGACGGTGGTGACGTCGTCGACCACGGCGTCGTCGACACGACCGCGCGCCGCCGCTGCGGCGCGCTCGAGTCCGTCGACGCGCGCGCCGATGTCAGAGCTCCTGGTGACCAGCTTCTTGGCCCCTTCGAGCAACGACGTCATTTCTCCCTCACGGTCCGGGTGGTGGTGCTTCCACCCTTAACCCTAGGGGGCGGGGTCACCATCGTCCGACACCTGGGGCACCGGCGTACCGGGGTGGGTCGCGGCGTAGCGCAGGTCGTCGACCTTGCGGGCCGCCGACCGCATCCGCTCGGGCGTCTCGGGCGTCACCTGGAGGCTGTCGAGGAGGTCGGTGTAGCGGCGTCGCTCGCCGTCGAGGAGGTCGCCCATCTGCGCCTCGAGGCGCTGGCGGGCGCGTTCGGCGAGGGAACGGACCGCCTGGTCGCCGAAGACCGCCTCGAGGAGCTTCTGGCCGAGAACGGCCGATCCGCCGGCGATGCCGACCTCGGCCCCGCTGACGCCCGCGGTGTGGGCGAAGACGACGACCATGAGGGCGACGGAGAGGCCGTTGACCCCGAAGGCGAGGAAGCGGGCGGTCGAGCGCTTGTCGGCGCCCTCCTGCCGCACCATGTCGAGCACGTCGCCCTGCCAGTCGCGCACCGCGCGCTCGGCCTTGCGGCGGAAGTCGCGCGACGCACGCCCGAGGTCCTCCCCCGCCTCGGCGAGCAGTGCCTGGCCGGCGACCGTCCCGCGCCACGACGCCTCGGCTCGCTCGGCGGCGGCCTCGGCGTGCTCGAGGATCAGGGTCTCCAGGCCGGACTCGACCGCGACGGTGACCCGCTCGGCCTGCTGCGGCTTGCCCTTCACCGCGTTGACCACGCGGTCGCGGATCCAGCCGACCTTCGTCTCGAGGGTGCGGAGCAGCTCGCCGGTGCCGACGAACTCCTGCCAGCGCGCGAGCACCTCCCCGCGCAGCAGGGTGCCGTCGGCGGAGGCCTCGCCGACCGCGGTCACGGCGCGGTCGTAGGCCGCGTTGGCGTCGTCGCGCAGGCGGCGCACGGCCTCGATCTGCTCGGTCTCGGCGTCCGCCACGGTGTGGGTACGACGACCCATGGTGCGGATGGCGCCGTCGAGGGTCTGCTGGACGACGGCCTGGCGCGCCTCCTGGTCCTCGGCGAGGGCCTGGAGCCACGTGCGGATCTCGATCACCGCGCTGGATGGCAGCAGCCCCATGTCGGAGACCTCGCCCTCCACGACGCTGAAGAGCGGGGAGTCCTTGAGGCCGCGGCTGGCGAGCATCCGGGCGAGGTGGGTGGAGATCGTCGCGACGGCGTCGGCGGGCGTGCGGTCGAGCACGATCGCCACCGCGGCCGAGCGCTCGGCCGCCTTGCGGAGGAAGTCCCACGGCACCTGGTCGGCGTACCGGGCGGCCGAGGTGACGAAGAGCCAGAGGTCGGCCGCGGCGAGGAGCTGCGCGGCGAGCAGCCGGTTGCGCTCCTCGACGGAGTCGATGTCGGGGGCGTCGAGGATCGCCAGGCCCGGTGACATCGCGGTGGACGCGACCAGCTGGAGCGCCTCCGGGTCGTTGGTCTGGCGGTCGACGCGCTCGAGCTCGGGCAGCAGCCGGTCCTGGCCGAACCACTTCGCGTCGTCGGGGTGGTGCACCAGGACGGGCGAGCGGGTCGTCGGGCGGAGCACGCCGGGGATGGTGACCCGGGTGCCGATGAGGGAGTTCACGAGCGTCGACTTGCCGGCGCCGGTGGACCCGCCGACGACCGCGAGCAGCGGCGCGTCGAGGGTCATGAGCCGCGGGATGACGTAGTCCTCGAGCTGGTCGACCATCTCGTCGCGGCTGGCGCGCTGCTCGGCCGCACCGGGCAGCTCGAGCGGCAGGCGCGCCTCGTGCAGCACGCCACGCAGCCGGACCAGCGCGGTCACCATTGCCGTGTTCTCGCTCATCGGGTGGGCACCACCTGTCCGGGGAAGGAGATGTAGGGACGGATGCGCCGCAGCTCCTCGACGTGCTCCTGCCCGCGGACGGGGAAGTCGTCCGGAGCGGTGCCGCGGAGGTAGCGGTGGTGGAGGTAGCCGAGCTCGATGGCGGCCGCCTGGTAGCCGCGCATCGCCCGCTCGCCCTGCTGGCCGGCCTGGGACCTGGCCCAGCGACGCGCGTGACGGCGGGCGGAGAGGTCGACGAGCCACGGGATGTCGGTCGCGGGGAGCAGACCGCGGGCGGCGGCGTCCTGGAGCGCCTGGGTGAGCAGCGGTCGCTCGGAGCGGCGGCGGTAGACGGCGAAGGCGACGACGCCCAGGAAGGCGGGGAACATCAGCGTGCCGTAGACCACGAAGAAGTGGCCGGTGCCGGAGAGCGTCGAGGAGTTCCACACACCGTGGAGGAACGCCGCGATCGCGAAGCCGGCGAGCGGCGCGAGGAGGCGCACCCACCACTGGCGGGACGCGATCGCGAGTCCCACGCCGATCCCGATGAAGACGGTGAAGAACGGGTGCGCGAACGGGCTGACCAGGCAGCGGATGATGAAGGTGCCGGTCAGCGCCTCGGTGCCGCCGGGGCCCAGCCCGCTGGTGCCGTCGTAGGCGGCGGCGAGGTAGAGGATGTTCTCGGTGTAGGCGAAGCCGATGCCGACCATGCCGGCGTAGACGATGCCGTCGAGGACCCCGTCGAGCTCGTGGCGCCGCCACCACAGGAGGAGCAGGAGGAAGGCGCCCTTGGTCGCCTCCTCGGTCAGCGGGGCGACCACCGCGAGGCTGTCCCGCTCGCTCGCGCCACCGGCCATGCCGATGCCCTGGAACACCAGGGCGGCCGCAGTGGCCACGAAGGCCCCCCACAGCAGTCCGGCGACGAGCAGGTTGCGCGGCTCGGGCTCGTAGCGGTCGAGCCACATGAAGCAGCCGACCAGCGGCCCGACGGGCACGGCGGCGAGCACCGCGGCGAGCGCCAGGGACCCCGGCGCGCCCGAGAGCGCGATGACCAGCGCCATCGCAAGGGCACCGAGCAGCACCAGGATGCCCACCACGACGGTGAAGGCAACACTGTCGCGACGGCCTCGATGCATGCCCGAACCCTAACGGAGCAGGGACGCTCATCACGTCGCGCGCACCCCTGCGGGGGAGCACCGGCTGCCGTCGTACCCACGCGTCGCAGCGTCGTACAGTGGCCGGGTGAGCGAGCCGACTGCCGAGACCCCCGCCGAGACCGTCGCCGAGACCGCCACCGGCGGCGACCAGCCGAAGACCGAGTCGCACGACCCGGCGGTCCCCGCGGCCTACGCCGCCTTCATGCGCGAGGGCTGGGGCGACCGGCCGCTCGACGTGCCGCGGCACCCCGTCGCGGACCTCGCGGCCGCACGGCGCGCGAAGCTCGCGGAGGCCTTCCCCGACGACCGGCTCGTGCTCCCCGCCGGCACCTACAAGGTGCGCGCGAACGACACCGACTACCGGTTCCGGCCCGACACCGCGCACACCTACTTCACCGGCAACCAGACCTCCGACGCCGTGCTGGTCGTCGAGGACGGTGAGTCGGTGCTCTACGCCCGCCCGCGCTCGGAGCGCGACACCGACGAGTTCTTCCGCGACCGGCAGTACGGCGAGCTGTGGGCCGGACGCCGCCCGTCCGCGCAGGAGATCTCCGAGTCCCTCGGCATCGAGGTCCGCCACGTCAAGGACCTCCCCTCCTGGGACGACGACCGCAAGACCCGCGACGTCACGAAGGACGAGGACCTCGCCCGCGTCGCCGACGAGCTCCGCCTGGTCAAGGACGACTGGGAGGTCGGCGAGCTGCAGGAGGCCTGCGACATCACCGCGCTCGGCTTCGAGGACTCGGTCCGCGAGTGGGACCGGGTGCGCGAGTTCGGCGAGCGCTGGATCGAGGGCACCTTCTTCCGTCGCGCCCGCGCGATGGGCAACGACATCGGCTACGACTCCATCTGCGCCGGCGGCTCGCACGCGACGACGCTGCACTGGATCGACAACACCGGCTCGATCGAGCCCGGCAGGCTCGTGCTGCTCGACATGGGCGTCGAGGGCCACAACCTCTACACCGCCGACGTCACGCGGACGCTGCCCGTCGACGGCACCTTCACGCCGTTGCAGCGCGAGCTCTACGACCTGGTCCAGGCCGCGCAGCAGGCCGGCATCGACGCCGTACGCCCGGGGGTGCCGTTCCTGGCCGCGCACAACGCCGCGATGGCGGTGCTCGCCCACGGCCTCGAGGGGATGAAGCTGCTCCCGGTCACCGCCGAGGAGGCGCTCGACCCCGAGTCGAAGGTCTACGCCCGCTGGACGCTCCACGGCACCTCGCACATGCTCGGCATGGACGTGCACGACTGCGGTCGGGCCTCGGCCGACATCTACCCGAAGGGCGAGCTGGCCGAGGGGATGGTGCTCACCGTCGAGCCCGGCCTCTACTTCCAGGAGGACGACCTGCTCGTCCCCGAGGAGCTGCGCGGCATCGGCATCCGCATCGAGGACGACATCCTCGTCACCGCCGACGGCAACCGGAACCTCTCCGCCTCGCTCCCCCGCACGTCGGCCGACGTCGAGGAGTGGATGGGGCGTCTCCGCTGACGCTGTCCACGGTGATCGAGTGTCGCCACTACGACTCCTTCGAGTGCCGGTCGTGCAGCCTGCTCGAGGTGCCGCGAGCCCGCCAGCTCTCCGACAAGGAGGCGCACGCCCGCTCGCTCGTGGACTCGCCCGTGTGGCTGCCGACGGTCGCCGGTGACGACGCGGGCTTCCGCAACAAGGCCAAGATGGTCGTCGGCGGCACAGTCGAGGCGCCGACCCTCGGCATCCTCGACCGGGACCTGACGGGGGTCGACCTGCGTGACTGCGGCCTGCACTCCCCCGGCATGACGGCGGCCCTCGACCGCATCGCCGCGTGGATCCGCACCACGGCCCTGACGCCGTACGACGTCCGCGCGCGGGCCGGCGAGCTCAAGCACGTCCTGCTGACCGAGTCACCAGACTCGGAGCTGATGCTGCGGCTGGTGCTGAGGTCGACCGCGCTCGAGGCGCGGGTCCGCTCCCGGCTGCCGGAGCTGCGGGAGGCGGTGCCGGGGCTGCGGGTGGTCTCCCTCAACATCCAGCCCGAGCACAAGGCGGTCCTCGAGGGCGAGCGCGAGATCGTGCTGACGCCGGAGACGACCATGCCGATGCGGCTGTCGACCGGACGGACGCTGTGGCTGGGTCCGCAGTCGTTCTTCCAGACCAACACCTTCGTCGCGGAGTCGCTCTACGAGCAGGCCCGCGCCTGGGTGGGCGACCTCGACGTCACCCGCATCTGGGACCTCTACTGCGGTGTCGGCGGGTTCGCGCTGCACCTGGCGGGACCGGGTCGCCAGGTGGTCGGCGTCGAGGCCTCCGGCGAGGCGATCCGGTCGGCCCTGGACGCCCAGGTCGCCGGCGCCGCCTTCGTGGCGGCCGACGCCACGGCGTGGGCGCTCGAGCAGGACGACGTCCCCGACCTCGTCGTCGTCAATCCGCCCCGGCGCGGCATCGGCGCCGACCTCGCAGGGTGGCTCGAGCACTCCGGCGTGCCCCACGTCGTCTACTCCTCGTGCAACGCCGTCTCGCTGGCCCGCGACCTGGCGCTGATGCCCTCGCTGCGACCGGTCGAGGCGCGGGTGCTCGACATGTTCCCGCACACCAGCCACTACGAGGTGATCGTGCTGCTGGAGCGCTAGGCCAGTTCCCGCGAAACCGTCACACCGGACCCCCGACGGTGCCATCGTCCGCATGTGCCTACCTCACTCCTCCGCCGCGGCGCCGCCGCCGCCGTGCTGACCGTCGTCTCCACAGGGCTCATCGCCTTCACCGCACCCGCCGCCAACGCTCAGGCGACCCGCACGTGGGTCTCCGGTGTCGGCGACGACGCGAACCCGTGCTCGCGCACGGCGCCGTGCAAGACCTTCGCGGGCGCGATCTCCAAGACCGCGGCCGGCGGCACGATCAGCGTCCTCGACGGCGGTGGCTTCGGCGCCGTGACCATCACGAAGTCGATCACCCTCGACGGCACCGGGACCCAGGCCTCGCTGCTGAGCATCGGCACCAACGCCGTCAACATCAACAACCCCGCGGCCGACGTGGTGCTGCGCAACGTCGACATCACCGGCACCTTCCCGACCGGCTCCTGCGGCGGGACCAACGGGGTCAACGTCCTGGCCGCGAACTCCGTGCGCCTCGACGACGTCGTCATCTCCGGCTTCCAGCGCGGCGTGGCCCTCCCGCTGGGCGGGGCGAGCAGCGACGTCTTCGTCGACGTCACCCTCAACCGCGTCGACGCGTCCAACAACTGTGTCGCGGGAGTCTCGGCCGAGCCCGTCGACGGCAAGCACACCCGCGTCGTGCTCAGCGGGTCGCACATCAGCACCTCCAACCAGGCGCTCGTCGCCGGCCCCGGCTCCGAGGTGTGGGTGTCCGGCTCGAGCCTGAGCCTCAACAACGTCGGCATCGTGAGGACGAGCGCCGCCGTCCACGACATGTGCGGCAACACGATGGTCGGCAACGCCACGGACTCGTCGTTCACCGACGTCGCCGCCGCCTGCGCTCCCGCCCCGACCCCGGTGACACCCGCCCCCGTGCAGGTGCAGGTGCCGGTCTACGTGCCGACCCCGGTCGCGGCGACGTACTGCGTCGTGCCGAAGCTCACCGGCCTGACCGTCGCCAAGGCCACGGCTGCCCTCGACAAGGCCGGCTGCGACCTCGGCAAGGTGTCGAAGGCGAAGGCCGCGAAGTCGAAGAAGGGCACGGTGCTCACCCAGGCGATCCCCGCCAGGGTCGAGACCCGTGAGGGCACGAAGGTCGCCGTCACGATCGGCAGGTAGCCCGGACACGAAGAGGCCCGGCCCCCGACGGGGCCGGGCCTCTCGTCGTACGACGGTGCGGGCCGCTCAGCCGCGGCGGACCTTGGGACTGCGACCCAGGCTCTCGGTGCTCAGGCCGCCGCGGAAGGCGTCGTCGGCGTGGCCGGCGAAGTTGGCCGAGCCGTCCTCCATCGGAGTCACCTTGACGCGGGTCGCCACGGCGGCGACCTGGACCCAGTTCTGCGCGCCGATGCAGGCCGTGGGGACCGAGGCCGTCAGGGTGTCGGCCGCGAGGTCGTAACGCGCGCGGACCGACCGACAGGGCTGCATCGGGTCGCGATTGGCGTGGTAGGTGCCCTTCCCCCGGATGCCCACGAAGACCAGGTTTGCCTCCGTCCGGGCACCGGACATCCTGGCGCTGAGGACGTACCGGACGCGCGGGGTGAAGAGTCGGAACTCGACCGAGTGGTTGTCGACGTCGACCAGGTCGCGAAACTGCACGGTCAGGGTCAGGCGCTTCGTCGCGTGGTCGATCGTGGTGCGGACGATGTCGGTCGAGGTCTCCGCCGGGGCGTCGAGGAAGAACGGCCCCTCGGCGGACGAGGCGCCGAAGAGATCGCTGAGGGCGACCCCCATGTTGAGTGCCTTGGCGTCGCCGGCCCCGTCGTCCTACGACGCCGTCTGGGCGAGCGCGGCGTCGGGGAGCAGCAGGGCTGCAGGGACGAGGAGAGCGGCGAGGCGGGCGCCGACGCGGGTGGTCATGCCGCGCATCGTGGGTATCGCCGCGACCAGGTGTGACCCGACGCACGGAATCGAAAGGATGAACGTCCGGTTGACCCTGACGTGCCCGCCTCCACGATCGTCGCGACCTCGATCGGCGACCTCCTGACGCAGCGCCGGGCCGTCGACCTCGTCCGCACCGGGAGCGCGCTGTGTCGCCGCCCCCGTGCCGCCGCCTGAGCGACCCCGCGTCCCCTCCGTCCCGGCACCCGCGATCGCGGTGTGCCGTTCCGAAAGGTTATCTTTTCAGTATGAATACTTCTGTTACGAAGCCGGAGCAGCACACCCGCCGCTTCGCGCTCCCCTCGTTCGGCATCCAGGTCCTGACCGGACTGGTGCTCGGCGTGGTCCTCGGCCTGGTCGCTCGCAGCATGGGTGCCGACGGCGTCGACGCCACGACCGGCGAGGTCGACCCGAACTGGCTCACCGAGACCCTCAGCACGATCGGCGGCACGTTCGTGACGCTGCTGCGCGCGGTCGTTCCCCCGCTCGTGTTCCTCGCCATCGTGGCCTCCATCGCCAACCTGCGTGACGTCACCGGCGCCGCACGCCTGGCGTGGAAGACGCTCGCCTGGTTCGCCGCCACGGCGCTGATCGCGGTCTCCATCGGGATCGTGCTCGGCCTCGTGCTCCGCCCCGGCGACCACACCAGCGTGGCGGCCGAGTCCGCGACCGCGCCCGGCACCCAGGGCTCGTGGCTCGACTTCCTCACCGGGCTCGTCCCGGCCAACGTGCTCGGCCTCGAGGGCTCGGCCGGCGGCGACGGCAGCGTGAACCTGGGTTTCAACGTGCTGCAGATCCTCGTCGTCGCGATCGCCATCGGCATCGCCACGCTCAAGGTCGGCGAGGCCGCCGACCCGTTCCTCGCCTTCGTCCGCTCGGCGCTCGCCGTCGTGCAGAAGGTGCTGTGGTGGATCATCCTGCTCGCCCCGATCGCGACCGTCGGCCTGCTCGGCAACGCCGTCGCGAGCTACGGCTGGGACGCCCTCGGCTCGCTCGGCACCTTCGCCGTCGCGATCTACGTCGGCCTGGCGCTCGTGCTGCTGGTCGTCTACCCGGTCCTGCTGCGCACCAACGGCCTGTCGGTGAAGCAGTTCTTCTCCGGCGCCTGGCCCGCGATCTCGCTGGCCTTCGTGTCCCGCTCCTCGGTCGGCACCATGCCGCTCACGCAGTCGGTCACCGAGCGCAACCTCGGCGTCCCGCGCGCCTACGCCTCCTTCGCCGTGCCGCTCGGCGCGACCACGAAGATGGACGGCTGCGCCTCGATCTACCCCGCGATCTCGGCGATCTTCGTCGCGCAGTTCTTCGGCCTCGACCTGTCGGTCACCGACTACTTGCTGATCGCCTTCGTCTCGGTCATCGGCTCGGCGGCCACCGCGGGTGTCACCGGCGCGACCGTGATGCTCACCCTGACGCTCTCCACGCTCGGCCTGCCCCTCGAGGGGGTCGGCCTGCTGCTGGCGATCGACCCGATCCTCGACATGGGCCGCACCGCGGTCAACGTCGCCGGCCAGGCGCTCGTCCCGACCATCGTGGCCAAGCGCGAGGGCATCATCGACCAGGAGACGTACGACGCCCCGCGCGGCCGCACCGCCTGGCGCGAGGACGCGCCCGTCCAGGAGCCGGCTCCGGCCGCCGCCTGACCTCTCACGACGTGTGGCGATGCGGCGGTCAGGACCGCCGCATCGCAGCACGTCCCGGGACTGGGATACTGCTCCCGCCCAGCCCCCGTAGCTCAGCTGGATAGAGCAAGAGCCTTCTAATCTCTGGGTCGCAGGTTCGAATCCTGCCGGGGGCGCAGTTCCGCCCCGCGACACGCCCCGCCGCCTCCCCGACGGCGGGGCGTCGTCACGTCAGGATGAGCGCAGGCCCCGCCACGTATGAGGTTGCGGGGCCGAACACATTTCAGGACCCGGCGACGTACGCGTCGATCTCGCCGCGGATCCGCGCCCGGACGTCGTCGGGGGCGAAGGACGCGTCCACGGCCGCACGGGCCAGGTCGGCAACGCCCGCCTCGTCGAGGCCGAGGAGACCGGCGGCCACCTCGTAGTCGTGGTTGAGCGTCGTGGAGAACATCGGCGGGTCGTCGGAGTTGATGGTCACCGTGACCCCGGCGTCGACGAAGGTGCGGAGCGGGTGGTCCTCGATCCGGTCGACCGCGCGCGTGGCGATGTTGGAGGTCGGGCAGACCTCCAGCACGATCCCGTTCTCGGCGAGGTGGGCCAGGAGCTCCGGGTCCTGGGCTGCGGACACGCCGTGGCCGATGCGCTCGGCACCGAGCAGCCGGACCGACTCCCAGATCGTGTCGGGCCCGGTCGTCTCGCCGGCGTGCGGGACGGAGTGCAGCCCGGCCGCACGCGCCTTCGCGAAGTGCTCGGCGAACTGCGCGCGCGGCACACCGATCTCGGGCCCGCCGAGCCCGAAGCCCACGAGGGCGTCGGTCCGGTGCTCGAGGGCGTACTCCAGCGTCGCGTCGGCGGCCGGGATGCCGGACTCGCCGGGGATGTCGTAGATCCAGCGCAGCACGAGGCCGAAGTCGCGCTCGGCGGCGACGCGGGCGTCCTCGATCGCCTCGGTGTAGTCCTGGATGCGCAACCCGCGCAGGACCGAGGTGTACGGCGTGCAGGTGAGCTCGGCGTACCTCAGGTTCTGGCCCTCGGCCATCTCGCGCGCGACCTCGTAGGTCAGCAGCCGGATGTCCTCGGGCGTGCGCACGAGGTCGACCACCGCGAGGTAGACGTCGATGAAGTGGGCGAAGTCGCGGAAGGTGAAGAACTCCCTGAGCCCCTCCAGGTCGGAGGGGACCCCCGCGCCGGGGTGGCGCGCCGCGAGCTCGGAGACGATCCGCGGCGACGCCGACCCGACGTGGTGGACGTGCAGCTCGGCCTTCGGGAGGCCGGCGATGAAGTTCTGGAGGCTCACGCCCCGCAGTGTCTCAGGGGCGGGTCAGCTGCTCGAGCCGAGGATCGCCTGGGCGATGTCGTCCATGGTGAGGTTCGCGCCCTCGACCCGCTGCCCGTCGACGATGACGGTCGGCGTGGAGTTCACGTCGGCGTCGTCCGCCGCGTCGCCGGCGGCGTCCACCCAGCCCGCGAAGGTCTTGTCCTCGATGCCGGGGCGGACGTCGGACTCCGTGGCACCCGCCTCGACCGCGAGGGCGACGATGTCGTCGGTGCTCGGGTAGGGGCCGCTCTCCTCGGGCTGGTTGTCGTAGAGCAGGTCGTGGAACTTCTTGGCGACGTCGGGGCCGGACTTGTCGAGCACGACGGCGAGGGCGTTGGCCGCATCGGGCGAGTAGTCGTCGATCCGGGACAGGAAGGGGATCGGGCGGTACTCGACCTTCACGTCACCGGCCTCGATCTGCTCGTTGAGCTGGTCGCCCACGGTCGCCTCGAGCTGGCCGCAGAACGGGCAGAGGAAGTCCTCGTAGATCACGACCGACTTCGGCGCGTCGGCGTCGCCGACGACCAGGCCGAAGTCGCTGCTCGCACCGGCAGGAGCGGTGTCGTCCGCAGGCTTGTTGAACACCGTGAACAGCAGGACGACCACCACCACGACGGCGAGCACGCCGCCGACGACCCCGAAGCGGGTCAGCGTCTCGCGGCGCTTCGCGGCCTTGCGGCGCTCCTCGGCGAGCGCCTTGGCGCGCTCGTTGCGGGCCTGGCGCTGCTCCCGCTTGGCCGCCGCTGCAGCCTTGTCCTGGGGGTTCCTGGTCTTCTTCTGCGCCATCGAGCTTTCCTTCGTGCGAGCGGTCGTCGGGATCGGTGCAACACCCTGAGGTTATGAGGTGAGCCTGAATCGACCCTGAGAGGCGGTCGGTAGTGTGGTCCGTCGTGAGCGACAGACTGGTGTGGATCGACTGCGAGATGACCGGACTCGACCTCGGCGCGGACGCGCTGATCGAGGTGGCGGCGCTCGTCACCGACTTCGAGCTCAACGTCCTCGGCGAGGGCGTCGACGTCATCATCAAGCCCTCCGACGAGGCACTCGAGCAGATGGTGGAGTTCGTCCACAGCATGCACGAGAAGTCGGGCCTCCTCGACGAGCTCGCCAGCGGTACGACGCTGGCCGACGCCGAGGAGCAGGTGCTGGCCTACATCAAGGAGCACTGCGCCGACGGCAGCCGCCCGCCGCTGGCCGGCAACACCGTCGCCACCGACCGCTCCTTCCTCGCCCGCGACATGCAGGCGCTGGAGTCGTTCCTGCACTACCGGATCGTCGACGTCTCCTCGATCAAGGAGCTCTCGCGCCGCTGGTACCCCCGGGCCTACTTCTCGGCTCCCACCAAGCGCGGCAACCACCGCGCGCTCGCCGACATCCAGGAGAGCATCGAGGAGCTGCGCTACTACCGCGAGGCCGTCTTCGTCCCGCAGCCCGGCCCCGACAGCGCCCAGGCACGCGAGATCGCGGCCCGCCACGGAGGCCAGCTGACCGGGCTCGGTCCGGACCCGGTGGCCGATTCCAGCTCCACGGACTGAGTGCCCTACACTTCTCGTCGTCCTCGCGTTCTGCGCGAGCAGGCATGGTGGGTATAGCTCAGCTGGTAGAGCGCCGCCTTGTGGTGGCGGATGTCGCGGGTTCAAGTCCCG
Organism: Nocardioides oleivorans; assembly: GCF_004137255.1. Lineage (NCBI taxonomy): Bacteria > Bacillati > Actinomycetota > Actinomycetes > Propionibacteriales > Nocardioidaceae > Nocardioides > Nocardioides oleivorans. The sequence continues at coordinate 2,739,756 of NZ_SDWT01000001.1, read as the reverse complement.
TTACTCACCCCAATCAGATCGAGGCCCTGACCGATGGTCAGGGCCTCGACGCATTTCGGGCGTCGGTCGCGGCGACGCACGACACGCGGGTCTACGTTGGATCGATGCACCCCGCGAAGAGCAGCTATGACGTCGTCGTGGTCGGGGGCGGGCACAACGCCCTGGTCGCGGCCGCCTACCTCGCGCGCGCCGACCTGTCCGTCCTCGTCCTCGAGCGACTCGGCCACACGGGAGGCGCGGCCGTCTCCGTCGAGCCGTTCCCCGGCCACCCGGCCCGGCTCTCGCGCTACTCCTACCTGGTCAGCCTGATGCCGGAGCAGCTGATGGCCGACCTGGGCCTCGACGTCCGGCTCGCCTCGCGCACCGCGGCGTCGTACACCCCCTGGACGCGCGGCGGGCGCAGCGGCGGCCTGCTCGTCGAGCGGCCCGAGGGCGAGGCGACGCGGGAGTCGTTCCGCGAGCTGACCGGAGGGGACGAGGAGTACGCCGCGTGGCAGGCGTTCTACGGCGAGGTCGGCCGGCTCGCCGAGGCCGTGGCGCCCACCCTCCTGGAACCCCTCCCCCTCGAGCGCGACCTGCGCGGGCTGGTCGAGGAGCGGACGTGGGCCGACGTCGTCGAGCACCCGCTCGGCCGCGCCGTGACCGCGCGCTTCTCCGACGACACCGTCCGCGGGGTCGTCGCGACCGATGCCCTCATCGGCACCTTCGCCTCGCTGGACGACCCCTCCCTGGTCCAGAACCGCTGCTTCCTCTACCACCTGATCGGCAACGGCACCGGCGAGTGGCGGGTGCCCGTCGGGGGCATGGGCGCGGTCACCGATGCGCTCGCGCGGGCGGCGGTCGAGGCGGGCGCCGAGATCCTGACGGGTGCCGGCGTCAGCCGCATCGACCCCGGACCCGACGGTGCCGAGGTGACCTGGCACGACGGCGAGCGCGAGCGGTCGGTCACCGGTCGGCGCGTGCTCTCCGGCGTGGCCCCGTGGGTGCTGCGGATCCTGCTGGGCGAGGGCGAGGACCCGGGCTCCAAGCCGGCCGGCTCCCAGCTCAAGATCAACTTCCTGCTCGACCGGCTGCCCGCCCTGAAGTCCGGCGCCGACCCGGCCGTCGCCTTCGCCGGCACGCTCCACCTGGCCGAGGACTACAGCCAGCTCGAGAGCGCGTACGCCGCCGCTGCCGCCGGCTCGGTGCCCGACCCGATGCCGGGCGAGGTCTACTGCCACAGCCTCACCGACCCCTCGATCCTCGGCGACCGGGCGGGCTCGGCCCACACGCTGACCTACTTCGGGCTCCACACGCCCGCCGGGATCTTCGACGCCGACCCGTCGGCCCGGGAGGTCGCGACCCGGCGGGCCATCGCGTCGCTGGACGCCGTCCTCGCCGAGCCCCTGGCGGGGTGCCTGGCGCGCGACGCCGACGGCAACCCGTGCCTCGAGGCGAAGATCCCGCAGGACATCGAGAAGGACCTCGCGATGCCCGGCGGGCACATCTTCCACGGCGACCTCGAGTGGCCGTGGGCACCGAACCGGTCGCGCCTCGACACCGCCGCGCAGCAGTGGGGCGTGCAGACCGCGCACGACGCCGTGCTGCTCTGCGGCTCCGGCGCGCGACGCGGCGGAGCGGTCTCCGGCCTCGGCGGCCACAACGCCGCGCAGGCCGTGCTCGCCGACCTCTGAGCGTCCCGTCCGCCCGGGTGCCCTCGATTTCGTCTGCCGGACACCACGGGGTAGTGTTCCTCTCGCTTCACCGCGCGCCATTAGCTCAATTGGCAGAGCAGCTGACTCTTAATCAGCGGGTTCGGGGTTCGAGTCCCTGATGGCGTACAGAAAGCCGAGAGCCGGTCCTCACGGGCCGGCTCTTCGCATGTCCCAGCCGACATGACACGACGCAGGGCCGGTCCTCACGGACCGGCCCTGCGTCGTTCACGTCCTGGTGGCGCAGCTACTTGAAGATGCTGTACCCGCCCGGGCCGACCGCGAGGCCGACGATGATGAGGACGATTCCCCAGAGCATCTGGCCCCTGACCAGCGAGACGATGCCCGACACCACGAGGATGACGGCAAGGATCCACAGCAGAAACAACATGTTCGTGCTCCCTTCAGTTGTGGGCCCAACGTAGCCCTCCCCTCACTGTGTCCGAAAGTCGCGCACACCCCTAGGGCGGGGTTCGCATTCAGCCCTCTTCACGCAACCGGGGAGGCGTGAACCCCTCGGGGTTGAAGCCGGTCTTGTCGGCGTAGAACAGCCGCAGCACGTCCATGTCGGCGGACACGTCGCCGGTGACGTGGAAGGTCGGTCCCCACCCGACCGTGCGCGAGGGCACGTCGAGGTAGGCCAACGTGATCGGCAACCCGGTCTGGCGGGCGATCCGGTAGAACCCGGACTTCCAGTAGTCCGTGCGCGAGCGCGTGCCCTCGGCCGCGATCCCGATCAGCCAGGGGTCGTCGCCCTCGGACTCGGCGAGCAGCTGCTTGATGGTGGCGGCCGGGTTCTTGCGGTCGAGCTCGACAGCACCCGTGCGCCGCAGGAACCAGCCCAGCGGACCCACGAACAGCTCCTGCTTGACCAGCAGCCGGATCGTGATGCCGTACTGCCAGGCGAGCAGCATGGTCAGGACCCAGTCCCAGTTGGAGGTGTGGGGCGCGCCGACGAGGACGCTCCGCTCGGGCACGTCACCGACGGCCTTCCACCGGGCGGCTCCGAGGAGCAGGCGGGCGAGCTTACGACGCAGCACGGGCACGACCTTCCTTGAGCTCGCGCTCGAGGTCCCACAGGTAGTGGTCGAAGTCGACCTCCATCGTGTGTCGAGGCGAGGCGTAGAACTGCTGGGTGTCACGCGCGTGGTCGGCGGCCATCTGCCGGCGGACCACCGCGTCGGACGGCCGCACGTAGCGACCGGACAGGGTCTCGGCGATCCACCGGGACTGCGCCTCCGCGAGCGGCATCACCGCACCGATCGGCTGGAGCAGGCCGAGGAAGTAGAGGCCGGGCAGGTCGGGGTGGACCGCCCGCTTCCACAGCGGGAGGTCGTTGTCCCGCGCGGACACCAGGTCCTCGGAGAGGAACGGGAAGGTGACGCGGTAGCCGGTGGCCCAGACGACGAGGTCGGCCGGCGCACGTGTGCCGTCGACGAAGACGACCTCGTGGTCCTCGAGCCGCTCGATCGCGGGTCGTGCCGTCACCGCACCGGCCCCGAGGCGCTCGCGGATCCGCTCGGACTGCACGGGGTGCGACTGCCCGGGCTTGTGGCTCGGTGCGGGCAGGCCGTACTTCGTCATGCTGCCGGCGGTCAGCGCCCCGATGCGCAGGCGCAGGGCGGTCACCCACCACGGCACCCAGCCGGGGGGCAGCAGGCCCTGGTCGCTCGGCCTGCCGAGGAAGAACTTGCGGAGCACCCACTCGGTCCGCCGCACCGACCACGTCGTCGTACGCGCCACGAGGGAGGCCTCGACGGCGATGTCCATCGCGGAGTTGCCGGCTCCGACGACGACCACGTCGCGACCGGCGAGCTGGTCGGCCGAGCGGTAGTCGTGGGCGTGGATCTGCTCGCCGGCGAAGTTCCCCGGGTACGCCGGCTCCGGCCAGCGGGGGTCCCAGTGGTGACCGTTGGCGACGAGCACGGCGTCGTAGGTCCGGGTCTCGGTGCCGCCGGGCCCGGTCACCCGGACGTCCCAGCGACCGTCCGCGGTGGGCGAGACGTCCTCGACGGTCGTGTCGAAGGTGATCGCGTCGCGGAACCCGAAGTGGTCGACGTACTGCTCGAAGTAGGCGTGCACCTGCTCGTGGCTCGCGTAGTCGGGGTAGTCGTCGGGCATCGGGAAGTCGGAGTACGCCATCCGCGGGCAGGAGGTGTTGATCTCGAGGGTGTCGTAGCAGGCCGACTGGCCGTTGGAGTTGTCGAACACCCACGTGCCGCCGATGTCGTGCCCCTTCTCGAAGCAGTCGAAGGGGATCCCGGCGAGGTGGAGGTGCTTGGCGGCGGTGATCCCGGACGAGCCGGCGCCGATGACGCACGCGCGCGGCAGGGACTCGTCGACCGGCACCGGCGCCGTGACCGCGGGCGCGCGGTGGGACTGCTTGACGAGGTAGGCCATCGCGCCCTCCTGGCTGAGCGGATCGGGGGTGGCTAGAGGTAGAGCCCGGTCGAGCCGCCCTCGAGGCGCTCGGCGGCGACCGCGTGGACGTCGCGCTCACGCATGACGACGTAGACCTCGCCCTGCACCTCGACCTCGGCCTTGTCCTCGGGGTCGAACAGCACCCGGTCACCGACCTCGACGGCGCGGGCGTGCGGACCGACGGCGATCACGCGCGACCAGGCCAGGCGACGGGCACCCATGGCCGCGGTGGCGGGGATGACGATGCCTCCGGTCGAGCGGCGCTCGCCGGCCTCCTTGTCGACCTCGACCAGGAGCCGGTCGTGCAGCATCTTGATGGGTGCGCTTCCGCCCGTGGCGATGCTGCTGGACATGGCGCTCAGCTGGCGACCTTGCGGACGATCGCGAACAGGACGATGGTGCCGACCACGGCGCCGGCGACCTTGAGGATGTTGTCGGTGCGGGGGGCGCCCGACTCGAGGTCGACGAAGTGCGACTTCACCGTCGTCACCTGGCGGCCGACGATGGTCTTGGGGTGGGCGCGGTGGGCGAGCTGGTCGATCGTCGAGGCCAGGCGCTCGCGCGTCTCCTCGATCTCGCGCTCGAGCGCGCTCATGTCCTGGGTCACCCGGGAAGGCTACCAACGAGTCCGCGCCCGGCCGGGGCGGGCACTTGTTGCAACTGAGATGCAATAGCCTTGGCAGGTGAGCAACGCCCGACGTCCCTGGTCCCCCACCGACCTGAAGCACATGGCCTCCATGGCCGCGGCCGTGGTGGCCCTCAACGTCGTCGGTTGGGGCGTGCTGCTCGCCGTGGTCGCCCCCCAGCGCTTCGAGGTCGGCAGTGCCGGGGTCTTCGGCGTCGGGCTCGGCGTGACCGCGTTCCTCCTCGGTGCGCGGCACGCCTTCGACGCCGACCACATCGCCGTCATCGACAACACCACCCGCAAGCTCATCGGCGAGGGCAGGCCTGCCACCGCGACCGGCTTCTGGTTCGGGATGGGCCACTCCAGCGTGGTCTTCGGGCTCAGCCTCCTGCTGGCGATCGGCGTGCGCGCCCTGGCCGATCCCGTCCAGGACGACAGCTCGGCCCTCCAGAGCGGCCTCGGCACGATCGGCACGCTCGCGGCGGGGTCGTTCCTGATCGTCATCGGCCTGATGAACCTGAGCGCGCTGCTCGGCATCGTGCACGCCTACCGCCACCTCAAGGCCGGCACGTTCGACGAGGAGCACCTCGAGCACCACCTCCACAACCGCGGGTTCCTGGCGCGGATCTTCAGGCGCACGACGCAGCGCGTGTCGAAGGCACGGCACCTCTACCCGGTCGGCCTGCTCATGGGGCTCGGCTTCGACACCGCCACACAGATCGCCCTGCTGGTGCTCGCCGGCGGCACCGCGGCCTTCGCGCTCCCCTGGTACGCCATCCTCACCCTGCCCGTGCTCTTCGCCGCCGGGATGGTGCTGTTCGACGCGCTCGACGGGGTGCTGATGAGCCGGGCCTACTCGTGGGCCTTCCTCAAGCCCATCCGCAAGATCTACTACAACTTCACCGTCACCGTCCTCTCGGTGACCGTCGCCCTCTCGATCGGTGCGCTGCTGCTCGTGCAGCTCGCGTCCGACGCGGTGCCGGGGCTGTCGTGGGCCGGGCGCCTGGACCTGGAGTACGTCGGGTTCGGCCTCGTGGCATTGTTCGTCGTCGTCTGGGGCGCCAGCGTGGCGTGGTACCACCTCGCCCACGTCGAGGAGAAGTTCGAGAAGGGACTCGCATGACGCAACGACTCACGGCCGGGGACGCCGCCCCCGACTTCACCCTCACCAGCGACGCCGGGGACCAGGTCTCGCTCGCCGACCTGCGCGGCAAGAAGGTGATCGTCTACTTCTACCCGGCGGCGATGACCCCCGGTTGCACCAAGCAGGCCTGTGACTTCTCGGAGTCGCTCGACTCGCTCCGGGGCGCCGGCTACGAGGTGCTCGGCGTCTCGAAGGACAAGCCGGCCAAGCTGGCGAAGTTCCGCGAGCGCGACGCCCTGACCCTGACGCTGCTCTCCGACGAGGACCTCGCGGTGCACCGGGCCTACGGCGCCTTCGGCACCAAGAAGCTCTACGGCAAGGAGGTCGAGGGCGTGATCCGCTCGACCTTCGTGATCGACGAGTCCGGCACGGTCGAGCTCGCCCAGTACAACGTCAAGGCCACCGGCCACGTCGCCAAGCTCCGCCGCGACCTGGGCCTCGACTGACCGTCGTACGCCGTCCGCGGTCCGTCGCACGTGCGGCGGACACGTGTGAGGATTGGTCCCGCGCGCTCGTAGCCCAATTGGCAGAGGCACCAGGTTTAGGTCCTGGCCAGTGAGAGTTCGAGTCTCTCCGAGCGCACCCGCGACCTAAGTCGCTACTTGGCGTCGAGCACTCCCGTGTGACCCACGTCACCACTAGTGTCCGCGCATGGATTCCGCGCTGACGACCGTCGGACTGCCCCTCGCGCTCGCGATCATCATGTTCGGCCTGGGCCTGGACCTGACGGTCGCGGACTTCCGGCGCGTGGGGCGGGCGCCGAAGGCCGTGGCGGTCGCGCTGGCGTGCCAGGTCGTGCTGCTGCCGGCGATCTGCTTCGGCCTGGTCGTGCTGTTCGACCTGCCACCCCTGCTGGGGATCGGGATGCTGCTGTTGGCCGCGTCGCCCGGCGGCACTACCGCCAACCTGTTCAGCCACCTCTTCAAGGGCGACGTCGCGCTCAACATCACCCTCACCGCGATCAACACGGTGATCGCGGTCGTCACGCTCCCGCTGATCACCGGCTTCGCGATCGCCTGGTTCGACCGGCAGGACGACGTCTCGATGCCGCTGGTCGAGGTCGTGAAGGTGTTCGCGCTGATCCTCCTGCCCGTCGGCATCGGCATGCTGGTCAACGCCCGGGCGCCCGGCTTCGCCCGCCGGATGGACCGGCCCGTGCGGATCGGGTCGGCGGTGATCCTCGCGATCCTGGTGCTCGGCATCCTGCTCGACCAGCTCGAGGACGTCGGCGACTACCTCGCCGACGTCGGCCTCATCGCCGCGCTCTTCTGCGCGATCAGTCTGGTCGTCGGATACGTCGTGCCGAAGGCGTTCGGGGTGACCGGGCCGCAGGCGATCGCCTCCTCGATGGAGGTCGGGGTGCACAACGCGACGCTTGCGATCTTCGTCGCCGTCGAGGTGCTCGACACGGTGGAGGCCTCGGTGCCGGCGGCGGTCTACTCGCTCGTCATGTTCCTCTTCGCGACCCTGTGGGGCACGTGGGTCAGCAAGCAGGTCGGTGCCCGCGAGGAGCAGGCCTCAGCCGTCTGAGAGGTCGCCGGCCACCAGCGGCGCGAGCTCGCGGAGCGCGCGACCGCGGTGGGAGATCCGGTCCTTCTCGGCCGGGTCGAGCTCGGCGGAGGTGAGGCCCTCCTCGGCGTGCTCGTCGGCGACGAAGAGCACGTCGTAGCCGAACCCGCCGCTCCCCCGCACCTCCCGCAGGACCCGCCCGTCCATCCGACCCTCGACGACGCGCTCGCGCCCGTCGGGCATCACCCACGCGATGGCGCAGGTGAAGTAGGCGTCACGCCGCTCGTCGGGTACGTCGCTGAGCTGGGCCAGCAGCAGATCGTTGTTGCGTGCGTCCGCCCCCCTCTTGTCACCCAGCGGGGGCCCCGACCACCGCGCCGACAGCACGCCGGGCATGCCGTTGAGCGCGGCCACGCAGAGCCCGCTGTCGTCGGCGACGGTCGGCAGCCCCGTCGCGGCCACGCCGGCGCGTGCCTTGAGCAGCGCGTTGCCCTCGAAGGTCGGCTGGTCCTCGACGGGCTCGACGTAGCCGTCGACGTCGTCGATGCCGAGCACCTCGAGGTCGGGCACCTGCTCGCCGAGGATGCGCTGCATCTCGAGGATCTTCTTCTGGTTGCCCGACGCGAGGAAGATCCTCATGCGCGCAGCGCCTCGTGCTGCATGCGGGTCAGGTCGGCGCAGCCCTTCTCGGCGAGCGCGAGGAGCGCGTCGAGCTCGGCGCGGTCGAAGGCCGCGCCCTCGGCGGTGCCCTGGACCTCCACGAACGTGCCCTCGCCGGTCATCACGACGTTCATGTCGGTCTCGGCGCGGACGTCCTCCACGTAGGGCAGGTCGAGCCGCGGCGTGCCGTCGATGATGCCGACGGACACCGCGGCGACCGACCCGGTCAGCGGCTCGCCGGTCAGCGCGCCGCTGGACCGGAGGTGCGCGACCGCGTCCGCGAGGGCGACGTAGGCCCCCGTGATCGCGGCGGTGCGGGTGCCGCCGTCGGCCTGGAGCACGTCGCAGTCGAGGACGATCGTGTTCTCGCCGAGCGCCTGGTAGTCGATGACCGCGCGCAGGGAGCGGCCGATGAGCCGCGAGATCTCGTGGGTGCGACCGCCGATGCGGCCCTTGACCGACTCACGGTCGGAGCGGGTGTTGGTGGCGGCGGGGAGCATGGCGTACTCGGCCGTCACCCAGCCCAGGCCCGAGCCCTTGCGCCAGCGCGGCACGCCCTCGGACGCCGACGCGGCGCACAGCACCTTGGTGCCGCCGAACTCGACCAGCACCGAGCCCGCCGCGTGGTCGAGCCAGTTCCGGGTGATGGTGATCGGGCGGAGCTCGTCGTCGGCACGGCCGTCGGCGCGCGGGGTGGAGCTCGAGCTGGGGGTGGCGTCAGTCATGGCTCGACCCTAGATCGTTACCCTGACGCCCGTGGACAGCCGCCCCACGCACGTCGAGACCCAGCCCGAGCTGACCTGGGTCTCCCACGCGTGGCGCTACGCGGCCTGTGCGACGTACTCCGCCGTCGTCTGGTCGGCGGTCGCCGAGACGGAGTGGCAGGACTACCGGCACTTCTTCTTCATCGAGCTCGTCCTCGGCGCCCTGGCGTTCGTCATCGTCGGGTTCCGACGGCGCGCACCGGTGCCGATCGCGATCGCGATCGCCGGGTTCAGCGCGTTCTCCGGGATCGCCTCCGGGCCCGGGACGCTCGCCGCGGTCTCGGTGGCGACGCGCCGCGACTACCGCGAGGTGCTGCTGGTCGGCAGCGTCAACGTCGTCGCGACCCAGGTCTGGCTGACCATCGCGCCGATCAAGGACCAGGAGTACCTCGTCACGACCCTGGTGAACCTCGCCGTCAACGTCGGCGTCATGGGCTGGGGCCTCTACATCGGCTCACGTCGCGAGATCATCTGGACCCTTCGCTCGCGCGCCGAGCGGGCCGAGCTCGAGCAGGAGCTGCGCGTCGGCCAGGCCCGCTCCAACGAGCGGGCGCGGATCGCGCGCGAGATGCACGACGTGCTCGCCCACCGGATCACCCAGGTCTCGATGCAGGCCGGGGCACTCGCCTTCCGCGACGACCTCGACCGCGAGCGCCTCCGCGAGGGTCTCGGCCAGATCCAGGCGCAGGCCAACAACGCCCTCCACGAGCTGCGCGACGTCCTCGGCGTGCTGCGCGAGGACGACCCGGGGCCGGCGACGGCGCGCCCCCAGCCGACGTACGCCGACATCGCCGGGCTGGTCGCCGAGGCACGGTCGCTCGGCCTCGGGATCGACTACGCCGACCACGTCGACCCCACCTACCCGGTTCCGGCCGCGACCGGCCGTACCGTCTACCGCATCGTCCAGGAAGGGATCACCAACGTGCGCAAGCACGCTCCGGGGTCGCGACTCGCGATCACCAGCAGCGGAGACCAGCGAGCCGGCATCACCGTCCGGCTCTCCAACCCCCTCACCGCGCGCGGCACCGCCGCCGTCGGCGCCGGACTCGGGCTGATCGGGCTGCGCGAGCGGACCGGTCTGCGCGGCGGCCGGCTCGACCAGCGCACCGAGGACGACTCCTTCGTGCTGGAGGCGTGGCTACCGTGGTCGGCGTGATCCGCGTCCTGCTCGTCGACGACGACCCGCTGGTCCGGTCGGCGCTGTCCCTCATGCTCGGCGGCCAGCGCGACATCGAGGTGGTCGGTGAGGCCGCCAACGGCGAGGAGGGCCTCGCCCTCGTCGCCGAGCTCACGCCCGACGTCGTCCTGATGGACATCCGGATGCCGGTGATGGACGGCCTCGAGGCCACGCAGGTCCTCCACCAGCGCCCCGAGCCGCCGCACGTCGTCGTGCTGACCACCTTCGACGCCGACGACCACGTTCTCCGGGCGATCGCCTCCGGCGCCGACGGGTTCCTGCTCAAGGACACCCCGCCCGGCGACATCGTCAGCGCGATCCGCACGGTCGCCGCGGGTGACGCGATGCTGTCGCCGTCGGCCACCCGCAGCCTGGTGTCGCGACTGCGCAGCACCACCTCGACCGACCGGGTCTCCACGGCTGCCGACCGGCTGACCGTGCTCACCGAGCGCGAGCTCGAGGTGGCGGTGTGCGTGGGGCGTGGTCTCAGCAATTCCGAGATCGCGAGCGAGCTCTACCTGTCGGTGCCCACCGTCAAGTCGCACGTGTCGCGCCTGCTGACCAAGCTCGACAGCACCAACCGGGTGCAGGTGGCGATGGTCGTGCACGACGCCGGGCTCGTCTAGGACCCGACGGGGTCAGAGCTCGTACGTCGCCCCGGCGCGCGCGAGGTCCAGGGGTCCGTCCCACTCGGTGCGGGCCTCGGTCTCGGCGTCGGTCCCGTCGTGCCACGGCGGGACGTGGGTGAGCACCAGCCGGCCCACGCCGGCCCGCGACGCCGTACGTCCGCAGTCGGAGCCGGTCATGTGCAGCTCCGGCGGGTTGTCGTCGGCGTCGCGGAAGGATGCCTCGGCCAGCAGCAGGTCGGCATCGACCGCGTGCTCGTCGAGGGCCTGGCAGGGCCCGGTGTCGCCCGAGTAGACGAGCGTGCGACCGCCCGCGGTGACCCTCAGCGAGAAGGCGGCGACGGGGTGCACCACCTCGCGCGGCTCGATGCGGAAGGGGCCGACCTCCACCACGCCGTCGTACTCCCGGAAGGCGAACTCCTCGGTCATGCCGGGGTCGAGCGGCAGGTCGTAGGCGTGCGCCATCCGCTCGGCGGTGCCGGCCGGACCCCAGACCGGGATCTGCGGCTGCGGGCCGGTGGGGTGGTACTTGCGCATCACGTAGTAGCCGCAGAGGTCGAGGCAGTGGTCGGCGTGCAGGTGGCTCAGGAGGACCGCGTCGATCGTGAGCGGGTCGACGTAGCGGTGGAGCTGGCCGAGCGCACCGTTGCCGAGGTCGAGCAGGACCCGCCACGTGCGGGTCTCGCCCGTCTCCGAGGTGTGCTCCTGCTCGAGGAGGTAGCAGCTCGCGGCCGAGTCCGGGCCGGGGTAGGAGCCCGAGCAGCCGACGATCGTGAGCTTCACGCGAGACCTCCTGCGAACTGGGACGCACCGAGCAGCTCCGAGCCGAGGAAGCGGCGCCCGATGGTCGCGAAGTCCTCGGGGCTGCCGGTGGTGGAGAACGTGTAGTCGGGCTCGCCGTCGGCGCGCATCAGCCCGGTGCTCGCCAGCATCTTGTAGACGTCCTTGGCGCACTCCTCGGCCGAGCTGACCAGGGTCACCTGCTCGCCCATCACGTAGGAGATGACGCCCGTGAGGAGCGGGTAGTGGGTGCAGCCGAGGATGAGGGTGTCGACGCCGGCCTCGACCAGCGGGTCGAGGTAGTCGTGGGCGGCGGCCATCAGCTCGTCGCCCCCCGTGACGCCCTGCTCGACGAAGTCGACGAAGCCGGGGCACGCCCGGATGTGCAGGTCGAGGTGCGGCGCGGCGGCGAAGGCGTCGTCGTACGCCATCGAGCTCGCGGTCGCGCGCGTGCAGATCACGCCCACCCTGCTGTTGCGCGTGGCGGCCGCGGCGCGACGGGCGGCCGGGAGGATCACCTCGACGACGGGCACGTCGTAGCGCTCGCGTGCGTCGCGGAGCATCGCCGCGCTGGCGGAGTTGCAGGCGATGACGAGTGCCTTGACCCCCTGGTCGTAGAGGTGGTCGAGGCACTCCAGGGCGTACTCGCGCACCTCGCCGATCGCCTTCTGGCCGTAGGGCTGGCGGGCGGTGTCGCCGAGGTAGAGCACCGACTCGTGCGGCAGCTGGTCGATCACCGAGCGGGCGACCGTGAGCCCGCCGAACCCGGAGTCGAAGATGCCGATGGGTGCGTCGGCGGTCTGCGCGGGCGAGGGGGTCGGCACAGGCAGCAGGCTAGGCGGTCGGGCAGCCAGCGGTCACCCCGACAGCAGCGTCGGTCCGGTCACACTCGCTGCTCGCCCGCGTGGCCCGCGACCCAGCGCATCAGCGGCACGAGGTGGGCGGCGAGCTCCTGGCCGGCCGGGGTCAGGGAGTACTCCACGTGGGGCGGGACCACCGGCTTGGCGTGGCGCTCGACGAGGTCGTCGGAGGCGAGGGTGCGCAGCGTCTGGGCGAGCATCTTCTCGCTCACGCCCTCGGCCCGGCGCCGCAGCTCGCTCCACCGCAGCGGCTCTCCCTCGGACAGCGCGAGGAGCACGAGCACGCCCCACTTGCTCATCACGTGGTCGAGCAGCACCCGGCTCGGGCAGTGCTGGGAGAAGACGCCGTCGGGGAAGTAGTCGCGGAGCTCGTTGCTTACCTGCATGCCAGTACCTTACTTGAAAGTGGGTACTAACTCGTGGGAAGTATCGGGCAGGACCGTTCGTTGGCCCGGTCGACAGGCACGACCACCACTCACGAACGGGATCCACCATGACCACCTACCTCGTCACCGGCGCCAGCGGACACCTCGGCCGGCTGGCCGTCCACGCCCTCCTCGAGCGAGGCGTCGCCGCCTCGGACGTCGTCGCCACGGCCCGCGACACCGACGCGATCTCCGACCTGGCCGCCCTCGGTGTGGAGACGCGCACGGCCGACTACACCGACCCCGCCTCGCTGGAGCAGGCGCTGAAGGGCGTCGACCGCGTCCTGCTCGTCTCCTCCAGTGCCGTCGGCGAGCGGGTCGCGCAGCACACCCACGTCATCGAGGCGGCCGCGAAGGCGGGCGTCGAGCTGCTCGCCTACACGAGCATCACCCGCGCCGACACCTCCACGCTCGCCCTCGCCGACGAGCACCGGGCGACCGAGGAGGTGCTGGCCGCGTCCGGCCTGCCCGTCGTGCTGCTGCGCAACTCGTGGTACCTCGAGAACTACACCGGCCAGGTCGCGACCGCCCTCGAGCACGGTGCCGTCCTGGGCGCAGCCGGCGAGGGCCGCGTCAGCGCCGCGTCGCGCGCCGACTACGCCGCGGCGGCCGCCGCGGCGCTGGTGGCCGACGACCAGGCGGGCCGCGTCCACGAGCTCGGCGGCGACGTCGCCTTCACCCTCGAGGAGTACGCCGCCGCGCTGGCCGCCGAGTCCGGCACCGAGGTCGTCTACCGCGACCTGCCCGCCGCGGACTACACGGCCGTCCTCGTCGGCGCCGGCCTTCCGGAGCCGTACGCCGCCATCCTGGCCGACTCCGACCTGGGCCTGGCCCGCGGCGAGCTGCACACCGACTCCGGCGACCTGTCGCGCCTGACCGGACGCCCGACGACCTCGCTCACCGACGCCGTGCGCGCCGCGCTCGCCTGAGGCAGCGCCGCTCCCCTCCGCGGCTGGGGGACGGAGGCGGGTTATCGTCGCGCGGTGCAGAAACGAAGCCCGCTCGCCGCCCTGCTCGCCTCCGTCCTCGTGACCCTCACCGGCGCCCAGGCCTGCGCGGTCGCGCCGGCGGAGCACGATCGGCGCGCCGCGCCGGCAGCGCCGCGCGCGGCGGAGTCCGGGATCACCTCCGTGGTCGCGATCTCGCTCGACGGCCTCAACCCGACGGCGTTGACGCGGCTCGGGCGCGGGCGCACGCCGTACCTCCACGACCTGATGGACGCGGGCGCCTCCACGCTCAACGCCCGCACCGAGCACGAGCTCACCATCACCCTCCCCAACCACACGGGCATGGTCACCGGACGTCGGATCCAGGCGTCGACGGGCGGCCACGGCGTGACCTGGAACGACGACCGCCGCCGCCCGGCCACCGTCCAGGCCGCCGCGGGAGGCCCTGTGGAGTCGGTGTTCACGTCCGTCCACGAGTCGGGCGGATCCACGGCCCTGTTCGCGAGCAAGACGAAGTTCAGCCTCTGGAAGCGCAGCTGGCCGGCGAGCCTCGACCTGACGCGCATCCGCCTCGACAACACCGTGCTCACCCGGTCAGTCGTCCGGGACGTCCGGCGCGAGGACCGGGCGCTGCGGTTCGTCCACCTGTCCCTGCCCGACAACGTCGGCCACGAGCGAGGCTTCATGTCGCGGGCCTACCTCGAGGCGGTCGAGGAGGTCGACGGCCTCGTCGGCGAGATCGTGGACTCGGTCGAGTCCGACCCCACGCGCGCGGGGAGCACCGCGATCATCGTGACGTCCGACCACGGCGGCCGCGGCGCGTCCCACTCCGACGCCCGCAGCATCGAGAACTACCGGATCGCCTTCGTCGTGGCCGGTCCCGGCGTCGACGCCGGCGCGGACCTCTACGACCTCAACGACGACTACAAGAACCCCGGCAACCGTCGTACGACCTACGACCAGCGCCGCCAGCCGGTGCGCAACGGTGACGTGGCCAACCTGGCGCTGGACCTGCTCGGACTGCCCGCCGTCCCCGGGAGCGAGCACAACTTCCTCCAGGACCTCGACGTCTCAGCCACCGAGTGATCCACTGGCCCGACGTGTGACCACCGGCACACGGGGGCCTGGACGAGGGAGAGCACCATGACGAAGCCGAGGCTGCTGCTCGTGGCGCTCGTGGTCGGATCGCTGCTGGCGGGGCTGCCCGCAGCAGCGCCGGCCTCGACCGGGAGGGCCCCGGCGCCGGACGTGCTGCCGGACCCCGCGGCGGCAGCAGCCGTGGGATGGCCCCCGGCCCCTCCGACGCAGCTGGTCATCGACACCGCGGGCGCACCGATCTCGCGTGAGGACTACGTGGCCGGGTCGGTCACCCTCGACGGCGTCGCCCACGTCACGGAGGTCCGCGGGCGCGGCAACTCGACGTGGGGCTGGGCCAAGAAGCCCTACAAGCTCAAGCTCGAGGACGACGCCGCACTGGTCGGCGACGTGCCGCACGACGAGTGGGTCCTGCTCGCCGGCTACGGCGACCGCAGCGCCCTGCGGACGGCGGCGGCGTTCGCGATCGCGGCCCAGACCCGGCTGGCGTGGACGCCGAAGTTCCGGTTCGTCGACGTCGTGCTCAACGGCCAGCCACAGGGGCTCTACCTGCTCACCGAGCAGGTGGAGGAGGGCAAGGGCCGCGTCGACCTGCCGAAGGACGGCTTCCTGCTCGAGGTCAACCGTCGCTACCTGCGCGACGACGAGCCGGGCTTCCGCACCCGGCGCGGCACGCCGGTCGCGTTCAAGGATCCCGACGAGGTCACCAAGCGCCAGCGCCGGTCGGTCCGACGTGCGGTGTCGCGCTTCGAGAACGTCCTGTGGGGCCGGTCGTTCGCCGACCGCAGGCGCGGCTACGCCCGCCACATCAACGTGTCCCGGCTCATCGACTGGTACCTCGTCGAGGAGCTCTTCTCCAACCAGGACTCCAACTTCCAGTCCAGCGTGAACTTCAGCTGGGCGCCCGGGCAGCGGATCGTCCTCGGTCCGGTGTGGGACTTCGACCTCAGCGCCGGCACGAAGTGGAAGACCACCAGCTCACCGACCAGCTGGTACACCCGCACCGGCGGGCACTGGGTGTCGCGGATGCTCCAGGACCCGGCCTTCGCGCGCCGGGTCAAGAACCGGTGGTACGAGCTGCGCCCGGCCGTCGACCTGGTGCTGTCACAGCTCCAGGCGGCCTCCGCGACCCTCGGTGCGAGCGCCGACGCCGACTGGCGGCAGTGGCACGCGGACGGCAGCGACCTCGAGTGGACCCGCCGCGCGCAGTCGCGGTCCGGCGAGGTCGACTTCCTCGCGGACTGGCTCGGCACCCGAGTCCAGTGGCTCAGCCAGAACGAGGTGCGGGTCGCCGACGTGCGGATCCCGACCACCGAGCGTGCACGGACGGTGTGGGTGCCGGTCGTGCTCCACTCCCCTGCGACCGCGGCGGTCGACGTGTCGTGGACCGTCCTCTCGCTCAAGAAGGCGGAGCCCGGGGTGGACTTCGTGGCAGCGCAGGGGACGATGACGTTCCAGCCGGGCGAGCGTCGCCACTACGTGCCCGTCCAGGTCCTCGACGACAAGCGCACCGAGCGCCGGGAGCTGATCCAGGTCGCGGTCACCGGCGCCAGCGGCGACGTCCTCCTGGGCTCACCGTCGACGGCGGTCGTCGCGATCGCCCCGCACCGCAGGTAGCCGCCGTGGTCAGCGGCGCACGGCCCGCGCCTCCCACTCCAGCGGCCACGGGTTGAACGAGCACCCGCCGGTGCCCTTCGACTGCTGCATCATCACCGGGGCCTTCCCACCCCCGCTGCACGACGCGTGACCGCGACCGAGCCAGTGCCCGGTCTCGTGGTTGACGACCATGTGCCGGTAGTCGCGCAGCGACCTCCCGGCGCGGTTCCAGGCCGGTGACGCGTGCTGCCACCGCGTCTGGTTGATGATCACGAAGCGGCCGACCCGGCACGACCACTGGGACGAGCACTGCGACGAGAACGACGGCACCGCGCCCGCCGTCGACAGCACCAGCGTGAAGTCGCCGCCCCGCCGGACCCTCCGGAGCTCGACTCCTCCGGCCCGCCACCCGCGCGGGTCGTCGTACGTCTGCTGCGCCTGCCGCCTGAAGACCGCCAGCGACGCGGTGGTGCGGCCGCGGGTGACGACGGAGTACGTCACCCGGCGGGTGACCGGGATCGCGTAGCCCTCCGCCGTCTGCTGCGGGGGCGTGGGTGTCGTACGACGGGGGCTCGGGTCGTCGGTGGTGGCGCGGGCCGGCGGTGCGAGCAGCACGGCGAGCAGGGGCACCAGCAGGAGGACCCGGGCGGCTCTCGTCATCTGCCGAGCCTAGGGCTCGCGGCAGAATGCGTCTCGTGACCACCGCCGCGAGACTCCTCCAGCAGATCGATCGGCTCTCCTACCCCGAGCGCCAGCGCGTGCTCGCCGGAACGGCCCGGCGGCTCGCCGGCACCGCGGAGCTGCCGGTCCTCCTCGACGAGCTGATGACGCAGGACGCCTTCGGGAGACGCCTGGCCCTCCAGATCGCGGTGGTGGCAGGTGACGCGGCCTGCGTCGCGCGATGCCTCGACGCCCCCGAACCGTCCGTCCGGGCCCGGGCGATCGCAGCCTTCGTGGCGCTGGACCTCGCCCCGGACGCGTTGCTCGCGCGTGTCCCGGACCTGCCTGCGGCGCACCGCACGGTCCTCTACCGGGCGCTGCGCAGGCGCCCGCCGGCGGAGCTGGGCGAGCGGGTCCTCGCGCTCGTCCTCGAGCGCTTCGGCGACCGCGAGGCCGCTGCCCTCCTCCCGGCGCTGGACCACGATCGCGTGGCCGCGCTGCTGCCGGGCCTGGACCACGCGGTCGCCAGCTGGGCCGCCCTGGGCCGGCGGCACCCGGACGTGGTGCTGGCCTACGTCGAGGAGCGCCTGGACGCGGAGCCCGTGGCCCTCTGGGCGCGGACCTGGGCACAGGTCGGGCCGGCCGTCGCGGCTGCGGTGCCGGCCGACCCCGGGCGGGTCCTCGGACTGCTCGAGCGGTCGCTGCCGCACACCGGTCTCCCCCACGCCCTCCTCGGCAGGACCGGAGCCCTCGCCCGCTCCGACGCCGCCAGGTTCGTCAGGCTGGTCGCCGATCCCCGCCACCGGGGACGCCCGCCACTGCGACGCAGGACGCTCCGGGCCCTGGCTGGTGTGGGCACCGACGACCTGGTCGTCCTCGGCCGGACGCTGGAACCCGACGGCCGGCTCCCCGACCTGCTCCGTGCGCTGCCGCCCTCCGAGCGCGTCGCGGTCCACCGCGGCGTGGTGGGCGAGCGCGGGCCGGAGCCGTCCCGTCTCTGGCAGGCGCTCGCTGCGATCGACCTGCTCCCCGTCCGGGCGCGCCACGAGGAGGCGAGTCGGCTGCTGGCGTTCCCCAGCGTCGCCGACGACCCCGACCAGCGTCTCGAGGTCACCGCTCGTCTCGCCTGGTCAGAGGCACGGGACACCCTCCTCGAGGCGACCCGGAGGCCCGACGCCGACGCCCGAGCCATGGCGTGGACCGCAGCCACGCGCGCTGCGGCGGGCAGCCGGGACGCCGCGACCTGGAGCGACTTCATCGGTGGCCTCGACCGGTTCCGCAACGACCAGGACCCCGTGCGGTACGCCGTCCTCGCTGGGCTCGCGTCCGCTCCCCCGTGGCTGTTCACTGACCGGGACGCGCCCGTCGTCACCCGGCTGGTGCGCGACGCGGCCGAGGCACGCGACTGCTCCTGGGGGACCCGCTCGGCGATCCGGGCGCTGTGCGACCGACTGCTGCGTGAGGGCGCGGTGGCGGGGAAGCGCGACCTCCTGCAGGCCGCGCTGGACGGACTCCGGCTCCTCGCGGCGCACGGTGCCGCGGTCGACCTCCACGGCATCGGTCGCGACCTGCCGCGCGGGGCGGAGCGCGCCGTGCTGGCGAGCCTGGCACCCCGCATCGAGGCGGACGCCGCGCGGGGCGACTTCGGCGTCGCACTGGCGCTCGCGCAGGGGCTGGGCCGCCGGGCGTGGGACCTGCCCCAGCTCCAGGCGTACGTCGATCGCGCGCGTGGCGCGAAGGACGACGCGATCGTCCGGCGTGCGGTCTCGCTGTGGCTGGACCCGCCCCCGACCCGCGACGAGCGGGTGGCTGCGGTGCTGCGCGGGGACCGCTCCACCATCACCTTCCACGAGGTCGCCCGCGTCGTGGGGTGGCGCCGGACCGACCTGCTCGACGACGTGCTGCGCCGCTCGATGCACGGTCGGTTCCTCGAGCGCGGGGTGCGGTTCGTGCCGGCCTTCGACGGCTGCTCGGACCGCTGGCTGCCGCGTCAGGTCGCGGCGCAAACGAAGCTGCTCACGTCGATCGCGACGTCGGGACGGCTCCCGGCGTGGGAGCGGGCCTCGGCGGTCCGGTCCCTCGCCGGGTCGGGCGCCGACGCGACGGTCCTGCTGTCCCTGGCGGACGACGCCGAGGTGGCGGTCGCCGAGGCTGCCGTCGCGGGCCTGTCCCGCAGCGACGATCCCGCCGCCGTCCTCCCCCACCTGCTCGCACTGGCGGCGACCGACCGCGCCCGCGTCGCCGTGCCCGCGATCACGCGGGCGATCCGCCTCGTCGCGCCCGACGCGGCGCTCGCGGCCGCACGGTCGCTGCTGGAGGGCTCGAAGGTGACCTCGCGCAAGGAGGCCGTGCGCCTGCTGGCCGAGCACCGGGTCCCCGGCGCGGCCCCGTTGCTGCTCGAGGTGTGGTCCGCACCGGACCAGCACCGCGACGTACGACGCGCGGTCGCCGCAGCGGCGCGCCTGCACCTCGACGACCCGGCCGCCTGGGAGGTCCTCGAGCGTGCAGCCGTCACGCCCGAGGTCGCCACGGCCCTGCTGCACCTGCCGGTCGGCACCGTGGCCGGGCGACACCGGGAGCCGTACGCCGCGCTCGTCCACCTCGTCGCCGGTGCGGACGACCCCGACACGGCGCGGCTCGGGCTCAGGGCGCTGGCCGCCTGGCTCCCCTGGCGTCCGGACGCCGTCAACGACCTGGTCGCGACGGTCGCCGACCTGACCCGCACGGCGCTGTGGCGGGCGGCGTCGACCGCACTCGTGGAGGGGTCCGCGCTGATCGGCTCCGCCGACCCCCTGGTCAGGACGGCGCGATCCCTCGTCACCGTCGACGACGGCTCCCTCGACGGTCCCTCACGCGACCGTCCGGCACGCCAGCGGCTCTCCGAGCTCGTCGGCGCGACCTGCGCCGCCGCGGCACGTCACCCCGACCGGCGCAGGCGTGCGGGCGCGCTCGGCCAGGCCCTCGAGCAGGCCCGTCCTGACGCGGCCCTGGTGCTGCACGCCGCCGCGCTCGACCAGCCCGGCGTGGCCGACCTGGAGCGCATCTGCGTGCTCGCGGACCGGCCGTTGCTGGCCCATGCCGCCCAGCGCGCCGTGGCCGACTCGCTGGCCGGAGCACCGGATCGCCTGCCCCCCGGAACCGCCGCGCCGCTGCTCGACGACCTCCGTCCCCACGACGGTCTCGCCCGCGGGCTCGTCGCCGTCGCGATCGCCGCCGCGGCGGGCGCGACCGAGGGCTGGTCGGAAGCCGTGCGCGCGCACGTGCAGGCGCTGCGGGCGCACCCCGACCCGGACGTCCGCCTCGCGGCGCTCGACGTGGCGATGGCGCCGGAGTAGGCCTCGGAGACTTCGGGCATGGACACTGCCCTGGCCCTGCGCGAGATTCGCAATGTCCGGCGGCGACGCAACTGCTCCCCGTCCTGACCCGGCTCGAGCACCCACGCCCGCACGCCGTCCGTGGCGGAAGCGTCCGGTGCTCGGCTGCCAGGAGACTTCCCGCAGGCATCGACGAGATGACGGACGCACTTGCGTCCCCGCCTACCTGTGGTCAGGCGGGGTGTGGGGCGGGGTCATGGTCGTGCGGGTGGCTCGTGCTCGACCGGGTTGACCGGGTTGACCGGGTTGACCGGGTTGACCGGGTTGACCGGGTTGACCGGGTTGACCGGGTTGACCGGGTGGATCGGGGTGGTGCCTGACCTGTCGCGCCTGAATCGGTGGCCGTGTGGGCTGGTCCATTCGACGATCCCTGGCTGGGGCATGTCGTAGTGCCAGGTGGTGAAGGTCTTGAGGCGGTGGTGGGAGCGGCAGAGGCAGGCGAGGTTGTCGGACTGCGTCGGTCCTGGTTGTAGCCGGCCGTCTGCGTGGGCGTGGTGGTCGTACTCGATGACGTGGTCGATGTCGCAACGTCGGGCTGGCCTGGTGCAGTGCGGGAAGACGCAGGTCTTGTCGCGGAGGATGACGTGTTCGCGGATCCTGGCGGGGATCTCGTAGCCGGGCGCGCTCAGGTTCTGGTTGAGGTCGATGACCGGCTTGATCGTCACCTTCGTCTGGCTGTCGCCGCACCAGGCCTGGAGCTGCTCGAGGAGGAGGAGCTTCTGCCGGTTCTCCAACCGTCCGGTCGGACCGAAGACCGTGCCATCGCCGGTGAGCGTGGCGTCGAAGTGGGCATGGAGCACGACCTCCCGCGCGGCGGGGAGGTCGTCACCGGAGGTGGCGGTCGTCGCGCCGCCGCGCGCCTGGAACAGGTCGAGGGCGGTCTGCGTCCTCGCGAGGTTGCCGAGAGCCCTGGCCCGCCGGACGTTCAACGACTCGGTGGAGCCGAGGGCTTTCTGCGTGGCTGCGTCACGGCTGAGGGCGTGGTCGAGGTCGATGCCGTCGGCGAGGTCGAGGTCGGCCTCGACGTGGACGGTGCCGGCGAAGTGGACGTCTTGGTCGTGGACGGTGACGTGGCGGGGGTCGACGTGGAGGTAGCCGTCTTCTGGATCAGCCGCGGGATCAGGGGTGGCGAGGTCGTACTTCTTGATGGCTTCGGCGACGAGGCGGTCGAGCTGCGCGACACCGACTCGTCCGGCGACGGCAGCGACCTGGTCGTCGACCCAGCTCGCGGCCTCACGAGTCAGCGAAGGCACCGAGTGGATGGTCGCTTCCGCGACCGACCGAGCCCGCCACGCCGGCACCGCACCACCCTGGACCTGGCGCCACAGTCGGGGAAGGCGGTGGCGGAGCTCGAGGGCGTGCCCGAGGAGCTTCTTCGCAGAGGTGGTGGAGATGCCGAGGACGGCGCCGAGCTCGGCCACACAGAACTCCGCCACGGGCGGGCAGCCGTCGCCCGCAATGGGTTCTTCGTGCTCGGACCCGGCTGTGGTGAACGCGGCGGCGAGGTGGATCGACTCCGGTGGGTGGAGATCGGCCCACCGGGCGGCGAGATCGAGCTGGCGTGCAGCTTCAGCGTTCTCGGTGTCGCGGGAAGCCTTGATCGAGGCGAGCAGGGCCGAGGCGGTGAGGTCGTCGACCTCCACCTCCGAGACCACTGCCAGCGCTTCGCTCATGTGTTCGATTGTAGGTGTGAGGTCCGACAGTGATCAGGGCCGGAGGTGCGAGGTTCGGTCAAGAACGGGCTGGTCTCGTGACGGGCGCCGGGGCGCCTCCCTCGACCAACGAAGACGGCGGGTGTGGCCTTGGTTTCGACACGCTCGCTGGCGCTCGCTGCTCAACCAGCGGCCGGCGCTGGGCGCCCTGCTCAACCAGCGGCCGGCGCGGGCGACTCGCTGCCCGACCAGCGGCGAGGTGGGGGTCAGGCCCAGAGCTGGCCGTCGAGGCGGTCTTCTGCCTCGTCGACGGTGCCTTCGTAAGCGCCGGTGGAGAGGTACTTCCAGCCGCCGTCGCACACCACGAACGCGATGTCGGCGCGCTCGCCGGCCTTGACCGCCTTGGCTGCCTGGCCGAGGGCGGCGTGCAGGATCGCGCCGGTCGAGATGCCGGCGAAGATGCCCTCCATCTCGAGCAGCTCACGCACACGGCGCACGGCGTCGCGCGGGCCGACGCTGAAGCGGGAGTCGATCAGCGAGGCGTCGTAGAGCTCCGGCACGAAGCCCTCGTCGAGGTTGCGCAGGCCGTAGACGAGCTCGCCGTAGCGCGGCTCGGCGGCCACGATCCGCACGTCGGGCTTGGTCTTGCGGAAGAAGCGGGAGACGCCCATCAGCGTGCCGGTGGTGCCGAGGCCCGCGACGAAGTGGGTGATCCCGGGGAGGTCGGCGAGGAGCTCGGGGCCGGTGCCCTCCTCGTGCGCGAGGGCGTTGGCGTCGTTGCCGTACTGGTAGAGCATCACCCAGTCGGGGTGCTCCCCGGCGATCTTCTTGGCGACGCGCACCGCCTCGTTGGAGCCGCCGGCGGCCGGCGAGGAGACGATCTCGGCGCCCCACATCCGCAGCAGCTGGCGCCGCTCCTCCGAGGTGTTCTCGGGCATCACGCAGACGATCCGGTAGCCCTTGAGCTTGGCGGCCATCGCCAGCGAGATGCCGGTGTTGCCGCTCGTCGGCTCGAGGATCGTGCAGCCGGGGCGGAGCGTGCGGTCCTTCTCCGCCTGCTCGATCATCTTCAGCGCGGGCCGGTCCTTGATGGACCCGGTCGGGTTGCGGTCCTCCAGCTTGGCCCAGATCCGGACGTCAGGGCTCGGGGAGAGCCGCGGCAGCCCGACGAGGGGCGTGCCGCCGACCGAGTCCAGCAGGCTGTCGAAGCGCATGCGCCCGGCTCAGCCGCCGGCGACGGCGGGGAGCACGACGACCTGGTCGCCGTCGGAGAGCTCGGCCTCGAGGCTGCCGATGAAGCGGACGTCCTCGTCGTTGATGTAGACGTTGACGAAGCGGCGCAGGTCGCCGTTGTCGATCAGGCGGTCCTTGATGCCGGGGTGGTTGGCCTCGAGGTCGTCGATGAGCGCGGACAGGGTGCCGCCGGCGCCCTCGACGGACTTGGCGCCGTCGGTGTAGGTGCGCAGGATGGTCGGGATCCGGACCTCGATGGCCATCAGGGGGTGCTCTTCTCTGTAGGCGTGATCGTGACCTCTTCCTCGGTCACGACTCCGTCGATGATTCTGTAGGACCTGAACTCCACAGGACCCCCAGTATTCCCCCCGCGCTCGTCGAAGCAGTCGCGTGTGCTGACCAGCACGTAGTGCGCGTGCGGCTCGCTGGCCAGGCCGATGTCGGTGCGGCTGGGGTAGGCCTCGGTGGCGGTGTGGGAGTGGTAGACGACCACCGGCTCCTCGTCGCGGGCGTCCATGTCCCGGTAGAGCCGGAGGAGCTCGGTCGAGTCGAACTCGTAGAAGGTCGGGCTGCTGGCGGCGTTGACCATCGGCACGAAGCGCTCCGGACGATCGCTGCCCTCCGGCCCCGCCACGACGCCGCACGCCTCGTCGGGGTGGTCGCGCTTGGCGTGCGCCACGATGGCGTCGTACGTCTCCTGGGTGATGCTCAGCACGTGGCAAGGGTAGGTCGGAAAACGAGGTGACCCGTCCACGTCTCAGGACATAGTCTCGACGTCGAGAGACTTTGTGCAGGTTGTGCGGAAGGACCCCATGTCGCTGAGCGAGACGACGGCACCACTGACCCGGCGGGGCATCCCCGTCGAGCGCGACCTGCGGGTGCTGGCCCTCGGCTCCTTCGCCAACCGGTTCGGCGCCGGTGCGGTGATGACCACCAGCGCCCTCTACTTCACGCGACAGGTCGGCTTCTCCCCCGCCGAGGTCGCCTTCGCGATGGCCACGTCGGCGATCGTCGGGATCCTCGTCCAGGTGCCGGCCGGCCACCTCGGCGACAGCCGGGGCCCGCGCAAGGCGCTCACCGTCTTCATGGTCGGCGCGGCGCTCACCAGCGCCCTGCCCGTCCTCGCCCGTACGCCGTGGCAGCTGGCGCTGCTGCTCGGCCTGCTCGCCCTCTTCGAGCGGTCGGCGGGCTCGGTCCAGCAGGGCGTCATCGCGCAGCTCGCCACCGGCGGGCGCGGCGTGCTCTTCAAGGCCTACCTGCGGGCGGTCACCAACACCGCGATCGGCCTCGGCTCGGTCTTCGGCGGCGCCGCGCTGGTGATCGACCAGTCGTGGGCCTACGTCTCGGTCTTCGTGATCAACGCGGTCTTCACGGGCTTCGCGGCCTGGAACACGACCCGCCTGCCCGACCTGCCGGCGTACGTCCGGGGCGAGGGCGAGCCGCGCCTGGCGGTCCTGCGCGACTGGCCCTACGTCGTGGTCGTCGCGCTGACCGGCCTGTTCTCGCTGCACTTCTTCGTGATGGAGCTGGGTCTCGCGCTCTACATCTCCGAGCGGACGTCGGCGCCGCCGGTGATGGTCGCGATCCTGCTCATCCTCAACACGGCCTGCGTCGCGATCTTCCAGGTCCGGCTCTCCCGCCGCGCGGACTCGGTCGAGGCGGGAGCCAGGGCCTTGGTGCGGGGTGCGGTCTGGATGGCCGTGGGCTTCGCGATCATCTCGCTCGCCGACCGCGGCGACGCCTCGTTCGCCATCACCGTGCTCGTCCTCGGCTCGCTCGCCCACGTCGTCGGCGAGATGATCGGCTCCGGGGGCCAGTGGGGCCTGCAGATGGGCCTCGCCCCGCACGAGCGCCAGGGCCAGTACCAGGGTTTCGCCGGCCTCGGCTTCAGCGTGGTGGCCGTCGTCGCGCCGCCCGTCGTGACGCTGCTCTGCGTCCAGATGGGCGAGACCGGGTGGCTCGTCCTCGGCGCGCTGATGCTCGCCGTCGCGCTGGTGTCGGTGCCCGTCTCGCGCTGGGCGCTCGCCTCGCGCGAGCGCTACGGGGTGCTGACGCACTCGGGCTAGGCCCAGATCGCCGCGGGGATCCCGTCGGAGAAGACCTCGGGCGTCGACGGGAACGACTCGGAGACCCCGAGCGCGTGGCGCACGGCCGTCCAGGCGGTCGCGCACGCGTCCAGCAGGTCGTCCTCGCCGAACCCGGCGCCGCGGAACCACGGCGGCGCGACGATCCCGTGCGCGGCGAGCACCTCGCGTCGTACGCGCACCCCGTCGGCGTCCTTCTTCCTCTCGAGCAGCGGCCGACCGGCCATCCGCGTGAAGCTGACCTCGGGGTGGACCTCGATCACGGGCGCGCCGGGACGCCCGCGGACCCAGGCGTCGACCTGGAGGACCTTCTCGCGCAGGGCGTACGCCTGGGCGCTGACGCTCGTGCGACCGTCGGTCGCGGCGAGGTTGGCCGCGCGGCCGGCCTCGTAGGTCCCGGCCTCCAGCGCGGCGCGCACGGGCGTGGAGAAGATCGACGACGCCTTGCCGACGAGCACCTTCCGCGCCTCGGCGTCCGCGAGCCGGCCGCCCGTGTCCGGCAGGCCGATCGGGATGTCGATCGCCACCACCCGGACGTCGTGGGTCTCGCGCACGAGCGCGAGCAGGTCGGTGATCGTGGCGGCCGTGCGGACCCACGGGCGGAGGTCGGTGTCGAGGACGACGCCCACCCAGCCTCCCGGGCAGGCGTCCACGCCGAGCACCGGCGCGGGAGGTGCGAGCACCGGGGGCGGCTCCACGTCGTCCTGGCCCGGAGGGACGGCGAAGCGTGCCTCGCGCTCGCTGCTGAGCGCGGCCTCGATGCGGGCGAGCATCTCCTCGCTCATCGGAGGCAGGCCGGAGAGCGGCCACCACCGCACGTCGCTGGACTCGTCGTCGGCGACGTGCGCCTCCCCCTCGAGCCAGGTGCAGGCGAAGGTGAGGTCGAGGTAGTTCGCCCGGTCACCGTTGACGTGCAGGATCTCGCCGTGGACCGCCGTCGAGGCCAGGCGGTCGACCCGGATCCGGACGCCGGTCTCCTCCAGGGCCTCGCGGACCGCGCACGTCGCGGGCTCCTCGCCGGGCTCGGGGATGCCGGTCACCGGCGTCCAGCGCCCGTTGTCGGAGCGCCGGACGAGCAGCACCTGGTCGGCGCGGCGCACGACCGCCGTGACACCGGGCAGCCACAGCGGGTCGTGCCCGATCTTCTTGCGGATCTCGACGACGAAGTCGGGGATCGGGCTCACGGGGACGCGCTCACGAGGTCAGTGCCCCGACCACGGTCTCCTGGAGGTAGCCCACCCACTCGTAGATGTCGTGGGCCTGGGCCCGCGGGTCGTCGTCGGGCAGCGAGTGCCAGTAGTCCTCGTCGTCGGCCTCGATGCCGAGCCGCGAGGCGAGCGCGAGCCGGATGTCGGTGAAGGCACGCATCCACGTCTCGGCCTCGCCGACGGTGAGCTCGACGTCGATGACGAGCCCGTCCTCGTCGAGCTCGGGCGGCAGCCCGGCGTCCTCGAGGGTGTCGATGATCAGCCCGGACGCGGCAGCCTTGCCGTCGCGGAGCCCGCTCTCGGTGAAGCGGCGGAAGTCGGAGGCCGCCTCCTCGTCGTCGGGGTACGCCGTCGGGAACAGGCGCGCGAGCACCGGGTCGTCGGGGATCGTGGTCGCGCCGGAGAACTCGGCCATCAGCGCCTCGAACGGGTCGTCCGCGGGTGCGGCCGGCTCGGCGCGCTCGTTGCGCAGCAGCTCGACCATCTGCGAGGCCAGCGAGCGCAGGAGGTCGGCCTCGAAGCCGGTGAAGGTCGCGATGACCTGGCCGGACTTCCGGTGCCGCTCGAAGCCGCTCACGGCGCACCCCACGTCACCGCGTGGCGGTCGAAGTCGTCCTGGTCGGTGAAGACGGGCACGACGCAGAAGACCAGGCCACCGGGGTCGTCCATGACGGCCCAGGTGTCGTGCCGGCTCGCGACCGTGGCACCGAGCGACTCCAGGCGCGCCACCTCCGCGTCCACGTCATCGGTCTCGAGGTCGAGGTGCACGCGCGGCGCCGTCGCGCTGCCGGTGCGCTGCAGCTCGAGCGCGACGTTGCCCGGCAGGCGGTCGAGCGACTCGTACTCGGGCTCGTCGTTGGGCGTGCGGCGGGACCCCCGGGCGGCGGCCCAGAAGGCGGCGGCCGAGTCGTAGGACTCGTCGGGGTGGTCGATCATGACGACGGCGATGCGGGACCGGTGCACTACGAGGCCTTCTCCATCGTGGCCCACAGGCCGTACTCGTGCATGGCCTGCACGTCGCGCTCCATCTCCTCGCGAGTGCCGGTCGAGACGACCGTCCTGCCCTCGGTGTGCACCTCGAGCATCAGCTTCTCGGCCTTCGCCTTGTCGTACTTGAAGTACTTCTGGAAGACGTAGGAGACATAGGACATGAGGTTCACCGGGTCGTCCCACACGAGGGTCACCCACGGCTTGGCCAGGAAGGTGATCTCGTCGGGAACCTGGGTCGGCTCGACCTCTACGGGACTGGCGGCTGACACGAGCACCATCGTGGCACAGTACGGGTCGTGACCGGCCCATCCCGCACGTCTGCGGCACTCCTGACCGACCACTACGAGCTCACCATGGTCCAGGCCGCGCGGCAGGCCGGCACCGCGGGCAGGAGGGCGGTATTCGAGCTCTTCCCGCGCCGGCTGCCGCAGGGTCGGAGGTACGGCGTGGTGGCGGGCGTGGGCCGTGCGCTGGACGCGATCGAGGACTTCCGGTTCGACCCGGCGACGATCTTGGCGCTCGAGGGGGTCGTCGACGCCGACATGCTCGACTGGCTCGCGTCCTACCGCTTCTCCGGGGACGTCTGGGGCTACGCCGAGGGCGAGGCCTACTTCCCCTACTCCCCCTTGATGGTGGTCGAGGGCACGTTCGCCGAGGCGGTCCTGCTCGAGACCGTGCTCCTGTCGATCTACAACCACGACTCGGCGATCGCCTCCGCCGCCTCGCGGATGACCCTCGCCGCGGCCGGGCGCCCGTGCATCGAGATGGGCTCGCGCCGCACGCACGAGGAGGCGGCCGTGGCCGCCGCGCGGGCGGCGTACGTCGCCGGGTTCGACGCGAGCAGCAACCTGGCCGCCCGTGCCCGCTACGGCGTGCCCTCGACGGGCACCGCGGCCCACTCGTTCACGCTGCTGCACGACGCCGAGGCCGACGCGTTCCGTGCGCAGGTGCAGACGCTCGGCGTCGGCACCACGCTGCTGGTCGACACCTACGACGTGGCCGAGGCCGTGCGCCTCGCCGTCGAGGTCGCCGGCACGGGGCTCGGCGCCGTCCGGCTCGACTCCGGCGACCTGGGCGAGGTCGCCCGCGAGGTGCGTGCGCAGCTCGACGACCTCGGTGCCACCTCGACGCGGATCGTCGTCACGAGCGACCTCGACGAGCACGCGATCGCCGCCCTGGCGGCGGCTCCCGTCGACGCCTACGGGGTCGGCACCCAGCTCGTCACCGGATCGGGCCACCCGACCTGCGGCTTCGTCTACAAGCTGGTCGCGCGCGAGGGCGACGACGGCGAGATGGTGTCGGTGGCGAAGCGGTCGACGGACAAGGCCTCCATCGGCGGGCGGAAGTACGCCCTGCGCCGCCGCTCGTCGTCGGGGGTCGCCGAGGCCGAGGTGATCGGCATCGGCGCGGCACCCCAGGACGACGGCGACGACCGCGCACTGCTCGTCCCGCTGGTCGAGGGCGGTGAGGTCATCGGCCGCGCGACCCTCGACGAGGCACGCGCCCGGCACCGCAGCTCGCTCGCCGAGCTCCCGCGCGCGGTCACCCAGATGTCCGCCGGCGAGGCAGCGATCCCGACGCTCCACCTCGAACCTCGCTAGCCTGAACGAATGTCACGCGCGCTGATCGTGGTCGACGTCCAGAACGACTTCTGCGAGGGCGGGTCCCTCGCGGTGGCCGGTGGTGCCCGCGTGGCCTCCGACATCGGCGACCTGCTGCGCAGGTGGTCGACCAGGGCCGACGTCGGACCGGCGTACGACGTCGTGGTCGCCACCAAGGACCACCACGTGGACCCGGGCGACCACTGGTCGCTGAAGCCCGACTTCGTCGACTCGTGGCCCGTGCACTGCAAGGTCGGCACCGAGGGCGCCGGCTTCCACCCCAACCTCGACCCGCAGCCGTTCGACGAGGTGTTCTTCAAGGGCGAGCACGAGGCCGCCTACTCCGGCTTCGAGGGTCGTACGACGTCGGGCGACGACCTGGCCGGCTGGTTGAGGGCGCGCGGGGTCGGCGAGGTCGACGTGTGCGGCATCGCCACCGACCACTGCGTGCGCGCTACGGCGCTGGACAGCGCGCGCGAGGGCTTCGACACCCGCGTGCTGACGGCGCTGTGCGCCGGCGTCGCGGAGGCGACCACCGCAGCCGCCCTCGCGGAGATGACGGCCGCCGGCATCGAGATCGCCTAGTCCCGGCACCACTTCTCGGTGACGGTCCGCAGCACCTTGATCGTGCGGGCGGTGCCCTGGCCCAGCGCCTTGAACTCCTTGCTCGCCAGCAGCCTCGAGGTGTGGATGTCGCCGTCGAGCAGGACGTAGGCGGCTCGGCCGTCCACGACGACGGCCTCGCCGTCGTGCTCGAGGGCGTGCGCGGCCTCGATCGCGGCCGCGGGCGGTGCCGTCGCGTAGAGGGTCACGTAGTGGTTGCCGACCTCGCCCTCGTGGGAGTCGTGCAGGTCGTCACCGCGCGCGGTGAGCGTCGCCAGGTCCCGGGTGGTGAAGACGATCGTGGGGACCTCGAAGCCGGCTTCGGCGGCGTACGCCCTCTCGAGCGCGGCCTGCACCTTGGCGACCGACCGGGCGGAGTGAGTCAGCCGGACGTTGCCGGTGTTGATGTAGGTCTCGACGTCTGACCCGCCGGCCGCCTCGGTCGCGGACCTGATCGCGTCCTTGGGGAACTTGCGCGTCGCGCCGAGGTTGATCGCGCGCAGGAAGGCGACGTAGGTGGGCATGCCCCGATCATGCCGCCCGGGCCGGAGGTCGAGGCGGTCTAGGGTGGTGCACATGTTCACCCGAAGCCTGGCCACTGGAATCAGCGTCGCTGCCCTTGCCCTCGTCGCGGCGGGGTGTGCGAAGGACGACACCACCACGACCACCGAGTCGGGCATCTCGCTCGTGAAGGACGGCACGCTGACCATCTGCACGCACCTGCCCTACGAGCCCTTCGAGTTCACCGAGGGAGGCGAGGTCGTGGGCTTCGACCCCGGCGTCCTCGAGATCGCCGCCGAGGCGGAGGGTCTCGACACCGAGGTCGTCGACGTGGCGTGGGAGACCATCACCACCGGTGAGGCCCTCAACACCGGGCAGTGCGACGTCGCGGCGGGAGCCATGACGATCAACGACGAGCGGGCTGCCGTCATGGACTTCACCGACCCCTACTTCACGGCCACGCAGGCCCTCATGACCAAGACCGGGTCGGGCATCACGTCCCTGGAGGACCTGGCCGGCAAGAAGGTCGCGGTGCAGGACGGCACCACCGGCGCCGACTACGTCCGGGAGAACGCACCGGCGGACACCGAGGTGATCTCCTTCGAGGACTCCTCCCTCATGCAGCAGGCGGTCCTGACCGGCAAGACCGACGCGGGCGTGAACGACAACGGCCTGCTCAACTACTTCGTCAGCGAGAACCCCGACGTCGAGGTGGTCACCGAGTTCGAGACCGGCGAGGAGTACGGCTTCTCGGTGAAGATGGACGGCAACGACGACCTGCTCACCGCGATCAACGACGCCATCGCCAGCGACGACTACGACACGGTCTACGAGAAGTGGTTCGGCACCGCGCCCACGCAGTGACGATCCCCCTCCACCCGACGAAGGTGACGTGAGTCCATGGCCAGTCCCCGTCAGCGCGCTGCCCGGTGGCGCTACGTGCAG
The DNA here is from genome assembly GCF_004137255.1 of Nocardioides oleivorans. Taxonomy (NCBI): domain Bacteria; kingdom Bacillati; phylum Actinomycetota; class Actinomycetes; order Propionibacteriales; family Nocardioidaceae; genus Nocardioides; species Nocardioides oleivorans. The sequence goes on along the minus strand of NZ_SDWT01000001.1, from coordinate 2,708,585 downwards.
TACGCCGTCCTCGTGGTCGTGCTGCTCGCCATCTTGTTCGTCGCCGACTGGGGGCAGATCCAGCGGGCGTTCTGGAACTGGGAGCTCGTCAAGGAGCAGTTCCCCCGCGTCCTGACGGTCGCGCTGAAGAACACGCTGATCTACACCGCGTGCGGGTTCGCCTTCGGCCTGCTGCTCGGCCTGGTCCTGGCGTTGATGCGGCTCTCCAGCGTCGGTCCCTACCGGTGGCTCGCGACCGGCATCATCGAGCTGTTCCGCGGCCTGCCCGCACTGGTGGTCTTCATCGCGCTCAGCGTGGGCTTCAACCTCGCCTTCCCGGCCTACGAGATCCCCTTCGGCAACCTGGGCGTCGTGACCCTGGCCCTCGGCCTCGTCGGCGGCGCCTACATGGCCGAGACGATCCGCGCCGGCATCCAGGCCGTCCCGAAGGGCCAGCTGGAGGCCGCCCGTTCGCTCGGGATGTCGCACGGTCGCGCCATGGTCAGCGTGGTGATCCCGCAGGCGTTCCGCATCATCCTCCCGCCGCTGACCAACGAGCTGATCCTGCTGACCAAGGACTCCTCGCTGGTCTACATCCTCGGGCTCTCGCTGTCGGGCTACGAGCTGACCAAGTTCGGCCGCGAGGGCATGAACTCCGCCTCCAACCTGACCCCGATCATCGTGATCGGGCTGTGCTACCTGCTGATCACGGTGCCGTTGTCGATCGTCGTGCGCCGCATGGAAGCCCGCGCCGAGAGGGCCCGCTGATGACCAGTCCCACCACCCCGACCGACCGTTCCACGGCGGCGATCGACGTCCAGGACCTCCACAAGTACTTCGGCGCCAACGAGGTGCTCAAGGGCATCGACTTCCACGTCAGCTCCGGACAGGTCGTGTGCGTGATCGGCCCCTCCGGCTCCGGCAAGTCGACCCTGCTGCGGTGCGTCAACATGCTCGAGACGCCGACCAGCGGCAAGATCTTCGTCGCGGGCGAGGAGATCACCGACCGGGACGCCGACGTCGACAGGCTCCGCGCGAGCATCGGGATGGTCTTCCAGCAGTTCAACCTCTTCCCGCACATGACGGTCCTGCGCAACCTCACCATCGCGCAGGAGAAGGTGAAGGCCCGCAAGAAGGAGGAGGCCGTCGAGGTCGCCCGCGCCACGCTCGCCAAGGTGGGACTGTCCGAGAAGGAGTCGGCCTACCCCGCGCACCTCTCCGGTGGCCAGTCGCAACGCGTCGCGATCGCCCGGGCCCTGTCGATGAGCCCTGACATGATGCTCTTCGACGAGCCCACGTCGGCCCTCGACCCCGAGCTGGTCGGTGACGTGCTGGCCGTGATGAAGGACCTGGCCTCGGAGGGCATGACCATGATGGTCGTGACCCACGAGATGGGCTTCGCGCGCGAGGTCGGCGACAACCTGGTCTTCATGGACGGCGGCGTCATCGTCGAGGAGGGCGACCCGCGCGAGGTGCTCGCCGACCCCCAGCACGAGCGGACGCAGTCGTTCCTCTCGAAGGTGCTCTAGCCGGCCCGGACCGCGCTCAGCCCCGCTTGCACTGGCTCGGCGCGGTGACCTTGTTGTCGAAGATGTACTTGGGCGCGTTGATGCCGCTGTCGTCCTGCGAGGCCTGAAGCGTCATCGCCCACCAGCCCGCGTTGCGGGTGTCGATGTTGGCGCGCTGGGCCTTCGGCAGCTTCTGCCACATGCTGTTGACGTCGATGCCGACCTCGATGAGCGGACCGTGGGGCGCGAAGAAGGCGCTTGCCTCGGTGTCGTAGGGGACGTTGGCGAGCGCGGGGACGAGGCCGCGCGGCAGGCCCGGCGACACGGACTTGAACCCGATCGCGACGGAGACGTCGTCACCGTCGGCGGAGATCGCGCGCGCGGTGGCGAACGGCCACGTCGGGTCGAGGTCGGTCGGCAGCGCCCAGGTGCGCTCGGCGTCGCCCGTGACCTCGGCCCAGCAGTCCGCGGCGTTCGGGCCCCAGAGGTCGCTGTTGAAGTAGGCGCGGTCGTTGACCACGAGGTAGTCGATCTGCTGGGAGACGCCGTCGACCACCGAGTCGACGGACAGCTGGCTGTAGCCGGTCGAGGGGCTGTAGCGGCCCTCGAGGTCGACGAGCCGCTTGCCGCCCTTGTCCGGGTTCTTGGTGAGCAGCTGGCCGTGCCACTCGATGATGCCCATCTTGTCGACCTGGCCCACCATGGCCTCGAGCTTCTGCCCCAGGAGCTGGGAGTCCTCGGTCTTGGTGGCCGCGGCGGTGCCGGAGCCGCCGCACCCGGTCACGGTGACGAGCAGGGCGGCGCCGAGAGCGACGGCCCAGGTCGCGTTGCGGGTGCGTGCCACGGGGTTCCTCGATCAGGTCAGTGTGACGAGCGCGGTGCCCGCACAGCGCGAGCGTAGGGACGGCCCCGACGCCGTGTCAGAGGAATCGACATTCTGCTTCGTCAATGTTCATGCAACCATCCAGTCGCGGGCAGCGCTGACCACGGCCTCGGTCAGGTCGGCCACGAGGGACGAGCCGAGCCGCCAGTGCTGCCAGTAGAGCGGAACCTCGGGCCGCCGACCGGGCACGAGCTCGACGAGGTCGCCGCGCGCGAGCTCGTCGGTCACGTCCGACTCCGGCAGCAGGCCCCAGCCCATCCCCACCCGCACGGCGCGGTCGAACTCCCGCACCGAGGGGAGGTACGTCACCGGCGGCGCGAGGTGGCGGCGGGTGACGCGGCGGATGAAGTCGTGCTGCAGGGAGTCGCTGCGGTCGAAGGCGACGATCGGTGCCTCGGCGAGGCTCGCCGCGCCGACGCCCTCGGCGAACTGGCGCGCGTGGAACTCGCGCGTGGCCACCGCGGCGTACTTGAGCCGACCCAGCCGCACCACCCGGCAGCCGGGCACCGGCTTCGGCTCCCCCGTGATCGCCGCCATCACCTCCCCGCGCCGCAGCCGCTCGGCCGTGCGGGTGTGGTCCTCGCGCACGACCTCGAACACGACCCGGTGCCGGGTCTGCACCTCGGCCAGCGCGTCGACGAACCAGCCGTAGAGGGCGTCGGCGTTCACGGCGATCGGCAGGGAGGTGTACGACGTCGAGTCGTCGTCGACCTCCTCCACGAGCTCCGAGACGGCCTCACGCTCCAGCAGCTCGGTCTGGGTCGCGAGCCGGACGAGCACCAGGCCGGCCTCCGTCGGCTCCAGGGGCTTCACCCGGTGGAGCAGCACGCGGCCGATCCGGGTCTCCAGCGCCTTGATCCGCTGGCTCACCGCGGACGGCGTGACGTGGAGCTCGCGCGCCGCCGACTCGAAGGTGCCGAGACGCACGGCGACCGCCAGTGTGCGCAGGGCCACAGGGTCCAGCTGAGTGAGGTCTTTCATACTAAGAGATCCTAATGATTCCTCAGAATAGTTCGCTGGATTGACGGCCCGATTGTTTCTACAGTTGTGGACATGTTCCAGGTCGCACTCACCGGTCTCCTCACCGGACTCGCTCTCATCGTCGCCGTCGGCGCCCAGAACGCCTTCCTCCTGCGTCAGGGCATCCGTGGCGAACAGGTCCTGCCGATCGTGCTGACCTGCCTGATCTCCGACGTCGTCGCGATCAGCCTCGGCGTCGCCGGCCTCGGCGTGGTCCTCGAACGCTGGCCCGGCGTCCTCCCGATCGCCCAGGTGCTCGGCGGCCTCTACCTGATCGCGTTCGGCGTGCACGCCGCGATGCGCGCGTGGAAGCCCGGCAAGCTCGACGCCGGCGAGGGCTCTGCCCTGACCCCGGGGCGCGCCGTCCTGCTGACCCTCGCCCTGACCTGGCTCAACCCGCACTTCTACCTCGACGCGGTCCTGATGCTCGGCACCGTCGCGAACAGCTTCGGCGAGGACCGCTGGTGGTTCCTGGCCGGCACCCTGACGGCGAGCGTGCTCTGGTTCTTCGGCCTCGGCTTCGGCGCCCGGCTCCTCCGGGGCCTGTTCGCCCGCCCCGCCGCCTGGCGCGTGCTGGACTCCGCGATCGCCGTGATCATGGGCGCGCTCGGGATCGGCCTGCTCGCCCACTGAGCTCCACGCCTCACCCCCCTCCTCGCGTGATCCCTCAGTGATCCCCGGTCAGCCGGGGATCACTGAAGTTGTCAGGCGGTGCACAGGCCGACAAGTTCAGTGATTGACAGTGGAATGAGTCACCAACGGTAGATCTACATAGGTTTTCTATGTATCTTGGAGGTCGTGACCGACTCCCTGCCCGCGCTCGCCAGTGACCTCGTCGTGCTGGCCGCCCGGTTGACCCGCGCCGTGCGGCGCGAGCTCGAGCACCCTGCGGGGACGCGTGCCCTCTCGCTGCTCGACGAGCTCGGTCCGGTCGGCGTGACCGCCCTCGCGGCGGCCGACCGGTGCAGCCAGCCGACGATGACCGGCACCGTCAAGACGCTGCTCGAGCAGGGTCTCGTCGACCGCGAGCCGCACCCGACCGACGGTCGAGCGCACGTCGTCGTGCTCACCGGCTCCGGCCGGGCCGAGCTCGCGCGCATCCGCCGGGCCAACGCCGAGCTCGTCATGGCCCGGCTGGCCGAGACCCACCACACCGCCGAGGAGGTCGCGACCACCGTCGCGGTGCTCCGGGACGTCCTCGACCTGACCAGCAGCCCAGAGCTGCAGGAGGACACCACCCCGTGAGCAGCCCATCCACCAGCACCACCACTCCGGACACCCCGGCCACCGGGACCGGCTCGATCCTCCAGCAGCCTCGCGCCGTCTGGGCCGTCGCCTTCGCCTGCGTCATCGCCTTCATGGGCATCGGCCTGGTCGACCCGATCCTCAAGGAGATCGCGGCCAAGCTCGACGCCACCCCGAGCCAGGTCTCGCTGCTCTTCACCAGCTACATGGCCGTCATGGGCGTCTCGATGCTCGTCACCGGCGTCGTCTCCAGCCGGATCGGCCCGAAGCGCACGCTGCTGGCCGGCCTCGCGCTCATCATCGTCTCCGCCGGCCTGGCCGGGATGTCCGGCAGCGTCGGCGCGGTCATCGGCTTCCGCGCCGGGTGGGGCCTCGGCAACGCACTCTTCGTCGCCACCGCGCTGGCGACCATCGTCAGCGCCTCCGCCGGCCCCGTCGGCCAGGCGATCATCCTGTTCGAGGCCGCGCTCGGTCTCGGCATCGCCTCCGGACCGCTCATCGGCGGCCTGCTCGGCGGGATCTCGTGGCGCGGTCCGTTCTTCGGTGTCTCCGTGCTGATGGCCGTCGCGCTCGTGGCGACCGCGATCTTCCTGCCGTCGACTCCCCCGACCGGACGTCCGACCTCGCTGCTCGACCCGTTCCGCGCCCTGCGCCACCGCGCCCTGCTCCTGCTCGCCCTGGTCGCGATCTTCTACAACCTCGGCTTCTTCACCCTCATGGCGGCCGGCCCGTTCGCGCTGCCGTCGTACTCGATCATGGGCATCGGCTGGACGTTCTTCGGCTGGGGCCTGCTGCTGGCCTTCACCTCGGTGTGGCTCGCGCCCCGCCTGCAGCGCAGGTTCGGCACGCTCCCGACGCTGACCGCGGTGCTCGCCCTCTTCGCGCTCGACCTCGCGGTGATGGCGCTCGGCGCGGACCACGAGCCCGTCGTGACCGCCGGGATCATCGCCGCGGGCGCCTTCCTCGGCGTCACGAACACCCTCGTCACCGAGGCCGTCATGGGCGCTGCTCCCGTCGAGCGGCCGATCGCGTCGGCGGCGTACTCCTTCGTCCGCTTCACCGGCGGCGCCGTGGGTCCGTTCGTCGCCCTCAAGCTGGCGGAGAAGATCGACCTCCACGCCCCGTTCTGGTTCGGTGCGGCGGCCGTCGCCGTCGGTGTCGTGATCGTGGCGGCCGGCTCGCGCACGATCAGCGACGCCCTCGGCGCGAGCCCGGCCGAGCACGGCGTGACCGAGGCCGAGAGCGAGCTCGTCGGCGACCTCGCCTGACCCCGCTGCGCCGACCTACAGCTCGGCCAGCGCCTCACGGAGTCGGGCGATCGCGATCGGCCCGACTCCGTGCATGGCGGCGAGCTCCTCGGTGGAGTACGCCGCCACCTGCTCGAGCGTGGTCACGCCGGCCTCGCGGAGGGCTCGGGTCGCAGGCGCTCCGATCGAGCGGGGCAGCTGGGTGCCCTGCTCACGCGGTGTGCGGAGCCGCGGCTCGGGAAGGCCCGCGTCGACGACGGCCTCACCCCGCGGCGACAGCAGGTAGCCGATCGCCAGCGACTCGGTGAGCCCCAGCTCCTTGAGCTTGCGCACGTCCTTCTTGAAGTCCGGGGTCTCCCGGCCCACCTGAGCCGCCAGGTCGGGAGCGCGGACCGTGGGGTTGAGGTCGATCAGGTCGAGGGTCTCGCGCGTCCAGGCACCGGAGGCCGACGACGCGTCGAGACGGTCCAGCCGGGCGAGGATGGTGGCGAGCTCGTCGGCCGTCGGCACGGCGGACCGCAGGGCCTCGCGCGGGTCGGGTCCGGCGTACGCCACTCCGATGCGCCACGCCGGGTCCTCCGGCCGCGCCGCGAGACCCTGCTTCAACGCCGCCAGCGAGGCGGCGCCCGCGCGGCGCGCGTCGTCGGCCCTGAGGCTGCTGACGCTCACCTGCTCGACGCTCGTGACCTCGATGACGCCGACGGACGTCCGCATCCGGGTCCCGACGACCACCCGCGGCCTGGCCCACCGGCGGAACGCCAGGTCGATGGTGCCCGCCTTGATCGAGGCCAGCTCGGCCGGTCGGATCATCATGGGTGTCAGCCTAGGGGCCTCGAGGGGCGGTGAGTGGCCCACGTTCTCGGCCCCCGAATCGTGGCTGACGCACCGCCCGCCTGCGTGTCGTACGTCGACATGCGCAGCGGCGGTGAGTGAGCCACGCTCGGAGGCTCAGGAACGTGGCTCACTCACCGCCCCGAGACACCTCAGAGGTTGCCGCGGGCGTCCTGCTCGCGCTCGATGGCCTCGAAGAGCGCCTTGAAGTTGCCCTTGCCGAAGCCGAGGGAGCCGTGGCGCTCGATGAGCTCGAAGAAGACCGTGGGCCGGTCGCCCAGCGGCTTGGTGAAGATCTGCAGGAGGTAGCCGTCCTCGTCGCGGTCGACCAGGATGCCGCGCTTCTGCAGCTCCTCGATCGGCACCCGGACCTGGCCGATGCGCGCGCGCAGCTCGTCGTCCTCGTAGTAGGAGTCGGGGGTGTTGAGGAACTCCACGCCGTTGGCGCGCAGGGCGTCGACGCTGGCGAGGATGTCGCCGGTCGCGACCGCGAGGTGCTGGGCACCGGGGCCGTTGTAGAACTCGAGGTACTCGTCGATCTGCGACTTCTTCTTCGCGATCGCCGGCTCGTTGAGCGGGAACTTCACGCGGTGGTTGCCGTTGGCGACGACCTTCGACATGAGCGCGGAGTAGTCGGTGGCGATGTCGTCGCCGATGAACTCGGCCATGTTCACGAAGCCCATGACGCGGTTGTAGAACTGCACCCACTCGTCCATCCGGCCGAGCTCGACGTTGCCGACGATGTGGTCGAGCGCCTGGAAGATCCGCTTCGGCTGGCCGTCCTTCTTCGCCCACGAGGGGGACGCCGCGACGTAGCCGGGGAGGTAGGGCCCGGCGTAGGCCACCCCGTCGACGGTGCGCTGCACGAGGGTGTGGCGGGTCTCGCCGTAGGTCGCGATCGCGGCGATGCGGACGGTGCCGTGCTCGTCGGTCACGTCCTCCGGCTCGCGCACGACGGTCGCGCCGGCCTGGCGCGCCTGGGCGATGCACTGGTCGACGTCGGGCACCTCGAGCGCGATGTCGACGACGCCGTCGCCGTGCTTGGCGTGGTGCGCGATCAGGTCGCTGTCGGGCGAGACGGCGCCGCTGAGGACGAACTTGATCGAGCCGGACTTGAGGACGAACGACTTGTGGTCGCGGTTGCCGTTCTCCGGGCCCGAGTAGGCGATGAGCTCCATGCCCCACGCCGAGGCGTAGTAGTGGGCGGCCTGCGTGGCGTTGCCGACCACGAAGCAGATCGCGTCCCAGCCGGTGACCGGGAACGGGTCGGACTCGGCGTCGTACTCGACGAGCCCGACGAGCTGCTGCAGCTGCTCGAGGGAGAGGTCGGCCTTCATCTCGTCCACGGTCAGGGCGCCACCGGTCGAGGCGATGTCAGTCGTCGTCATGGGTCGAACTCTGCCCAGTCACGGCAAGGTGTGCAACAGTACGTCGAAATGCTGAGCATGTTGTATGACGGAGGGCGACCAGGTGGACGAGATCGACGGCAAGGTGATCGAGCTCTTCGCCAACGAGCCCAGGCTCGGCGTGCTGGAGGCCAGCCGCCGGCTCGGCATCGCCCGCGGCACGGTGCAGGCGCGCCTGGACAAGCTCACCGCCGCTGGCGTGATCACCGGCTGGGGGCCCGACCTCTCCCCCGAGGCGATCGGCTACCCCGTGACGGCGTTCCTGACGCTGGAGATCCGGCAGGGCGCGGGCCACGACGCGGTCGCGCACCACCTCGCGGACATCCCCGAGGTGCTCGAGGCCTTCACGATCACCGGTGCCGGTGACATGTGGGCGCGCGTCGTCGCCCGGTCCAACGCCGACCTCCAGCGGGTGATCGACCTGGTCCTCACCGAGCCCGGCATCGATCGCTCGACCACGGTGATCGCGCTCGCGACGCAGATCCCCTACCGCGTCGTGCCGCTGGCGGCAGCGGCTACTCGCCCGGACGCATGATCAGGCAGGTCGACGTGGCGTGGGCGACCAGCCTGCCCGCGCCGTCGGTGAGCTGCGCCTGGGCGAGCGCCGTACGACGACCGCGCTGGATGACCGTGCCCTCGCACGTGAGCAGGCCGGAGTCCACCGTCACCGGGCGCAGGAACTTCACCGTCAGGTCGACCGAGGTGTAGAGCTCACCGACGGCCAGGGTCGAGTGCACGGCGCAGCCCGTCCCGGTGTCGAGGAGCGTCGCGATCACGCCACCGTGGACGCCGCCGAGCGGGTTGTAGTGGAACTCGGCGGCCGGCATCTCCGCGACGACGCGCCCGCGCTCGGCCCGCAGGTCGGTGAAGCCGAGGGTCGCCATGATCGGCGGCGGCGGCATCAGCCCGTCGCGCATGGCGTGCAGCTGGCCGAGCCCGTCGAGCTCGAGCAGTGCCGCGAGGTCGCCCTGGCCCGGCGTGGCCCACGTGAAGGTGCGGCTCTCGGTCTCGAACCCGGGCGCCGGCTGCTGGGTCTGCGTCATGGATCCAGCGAAGCACTCCCTTGCTGAGTCTGTCAACAAGACCTAGGGTGACGGCCATGACGGCGACGACCCCCGGCGCTCCCGCGGCCCTCCAGTGGTCCACCGACAACTGCACGGTCGGACGGACGATGGAGGTCCTCGGCGAGCGCTCGACCATGGTCGTGCTGCGCGAGGTCTTCAACGGCGTGCGCCGCTTCGACGACATGCGCCGCCACTCCGGCATCCCGCGCCAGGTGCTGACGAACCGGCTCGCGCTCCTCGTCGACGCCGGCATCCTGCGTCGCGTGCCCTACCGCGAGCCGGGCCAGCGCGAGCGCCACGAGTACCGCCCGACGGAGAAGGGCTTCGACCTCTACCCCGTCCTGGTGGCCGTGCGCGCCTGGGGCGACCGCTACCTCGCCGACCCGGAGGGCTCGCCGGTGGAGTTCGAGCACGTCGGCTGCGGCGCCGAGGTCGAGGTGGTCCTGCGCTGCCGCGACGGGCACGAGGTCACCGGTCGGCGCGACGTCGCCGCCCGACCCGGGCCGGGGGTCAGGCCCTTCAGCTGAGCCGCTCGGCCACCTCGCGCGCGGCCGCGATCACCTGCGGCGCCACGACGTCCTCGTCGATCGACTCGTCGAGCGTCACGATGCCCACGCTCGCGCGCAGCCCGTCGACGCCGCGCACGGGTGAGGCCAGCCCCCGGGCGCCCGACTGGAGCTCGCCGATCGTGACGGCGTACGCCGCCCCCTCGCCGTCGAGCAGCCCGATGGCCTTGCCGGCCGCGCCCTGCGTGACGGGGTGCCGGGCGCCGACCCGGTAGGACACGTGGAAGTCGGTCCACGTCGGCTCCACGACGGCCAGCGCCAGGGCCTCGTCGCCGTCGGCGACGGTCAGGTGCGCCGTCGAGCCGATCGACTCCGCGAGCCGTCGCAGCACCGGCATCGCCAGGTCGCGCAGGAGCGGCTGCACGCCGCTCGCCAGGTGCAGCACCCCGAGGCCCACGAACAGGCGCGAGCGCGCGTCGCGGCGCACCAGCCCGTGCTGCTCGAGGGTGCTGATCAGCCGGTAGACGACGGTGCGGTTGACCTCGAGGCGGGCCGACAGCTCGGTGATCGTCAGGCCCTCGGGACTCCCGGCCAGCACCTGCAGGACCCGGAGCCCACGGTCGAGCGTCTGCGAGGTCTCCGAGGCCATCCGACCAATCTAGGCCACCTCGAGCAGATCTGACCCGATCAGCTCGACTGGCGCATCGCCCACTCGCGGATCCGGTTGATCCGCTCGCTGAGCTGCTCGGCGTTGGCCACCGCCGCGGGCGGTCCACCGCACTCCTTGCGGAGCGCCGCGTGGGTGATGCCGTGGGCCTGGCCGGTCCGGTGGTGCCACGCGGCGACGAGCCCGTTGAGCTCGCGACGCAGCACCCCGAGCTGCTGGTGGGTGCTGAGCTGCTCGACGGACTCGACGACCCGGTCGACCTTGCCCTCGGTCCGCTGCTTGCGGGCCCGCTCGCTCTGCCGCGAGTGCAGCAGCTCGCGCACCTGGTCGGCCTCGAGCAGGCCGGGGATGCCGAGGAAGTCCATCTCCTCCTCCGACCCGACGTGCACCTCGCCCGAGTGGCCGAACTGGGCTCCCTCGTAGAGCACGTGGTCGAAGGACGCGGTCGAGCCGAGCGCCTCCCACGACATCTCGAGCTCGTCGGACGCGCCCTCGCCCTGCTGCGACTCCGCGAGCAGGCCCTCCTCGGCGGCGAAGATGTCGTCCTCGTCGTTGACCCGGCGCCCGAGCACGTGGTCGCGCTGGGCCTCCATGTCGGAGGCGAACTCGAGCAGGTGCGGGACCGACGGCAAGAACACCGACGCGGTCTCGCCGCGCGACCGGGCACGCACGAATCGGCCGACGGCCTGGGCGAAGAAGAGCGGCGTGGAGACCGTCGTGGCCCACACCCCGACGGCGAGCCGCGGCACGTCGACGCCCTCGGAGACCATCCGCACCGCGACCATCCAGCGGTCCTCGGAGTGGGTGAACTTCTCGATCTTCCTCGACGAGCCCTTCTCGTCCGAGAGCACGACGGTGGGCGCCTCCCCGGAGACCTTCTTCAGGATCGCCGCGTAGGCACGCGCGCTCTCCTGGTCTCCGGCGATGACCAGCCCGCCGGCGTCGGGCACGTGGCGTCGTACCTCCGAGAGCCGCTTGTCGGCAGCCTCGAGCACCGCCGGGATCCAGGACCCCTTCGGGTCGAGCGCGGTGCGCAGCGCCTGGGCGTGCATGTCCTTGGTGAGCGGCTCGCCGAGCCGGGCGACCACCTCGTCGCCGGCGCGGGTGCGCCACTGCATCTCGCCGGAGTAGGCCATGAAGAGCACGGGGCGCACGACGTGGTCGGCGAGCGCGTGCGCGTAGCCGTAGGTGAAGTCGGCCGCCGACGTCGGGATGCCCTCGTCGCCGGGGGTGTAGCTGACGAACGGGATCGGGTTGATGTCGGAGCGGAACGGCGTCCCGGTCAGCGCGAGCCGGCGGGTGGCCGGGTCGAACGACTCGCGGACGCCCTCGCCCCACGACAGGGCGTCGCCTGCGTGGTGGATCTCGTCGAGGATGACGAGCGTCTTGAAGCGCTCGGTGCGGATGCGCATCGCGAGCGGGTTGACCGCGACCCCGGCGTAGGTCACCGCGATCCCGACGTAGTCGTCGGACGTCTTGCCCTTCCCGGCGGAGTACGTCGGGTCGATCGGGATGCCGGCCCGCGCCGCGGCCTCGGCCCACTGGGTCTTGAGGTGCTCGGTCGGCGCGACGACGGTGATCCGGTCGACGACGCGCCGGCTCAGCAGGTCGGCGGCGACCGTCAGCGCGAAGGTGGTCTTGCCGGCGCCGGGGGTCGCGACGGCGAGGAAGTCGCGCGGCTGCCGCGACTGGTAGGTGTCCATCGCCGCCTGCTGCCAGGCACGGAGGGAGGGCGCGGTGCCCCAGGCGGCCCGGTCGGGCCACGCGGGGGGCAGCGGCAGCTCAGGCCGCCCGGTCACGCCTCGGGACCCGAACCGGAGTCGTCGCCACCAGGCTTCATCGACTCCCAGATCTCCTTGCAGTCCGGGCAGACAGGGAACTTCTCGGGAGCGCGCGAGGGCACCCAGACCTTGCCGCACAGGGCGATCACGGGGGTGCCCAGGACCATCGCCTCGGTGAGCTTGTCCTTGGGGACGTAGTGCGAGAACCGCTCGTGGTCGCCCTCGTCGGTGGGCACCGTCTGTCGCTCTTCGACCGTCTGGCTGCCAGGCGAGAATCCGATGGTGCTCATGATGGGCAAGCCTAACCGGGACATCAGTTCATGTCCGGATCGACGGGCCGGTTCACGTGCCAGGCGAGCATGCCCGGCTGGCGTCGCATCACGTCGCGCCACAGCCCGGTCGTGTCGACGCGGAACGCGTCCCAGGACTCCGCGTGGACGACGTACCAGTCCCCGCGCTCCACCTCACCGTCGAGCTGCCCGGCACCCCACCCGGCGTAGCCGGCGAAGACCCGCATCGCGGACACGGATCCGTCGACCAGCTCGGTCGGGGTGTCCAGGTCGACCATGCCGACGGGGCCGTCGACCGGACGCCAGCCGACCGGGGCGTCCTCCGGGTCGCGCAGGCGCGCCACCGCCAGTGCGCCGTCCGTGCCGACCGGGCCGCCGCGGAAGAGCACCTCCGGCTCGGCCACCACGTCGTGCCAGGGCTCGAGGACGTCTGCCACCAGCACCTGCGAGGGGCGGTTGAGCACGACGCCCAACGCACCGTCCTCGTTGACGTCGAGCAGCAGCACGACCGTCTCGGCGAAGTTCGGGTCCTGGAGCGCAGGCGACGCCACCAGCAGCATTCCCGAGGACAACACCATGTCGTCCACTATGTCAGGCGACCGATGGTGGGACGGCCCCACCTGTGAGCGGGGTCACCTAGGCTGCACCGATGACGAACCGGCGCGAGCGCCACTCGGCCTCGACCAGGAGCGCGCTGGTCGACGTCGCCGAGCAGCTGTTCACCCGGCACGGGTACGCCGCCACGTCCCTCGACGCGATCGCCGCCGCCGCCGACGTCACCAAGGGCGCGCTCTACCACCACTTCAGCGGCAAGCAGGCGGTCTTCGAGGCCGCCTTCGAGCGCGTGGAGCAGCGCGCGACCACCGGCATCACGGCGGCGACCGACGGTGGCGACGACGCGTGGGCCAGCGCGCAGGCCGGGCTGCGCGCGTTCCTGACCGCGGTGCAGGAGCCGGGCTACCGCCAGATCGTCGTCGCCGACGGACCCTCGGTGCTGGGCCACGAGCGCTACCGCGAGCAGGAGGAGCGGTCGACGTACGCCCTCGTGGACGAGATCGTGCGGTCGGTGCTGGGCCGCGAGGCCTGGGCGCTCGACGACGCCATGCTCGGCACCTTCGCGCGGATCTTCTTCGGCGCGGTGTCGGCCGCCGGCACCGCGGTGGCGGCGAGTGACGACCCCGCCGCCGCGGCGGTGCGCGTCGAGAGGGCGATCGGCCTCGTCATGGCCGGCCTCCAGCAGCTGCTGGAGGCCGGTGTCGACGGGCCCTCGACCGGGGCCTGACGCGAACTGCTACTTGGTGAAGGTGATGTTGCCGTCGACGGCCGGCACCAGCTCGACCCACACGTGGCCGGCGGGGACGGTGAGCTCGCCGTCCTTGGTGGAGAGCTGGATCGCCCCGGTCAGGCCGTCCTTCTCCCAGGTGCCGCGCACGACCCGCCCGCCGTGGAAGAGCAGTGCAGCGCCCGTGCCCTCGAACTTGGTCTCCGGCACCGGGTAGCCGGCGGGGTCGCGGTAGCCCGCGTCACCGACCTTCACGCGCATCACGAGCACGGAGTCGGCCGGGAACTGGTCGCCCTGCGCGGCGTAGGAGTTGGTGTTGACGTAGGTGCCGCCCTGGTACTGCCAGGAGGTGGAGTGGTTGCCGAAGTCGGCGGTCAGGCTCGTCGCCTTGCCGCCCTTCGGGAGGTCCGCCTCGGTGCCCCACGGCAGGTAGGCCGGCGGCTCCTCCTTCGCGTTGAGACGCTTGGAGATCTCCGCGAGGTGGGCGAACAGGTTGTAGGGCGCCGAGCGCGAGTTGTCGCGGTAGACGCCGGCGGCGCCCTCGGTGATCCACGGGATCCCGGCGGCGTTGATCCGGTTGATGGTGATCTGCGCGGCGCCGCTGGTCACCACGGTCGCTCCCTCGGGCACGATGCTGATGTCGCTTGCGCGCATCGAACGCACCGGCCCGATGTCGGCCGGGACCTGGGAGTAGTAGAACGCGGCCAGGCGGGTGTAGCCGCCCTCGACGAGCTCCTCGACGACGAGGTCCGCCGAGCCCAGGCCGACCTGCGGCGCGCTCGAGGAGGTGTTGTCGACCTTCGTCACGATCACCGGGTGCTTGGGCGCCTTGCCGGTGCGCTCGAGGCCGGTCAGGGGCCAGTACGTCGGCTCCGGCGGCGCGCTCGTCTCGGCGGTCGGCTCGGACGACGAGGCGTCACTCGGCTCCTCCTCGTCCGTGCCGCCGGCGCAGCCGGCGAGCAGGAGCGAGGCCGCGACGAGCGTGGCGACCACGGCTCGGGACGAGGAGAGGTGGGGACGGTGACGCACGGGTGGCTCCGTTCGAGCGGGGGAAACGGGGGTGTTGTCGTAAAAGTGTGGTGGCGCGCCCACCCCGATCGGGGTAGGCGCGCCACAGGCTAGGTCAGCGACGCAAGGTCCCACCGAACCACGACGACGTCCACGGCACGGCCACCTGGACCCGCTGGCCGGAGCCCGGCGAGTGGACCATGAGGGCGTGCCCGCGGACCCAGCGCAGGAACACCGCAGCGTGGTAGACGCCGCCGGAGCCGTAGAAGAACATCAGGTCGCCCGGGCGCATCGCCTCCTTCGCGATGCGCGTGGTGTAGCCGGCCTGGGCACCCGACGTGCGCGGCACGGGGAAGCCGGCGCGGCGGTAGCTGTAGTAGACGAGACCGGAGCAGTCGAAGGCGCTCGGTCCGGCGGCGCCGTAGGCGTAGGCGTCGCCGCGCTGGCGCATGGCGGTGCCGAGGGCGCCGAGGACGCGGGTGTCGAGGCGCCTGGCGGCCCGGCGCTCGCGCCTCTCTCGCTTCTTCTTGCGGTCCTTGGCCGACTGGTGGTGCTTGTCCCTGGTGGCGACCGTGGTCGAGGTCGCGTCGGCGCCGGTCGGGGCGGCAGTCGCCGGGAGGGCGGTCATCGTCGATGCGGTGAGGCCGAGTCCGGCGAGCGCGAGCGCGCCGGCTCGCGCCGTACGAGTGATCGCAGGCATGCGTGTGGTTCCTTTCCCACGCCTGTGAGGTGAGCTGTCGGGCTGGGGCTGGAAAGTGCCCCGCCACCGGTGGTGGCTTCGCCCCGAGCCGACCTGCGGCGTGCGCGGATCGGCAGTGGAACCTGTGGGTCCCCCACTCCTGCCCTCGAGCTGTCTCGGGGGACGCCCCGGCCGGGCAGGACTCGGCGTTGCCGGGGCGGTTGGGCCTCGAAGGCCGCCCAACAACGTGACAGACGGCCTCCGGGGGCGCAAACGCACCACGGCCCGGCCTCGCCGGAGGGGCGGAGCGGAGCCGTGACCTGGGTCACTCAAAGTCGAGCGATCTACTCGACTTCACGCTCAGCCGAGCTTGCGGCCCCCGTCGACGTAGAGCGTCTGGCCTGTGATGAAGGACGCATCGTCGCTGCAGAGGAACGCAGCGGCGGCGGCGATGTCCTCGGGCTGGCCGACCCGGCGGACGGGCGTGGCCTCGGCGTTGAGCCGCTGCAGCTCCTCGGGCTCCATCTTCAGCCGTCGCGCGGTCGCGTCGGTCATCTCGGTGACGATGAAGCCGGGGGCGATCGCGTTGGCGGTGATGCCGTAGGGACCGAGCTCGATGCCGAGCGTGCGGGTCAGGCCCTGGATCCCCATCTTGGCGGCGGAGTAGTTGGCCTGGCCCCGGTTGCCGAGCGCGGAGACGCTCGAGAGGTTGAGGATCTTGCCGTACTTCTGCTCCACGAACCGCGACTGCGCCGCCTTGGTCATGTTGAAGACGCCCTTGAGGTGCACCCCCATGACGAGGTCCCAGTCGTCCTCGGTCATCTTGAAGAGCAGGTTGTCGCGGGTGATCCCGGCGTTGTTGACCAGGACGTGGATGCCACCGAGCTCGTCGACCACGCGCTGCACGGCGGCCTCCGACGCCGCGGAGTCGACCACGTCGCAGCCGATGCCGACCGCCGAGGCGCCATCGGTCAGGTCGAGCCGGCCGGCGGCCTCCTGGGCGGCGGCCTCGTCGAGGTCGAGGATCGCGATCGAGGCTCCCTCGCTCGCGAAGCGCTGGGCGATGCCGAAGCCGATGCCCCGGGCGGCTCCGGTGATGACGGCGACGCGGTGGTCGAAACGACCCATCTCGATGACTCCTGACGCGTGGATGACAGTGCGACTGTCACCCTAGACCGACCGTTCCACCAGGCCCCCGCGGACGTCCCCGTGCCCGGGCGCGCGCGGACATGGCTACGGTGTGCAGGTGCGACGAGGGGAATTCAGGGCGGCCGCCGTGGTGGCCGCAGCGATGGCCCTGGCCGCAGTGCTGGTGGCGTGGGAGCACCACCTGCCCATCCGCGACCCCGACGGGGCCAACCTGCCGACGTGGTTCCGGCTCCCGGTGATCGTCGGCTCAGCCGTCGTCCTGGACATCCTCGCCCGCTGGGCGCTGCTCGCCTGGCGCTCGGGATCGCCGGGGTCGACGACCCTGCGCGTGGTGGCCGTCGAGCGGTGGACCCGCGACCAGATCCGCTTCACCCTGAGCGGGCTGGTGACCTGGTACGTCGCCTACGTGGCGTTCCGGAACCTCAAGAGCTACGTCCCCTTCGTCACCGACCGCCTCGCCGACCCCGAGCTCGCCAGGCTAGACCGGCTGCTGTGGCTCGGCCACGACCCCGCCGTCGTGCTCCACGACGTGCTCGGCACGACGTGGGCCAACTGGGTCGTGGCTGCGGTCTACCTGATCTGGATCGGGCTCGTGCCCGCCAGCCTGGCCGTGGCGCTGGTCTGGACGCGCCGGTCCGTCTACGGCGCCTGGTACGTCACCGCAATCTCGGTGGACTGGTGCCTGGGCGCGATCCTCTACTACGCGGTCCCCTCGCTCGGGCCGACGTACTCCTCCCCCGAGTGGTTCGCCTCGCTGGCGCGGACGCCCAACACCGCCGTGCGCGACACGCTCCTCTCCGACCGGATCGAGGTGCTCGCCGGGCCGTGGGACACCCACACGGTCCAGACGATCGCGGCCTTCGCCTCGCTCCACGTCGCGGTGATGGTCACCCTCTGCCTCGTGGTGGAGGCGATGCGTCTCCCGGCGATCCTGCGCGTCGTGGCCTGGGGCTTCCTCGGGCTGACGATGGTGGCCACGGTCTACCTCGGCTGGCACTTCTTCGTCGACGTCCTGGCCGGGGTCGTCGTCGGCGCGGCGGCCTTCGTGATCGCCGCGGTGGCGACCGGCAACCCGCTCCGACGCCGGGCCGAGCCCTGGACGTTCCGCGCGGCACTCGACGAGTCGACCCGCGTCGAGGTCCGTCCGCTCGACACCCAGCTCGACTGAGCCCCACCCACTAGCCGGCGAGCGCCGACCGCAGCCGTCCGGCGTGGTCCTCCGCCTCGCCGTCGGCGTACTTCGTGCGCGGCCAGAAGAAGCCCCGCAGCCCGTCGCCCTTGGTGCGCGGCACGACGTGGAGGTGGAGATGCGGCACCGACTGGCTCACGGTGTTGTTGATCGCCACGAACGAGCCCTGCGCGCCCAGCCCCTCCTTGACGGCGGTGGCCAGCCGCTGGGAGGCCCTGATGAACCCGGCTCCCAGCTCGTCGGGCAGCTCGGGCAGGGTCTCGACGTGCTCGCGCGGCACCAGCAGGACGTGCCCCTTGAACACCGGTCGGGTGTCGAGGAACGCCATGAAGTCGTCGGTCTCGAGCACGACGTGACCGGGCAGCTCGCCCGAGACGATCCGGCAGAACACGCAGTCGGCCACCGCACCAGTGTGCCCGCCGCGGACGGTCATGACTCCCCCCGGTCCGGGTGACGGCCTCGGTGACGGTCCAGGTGGCGGGCCAGGTAGGGCGCGGTCGCGCTGCCCGGCGTCCCCGCGACGGCGGCGGGTGTCCCTGTGGCCACCACCCGACCGCCCTGGTCGCCACCGCCGGGGCCGAGGTCGATGACCCAGTCAGCCGTGGCGACGGTGTCCAGGTCGTGCTCCACGAGCACCACGGTGTTGCCGGCGTCGACGAGTCGGTGCAGCTGGCGCAGCAGCAGCGCGATGTCGGCGGGGTGCAGGCCGGCGGTGGGCTCGTCGAGCAGGTAGAGGGCGTGACCGCGACGGGCGCGTTGCAGCTCGGTCGCGAGCTTGATGCGCTGCGCCTCGCCGCCGCTGAGCTCGGTGGCCGGCTGCCCCAGGCGCAGGTAGCCGAGCCCCACCTCGCGCAGGGTCTGGAGGCTGCGGGCGGCCGCCGGCGTCCCGGCCAGGACCTCGGCCGCCTGCTCCACGGTCAGACCGAGGACGTCGGCGATGGTCAGGCCGTGCCAGGTGATCTCGAGGGTCTCGGCGTTGTAGCGCGCGCCGCGGCACGTCGGGCACGGCGCGTAGGTGCCGGGCAGGAAGAGCAGCTCGACCGAGACGAAGCCCTCGCCCTGACAGGTCTCGCACCGACCCTCGGCGACGTTGAAGGAGAACCGGCCGACGCCGTAGCCGCGCGCCGTCGCCTCGGGCGTCGCGGCGAAGACCTTGCGGACCGCGTCGAACAGGCCCGTGTAGGTCGCGAGGTTGGACCGGGGGGTCCGGCCGATGGGGCGCTGGTCGACGCGCACCAGGCGGTCGAACGACTCCAGGCCGGTCACGTCGTGGACGTCGATCTCGAGCTCGCTGTCCTCGGCGTCGTCCGGCGCCTGCCCGAGGTGGCGCCGCACGAGCTCGGCGAGCACCTGCGTGACGAGGGTGGACTTGCCCGAGCCCGAGACCCCGGTGACCGCGGTCAGCACGCAGAGCGGGAGGTCGACGGACAGGTCGGTCAGGTTGTGGCGGCTGACGCCGCGCAGGTGGAGCCAGCCGTGCGGGGTGCGACCGTGGCGCTCGAGGGGTGCGACGCGACCGAAGAGGTGCGCCCCGGTCACCGAGTCCTCGACCTCCTCGAGGCCTGCGACCGGGCCGGAGTAGAGGACCTGTCCCCCTGCCTCGCCGGCCCCCGGGCCGATGTCGACGATCCAGTCGGCACGGCGTACGACGTCGAGGTCGTGCTCCACGACGAACAGCGAGTTGCCCGAGCCCTTCAGCCGGTCGAGCACGTCGAGCAGGGGCTCGGCGTCGGCAGGGTGCAGACCGGCTGACGGCTCGTCGAGGACGTAGACGACGCCGAAGAGCCCCGAGCGCAGCTGGGTGGCGATCCGGAGGCGCTGGGCCTCGCCCGGCGAGAGCGTCGTCGAGCCCCGACCGAGCGCCAGGTAGCCCAGGCCCAGGTCGAGGAGGACCTCGACGCGCTCCACGATGTCCTGGGTCAGGCGCCTCGCCACCTCTCCCTCACCGCCCTCATCGCCCTCGCTGCCCTCGCCCTCGGGGCCGAGCAGCGTCACCAGGTCGACGAACGTGAGCGCACTGGTCTCGGCGATGCTCCGCCCGCGGAAGGTGACCGCCAGCGACTCCGGTTGCAGGCCGGTGCCGTGGCAGGCCGGGCAGACGGTGCTGCGGACGAAGCGCATCGCCTTGTCCCGCATCATCTGGCTCTTGGTGTCGGCCAGTGTGTGGCGCACGTGCTTGCGGGCGCTCCAGAAGGTGCCGTGGTAGTCGCGACCGGTGGTGTCGTCGGCCTCGCCGCGCCGGTCGATGAGCACGCGTGGCTGCTCGTCGGTGTAGAGCAACCAGTCCCGGTCCTTCCGGTCGAGCTCGCGCCACGGCACGTCGACGTCGATGCCGACCGCCTTCGTCACCCGCAGCAGGTTCTTGCCCTGCCAGGCGCCGGGCCACGCGGCGATCGCCCCGTCGCGGATGCTCAGCGACTCGTCGGGCACGAGGAGGTCCTCGGCGACGTCGTGGGCCTCCCCCAGCCCGTGGCAGGTGGGGCAGGCCCCGGCCGCCGTGTTCGGCGAGAAGGCCTCTGCGGCCAGCCTCGGAGCCCCCTCGGGATACGTGCCGGCCCGCGAGTAGAGGATGCGGAGGAGGTTGGACAGCGTCGTCAGCGTCCCGACCGTCGAGCGCGAGCTCGGCGCGCCGCGACGCTGCTGGAGGGCCACCGCCGGCGGCAGCCCGGTGATCTCCCGCACGTGCGGTGCCCCGACCTGCTGCAGCAGCCGGCGGGCGTAGGGGGCGACGGACTCGAAGTAGCGCCGCTGGGCCTCGGCGTAGAGGGTCCCGAAGGCGAGGGACGACTTGCCGGACCCCGAGACGCCGGTGAAGGCCACCATCGCGTCGCGGGGGAGGTCGAGGTCGACGTCGCGGAGGTTGTTCTCACTGGCCCCCCGCACGTGGACGAAGTGGTCCGTCGGGTCGTGGGTCACCTGTCATTCCTACTCGCCCGGGGTGTGCACGGCGACACCCGGTGCCGCTCCGGCACTACCGTCGCCCCATGATCCTGCCCGAGGTCCGCGATCCGAGGCTGGTCACGGTCCGACGCGGAGGGAGCCTGGGCGACGACCACCACCGGCTCCTCGCCCTGTGGGCCGCGGAGTGCGCCGAGCACGTCCTCGCCCTCTTCGAGACGGAGCGTCCGGACGACCCGCGTCCCCGCGAGGCCATCGAAGCAGCCCGCGCCTGGGCGCGCGGCGAGGCCGCGATGATGACGACCCGCGCCGTGGGCGGGCACGCGATGGGCGCCGCCCGCGAGCTGTCGGGCGCCCCACGCTTCGCGGCGTACGCCGCCGGGCAGGCCGCCGTGGTCGCGCACGTGGCCGAGCACGACCTGGGGGCGGCGGCGTACGCCATCAAGGCCGCTGTGGCGGCCGCTCCGCCGACGGAGTCGGACGCGACGCGACTCGCCGAGCGCGCCTGGCAGCGCGCCCGCCTGCCCGACGCGGCGCGCAGCCTCGTGCTGGAGGACCAGGCGCGCCGCAGCAGCATCTGCTGGAACGTCTTCGACGACTGACCTACGGTCGACGGATGCGCATCGTCTCGCTCATCCCGTCAGCCACGGAGATCCTGTTCGCCGTCGGGGCCGGCGACGACGTGGTCGGGGTGACCTTCGAGTGCGACCACCCACCCGCGGCGCGCGAGCGGCGCATCGTGTCGACCTCCGCCATGCCGGAGGGCCTGGCGCCCAGGGAGATCGACGACTTCGTCGCCGCAGCGACTCGGGCGGGCGACGACCTCTACCGGCTCGACGCCGGGGCGCTCGCCGAGATCGACGCCGACCTGGTCGTCACCCAGGACCTGTGCGCCGTCTGCGCCATCGACGTGGGGACGGTCGACGAGGCGCTGTCGTACCTCGGCTGCCGGGCCGAGGTCGCCACGCTCGACCCCCACACCCTCGACGACGTGCTGGACACGATCACCGAGGTGGGCCGCCTCACGGGCTACGCCACGGAGGCGGAGGAGGTCGTCGCCTCGTTCCGCGCCCGGCTGGCCGCCGTCGCCGCGCGGGTCGAGGGCCGCGACCGGCCACGTGTGCTGGTGCTCGAGTGGACCGACCCGCCGTACTCCCCCGGGCACTGGATCCCCGAGATGGTCGACCTCGCCGGAGGGATCCCGTCGCTGGGCGTCGCCGGCACCCGCTCGAGCCGGATCACGTGGGACGACGCCACGGCCTCACGACCCGACGTCGTCGTGTGCGCTCCGTGCGGCTACGACGTCGAGGGCAGCGCGGCGCTCGCCGAGGACGTGCGCGAGCACTTCCCCGGCACGCCGGTGTGGGCCGTGGACGCCGACGGCCTCTTCGCCCGGCCGGGTCCGCGACTCGTCGAGGGCATCGAGGTGCTGGCCGGGATCCTGCACCCCGACCCGGATCCCGACCCGGACCCCGAGGTGTCAGCGGCGGGGGTCGACGAGCACCTTCGCCTGCGTCGTCTTCCCTGAGTCGAGCTCGTCCATCGTCGCGGCGAGCTCCCCGAGACCGATGGTGCCGGTGTGCAGGGAGTCGACGACGACCGAGCCGTCGGCGATCGCGCGCATCGCGCCGAGGAAGTCCGCGTGGTTGTAGGCCAGCGAGCCGACGATCGTCAGCTCACGGACCTGCCAGTCGCCGTAGCTCACCGTGGAGTCGGTCATCGGGAAGCCGAGCAGCGCGAGCGTGCCGCCACGGCGGACCAGCTCGGCCGACGGCTGGAGGAGCGCGGCCGCACCGGTGCACTCGTAGAGCACGTCGGCGCCCAGACCGCTCGTCGCCTCGAGCAGCTGCGCGCGGAACCCCTCGCCCGGCTCGACGACGTCGGTGAACCCGAGCTCCTCGGCCGCGCGGCGGCGCTCGGGGTTCGGCTCGACGACGAACAGCCGGCCGGCGCCCGCGTGCCGCGCGTGCTGGGCGGCCAGCAGCCCGATCGGCCCGGCGCCCTGGACGACGACGACCGCGCCGAGCTGCTGGCGCACGCGCTTGACGGCGTGGAAGGTGACCGCGGTCGGCTCGACGAGCGCGGCCTGGACGTCCGACAGTCCGTCGACCACGGGCATCACCCGGCGGGCGGACACGACGATCGACTCGGCGAAGCCGCCGTGCACCGGCGAGTCCGGGGTGACGCCGTTGGCCTCGGCGAAGGCGGTGTCGCAGTGCTCGGCGTGGCCGGCGACGCACATCGCGCAGGTGCCGCAGGCCGGCCCGACGCAGGCGATGACGCGCTGCCCGGCCGACACGGTGCGTACGTCGTCGGCGACCCGTCGCACGGTACCGGTCCACTCGTGGCCGAAGACCGCCGGCGGCACCTTCCCGCCGGACGTGTAGTTGTGCGTGTCCGTCGCGCAGACGCCGCAGTAGGTGATGTCGACCTCCACCGCACCCGCGGGCAGCGACGGCGGCGACTCCTCCTCGACCAGCTCGACCTGGGAGACACCGGACACGCGTGCGTAGGAAGTAGTCACATCTTCAACTTACTCCGGTGGATCCAGCGGCCCCGGGAGCAGGGGTGCGGGTGGCGCAGCCCCGCCCCGCATGGCGTGGCCGCGCGGAAAATGAGCAACCGACGTGGCCCGCGCATCAGCGCGGGCCACGTCGGCCAGAGGTGGGTGGAGCTGCGGGGAATCGAACCCCGGTCCTCGAGCGTCGAACCAGGTCTTCTCCGGGTGCAGTCAGTGCTGTCGCTTTTCTCGGCCCCGGCGCTCGCACAGACACGTCGCCGACAGGCTCAGTCAGGATTGAGTCCCGATCACCCCTCCTGACAGAGAGTGACCAGCAAGTCTCCTAGATGAGGCCTGGGTCCGGGACGGAGACGGATGCCCGGTCAGACCCTTCGATCACTGCTCAGGCAGCGAGAGCGAAGTCGTTGCGCTTGGAGTTGGCAACTATAGGTTTCCAGCGATCGTTAACGAGATGACGCTGGCTTCTCGACCCGCTTCCCCTGGAACTAACGTCCCAAGTCGAAACCGATCAGCCCCTCTTGAGTTGTGAGTCGATCATACGTGCCAACGCCCACCGGCGTCGCGCGCATTCCCCTCAGTCCCCGGGCGTGCCCGTACCCGTACCCGGGGCGACGTCCGGCTCGGCGTGCGGCTCGCCGTCCGCCACCGGTGCGTGGAGTCGTACGCGGGTGATGCGGTGGCCGTCGAGCTCGGCGACCTCCAGCACCCGGTCGCCGACCGCCACCCGGTCGCCGCTGTCGGCCATCCGGGCGAGGCGGTGGAGCACGAAGCCCGCGACCGTCTCGTAGGGGCCGTCCTCGAGCTCGACGCCGGTGCGGTCGGCGAAGTCCTCGATCGTGAGCCCGGCGTCGATCGTCTCGGGGTCTGCCGCCGCAGCCGTCTCGGCGTCGCGGTCGTACTCGTCCTGGATCTCCCCGACGAGCTCCTCCATCAGGTCCTCGAGGGTGACGATGCCGTCGGTGCCGCCGTACTCGTCGACGACGAGCGCGATGTGCGCACCGAGGTTGCGCAGCTGGTCGATCGAGGGCAGCACCCGGTTGGTGCGCGGCAGCACCGGGAGGTCGCGGACGATGGCCGAGACCGGCGTCGCGCCGTCGTCGCTGCGGCCCAGCACGTCGCGGAGGTGGAGGTAGCCGAGGATCTCGTCGAAGGACTGCCCGGTCACCGGGTAGCGCGTGTAGGGCTCGCCCACGATGACCGAGACGGCGTCGGCGAGCGACATGTCGCCGCGCAGGAACACCACGTCGCCACGCGGCTTCATCACCTCGCTGATCGAGCGGTCACCCGCGTCGAAGACGTCGTCGACGATCTTGCGCTCGCCCTCGGGGATGTCCTCGTGCCCCGAGATCATGATCCGGAGCTCCTCCTCGTCGACCTCGTCGCCGGCGGCGTCGGGGTTGCCGCCGAGCAGGCGGAGCAACACGTTCGTCGACAGCGACAGCAGCCAGATGACGGGTCGCATCACCACGGCGAACTTGCCGAGCGGCGGTGCGAAGAGCTTGGCGACACCCTCGGAGCGCTGCAGCGCCAGGCGCTTCGGGACGAGCTCGCCGAGGACGAGCGAGAGGTAGGACACGACCAGGGTCGTCACCACCAGCGAGACGGTGTCGGGCCCCGGCAGGCCCAGTCCGTCGAAGACGGGGGCGAACGACGGGGCGAGCGTGGACGCGCCGAACGACGCCGAGAAGAACCCCGCGACGGTGACGCCGATCTGGACCGCTGACAGGAACCGTCCCGGGTCGCGCGCGAGGGCCGCGACCGCGTGCCCGCGCCCACCCTCTCGCTCGAGGCGGTCGACCTGGGCGGTGCGCAGCGACACCAGCGCCATCTCGGTCGCGGCGAAGACACCGCCGACCAGCACGAAGGCAAGCACCAGCAGGACGTCGACCCACAGTCCGGATTCCACGCGCAGACCCTAGTCGGCCCGGTCGAACCGGGTCAGAGCCCCTGCCAGTCCGGCTTGCCGGCGTAGACCTCGCGGTAGTAGTCGCCCCGCGACAGCCTCGACGCCGCAGCCGGGTCGAGCAGGACGGTGACGTGCGGGTGCAGCTGGAGCACCGACGCCGGGCACGAGGCCGACACCGGTCCCTCGACGGCGTCGGCCACGGCCTGCGCCTTGCCCTCGCCCGACACGACGAGCAGGAGGTGGCGCGCCCGGCCGATGGTGCCGAGTCCCTGCGTCAGCACGTGCCGCGGAACCTCGTCGATCGAGTCGAAGAAGCGCGCGTTGTCCTGCCGCGTGCGGTCGGTCAGCGTCTTGAGCCGGGTCAGCGAGACGAGCGACGAGCCCGGCTCGTTGAAGGCCAGGTGGCCATCGCTGCCGATGCCGAGCACCTGCACGTCGACTCCCCCGGCGTCGACGAGGGCGGCCTCGTAGCGCGCTCCCGCACCGGGGAGACCGGCCGGGTCGACGTCGGGGCTGGCCACGCGCCCGCGGTCGATGCCGAGGCCGTCGGTCACCTCGGCGAAGATCGTCTCGCGGTAGGTCTGCGGGTGGCCGAGGGGCAGCCCGACGTACTCGTCGAGGGTGAAGCAGCGCACCCGGTCGTACGACGGACCGGTGCCGGCCGCGTGCCGCCGGACCAGCTCCTCGTAGGTCGGCAGCGGGCTCGAACCGGTCGCCAGTCCGAGGACGGCGTCGGGCTTGCTGCGCACCAGCGCCTCGAAGGTGTCGGCGGCGAGCGCACCCACGGCCTCGGCGCTGTCGAGTGGTACGACCTCCATCAGTCCCTCCCCAGGATCGCGGCGCCGACGGTCGCCAGCGGGTAGTGCTGCGGCACCATGCTGAGCCGGTCGGCCAGGCCGAGCGAGGCGAGGAAGGGCGACCCCTCCCCCAGCGACCGTAGCTGGCGGACCACCTCCACCCTCAGGGGCTCGCCGACCTCGCTGACCCCACCGCCGAGCACGATGCGCTCGGGATCGATGGTGAGGCCGAGGGCACGGATCGCGCACGCGACGCCCCAGCAGAACCGGTCGCGCACGGCGATCGCCTTCACGTCGCCGTCGGCGGCGGCAGCGAAGAGGTCGGCCGCCGGTGGGCCGTCCGGGGTGGGCCAGGCGCGCGCGAGCGCACGGCCCGACGCGATCGTCTCCAGGCAGCCGACCTGGCCGCAGCCGCACTCGGTGCCGGTGGGGTCGATGGGCAGGTGGCCGATCTCGCCGGCCGCGCCGTGCTCGCCTCGTCGGAGCCGTCCGTCGATCACCAGTCCGGCGGCCAGTCCGGTGCCGACGCTGAGGTAGACGACGTCGTCGGCCTCGACCAGGGCGCGGGCGGCGAGCGCGGCCACGTTGACGTCGTTCTCCACCGCCACCGGCACCCCGAGCCGCGTGGCGAGCAGGTCGCGCAGCGGCAGGTCGTCGCCATTGACGCCGAGGTTCACCGCGTGGCGCAGGGTCCCGCGCTCGGTGTCGACCAGCCCGGGCACCCCGACGCCGACGCGGCAGATCAGTGGCTCGCCGATCTCCTTGGTCAGGGCCTCGAACACGCGCGCCGCACTCTCGACGACGCCCTCGGCGCCGGACCGCGTGGACTTGCGGGCCTGGGCGACGATCTCGCCGTCCTCGCCGAGCACCACGCCGTGGGTCTTGGTCCCGCCGATGTCGAGACCGACCGATCGCGTCCCTGCCAGTGCGGGCCTCACCGCGTCCACCCTGCCTCTCGCAACAGCTCGGTCACCGCGGCGACGCCGGGTGCCGACGAGCCGCGCGTGCTGATTCTCGCAAGCCCGACGTCGTACGCCGCCGGCCAGCCCCACTCCACGACCACGGCGGTGCGTCCCGCCTCGGCCAGCGAGCGCAGGAAGGCCAGCAGCTCGGGGCGACGCCCGGCGTCGCGCACCTGCACGACGAGGGGCACGCCGTCGGGCACGGCCGGCGCCTCCGGGTCGACCCGGTGGTCCGGTGTGATGCCCCAGGCGACCTCGCCCACGGCGATGTTGGCGACCGTGTCGACGCTGACCACCTCGGCGCCGGTGAGGTCGGGCAGCTCGCCGTCGACGGTCATGGCGAAGGCGGCGGCCTCGGCCTGCCAGCGCTCGTCCGGCACGGCGAGGTCGACCTCGGAGGCGAGGACGCTGAGCACCCGCACGCGGGCCGCAGCCTCGGCCAGGCGCTCGAGCGGCAGCCGGCCGTCGTCGACCGCCCGGACCACGGCTTCGCGGATCTCCTCGACGAGCGGGGCCGGCTTGTCGGGACCGATGCAGAGCAGGTCGCAGCCCGCGGCGAGCGCGAGCACGGCGGCCTCCGGGATGCCGGTCTCGGCGGAGGCGCCGGCCATGTCGAGGGCGTCGCTGACGATCACCCCGTCGAAGCCGAGGTCCTCGCGCAGCAGACGCAGCACGGCCGGGCTCAGGGTCGCCGGCCGGTCGGGGTCGATGGCGGGCACGACGATGTGCGAGGTCATGACCGAGGCGATGCCGGCCTGCACGACGCCGGCGAAGGGCACGAGCTCACGGGCGGCGAGCGTCGCGGCGTCGACGTCGATCCGCGGCAGCGCGAGGTGGCTGTCGGTGGCGGTGTCGCCGTGGCCGGGGAAGTGCTTCGCGCAGGCGCAGACCCCCGTGGCCTGGAGCCCGCGGGTCCAGGCCGACACGTGGGCGGCCACGTCGTCGGCCCGGGTGCCGAAGCTCCGGGTGCCGATGACCGGGTTGGCGGGGTTGCAGTTGACGTCCGCGACGGGCGCGAGGTCGAGGGTGATCCCGACGTCCGCGAGCTCGTGGCCGATCCAGCGACCGACGGCCTCGGTCAGCCGGAGGTCGCTCGCGCCCCCGAGGGCCGCCGCGCCGAGCACCGGGCTCGGCTCGAGCGTGTGGAGGCGGCTGACGTCGCCACCCTCCTCGTCGACGGCGATGACGGCGAGGGGGTTGGCCGCGGCGATCGCGGCGCTCAGGGCCCTGGTGCTGTCCGGACCGCCGGCGGTGTTGCTGCCGAAGTAGCAGATCCCGCCGAGCCCCTCGGCCAGCAGCGCGCGGTAGTCGTCGGGCAGCGCCGTCCCGTGGAAGCCGGGCAGCTGCACCTGCAGGGCGAGGGTGCGGACGTCGTACGTCGTCGTCTCGGTCATCACCCCTTCACCGCCCCGGCGGTGAGGCCGCTGACCATCCGGCCCTGGACG
Source organism: Nocardioides oleivorans (assembly GCF_004137255.1). NCBI lineage: Bacteria > Bacillati > Actinomycetota > Actinomycetes > Propionibacteriales > Nocardioidaceae > Nocardioides > Nocardioides oleivorans. The sequence goes on along the minus strand of NZ_SDWT01000001.1, from coordinate 2,680,322 downwards.
ATGAGGAAGAAGATGATGACCGGGACCGCGATGAGCGTCGAGCCCGCCATGATGCCGCCCCAGTCGGTGCCGCTGTTGACGTCGGTGAAGGTCGACAGCCACAGCGGGAGCGTGCGCTTCTCCTCGCGCGTCATCACGACCAGCGCGAGGGTGAACTCGTTCCACGCCTGGATGAAGCCGAACACCCCGGTCGCGACGAGCCCCGGCGCGAGCAGGGGGAAGGTGACCCGGAAGAAGGCCTGGATGCGGGTGCAGCCGTCCATCATGGCCGCCTCCTCGAGCTCGTAGGGCACACCGGCGACGAAGCCACGCAGGGTCCAGATCGTGAAGGGCAGCACGCCGGCGACGTACACGATCGTCAGGCCGACCACGGTGTTGAGCAGCTCCATCGTCTCCAGCATCTTGTACTGGGAGATGAAGAGTCCCTCGACCGGGATCATCTGGATCACGAGCAACGTGACGATGAACGACATCCTGCCCTTGAACCGGAAGCGCGAGACCGCGACCGCGGCGACGAACGCGAAGGCGAGCGAGACGACGATCGTGAGGCCGGTGACCATCAGGCTCATCTTCAGCGCGTTGACGAACTGGTCGGTCTCGAAGACGGTGCGGAAGTTGTCGAGGTCGCCGCCGAAGGGCACCCAGGTCGGCACCGGGTTGCGGATCTCGTTGCGGTCGAGGAAGGAGCTGTTGACCATCCAGTAGACCGGGAAGGCGGCGACCACGAAGGTGATCAGGCCGACGGCGTTGGCCAGCCACCGGGTGGGGCGGGTCGTGGTGCGGGACATCAGGCCTGGGTCCTCTCCTGCCGGATCATCGACCGGACGTAGGGGGCGGTCAGGACGACGGTCAGCGCGAGCATGAAGATCGCGACCGCTGCGGACGTGCCGAAGTCACCGCCGCCGATGCCGAGGCGGTAGATGTAGGTGCCGAGGAGGTTGGTCTCGCTGGCGCTGCCGCCGGCCTTCTGGAGGATGTAGATCTGGGCGAAGACCCTCAGGTCCCAGATGACCTGGAGCAGGCCGACCACCATCAGCACCGGTCGGATGCTCGGGATGATGACGTAGCGCAGTCGCTCGCCCATCCCGGCGCCGTCGATCTCGGCGGCCTCCATCAGCTCCTCGGGCACCTGGGTCAGGGCGGCGTACACCGTGAAGGCGACGAAAGGCACGCTCATCCAGACGATGATCACGGTCGCGACGAAGTAGAAGGAGAGCGGCCGCAGCAGCCAGCCGTGCCCCTCGAAGTCGCCGCCGAGCGCGGTGAGCAGGTAGTTGACGACGCCGTACTGGGTGTCGAAGAGCCACTGCCACACGGTGAGCGAGGCGACCACGGGCATCGCCCAGGCGAGCAGCAGCCCGGTCTGGGCCAGCAGGCGTACGCCCTTCGACATCGCGCGCATGACCAGCGCGAGACCGACGCCGATGAGCATCGTGACGGCCGCGTTGACCAGGCAGAAGACGATGGTGCGGAGGGTGACCTTCCACAGGTAGGCGTCGGTCACCAGGTCGCGGTAGTTCTGGAGCCCGACCCACTCCGGTGGGGTGCCGAACTGCTGGGCGAGGCCGAACTCCTGGAAGGACAGCATCACCTGGCGGACCAGCGGGTAGCCGAGCGCGAGGCACAGGGCGAGCACCGCCGGGGTGATGAGGAGGTACGGCAGGGACGCGGCGCGGGTGCGGTCGGTGCGCTCACTCATGACTCTGCTCCTCTCGTGGCATGCGGACGTGGTGTGGGCGCGCAGCGGCGGGGGCGGCGATCGTGCCGCCCCCGCCGGTGCCGGTTCGGGTGGACCGGGTCAGCCGTTCAGCTGGCCGTCCATCTGCTCGTCGGCCTTGCCGGCCAGCTCCTCGACGTCGCCGCCCTGGGCGATGGCGCTGAAGAGGTCCTCGAGGACCCGGGAGCCCTCGACGGTGGCCCAGCCCGGCGCGGCCGGGGTGAGCTTGGCGTTGGACGCGGCCTCGATGGTGGCGGCGGCGTACTCGTCGTCACCGAGCTCGGAGGCGAGCGAGACCTTGGCAGGCGTGAGGCCGGCCTTGGCCATGATCGTCTGGTAGTCGTCGCTCAGCATGAGGGCGATCGCCTTCTGGGCGAGGTCCTGGTTGGCCGACTTCGCGGCGATCGCGAGGTCGGAGCCGCCGAGCAGCACCGGGGCGGGCGAGCCGTCGTTGCCGGGGAGCGCGAAGACGCCCATGTCCTTGGCGAAGGTGTCGGGGCAGCCCGTGTCCTCGGCCTCGATCAGGCCCTTGACCCAGCCCGGCGTCGACATCATGCCGACCTCGCCGGCGCAGAACGGGGTCCACGGGTCGGCCTCGTTGCCGTCCTTGGGGGCGCCCGAGGCGTCGGTGAACAGCTTCTGGGCCATCTCGAGGCCGGCGATCGAGCCGTCCGCGGTCAGATCGCCGGACCAGGTGCCGCCGTCGTCGACCGCGAGATCACCGCCCGCTGCCCAGATGAAAGCGGCACCGTTGCGCCAGTCCTGGCCGGGGAACCAGAAGCCGGAGAAGTTGGCCGGCTTGGGGTTGGCCTCCTTGAGCTTGACGGCCGTGTCGACGAACTCGTCGAGCGTGGTGGGCACCTCGAGACCGGCGTCCTTGAGGAGGTCCTTGCGGTAGAAGATGTACTTCGACCCGGCGTAGTAGGGAACGGCGTAGGTCTTGCCGTCCACCGTCGCGCCCTCGACGAAGCCGGGCAGCAGGTCGTCGCCGCCGAAGTCGGCGAGGTCACCGGTCAGGTCCGCGAAGGCGCCGGCCGAGGTGAAGGTCGGGGCCTGGGTGTTGCCGATCTCGACCACGTCGGGCGTCTCGGACTCGCTGGACAGCGAGGTGGTCAGCTTCTCGACCAGGCCGTCCCACTCCTGCTGCTCGATGGTGAGCGTGGAGCCGGGGTTCTCGTCCTCGAACGTCTTCTTCAGCCAGTCGCGGGCCTCCTGCGGAGTGTCCGTGCCGTTGAGCCAGACCCGGATGTCCGCGCTCTCGGGACCGCCGTCCTCGCTCGACGAGCTGCTGTCGTCGCTGCCGCACGCGGCCAGCGTGGTCAGCGCGAGTGCGGCGACTGCCACTCCGGTCAATGACTTCTTGATGCGCACCACAGTGTTCCCTCTCATCGATGTGTTCTCTCTGGGCATCCGGGACGTCACGAGACGCCCAGCTCTGCGGAGAGGACGAGCACGGCCGCTCCCACGACCACCACGTCCTCCCCGAGCTTGGAGGTGCGGACGGCCAGCCCCGTGGAGCTGATCGGCATCGTCCGCTCGCGGATGGCCCGGTCGGCTGCGTCGAGCAGCGGACCGTCGAGCAGCTCCGCGGGGCCGCTCAGCACGATCTCGTGCAGGTTGAGGGCGGCGACGATCGGCGCCAGCACCTCTCCCAGCCTCGTCCCGACGTCGGAGAGCACGGCGGGGGCGTCCACGCCGGGCTCTCCGACGCGGCGCCGGAGGCGCGGCGCCGACAGGAGGGTCTCCAGGCAGCCGGTGCGCCCGCAGGCGCACAGCTCGCCGGCGACGTCGACCACGACGTGCCCGATCTCGCCGGCGGCACCGAGGTGACCGTGCAGGAGGGAGCCGCCGAGCACGAAGCCGGCACCCACACCGGTGCCGACGCGCAGCACCATGAGGCCGCCGTCGCCGGACTCGCCGAAGGTGTGCTCGCCCAGGACCGCGGTGTTGGCGTCGTTGGCGACGTAGACCGGGACGTCGAAGGCCTCGGCCAGGCGGGCGGACAGCGGGGTGTCCTGCCAGGCAAGGTTGGGCGCGTCGATCACGGTCCCCGCGGTGTCGACGATGCCGGGGCTGCCGACGCCGATGCCCAGGACCGGGCGCTCGGTCATCGCCACCAGCTCGGAGGTGAGCCGCTGAACGAGCTCGACCGCCTGCTCCCCCTCCGCCCCGTCGACGTGCACCTCGTGGCGGGCCAGGACGGTGCCGGCGAGGTTGACCACGGCACCCGACATCCGGTCGGTCTCGGACAGGTCGAGGCCGATGATGTGGTGCGAGTCCGCCGCCAGGCCGACCAGCGTGGGCGGCTTGCCCACCCGGCTGCCCGCTGGGGCGCCGAGCTCGGTCACGAACCCGTCGGCGAGCATCTCGCCGACCAGGTCGGACACGGTCACCCGGGTCAGTCCGCTGGCCCGGGCGAGGTCCGCCCGGCTCGCGGGGCCCTCGCGGAAGAGCTGCTGCAGGAGCAGCGAGCGGTGGTGCCGCCGGGCGTCCTCCTGGAGGAGCTTGCCCTGCGGTCGCAGCTGGCGTCCGACTGGGGTGTGCGAGGTCACATTAGTTAGTTCATCGCACTTACTTATCGTCGTCAAGGGGTCGGCGACGTCGAACTTTCCTTTTACCTTCCCCGTCCGCCGCCGCGAAGTAAAGACCCGCGCGGGGTGGCACGGGGGTCGGCATGGGGGTCGGCGTCAGCGCCAGCGGAACAGGTCGACGAGTCGGGCGACCGCGGGTACCCGGGTCACGGCGGCGAGCAGGCCGTGGCCCAGCGCTCCCCCGACGACGTTGAAGAGCAGGTCGTTGAGGTCGGCGACGTGACCGCCGCCGAGGGTGAGCGCGGTGACGTACTGGGTGACCTCGATGCCCAGGCTCACCGCGGCCGCGACGGCGACCACCCGCCACCAGCTCGGCCGCGCGAGGACCAGCGCCACCAGCATCCCCAGCGGCGTGAAGACGACGACGTTCGTGACGGCGTCGGCGACGCCGTAGCCGGCGACGGGCGTCAGCGCGAGGTAGGTGTCCCACTCGGCGGTCCGGGCCGGCTTGTCGCGGAAGATCGGGAAGACGGTGTTCGCGACGATGCCCGCGGCGTAGACCCCGAGGGCGAGCGCAACGGTGGCGCGCGGCCAGGAGAACGATCCCCGCGAGCGCAGCCGCCACACCAGCAGCAGGCAGACGGCTGCGCCGAGTGGCACGACGACCGGGAGCACCGGGACTTCTCCGAACACCGGCGTCAGTCCAGGAGTGCTGCGGTGTTGTGCCAGCAGACGGCGCGCAGCCAGTCGTCGCCGAGGTCGAGCGCGGCGAGGCCCGCGAGCTGCTCGCCGTAGGCGTAGGGGATGTTCGGGAAGTCGCTGCCCAGGTGGACCCGGCCCGCCAGCCCGAGGTCGCGCAGCCGCGGCAGCAGCTCCGGCGGATAGGCACCGCCCATCTCCTCGAAGAACGGCGTGAACGCCATCGTCGTGTCGAGCGCGACCCGCTCGTGGTCCTCGGCGAGCCGGAGGAAGTCGGCGTACTCCGGGGCGCCGGCGTGCGCGACCACCAGCCGCAGCCGCGGGTGCCGGGCCAGCAGGGCGGCGACCGGATCGGGGCCGGTGTGCTCGGTGGCGACCGGTCCGCTGCCCGCGTGCAGCACGACCGGGGTGCCGGCCTCCGCGATCACGCCCCAGGCGTCGTCGAGCGCGGGGTCGGTGACCGTGAAGGCCCCGACCTGCACGTGCACCTTCCAGACCTCCACGGTCTCGGTGCGGGAGGTGACGTACGCCGTCACGCCGGGCTCGGGGAAGAAGGTGCCGCAGACCGCCGCCTCGGGCACCCGCTCCGCGAAGTCGGCGGCCCAGCCGTTGAGGAACTCGGCCATGTCGGGCTTGTGGGCGTAGGGCAGGGCGGTGAAGCGGCGGACGCCGAAGGAGCGGAGGGTCTCGACCAGCACGTCGTCCTCGTCGCGGTAGCGCAACGGCCACGGGCGGCCGATCAGCGGGCCGGCCGAGTCGAACTGGGCGCGCACCTTCGCCATCACCCGTGGCGGCAGGAAGTGGGTGTGCAGGTCCTGCAGGCCGGGCAGCCCCAGCTGCGCGGCGAAGGGAACGGGGTCGGTCGCCGCCTCGGTCACCGAGCCTCAGTCCCGGTGGCCCTTGAGCCTGCGCTGCACGGCCTCGACCTTCTCGCGGTTGGCCGTGCGCTCGGCCAGGGTGTGTCGCTTGTCGTAGGACTTCTTGCCCTTCGCGAGCGCGATCTCGACCTTGGCGCGGCCGTCCTTGAAGTAGAGCGACAGCGGCACGATCGTGTAGCCCTTGTCGGTGATCTTGCGCTCGATCTTGTCGATCTCGGACCGGTTGAGCAGCAGCTTGCGGCGCCGGCGGGCGGCGTGGTTGGTCCACGTGCCCTGGCTGTACTCGGGGATGTGGACGCCGAGCAGGTAGGCCTCGCCGTTCTCGATCTCGGCGAAGCCGTCGACGAGCGATGCGCGGCCCTGGCGCAGGGACTTCACCTCGGTCCCCATCAGGACGAGGCCGGCCTCCCACGTGTCCTCGATGTGGTAGTCGTGTCGCGCCTTCTTGTTCTGCGCGACCATCTTCTGGCCCTGCTCCTTCGGCATCCCACTATTCTCTCAGGCGGTGTCCAATCGGAATCAGAAGTACTTCATCGGGTCGACGGCGGTGCCGTTCTCCATCACGGTGAAGTGGAGGTGGCAGCCGGTGGACCAACCGGTCGAGCCCTCGTAGCCGACGACCTGGCCCGCCTGGACCACGTCGCCGACGCCGACGAGGTAGCGCTCGGCGTGGTTGTAGATGATCGAGACGCCACGGCCCGCGATCACGCCGAGGTCGATGACCAGGCGGTTGCCGTAGACGTCGCTCCAGTAGGACGCCACGACCTTGCCCGGCGCCGCGGCGCGCTCCGGGGTGCCGCAGCCGCCGCCGAAGTCCACGCCGTCGTGCAGGCCCCAGTAGTGGTAGATCGGGTGCTCGCGGTAGCCGAAGGGCGAGGTGACGTAGCCGTCGACCGGGTGCAGGAGGGCGCCGGCGGTCGGGCCGGTCGCCGTCGAGCGGCCGGCGGCGCGCTCGCGCCGCAGCGCGGCCAGCGCCCGCTGGCGCAGCTTCTCCTCGAGGGCCTTCTGCTCCTTCTCGAGCTTCTTGATCTTGGCGACGTCCTCGGCCCGGGCCGCGCGCGCCTCGACGCGCGCGTCGCGACGCTCGACGACGAGGGAGACCACCGCGTCCTTCGCCTGCTGCTGCTCGGCCTCGAGCTGCTGCATCAGGGTGAGGTGCTCGGCGGCGGCCTCGCGCTGGGCCGCGACGTCGTCACGGGCGTCGGAGACCTGCTGCTCGGTGACCTCGAGGAGCACCTCGGCGGCCTTCAGCTCGTCGTACGCCCGTGCCTCCTGGCCGACGATCACGTCCCGTACGCCGTTGCGTCGGGTCAGCTCCTCGGTCGACTCCGCGTCGAGGAGCGAGGAGAAGGCGATCAGCTCGGGGTCGCCCTCCGAGTACATGTCGGCGACCGTGCTGGCCACCTTCTCGCGCTGTGTCTCGCGGTCGGCCGTTCCCTGGACCAGCGCCGCCTCGGCGTCGGCCAGCTCCTGCTCGGCGGTGGCGAGCTCGACCTGCATCGCGGCGTCACGTTCCTGCGCCACCTCGACCTTGCCGCGCGCGGTGGCGAGCTCGGCCTTGGCGGTGGTGAGCTGCGACTTGGCGGCGTCGAGGCGGGCGGTGGCCTTGCTCAGCTGCGAGCTGGACTCGTCGAGGTCCTCGTGGGCGCCGTCGAGCTGCTGCTCGACCTTGTCCTTCTTGTCCTTGAGGTCGTCGGCGTGGGCTGCGGTGACGCTCAGGGCCAGGACCGCGACGAGTGCCGCGGCCACGCGGCGTTGGGCGGCACGGGGCAGAGTGGTACGGGGAAGAGGACGCACCGGGGGAAGCCTTTGCGTTGGGGAAGCGGGGAAGGGTGCCTTCCCAGAGCCGAGTCGCGGGCAGGCGAGACGACGCTAACCCGCGGCGATCAGACTTTGAGGTATTTGCGCGTCAACACGAGTGTCGGGAGCAACGTCAGCAGCGGTCCGAGGATCGCGATCGCACCCAGGGCCAGCCGGAACTCCGCCCACCCGATCCACGGGATGAACTTCAACGTGTCGTCCCCCCGGCCCTCGATGCCGAACTGCTGGACGGCTGCGAGCGCGCCGCCGGCCAGCGTGACGCCCAGCACCGCCGTGACGAGGGCCTCCAGCAGGAAGGGCAGGGCGATGTAGAGCGTCGAGGCGCCGACCAGCCGCATGATCCCGATCTCGCGACGACGGGCGAAGGCGGCGAGCCGGATCGTGTTGGCGACGAGGAGCAGTGCGGCGAGGACCAGCACGCCGGCCGTCACCAGCGCGACCAGCTTCAGCAGGTTCAGGGCGCCGAGGATCGGGGAGATGATCTGGCGCAGGTCCTGCACGCGTGAGACCCCGTCGAGGCCCTGGACGGCACTCGTGATGCCCTCGTACTGCTCGGGGTCGTTGAGGGTGATCCACACCGTCTGCGGCATGTCGTCGGCGGTCAGCACCGGGTTGTCGCCCGAGAAGATGCTCTCGTCGTAGAGCTCCTTGGCCTTCTCCAGGGCGGTCTCGCTGGACTCGAAGTGGAAGTCCTTCACCTCGGGGTTGTCCTGCACGACCTGCTCGATCGCGGTCTTCTGCGCGTCGGTGACCGCGTTGGGGCACGTCGGGTTGCTGTCGCCGTTGCGGCACAGGAACACGGTGATCTGGAGCTGGTTGCCCCACTGCTCGGCCGCCCTGGTCGCCTGCTGCTGGAACATCAGGCCGAGCCCGACGAGCGTGAGGGAGACGAAGAGGGTGAGCACGACGGCGAGGTGCATGGACAGGTTGCGCCGCAGGCCCTGGCCGAGCTCGGAGAAGACGTAACGAAGCTGCATGGAGTGGGGGCTCTCGATCTGGGGAAGTCGGTGGTGCGTCAGTTCTGGTGGCCGTAGACGCCCTGCGCCTGGTCGCGCACGACGTGGCCGTTCTCGAGCTCGATGACGCGCTTGCGCATCTGGTCGACGATGCCGGAGTCGTGCGTGGCCATCACCACGGTCGTACCGGTGCGGTTGATCCGGTCGAGGAGCTTCATGATGCCGACCGACGTGGTCGGGTCGAGGTTTCCGGTCGGCTCGTCGGCGATCAGGATCATCGGCCGGTTGACGAAGGCGCGCGCCACGGCGACGCGCTGCTGCTCACCACCGGAGAGCTCGTCGGGCATCCGGTCCCCCTTGCCGCCGAGGCCGACCAGCTCGAGGGTCTCCGGGACGACGTCCTTGATCTCCTTGCGCGACTTGCCGATGACCTGGAGCGCGAAGGCGACGTTCTCCGTGACCGTCTTGTTGGGCAGCAGCCGGAAGTCCTGGAAGACGGTGCCGATGTCGCGCCGCAGCCGCGGCACCTTCCAGCCGGCCAGCCGGTTGATCTCCTTGCCGGCGACGTAGACCTTCCCGGTCGTGGGCCGGTACTCACGCAGCACGAGGCGCAGGAAGGTCGACTTGCCGGAACCCGAGGAGCCCACGAGGAAGACGAACTCCCCCTTCTCGACGTCGACGGAGATGTTGTCGAGGGCTGCGTGGGGGTGGCCGGGATAGGTCTTGGTGACCTTCTCGAAGCGAATCACGCATCGAGGCTACGTGAGGGGTGCACGGGAATCGGAAACCCGCGCCGCGGTGCAACCCGGCGGCCGCGACGAGCGTGTTGGGTGGGTGACGGCGCCTGACAGGGGTGCCCTGACGAGCAGCTCGACGGGGGAAGCAGATGCGGGACGGGCCCGAGGGCGACTTCGCGGACTTCTACGAGGCCACGTGGTCGCGCACGCTCGCGGTGACGTACGCCCTCACCGGCGACCGCGGCGTGGCCGAGGAGCTCGCGCAGGAGGCCTACGTCAAGGCGTGGCAGCACTGGGGCAAGGTCGCGCGCTACGACCAGCCCGCCGCGTGGGTGCGCCAGGTCGCGACCCGGCTCTCCGTCAGCCGCTGGCGTCGTACGAAGGTCGCCGCGGCCTGGCTCTCGCGCAACCGCACCGAGGCGCACGCACCCCCTCCCGACGAGACGTCGACGGCGCTGGTGCAGGCGCTGCTCCGGATCCCCGAGGCGCAACGACGTGCGGTCGTGCTGCACCACCTGGCCGACCTCCCCGTCGACGAGGTCGCCCGGATCGAGCACTGCCCGGTCGGGACCGTCAAGGCCCGGCTGTCCCGCGGTCGCGCCGCGCTCGCCCTCCTCCTCACCGACCATCCGGCCGACGAGCCGAACGGAGCCCACACCCATGCCTGACCTCGACCAGATCGACCCGGCCCTCGACCGCGCCTTCGACGCGCTCGCCCGCGACCTGGCCCACTCCCCCTCCCCCGGCGCCTCCGCCGCGATGGCGACCGTGCGGAAGCGACGTCGTGCGCGCGTCGGTGTCGTCGCGCTCGCCGCGCTCGTCGTGGTGGGCGGCGGGCTGACCCTCCCCCGGGTCCTGTCCCCGGAGGACGGGGTCGCCGCGAACGGCGGCTCGGCTCGTCTCGACGCGGCCGCGATGGACGAGGCCACCGACGGATGGATCCACGGGTGGACGTCGGAGCCCAGGATGAACGGCAGCTTCAGCATGCCGGAGTGCCACCCCCTCGACGCGATGGCCGGCGCGACCACGGAGGGCTACACGGTCGCCTTCACCCAGCAGTCGAGCGCCGACGTGAAGATCATCGACTTCGAGTCCGCAGCCGCGCTCGATGCGTCGTGGCAGCCGCAGGTCGACGCGATCTCGGCGTGCGACGACCTCGGCGCCCCCCGGACCGTGGTGGTCGACGGGACGAGCGTGCTGCACTGGCGCCTCGCCCTGCCCGACGACGGCAACGCACGCATGACGGACCTCTGGTACGCACGGTTGGGCACGCGGGTCGGGCAGCTCGAGCTGGCGACCACTGAGGGCGCCGCCCCGGAGAGCGCCGTGCGCGGCGTGGCCGAGGCGCTCGTCGCCGGTGTCCGGGACGGCTGGACCGAGACCGAGCCGCGCGCCGTGTCACCGGCGGCGGCCAAGGGCCCGCTCCCTGAGTGGACCGGCATCGACCTGGAGGGGGCCCTGGCCGGTTGGCGCTCGCCGACGAAGCGCGCACCGACCACCTCCCCGAACCTGACCTGCCTGCACGACAAGCTCGACGGCGTGACCACCGCCAGCAGCGGTGGGGGCGGATCGCCGTGGGGGTTGTCCTACCGGGTCGCGACGTACGACGACCCCGACGGCGGCCCTGCCGACGTCGACCTGGTCCTGGACATGCTCCGCGCCTGCACGACCGCGGAGGTCCGGCTCGAGACGCTGCCCAACGGCGTCCACCTGGCGACGTACGACACCGGCGGGCCCGAGCCGTTCAACGCCATCTGGCTCGCCGCGAACGGCGACCGGGCCGGCATGGTCGCCGTCGAGAGGGCCGACCGCCCGATGCCGCAGAGCGCGCGGCAGGACGTGGCCGACGCCCTCCACGAGATCCTGCACCTGCCCTGGGGGCCGTGACGCCGGAGCTGGTTCAGCGCTGCATCGCCTCGACGGCGTCCTTGGCCTCCCGGAGGCCACAGCCGGTCTTCTCGCGGTAGAGCTTGATCGCGTGGATCAGCTTGTCGTCCGCGACGAGCCGCCGGACCTCGGCCGTCCAGTCGTCGGTGGTGGCGGTGACCGCCGCCGCGGCCACGGCTCCCGTGGGCGCGGCCGTCAGCTGCGCGAGCTGCGCCTCGAGCCGGGCGACGCGCTGCTCGAGCCCGGCGATGCGGGAGCGGTCGGCGTCGTTCGTGCCTCCGGGGCCGATGACCTCGGGCTTGCTGAAGAGTCCCATGACCCGAACCCTAGGGGTCAGGCGTCGACCTTCTCCGCACCCCGGCGCCAGCGGATGCCGGCCTCCATGAAGTCGTCGAGGTCTCCGTCGAAGACCGAGCTTGGGTTGCCCGACTCGTGGCCGGTCCGCAGGTCCTTGACGATCTGGTAGGGGTTCAGCACGTAGTTGCGCATCTGGTCGCCCCAGCTGGCCTGGACGTCGCCCTTGAGGTCCTTCTTGAGCGCGGCCTCCTCGGCCTTGGCCTTGGCGAGCAGCTTGGCCTTGAGCACGACCATCGCGGACGCCTTGTTCTGCAGCTGCGACTTCTCGTTCTGGCAGGACACGACGATGCCGGTCGGCAGGTGCGTGAGGCGGACCGCGGAGTCGGTCGTGTTGACCGACTGGCCGCCGGGACCGCCGGAGCGGAAGACGTCGACGCGGAGGTCGTTCTCGTCGACCTCGATCTCGTCGGTCTGCTCGAGGACCGGCACCACCTCGACGGCGGCGAACGACGTCTGGCGGCGGCCCTGGTTGTCGAACGGGCTGATCCGCACCAGGCGGTGGGTGCCGGCCTCGACGGAGAGCGTGCCGTAGGCGTAGGGCGCGTGGATCGCGAACTCGGCGGACTTGATGCCCGCCTCCTCGGCGTAGGAGACGTCGTAGACCTCGACGCCGTACTTGTGCTGCTCGGCCCAGCGCGTGTACATCCGCATCAGCATCTCGGCGAAGTCGGCGGCGTCGACGCCGCCGGCGCCCGAACGGATCGTCACGATCGCCTCGCGCTCGTCGTACTCACCGGAGAGCAGCGTGCGGATCTCGAGGGACTCGACCGACTTCTTGATTCGGTTGAGCTCGGCCTCGGAGTCGGCGAGCGTGTCGGCGTCGCCCTCCTCCTGCGCCATCTCGACCATCAGGCCGAGGTCCTCGATGCGGGACTCGAGTCCGGTGTAGCGGTCCATCTCGCCCTGCAGCGCCGAGAGGCGCCCGGTGACGCGCGTGGCGCTCTCGACGTCGTCCCAGAGGTCGGGTGCGGCGACCTGCTCGCTGAGGTCGGCGATCTCACCGCGCATGCGGTCGAGGTTGAGCACCTGGCCGACCGTCTTCATGGTCGCCTGGAGCTGCTTGATCTCTGCGTCGTAGTCGATGCCTGCCACAAGAGCCAACAGTACGGCGTCGGCGGGCGGGGTCAGAACTGGAGGACGACGGAGCCGTTGCCGCCACGGCCCGCGGCGCCCGCGCCGGCGCCGCCGTTGCTCGCAGCGACCGGTCCGGTGACCGCGGACACGCTGGCGCCTGTCGTGCCGGCGGTGAAGCTGGAGCCGGCGCCGCCGGCACCCCCGAGGTCGAACGCGGTCGTGACTCCACCGCTGAGGAGGTAGCTGCCGCTGCGGGTGCCTCCGGAGCCACCCCCTGCGTAGCCGCCACCGCCACCGCCCGAGCCCGCGCGTGCCCTCGCGGCCCCCGCCGCGCCGTTGCCGCCGCGGTTCTGGCCCGTGGTGTTGGCGCCACCGGCTGCCCCGGGCCCGCCGGGGACGAGGATGCCGGGGCCGGCACCGGCGGCTCCGGGAGTCGTGGGGCCGGTCGGCGAGCCTGCCGAGCCGCCTCCACCCCCGACCGACGTCGTGCCGCCGAGGAGGGTGGGGTACGTGACGACGGCGTCGCCTCCTGCGCCGGCCGGGTTGGCGGACGTGCCGCCGAGGCCGGGGACGTTGACCGACGGCGAGCCGTCGGCGGCGTTCGCGCCCTTCCCGCCGCCGCCGCCCGCGGCCACGACCGGAGCTGTTCCGAGCAGGACCGCGCTGCCCCCGCCGCCTCCGCCGGCGATGATCGAGGTGCCTCGACCCCCGTCACCGCCGGCCCCGTAGCCGGCGCCGCCGAGCCCGGCGGACGCGAGGAGTCCGTTGCCCTCGCCGCCACCAGCCCCGACCACGACGGTGAGCGTCGTCCCGGCCGGGTTGCTGGGCAGCGTGATCGTCCCGGAGACCCTCGCTCCTGCCCCGCCGGCGAACGACGCGCTGCCCCCTCCGCCGCCGCCCTCCACGGTGAAGAAGACGGTGCGGTAGCCCGCGGGGATCGTCACGGCAAAGGTGCCGGGCGTGGCGTAGGTCTGGGTGAAGCTCGCGGCGAAGGCCGGCGCCGCCGTGGCGACGGTGATGACGGGCACGCTCCAGGCCATCCCCCGGGTGACGCTGCGCCGGGTGAGGTCGCGTTTAGGAGCAGGGTCCGGCCCCCGCTGGTCCTGCATGCCGTGCTCCCGTTCCGCAGAAATTGTTGACAAGACGTCAATATGTCTACGAAATAGTAACAACGTGGGCGCGATCCGGGGCCTGTACCCGGATCACGCCCACGTCGGCTGGTGGGGCTCAGAGGCTCAGCGCGTGCAGAGCACCTCGGGCTTGGCGACGGCCGCGATCGCGGCCGGGCTGGCGCTCGTGGTGAGGTCGAGCTTGAGCCGGAAGACGTCGGAGATGTCGAGCGTGCCGTCGATGATCGTGCCGACCGCGAGGGCGTGGCTCGCCTTGACGGCGCCGTCGGCCGTCACCACGACCTGGCCGCTCGAGCCGGTCGGCGAGGCGTCCGTGAGGGCGTACGTCGTGCGCAGGTCGGTGCACTTGCGGCCCAGCGTGTACTCGACCGAGGACGGCGTGCCGGCCGTGACGGTCGCCAGGCTGTAGGCGTAGTAGTCGGCGCCGATCGTCACGCCGGTCGGGTCGAGGTTCACCCGCGGGCCGGACTGACGGGAGAGCAGCTTCTGCCACGCGTAGACCTCGACCTCGAGGGTCTTGCTCACGCCCTGGCCGAACCCGTTCGAGGCCGGCTTGACGACGCGGTACTCGCGGGTGCCGGGCGTCGACGGGTCGTCGGTCACCTTGTAGGTGCCGTTGGCCTTGACCTTCGTCGTGCCGGTCGCCTTCCACTTCTTCTTGCCGTCGACGCGCTGCTGGAGGATGACCTTCTCCCCGGCGGCCTTCGGGCTGACCCGGCCGCGGATCTTGAGGACGGTCTCCTTGCCGATCGCGGTGGTCTTGTTGACCGAGGCGGAGACGGAGTAGGTCCCGGCCTTCCTCGACGGCTGGTCGGGCGCTGCCTGTGCCGGCGCGGTGAGGGCGAGCGAGCTCGCGGCGAGGCCGGCGAGTGCTGCCCAGGCGGTGGTGCGGTTCATCGGGGTTCCCCCTCGTACTGGGGCCCTGTGGGCCCGTTCGCGAAGGAGACTCGCGCGGTCGGCAGAAAGTTGTCGGCTATCCCAGCAGGGCGCCCGCGTGCGGCGGGATCGTCAGGAGCCCGTCGTCGAGCTCGACACCGGACGGCGTCTCGAAGAGGACCTCGTGGGCGTCGACGTCGACGCTCACCTCGGTCTCGCCCGCGTTGACCAGGACCACCAGGTCGCCGCGTCGCATCGTGAACAGTCGCCCGTCGACCGAGCACGAGACGGTCGCGAAGTCGGGGTCGGTCAGCTGCTCGAGGTCGCGGCGCAACCGGGCGAGGCGGCGGTAGCAGTCGAGGACGACGGCGTGCCGGCCCTCGGTGAGCTCGCTCCAGTCGAGCTTGGACCGCAGGAAGGTCTCCGGGTCCTGCGGGTCGGGCACCTCGGCCGGGTCCCAGCCCATCTTCTCGAACTCCGCGATCCGGCCCTCGGCCGTCGCGCGGCCGAGCTCGGGCTCGGGGTGGGAGGTGAAGAACTGGAAGGGCGAGGAGGCCGCCCACTCCTCCCCCATGAAGAGCATCGGGGTGAAGGGCGCGGTGAGCGTCAGCAGCGCCGCACAGGCGAGCTGGTCGTCGTCGAGGTGCTCGGCCAGCCGGTCGCCGCGCGCGCGGTTGCCGATCTGGTCGTGGTTCTGGTTCGTCACGACCAGGCGCCATGCGGGCATCCGCGCGGTGTCGACGGGCTGGCCGTGGTCGCGCTCGCGGAACGACGACCACGTCCCGTCGTGGAAGAAGCCTCGCTCGCACACCTTCGCCAGCGCCTCGAGCGGCTCGAAGTCGGCGTAGTAGCCGGCCGTCTCCCCGCTCAGCGCGACGTGGACCGCGTGGTGGAAGTCGTCGCTCCACTGGGCGTCGAGCCCGTAGCCACCCGCCTCGCGCGGCTTCACCAGGAGCGTGTCGTTGAGGTCGGACTCGGCGATCAGGGTGAGCGGCCGACGGACCTGGGCCGACAGGGTCGCCGTCTCGACGGCCATCTGCTCGAGCAGGTGCACCTCGGAGGTGTCGCTGAGGGCGTGCACCGCGTCGAGCCGCAGCGCGTCGACGTGGAGCTCCTCGAACCACATGCGCGCGTTGTCGAGCAGGTAGCGGCGCACCTCCGCCGAGCCCTCGCCGTCGAGGTTGACCAGGTCGCCCCACGTGTTGCGGCCGTCCTTGAGGTAGGGCCCGAACAGCGGCAGGTAGTTGCCCGAGGGACCGAGGTGGTTGTGCACCACGTCCTGCACGACACCGAGCCCCTTGGCGTGGCAGGCGTCGACGAAGCGCCGGTAGGCGTCCGGGCCGCCGTACTCCTCGTGGACGGCGTACCAGCCGACGCCGTCGTAGCCCCAGTTGTGCGTGCCGTTGAAGGCGTTGACCGGCATCAGCTCGACGAGGTCGACGCCGATGTCGAGGAGGTGGTCGAGCCTGCCGATCGCCGCGTCGAGGGTGCCCTCCGGGGTGAACGTGCCGAGGTGCAGCTCGTAGATCACCGACCCGGCGAGCTGGCGCCCGGTCCAGGCGGCGTCCTGCCACTCGTACGTCGCCCGCTCCCGCCGGGAGAGCCCGTGCACGCCGTCGGGCTGCCGCCGCGACCGCGGGTCGGGTCGGGGCTCCGGGTCGTCGTCGAGGAGGTAGCCGTAGTCGACGTGGCCGTGCTCGGCCGCCGGGGGCAGCGGCTCGGCAGGGGTCCACCAGCCGTCGTCGCCGCGCTGCATCTCGATGACCGACCCGCCCGCCTCGTCGTCGCAGAACAGCCGCACCCGCTGCGGACGGGGTGCCCAGACGTCGAAGGGTCCCCGCGGTGCCCGGACGGCCATGTCAGTCCTTCCTCACCAGGAGCGCGACGGGATGGGCGGCGAGCAGGTCGGCGAGCCGACCGTCGGTGTCGAGCCCGGTGAGCACGTCGTGCCAGGTGCCGTCGGGAAGGTCGAGGACCGTCTCTCCCCAGCCGCCGTCCGTGGCGAGCCCGACCGGGAGCCGGGTGACGACCGTGATCGCACCGCCGCGGTCGTAGGCGACGGCGTGGTCGGCGGTGGTGCCGGTCGCACCGACGGGCGTGTAGCCGGTGAAGAGCTCGGGCCGGTCCCGGCGCAGGGTGAGCGCGGTGCAGGTGACGTGCAGCTTGGCGGCCGCGTCGTCCTCGGCGGTGCCGGCCAGCACGGCCGTACGGTGCGCGAAGTCGACCGGTCGGCGGTTGTCGGGGTCGACGAGCGAGGTCTCCCACAGCTCGCTGCCCTGGTAGACGTCGGGCACGCCCGGGATCGTGATGGCGAGCAGCTTGGCTGCGAGCGAGTTCGCCTGCGCGGCCGCGTCGATCCGCGCGCCCAGTCCGACCAGCACCCCGCGCACGTCCTCGGAGTCGAAGACCGCGTCGACGGCAGCGTGCACCGCAGCCTCGTACGCCTCGTCGGGCTCGGTCCACGTCGTCCGGTCGCCGGCCTCGCGCATCGCCTTCTCGGCGTATCCGTGGAGACGCTCGCGGAGGTCGGGCTCGTGGTCGGGCCTCCACGCCCCGAGGACGGCCTGCCACAGCAGCGACCCGAAGCCCGGGTCGGGCACGGGCGCGAGCCGCAGCAGCTCGTCGAGCGCCGCCTCCCACTCGCGCGGCTCCTCGGCCAGCACGGTGATCCGGGCGCGAACGTCCTCGCCGCGCTTGGTGTCGTGGGTCGAGAGGGTGACCATCGCGTCCGGCCAGTCGCGCTGCCGCGCGGCCATCGCGTCGTGGAAGGCGTCGACGCCGATCGCGAAGATCGACGGGTCCGCGCCGACCTCGTTGAGCGAGGTGAGCCGCGACCAGCGGTAGAAGGAGCAGTCCTCGACACCCTTGGCCATCACCATGCCGGAGGTCTGCTGGAAGCGCCGTGCCGGCTGGCTCCACTCGTCGTTGAGCACGGGCTCGAGGACGTCGTAGGTCGCCCCGAGGTCGGGGCGTGCGGTGCGGGCGGCGAAGAACGCCTGGTCGAGGTGCTCACGACCCTCGGGGAGGTAGGAGCGGTAGACCGGGAAGCAGGCGAGGAGCTCGGCGATCGCGTCGGCGACGGCGTCCTCGTCGACACCCTCGTGCTCGGTGTCCTGCTTGGTCTCCTGCACCTTCGCGACCTCACGGGTGATCCGCAGGACCTCGGAGTGGAGGATCCCGTCGGCGACGGCGCGCTTGTTGTCGTGGACCACTCGCGGCCAGTCGACGGGCTCGGGGCGCAGGCGGTTCTCGAGCGCGGTCAGCGGCGCCTCGCCGGCGGGGTCGGTCAGGAGCCGGTCGATCAGCGCGAGGGCGTCGTACCCGGTCGTGCCGGCGGTCGCCCACTCGGCAGGCAGCTCCTCGCCGGGCTCGAGGATCTTCTCGACGAGCACGTAGGCACCACCGGTCAGGGCGGCGAGGTCGTCGAGGTAGCGCTTCGGGTCGCGCAGGCCGTCGGGGTGGTCGACCCGCAGGCCGTCGACCAGCCCCTCGTCGAACCACCGCTTGATCTCGACGTGCGTCTCGGCGAAGACCTCGGGGTCCTCGACGCGCACGGCGGCGAGCGTGTTGACCGCGAAGAACCGGCGGTAGTTGAGGTCCTCGTCGGCCGCCTTCCAGTGCACGAGCTCGTAGTGCTGCTCCTCGAGCGTCGTGGTGCCGGGCGCGAGCGGGAAGCGCTGGTCGTGGTAGCGGACCTCGCCCTTCTCGATGCGGATCGAGCCCTCGTCGTCGTCCCCGATGACGGGGATGACGATGCGGCCGTCGCCGGCGGCCCAGTCGACGTCGAAGGCCGAGGCGTGCTCGGACGCGCGGCCGAGGCGCAGCACGTCCCACCACCACGGGTCCTCGGACGGGGTCGCGACACCGACGTGGTTGGGCACGATGTCGACGAGCACGCCCATGCCGAGGCGGCGGGCCTCGGCCGACAGGGCGGCCAGGCCCTCCTCTCCCCCGCGCTCGGGGTCGACGTGGTCGAAGGCGACGACGTCGTAGCCGTGGGTGCTCCCCGGCTCGGAGGCCAGGAGCGGCGAGAGGTAGACCCAGTCGACGCCGAGGTCGTGGAGGTACGGCAGCACGCCCACGGCCTCGTGGAGGGTGAAGTCCTGGCTGACCTGCAGCCGGTACGTGCTGTGCGGCCTCCGCTGGTCGGGACTCCGCTGGTCCGAGGATGCCATCAGGCGTCCGTCCCGGTCCTGGCCGCGAGCGACGCCGCGACCGAGTGGTCCGGGCTCTCGACGGGAGCGGTGTGCTCGCGCAGGACGACGAGGGTGTGGGTGGTGAGCTCGAAGGTCTCACCGGCAGCCAGCGTGGCCTCCGCGTCGGCGTTGCCGCCCGTGTCGATCACGACGTCCCACGCGGCGGCGTACTCCTCCGGGGGGAGCGTCACCTGGGCCGGTCCGTCCGCGTTGAAGTAGAGGAGGAAGTGGGCGTCGGTGATGGTGCCGCCCCGGGCGTCCTTGCCGGCGATGCCGTTGCCGTTGAGGTACATCCCGATGGCCTTCGCCCCGTCGTCCCACGCGTCGTCCGCCATCGGCTCGCCGTCGAGCGCGAGCCAGACGATGTCGTTGAGGCGCTCTCCGTCGCCGGTGCGCACGGTCGAGCCGGTGAAGAAGCGCTTGCGGTGGAAGGTCGGGTGGTCGGCGCGCAGCTTGGCGACGGCCGCGGTGAACTCGATGAGCGGCTTGTCGGCGTCGTCCCAGTGGACCCAGCTGATCTCGCTGTCCTGGGCGTAGGTGTTGTTGTTGCCGTCCTGGGTGCGGCTGAGCTCGTCGCCGTGCAGCAGCATCGGCACGCCCTGGCTGAGCAGCAGGGTCGCGATGAAGTTGCGCTGCTCGCGGGCCCGCGCGCCCAGGATCTCCGGGTCCTCGCTCGGGCCCTCGACGCCGTGGTTCCACGACCGGTTGTGGCTCTCGCCGTCGTTGTTGTCCTCGCCGTTGGCCTCGTTGTGCTTCTCGTTGTAGGACACGAGGTCGCGCAGGGTGAAGCCGTCGTGGGCGGTGACGAAGTTGATGCTGGCGAAGGGCCGGCGCCCGGAGTGCTCGTAGAGGTCGGAGGATCCCGAGAGGCGCGAGGCGAAGTCGCCCAGCGAGGGCTCGCCGCGCCAGAAGTCGCGCACGGTGTCGCGGTAGTCGCCGTTCCACTCGGTCCACTGGGGCGGGAAGCCGCCGACCTGGTAGCCGCCGGGGCCGATGTCCCAGGGCTCGGCGATCAGCTTCACCTGGCTGACGACCGGGTCCTGCTGCACCATCTCGAAGAAGGTGGAGAGCTTGTCGACGTCGTAGAACTCGCGGGCCAGGGTCGCGGCGAGGTCGAAGCGGAAGCCGTCGACGTGCATCTCGGTCACCCAGTAGCGCAGCGAGTCCATGATCAGCTGCACCGAGTGCGGGTGGCGGACGTTGAGGCTGTTGCCGGTGCCGGTGTAGTCCATGTAGTAGCGCTGGTCGTCCTCGACGAGCCGGTAGTAGGCCGGGTTGTCGATGCCCTTGAAGCTCAGCGTCGGGCCGAGGTGGTTGCCCTCCGCGGTGTGGTTGTAGACCACGTCGAGGATGACCTCGATGCCGGCGGCGTGCATCGCCTTCACCATCGCCTTGAACTCCTGGACCTGCTGGCCCTGCTGGCTCGAGGCGTAGTCGGCGTGCG
Source organism: Nocardioides oleivorans (assembly GCF_004137255.1). Classification (NCBI taxonomy): domain Bacteria; kingdom Bacillati; phylum Actinomycetota; class Actinomycetes; order Propionibacteriales; family Nocardioidaceae; genus Nocardioides; species Nocardioides oleivorans. Next base: position 2,660,019 of record NZ_SDWT01000001.1, on the reverse strand, counting down.
GGGCGAAGAAGCCGAGGGTGTTGTAGCCCCAGTAGTTGCGCAGCCCCTGGTCGAGGAGCGTGGAGTCCTGGACGAACTGGTGCACCGGCATCAGCTCGATCGCGGTCACGCCGAGCTTGGTGAGGTGGGCGGTGATCGAGGGGTGTGCGAGCCCGGCGTAGGTGCCGCGCTGCTCCTCGGGCACGTCGGGGTGCAGCTGCGTGAGGCCCTTGACGTGCGCCTCGTAGATGAAGGACTCGTTGTAGGGGATGGCGAGGCGGCGGTCGCCCTCCCAGTCGAAGAACGGGTTGATCACGACGCCGTGCGTCATGTGCGAGGCCGAGTCGTCGTCGTTCCTGCTGTCCTCGTCGCCGAAGTCGTAGCCGAACAGCGACTGGTCCCAGTCGATCTCGCCGGCGGTCGCCTTGGCGTAGGGGTCGAGCAGGAGCTTGTTGGGGTTGCAGCGCAGCCCCTTCGTCGGGTCCCAGGGGCCGTGCACGCGGTAGCCGTAGCGCTGGCCGGGCTGGACGGTGGGGATGTAGCAGTGCCACACGTAGGCGTCGACCTCGGTGACCTCGAGCTTCGTCTCGACGAAGGTTCCGGGCTGGTCGGGGTCGGGGTCGAACAGGCACAGCTCGACGCGCTCGGCGACCTCGCTGAACAGCGCGAAGTTGGTGCCGCTGCCGTCGAAGGTCGCGCCGAGTGGGTAGGCCGTTCCGGGCCAGGTCTCCGTCATGACGACGACGCTACCGGCGACCGGCCGGTAGGCCTTCCTCGCTCATCCAGCGGGGTGGGACCGAGCGACGATCGTCACCCGGCCGGACGGCCCGACGGGCACACTGGCTGGCGTGGCTGCCCGCGTGCTCCCCTCCCTGTCCCCGCAGCGTCGGCGACTGGTGATCGGGACCGTCGTGCTCGCGCTCGTCGTCGTGGTGGTCATCGTGGTCACCGTCGTCGTACGCCGTGGCCCGCCGGTCGAGCCCGTCGCGCAGGACGAGCCCGGGCCGGTGCTGCTGGTGCCGGGGTTCGGCGGCTCGACCGCGGCGCTGGAGGTGCTCGCCGCCGACCTCGAGTCGGCCGGGCGCGACGTCACGATCGTGCCGGCTCGTGGGGCCGGGACCGGCGACCTGGAGGTCCGGGCCGCGGACCTGGGGCGGGCCGTCGACGCGGTGCTGGACGAGACCGGGGAGCCGTCGGTCGACATCGTCGGCTACTCCGCCGGAGGCGTCGTGCTGCGGTTGTACGTCGCCGACCTCGGTGGCGGCTCGACCGTCCGGCGCGCGGTGACCCTCTCCTCACCGCACCACGGCACCGACCTCGCGGCCCTGGCCGTGTCGTTCGGCTCGGAGACCTGCCCGGAGGCCTGTCAGCAGCTGGCCCCGGACTCCGACCTGCTCCGTGAGCTCAACGCCGGCGACGAGACCCCGGAGGGCCCGGGCTGGGTGGCGCTGTGGACCGAGGACGACAAGACGGTCGTGCCGCCGACCTCGGGAGAGCTCGAGGGTGCGCTCGACTACGCCGTGCAGAGCGTGTGCCCCGACCTGGTGGTGGGCCATCCCGACGTGCCTCGCACGCCGGCCGTGGTCGCGATGGTCGAGTCGGCCCTCGGCGCCGGCGATCCGGTCGAGCCCGGCCCCGAGGTCTGTGCCGCCGACCTCAGTCGGTGATGTCCTTCGTCGTGAAGCTCGCCCACGCGGCGCCGAGGAAGACGACGACGTACGCGCCCTGCACCAGCACCCCGCGCACCACGTCGTCCCACCGGATCGGGTCGCGGAAGAGGTCCACGAAGGCCAGCCAGTGCCGGGTCAGGAGGTAGGGGTGCAACGCCTGGGCGGCGTCGAGCGTGAGCAGCAGCGTCGAGGCGACCAGGAGGGTCATCGCGCCCATCGCCGCACCCAGCGGCGACCGGGCCACGGTCGAGAGGAAGAGCGCGACGGCGGCCACGCCGAGCATGCACAGCATGGCGTAGCCGAACGCCAGAGCGGTGCGCCCGACCAGCTCCGGGGTCGACATGGGGCTCCCCGAGATGCTCGTCGTGGGGCCGGTGACCGTGACGGTCTGGTCGCCCAGCAGGAGCACCCCGGCGACGTACGACGTCACGGCGACGACGAGCACCGTGACCACCACGAACGCCATGACGGCCACCAGCTTCGCCACCAGCAGGCGCGTCCGGCCGACCGGGCGAATCAGCAGGTAGCGGAGCGTGCCCTGCTGGGCCTCGCCGGCGATGGCCTCCCCCGCCGTGAGGGCCACGGCGATCGGCAGGAAGAGCGGCAGCACCATCGCGAGCGCGGCGAGCGGGAAGAGCGTCCCGTCGGTGAGCACCGCGGACAGGAACGCCGGCCCGGTGCCGGGTCGCGGGCCGAGGTCGGTGATGGCGAGCAGCACGGCCACCAGGGTGGGCAACGCATCGATGATCGCGATGGTGCCCCAGGTGCGCCGGTTGCGCAGCAGCTTGGCGAGCTCGGCCCGGATCATGCGTCCACCCCGTCGCGACCGAAGCGGTCGGTCCCCGACGTCGTGGCGGCGAGCACCACGTCCTCGAGGCGTCGTCGCTCGGGGCTCAGCTGCGTGACGCGGACGCCGCCCTCGACCAGGCGCGCGTTGAGGTCGGCGGGTTCGAGGCCGCGGACCAGCAGCCGCGCCCCGCTCGCGTCGTCCGTCGACTCGATCTCGACGGCCGTCGTCGTGAGCAGCCTCCGGGCCTGTTCCGGGTCCGGTGTGTGCACCTCGGTCCGGCCGGTGGGCCCACGCAGGGCGTCCATCTGGTCCTGGAGCACCAGTCGGCCACCGTCCAGCACGCCGACCCGCGTACACATCTGCTCGATCTCGCCGAGCAGGTGGCTGGAGAGGAAGACCGTCGTGCCCTCGCGGTTGAGCTCGAGCAACAGGGTCCGGATCTCGTTGATGCCCTGCGGATCGAGGCCGTTGGTCGGCTCGTCCAGCACCAGCAGGCTGGGCCGTCGCAGGATCGCGGCAGCCAGGCCGAGGCGCTGGCGCATGCCGAGGGAGTACGCCCGCACCGGGCGCTTGTCGACGCTGGCCAGGCCGACCCGCTCGAGGGCCTCCTCGATCCGCCGGCCGCGGGTCCGCCGCTGGCCGTCGGCACCGGTCGCGTCGAACGACGCGAGGTTGGCGCGCCCGGACAGGTGGGGGTAGGACCCCGGCCCCTCGACCATCGCGCCGACCCGCGGCAGCACGGACCTCGCGGAGCCGGGCATCGACTCGTCGAGCACGTCGATGCTGCCGGAGGTGGCCAGCACCAGCCCGAGCAGCATCCGCACGGTCGTCGTCTTGCCCGACCCGTTGGCGCCGAGGAAGCCATAGACGTCGCCCTCGCGCACCTCGAGGTCGACGGCGTCGACGGCGGTGACCCGACCGAAGCGCTTGGTGAGGGCCTCGGTGCGGATCACGCTGGGGGCACCTTCCCGGCCGGCGCTCATCCGGCCTCGTCCACGAAGACGAAGCCGGCCAGCACGTCCCGCCCGGCACGTTCGAGGGCGTCGCGCGTGAGGGTGCCGGCGAGCAGCCAGCCGCCGTCACCGTCGCGTCCGGTCAGCAGCACTCCGAGCGGTCCGACCGAGGCGACGGTCCGCTCCCCGTCCTGCTCGACGCCGGGGGTCAGCGCCAGCTGGTCACGCAGGGCTCCCGCCTCGCGGTCGCGCAGCGGGATGGCGATCAGCTGGGCCATGCCTTCGCCGTAGACCCCCACCGCGCCGTCGGACGCCGGGCCCAGCGCGAGGCCGGCGGCGGTGGCGGGCGGTCGCACGGGTGCGTACTGGTTGGCCGCGTCGGCGATGTCGAGGACGTCCTCGACGCTGACGTCGGTGCTGGCGGTGGGCTCGAAGGCGAGCGTGTCGTCTGCTGGCGGCTCGGTCGACACCGCGGTGAAGGCGCTGGTGAAGGACGGCGCGGTCTCGCCCGTGGCGTAGACCTCGACGAGGAGGGGCAGGTCGGAGTCCTGCCCGGTCCAGAGGTCGACGTGGTCGATGCTCGACAGGTCCGACGGTGGCGTGACGCGCAGCCCAGCTGCGGTCTCGCCGGCGAGTCGCCGGGTGGGCAGCGGCGACACGTCCTTCTCGCCCACGCCGCGGAGCAGCCGGTCGGCCAGCACCGGCGGGACCAGGTCGCCCGGGCGAGGCAGCCGGATCGCGGGGTCGCGGCTGTAGGTCGCCTCGGCCCGCTCGAAGCTCCACTCCAGCGTCGTGTCGCCGTCTCGACGGATGTCGGTCTCGCCGGTGGTCAGCAGCCGGTCGACGCGCCAGTGCTCGGTGTCGCGCCACCACACCCGCATCGTGGTGCGCTCGCCGAAGAGGGCGGACACGCCACCGAACCGGTCGGCGTCGGGGAGCTGCAGCGCACCATCGGTCTCGACCGTGCCCGACCACTGCTGGTCGACGCCCGCACGCGCGTGCTCGAGCAGCTCGGTCGGGCCGGCGTCGGCCTCGCCGGCGGGCAGCCAGCGCCCGGCCAGGGGCACGACGACGAGCAGGCCGGCGGCCAGTGCCACCACGCACCAGCGCCCCAGCCGTGTCATGCCTTCGGACAGTACGCCGACGTCCCCCAACTGCTCGGGGGTCGACCCTCACCCGGGCTGGATCGTCACCGCGGCCGTGCTGCTGGCGCCGACCACGGTGGAGTCGGGCGCGCCGGGGATGCTCAGCGGCAGCTCGAGCGGAGCGCGCAGCCGGACGGTGACCGACCTCCCCACCGGGTCGACGTCGACCGCGACCTCGATGCCGGGGAACGTCGACCCGGCGGCTGCACGGCCGAGGTACTCCCGCACCGCAGCCTCCACCGCCGCCTCCTGCTGGAGCAGCCGGTCGGCGTCGAGGCCCTGCTCGTAGATCCCCGACGAGCCGAGGTCGGCGCCGTAGAGCGCGGCCCCGTCGGCGAGGTTGTCGAGCCCCTGCCGTCGGAGGTACGCCGCGGACGCGTCGATGACGACCACGACGGCCATCAGCAGGATGACGGCGAAGCCGATGATCAGCAGGGTCACCTGGCCGCGCTCGTCGCGAGCCGCTCGCCGGCTCACTCGGGTGCGCTCTCGACGTACTGCCCGATGGGCACCGTGTGCGTGGCGTCGAGGGCGAACGTCGCGGCGCCCCGGCCGAGGATCGTCGGCGCGAACGGCAGGGTCACCCGCGACGTGACCTCGACGGTGATGACCGCGGTGCCGACGTGGCAGCCGCCGACGGGCGACTCGCAGGTGACCCGGACCCGTGCCTGCTGTCCCGGCGAGCCCTGGTCGGCGAGCACCTGCTGCGCCGCGGCGCTGGCGCGGCGCTCACCGGTGGCGTCGTCGGGCGCGAGGGCGTACGCCCGTCCGACTGCACGGGCGGCGGCGCTTGGAAGGCCGAGCGCACCCAGGCCCGCCGCGAGCAACGCCAGACCGCTGACGGCCGGCGCCAGATGCTCACCGACAAGCGCACGTTCCTGGCCGAGACCTGCGCCAAGGTGGCGTGATGCTGGTCCGGGGCTGTGGGCTACGTGCGGGTCTCCAAGGCCGACCGCAACCGCCCGAAGTCGAGCAGCGCCTGTCCATGCGCCAGCAGGCCGACAGCATCCGTGCGACATGCAAGGCGAAGGACTGGGAGCTCCTGACGCTCCATGAGGACTTTGCCCTCTCCGGCACAGGGGATGTCGACCTGCGGCCCGGCTTTGCCAACGTTGCCGACCTGATGGACAGCCGGAGTGCAGATGTCGGGGTGGTGCGCCACGTGGACCGTCTCTTCCGCAAGGCGTGGCGACTGCTCCAGTTGGTGGACGACCCGATCATGGTGGGGACGGCTGGAACATCTACTTGGTAGGAGCAGGTATTCGACACCCGCGAGCCCGAGGGCTGGTTTGCGTTTGCGCAGTTCGCCCTGTTCGGTGACTTCGAGTGCCGCACAGTCGGCAAGCGCACCCGGCTGCGCAGTTGCGCCGCGAGGGCAAGCACACCGGGCGTAGGAGCCTGATCCCGACCGAGGTAGAAGATCGCATCTACGTCCTCGCCGCAGAGCAAGGCATGTCGGCTCGTCCAGTGGCCGCGCTGCTGGAATCCGAAGGCGTGAGCGCCCGACCAAGACCTCCAAGGGCTGGCACCACAGCCACATCACCGCTGCCGTTGAGCGCGTAAGGGTTCGACGCGATGGCGCAGCCCCGACGCCACTGCTCTGGCCCACGCCAAGCGACCTGCCGCAGACCAACGTGGCAGGCCGCTTTCATGTACTCGGAATAACCTTAGTGAGTACTAGTAGTTATTAATGACTCACTGTTGCCACTGTGACTCACTTCGACTAGTCTCTCTAACATGCACACTCCAAGAGGTGGAGGTGATTCATAGAGAGGAATAACGAATGAGGCAAAGCATTGAATTCGATACAGCAGAAGACGAGGCAGGCGACGTCGCGCTGGCCCTGGCATACGCCTACGGGTACTCATCCATCGAGGAACTGGTGGACGCCGAGGTCGCGGCGCTGGACGAGGACGGACCAGCCGTAACGACGGCCTACCCGGGCGGCTGGACCAAGCCGAAGATGAAGCGCTACATCGCGGCGCTGAAGCCCAACGCGAAGGTCGTGCTGAGTGTCATGGCCCAGCACGCTCCGAAGGTGGAGGTCGAGACGGTCCAGAACGGCTCGGGCCTCGACGGCTACATCTACGCGGGGTCGATGTCGTCGTTCGGCTTCGCGGCGAAGAACACGCACGGGGTCAAAGACAAGCCCTTCACCAAGGTCAACAAGCACTACGAGATTGACGAGTCGCTGGCGCAACTGGTCCTGCAGGTACTGGACGAGGAGTAGGGACACCTGCGCAACCAACAAGCGTCCCGCCCCATCACAGGGGGGCGGGCCGCTGTGCGTCGATCAGGTCTCCGCTGCCGACCTGGTAGCGGACCGGCCATAGGCTGGCGCCCACCAACGATCGAGGGGGCATCATGACGGGGTCCACATTCCCGGGGCACGAGCCTGGTTCGGCAACTTGCACCACCGCTGGCTGCGGTGCGCAGGTCGATGTGGCACCAACAGAAGAGGGCGGCGACTACCTGTTCGGGGTGTGCAGTGCCTGCGGCAACGACACCGAGGGCTACCGCGAGGACCTAGAGACCTGGTGACCTCATGTGGTGCTGCGGCTCACCAGTCCGGCGCTGAACCAGTCCACGAGCGCCACGGCCAGCGAGACCGCGACGCGCGCCTCGGCCTCTGACACGTTGCCGGGTGCGCTGGGTTGCCCTCCGTGACGGTCGTGCTGTCCGTGCCACAGCATCCGCGCCATGGCCACCACAACATCCCTGGACGGCGCGTTGTCGTGCTCGCGGTCCATGGGCAGCGACCAGTCGCCCTGTGACTCCATCTGCGCCAGCACCGTGCCTAGTGTGGCGCGGGCGTTCGCCGGAGACACCTCCGGGACGGCGGCGTCCTCAACGGCCAGGATCGCGAGGCGATAGGCCTCACTGGGGTTGGGGTCCAAGCCGTACAGCTCTTCCCACGCTCGGGCCAGCCGGACACCGGCCTGCCCCGGGCGCTGCATGACGGCGTCGGCGGCGGTCTGCACTCCTTCGGGCACCCGGCGAACCAGTCCGGGGCGTCCCGATCGGGTGCCAACCGTCCACGCGGACTTCGACCGGTCCAGCAGTCCTTCCAGTGCCTCCGGTTCTGTTGCCTCGCCGTGCGCCAGCAAGTAGTCGGCGATCTGCAGTGGGGCTGCGTGCTGCTGAAGCACCGACATGGCGGTGGAAAGTTGCTTCTTACCGGTCGATAGATCCACGCTGGGGGTGCGCAAGTTGGGCAGCGGGATGCGAAGTCGCTGACACATCCTCTCGGCGGGCAGCACGCGCAGCATCGGAACCCGCCCGCTCCCGTCACGGTAGGTCTCGAAAACCGTCAACGACACGCGCACCCACGCCCAGTACGCCGACTCCATCCAGGCCGGTACGCCATCGTGCAGCGCGTCGTACTCAGCTACCCGCTCGTCGGTGTCCACGCCAAGCGGGCGCCAGGTCTCGTCGGTCACTCCACGATCCTGTCAGGCGGCGCGGACAATCGCCGGAACTCGCGCCAGCGCCGACGAGGCCCAGTCAGCGAAGAAGCCACGTGAGCAGCAACGCGGCTGCGCTGACTACAACGCCCAGTTCGGGCGCCCGCCGCCGCAGAAAGTTCTCGTCCGGCTGCATGAGAACGACTCTCCTGTTGCTGGTCACCGTAGTGAACGCAACTACGGCTGCCGTCAAACACGCGACCTCCAGCAGCACTAGGGCCGCAATCACGTTGCTCGAGGACGGCCTCGAGTTGATCACGGCAGACAAGAGCAGGGAGTTGAGCATCATCATCGCCAGGAAACCGAGCCAGTCGCGCGCAGGAGCACTCCAGAAGCTTCGTTCCTGGCTCGGTGAGACCACGGAGTCGATCCGGTTGAAGGTCACGTGCGACTGCTCGTCATCCGTGGTAACCATCTGCAGCCGAGATGCGCGTGGCCCGAGAATCAGCACCCCAGCGCGGCACGAGATCGTTACTCGCTTGACGCGCCCACCCGAAATTGCACGCAGATCAGTCACCTCGTCAACGACGTACCTGTCCTCGACCTTGATCGTGACACCGCCGCTGCCCTCAGGTCCGCGGGCTTCGCAGTCCTTCCGCAGCGTGTCGACGATGTGCTCAAGGTCAGGAGCATGAAGGCGGACGAACATGTAGTCACGCGTGAGAGTCGGCTCGATGCCCCTGACAGCCATGGCGTGAAGGTTATCGACAGGCAGGCACACGACTGGTCCGATCGCACTACTGCGTGTCTCGCTAGCAGCACGCGAACACTGGCGGATCGGACGTAGCGTTGGCATGACCAAGCACAACAAGACACACCGCCGCTGACTAGTTGGGCCGGGCACCCGATTGAGGGGGCCCCATGCCATGCCAGATGCCGATACCAAACTGGCCCGCGCCGAGGTCGCCGCGCTGCTTCGCTGCTCTGTGAGCACCGTCGACAGCCGAATCGCAGATGGCACGCTGCCTGCCAGTAAGCTCGGGCGCCGGGTGCTCATCCGGCGCGACGACGTGGCCAGCATGCTGGCGGCCCGCGTCAAAAGGTCCGCGAGTCGGCCATGACCAGCGTCGTGGCCCCGCTGGAGGTGCTGCGCTGGCCGGACGGCGACCGGCACAACACCCCGTTCCTTGCCAGGTGCTGTGCCCGGTGTGCCACGAGATGCACTCAGGTAGCCGCCCGATCGAGTGGTCGGCGGCGAGCAGCCGGGTACCGGTTCGGGTGTCACCTGAATGTCCGTCCCGGTGGCCCCTGCGGTCGCCGGGGCGGTCGTCCGTAGCGCGCCGACATGGGTGTCAAGGAAATTTGTGCGGCGTGTCGTCCACAGATTCATCGTGGCACTATGGGACCACTGGGACGTGGGTCATCTGGTGGGACGCATGATGCGCAGGTAGCCCGAACGGGCTACCCCGGCCTGTGGATAGAACTACACGGCTGTGGTTACCAGCCGATATCATGGCCTAGAAGCCGCAAAGACCTCGGTCCAAGCAGAAGGCTTCGGGCCGAGGTCTCGCGTGGTCATGTGGAAGTGACACGTTGAACACTACTCAGCGAGCAGTCGGGCGCAAGAACCGACGGCGCTGATGGTCCGAGTGTCTTCTGCTACAACCGGGATTGAAGCGGAAACTACTACTCCACCAGGAGTGCACGTGACCGATCACGACCCGAACAACCTCGAGAACAGTGACAACTTCGACCGCCTGCTGGCTAACCGCCAGCAGATCGCCGAGTTCGTCAACTCCTTCACGTCCGAGCGCGTGCAGCGCAAGGCCTTCGAGGCCGTCGTCTGCTCCCTTGGTCTGGTCAACGACGACAGCGCCTCCTCCGCGCCGGTAGAGCGGCTGCACGTGGTGCCGCCCGCGACGCCCGAGGCCGAGGACGCCGTAGGCGATGAGACCGGAGAGCCGGACGCGGCTTCGCCGACCCGTCGGCGCAAGTCCAAGAGCAGCGGCAAGAAGAACTTCACCGTGCCGCGGGGTCTCAACTTTGCTCCGGAGGGGCACCCCACATTCGAGGCCTTCATCGCAGAGAAGGCGCCGAAGAACAACGACGAGCGCAGCCTCATCGCGTGCCACTACCTGGGCGAGATGATGGGCATCGTCGAGGTTGGCATCGGCCACATCCTGGCTGCCTACCAGGCTGCCGAGTGGAGTGCACCTGCTCACCCCGACACCGCGCTGCGCGCCGCCGCCAGCCGCACCGGCTGGCTCGACACGGCTGACACCAAGGCGATCAAGGTCGTCTGGAAGGGCGAGAACTACATCGCCACGAAGATGCCCGCCGAGCAGAAGAAGAAGTCGTCCTGACGTGACGCTCGACGCACAGCAGGCCCTGGGGCACCTGCCCCAGGGCCTGCGCGACGAACTGATGAAGGCTTACAGCGAGATCGTGCGCAACTACCGCGAAGGGCGCTGGAAGGCGTCAGAGCTCGATGCCGGGTGGTTCTGCGAGATCGTTTTCACGATCCTCGAGGGTCACCTCGCCGGTGACGACTACCGGGACAAGGCCTACAAGCCCAGCCGCTTCAACGACGCGTGCAAGAAATTTGAGAACGCGCCGACCACCTACTCTGACTCCGCGCGCATGACCATCCCTCGCGTGCTGGTGGGGCTGTACGACGTCCGCAACCGGCGCGGGGTCGGCCACGTCGGTGGTGACGTCGACGCCAACCACATGGACGCCGGATTCCTGCTGCACTCGTGCCAGTGGGTCATGGCCGAGCTGGTGCGGCTCTTCCACGACACTGACGTGGATTCGGCGACGGCGATCGTGGATGCGCTGGTGGACCGCACCCTGCCCGTGGTGTGGCAGGTAGGAGACGTCCGTCGCCTGCTCGACACGAGCCTGTCCATCAGGGACTCCGTGCTCCTGCTGCTGTACGGCTCAGCGGACGGCGCGACCGACTACCGCCTGGCAGACGACTTGGAGAAGCGGCCGGACAACCTGCGTGCGGTCATGAAGAAGATGCACGCAGAGCGCCTGATCGAGTTCAAGAACGCCGGAGACATTGCCGTGATCTCGCCGCGTGGCATCACGCACGTTGAGGAAGTACTTCTCGCCCGACCGTAGGTTGCGGTGCCTCTACGCAACCAACCACGGTGAGTTGATCCACACCTCCTTGACCTCGGGGTCGTCGAGGAACGGCTGGAGGGGCCCTAGGCCGGCGATCCGCGCAACCAGGTCACCGACCATCGCGTCGTCGTCGGCGACCGGAGCGCCGGCGCCGGTGAGGCTCAGCTCGTCGTGCGCGCGCACGACCTCCTCGGCGATGCGGCGTACGACGACCACCTCACGCTGCGGGTCGACGCCTTCGCGGCGGACCCGCTCGCGCACCTGCGCGTCGAGCCGCTGCACGAGATCAACCCCCATGCCGTGCCTCCCCGAGATCGCGCTGGCGTCAAGTTGCCCATGACGTGACGCTCGAAAGACAGGGCCTCGGTAAAGGTTGTGGACAGCAGCAACTGCCGTGCACGGGTCAGTGAAGACGTGCGCACGAATTTCGCTCGATCTCGACGCCTCGAGTGCTCGGCCGAGTTGACACGAGTTATGAAGAGTTAGCAAAAGATAGAAAAGGACTGAGAACCAACCCCACAAGCTGGCAGCACTAATGTCGAACAATCCCTGGAAGCCATCGATCGGCGCCACGCCTCCTGTGCTCGTCGGCCGTCACCCGATCATCGACGAGTTCCGCGACTCCTTGGGCCAAGGTCCGGGCGCCCCGGGCCGCACCTCGACTTCACCGGGCGCGAGGCGTCGGCAAGACGGTGATGCTCCACGTGGTCGAACGGGTGGCCCTCGAAAACGACTGGCCCTACATCAGCGAGACCGCGACCCCTGGCTTGTTGAACCGCATGGACGAGCACCTCGACGACCTGCTACGTCAGCTCAGTGGCGCCAACCGAAGGCGCATCACCGGGGTGGCTCTGCCGCGTGGACTGGGCGGCGTGACCACCCAGCTGCCTCACGACGACCTCCCCGCGACCACTCGTTGGCGCCTCACCTTGCTGGGAGCACGCTGCTGCGCTCGGCCTCGGTGAGAGCCAGCAACAGCAGGCTCCCCCTGCAGAACGGGCGGGTTGGGAGCGACTGTTCCGTCCTATCCCTCTCAGGGCTTCGGCAGGGGCTGCACCTCCGCGATGGTCCAGAAGGCGTCGTGGACGAGCGGCTCCACGAGCCAGCCGGAGACGACCTCGCGGTACTCGAAGGTGTGCTGGTAGCCCGAGTGCGTGGCCACCGGCGGCCCGGGGTCCCCGGCCACGCGCAGCGGCACCTCGGCGGCGCGCACGTCGAAGGGTGACTTCCCGTCGGAGAAGACCCGCCAGCCGAGCGGGTCGGAGCGGCGGTATATGTTGCGCCAGCCGTCCACCCCGAGCAGGTCCCACAGCGTGCCGGTGCCCGGTGGCCCGACGGGTGCGTTGCCGCAGTCGGTGGGCACGTCGGGCTGCGCGTCGGAGAAGGTCGGCGTGCCGTGCGTCGGGGTGCCGCCCAGCACCGCGGGGCCGAGCACCCGCGGGAAGACCCGGCTGTAGAGGGCGCGCAGCTGGCTGCCGTACGTCACCAGCCGGACGTGGTCGAGCTCGCGGCGGTCGAGCCGGATGAGCGTCGCCGCCGCGATCAGCGATCCCTGGCTGTGCCCCGACAGGATGACGATCCCGCCGCGCTCGAGGCCCCATCGCACGCGCGTGGTCAGCTCGGGTACCACCCGCTCCGCATAACAGGGAGGGCTCAGCGGGTGCGCCGCCCGCGGCCAGAAGGTCGTGAGGTCCCACAGGATCCCGACCGCCTTGCGGGTCGCCTCCGAGCGCCGGACGTAGCTGCTCAGCAGCACCAGGCTCGCGCTCAGCCCGAGAACGACGTAGAGCGACAGGCTCTGCACCAGGTGCGGCAGGTCGCTGCGCCAGTCCGGGAAGAGCGTCGCGACGAGCGTGTTCGGGGGCAGCCCGGTCGCCGACAGGCACAGCAGCGCCAGCACCGACACGACGGTCATCGCGCCGAGCAGCTCGATCAGCCGCTCGGAGCGGTGGGCGTACGCCGCCCGCAGCCGCTTGCGCCGCACGTCCAGCCGCGACTCCGTCGGCACCCGGTCCTGGACGACGTACGCCTTGATGTCGGCGCCGATCCGGTGCTTGAGCCGGGCCGCGCAGGCGAGGGCGATGAGGGCGGCGAGCAGCGCCCAGAGCACCTGCACGACGGGCGCCCAGACCAGCACCTGCGGGACGACGAGCGGGGTGTTGGGCGGCCGCGCGACCTCCAACCGCACCCGGCCGTCAGGGGCGATGGCGACGGCCTGTCCCGTGACGGTCACCTCCGCACCGGAGATGAAGCCGGGCGTCTCCGGGTGGCAGGTGGACGGCACATGGTCCCCGGCGTCGATCCAGCAGGTGTCGACGAGCCGCATCGTGTCGCCCTCGAGCTCGAGCGTCCCGCGGCGTACGACGGTGTCCGGCAGCACCCGGCGCAGGGCACCGTCGGCGACCTCGGCGGTGCCCACCTCGACGACGCCGCTGACGACCTGGGGGCCGTCGGCGGCCATCACCACGACGCCGTCGCGGAGCACGGCCTCCTCGGACAGCACGACGACGAGGTCGGGGTCGGCGTTGGCCACCTCGTCGGGCGCGGCGGTGTCACCGACCGCCCGCTGCGCCGAGGTCAGGTCGGACACCGACTGGTCGGAGCCGTTGAGGTAGTCGGCGGTCGCGGTGACCGCCGCGGTGGTGAAGAGCAGGGCGATCCAGCCGGCGGCCCCGATCAGGACGGCCGCGGCGCCGCCGTTCCACGCCTCCTGCGGGTGGTGGCGACGCTGGCCGAGCTGCCAGACGAGCATGAGCAGGAAGAAGACGAGGGCGAAGGACCCGGTCACCGCGAGGATCGGCCGCACCTGCGCACCGGTCCGCTCCCCCTCGACACCGAGGCTGAGCCAGGTCGCGAAGACCGCCGCGGCGACGAAGAGGCCGATCACCAGCCACGACCCGGCCCGGTTCAGCCGGCCGGCCGCGAAGACGGCGATGTTGACCACCGAGATCGCCACGAACACGCCGATGAACCAGAGGTTGTGGCCGTACCAGCCGGCCGAGGAGTCCCACCCCAGCGACCGCTCCCCCGCCCACGGCGAGACGAGCCAGCCGAGCTGCGCGACGACGGCGAGGATCGACAGCCGCAGGAAGTGCTCGGCCCAGTGGTCCGGCGAGCGCTCGTCCTCCTCGACCCCGCGGTGCTCGAGGTCCTGCGGGTGGGCCCGCGCCAGCGCCCCGAAGGCCACCGCCAGGATCACGACCGCCGCCGGCGTCCACCACCCGGGGCGGCCGGCGAGGCGGTCGACCTGCGCGCCGACGTACGCCATCACGGTCGCGATCGCACCGGCGAGGTGGATGCGCTGCAGCCGCAGCGTGCGCCGCGTCGACGACCAGAACCTGGGGTCCTGGAGGAGGTGGGTCCCGCCGCCGACCATCTCGCGGCTGTCGGAGCAGGCCTCGTAGCGCGCCAGCGACTGGCGGGAGAGGAACCACATCACGCCGATCCCCGCCAGCGGCACCAGCGCCGCCACCGCGAGCCGCTGGCTGGGCGCGAGGAACATCATGAAGTCGAGGAAGCCGGGCAGGACGTCGCAGCTCTTCGTGCCACCCCGGTAGCACTGCCACGCGACGAGGTCGACGGCGATGAAGCAGCCGGTCAGGACGATCATCATCGTGAGCAGCAGCGCCGCCCAGCGCACCATCGTGGCGCCCCAGCGGCCGCGGCCGTCGGCGTCGCTGACGTGCAGCCGCGCCCAGTAGGCGAGGTTGACGAGCGCGAAGGGCAGCAGGCCGAGCCAGAGCACGCGCTGCACCCAGCCGAGCGCCCCCTTGACCGCCGAGGTCAGCGCACCCCAGGAGTACGCCTCGACCGCGTGTCCCGGCAGCAGCTCACGTCGCGGGAGCGGCCCGTCGGCGCGGAAGACGCCGGTGATGGCGTCGCCCGCGACCTGCTCGGGGTCCGGGACGCCGAGCATGGACGAGGGGGACGTGCCGTGCACGCCGTGCACGCGCAGCTCGAGGGCCGCCCGGATGGCCATCCGAGCATCGTGGCCCCGTCCACGCGGACGGTAAAGAAACCGGTATGGACCGGAGCGTCAGGAGCCGGTCTCGAGCCGGAAGCCGACGCCGCGGATGGCGACCACGCGCTCGCCGGCCTCGGCGGCCTCGAGCTTGCTGCGCAGGCGACCGATGGTCACGTCGAGGGTCTTGGTCGAGCCGTACCAGTTCTGGTCCCAGACCTGGTTCATCAACGTCTCGCGCGGCACGACCTTGTCGTGGTTGGACGCCAGCACGGCCAGGACGTCGAACTCCTTGGCGGTCAGCGCGATCTCCTTCTCACCCAGGTGGACGCGGCGCGAGGCGGCGTCGATCTTGAGGCCCGAGGAGGTCGTCACGGTCGTGTCGTCGGCCGGGACGAGGGCGCTGCGGCGCAGGAGCGCGCGCACACGCGCGAGGAGCTCGGCGAGGCCGAAGGGCTTGGCAAGGTAGTCGTCGGCGCCGACGTCGAGCCCGACGACGCGGTCGAGCTCACCGGCCCGGGCGGTGACCATGATGATTCCGCCCAGATATCCATCAGATCTCATCTGGCGACAGACGTCGATGCCGTCCATGTCGGGGAGGCCCAGGTCGAGGATGACGACCGCCGGACCTTCGTCGATCACGAAGCTCACCGCTTCTGCTCCACCCGAGACCCGACTGACTTCGTAGCCCTCACGTTCCAGGGTGCGCATCAGCGGGAGGGCGATGTCTTCCTCGTCCTCAACCACCAGTACGTCGTGCGCCATGCCGTTGAGCATAGAGGGCGGTTCAGCGGAAGGTGGCGTGAATGCCCATGTCGCGCGTGGGGGTGAGGCTCGTCTGGGCCGGCGAGGCGGGGGTGTCCTCGCCGGGCCCGAGAACGACGCCACCAGCAGCAAGGATCACCGCGAGGGGGATCAGCAGGATGCGGGACATGGGTAAAGAGTGCGTTTTCGAGATCCACGGGAGATCCTCAAGGCGGTCACGGCGGGCAAAAGAATCGACGCATCCGGGCCGTTTCGGACACGTCCGGGCACCCGTCGGCGGGTTCGAAATCCCTTGACAATCGCTGTCCAGCATTCGGGCGTGTCCGGGCACGACCGGGCATCCGGGCCACATCGGGCAGATCCGGAGGGGTTCAGGCCTCGAACACGTCACCCATCGCGGCCACCCGCTCGAGGACCTGGTCGAAGGTGAGCTGGTCGAGCGCGAGGTCGTCCTCGGCACCCTCCTCGACCTCGTCCCACGTCAGCGGAGCGGCGACGGTCGGCCGGTCGCGCCCGCGCAGGGAGTACGGCGAGACGGTGGTCTTGGACCCGGAGTTCTGCGACCAGTCGAGGAAGACCTTGCCCGGGCGCTTGGCCTTGGTCATGGTCGCGGTGACGAGGTCGGGGTGCTCCTTCTGCAGCGCCTCGGCGACCTCCCTGGCCACCGTGGTCGTGCCGTCGCTGTCGAGCGACCCGCGGCCGGTGTCGGGCAGCGGCGCGTAGAGGTGGAGGCCCTTGCTGCCGCTCGTGACCGGCGTACACCCCAGGTCGCGCTCGGCGAGGGCGGCGCGCACGAGCAGCGCGACCTGCGCGCACTCGTGCAGCCCGGCCGGCTCGCCCGGGTCGAGGTCGATGACGAGGCGGTTGGGCTTGCGCGGGCGCCCCTTCGCGTCGACCGTCCACTGGTGGACGTGCAGCTCGAGCGCGGCGAGGTTGGCCAGCCAGGTGAGCGTGGCGAGGTCGTCGCAGATCGGGAAGCGCAGGGTGCCGTCGCCCTTGCCGGTGCGCGAGCCGGTGGTGGAGACGGTGGCCGTACGCACCCACGACGGCGTGCCGGCCGGCGCGTTCTTCTCGAAGAAGCTCGACCCCTCCACGCCGTGTGGCCAGCGGATCCGGGTGACGGCGCGGTCCTTCAGGTGCGGCAGCAGCACCGGCGAGACCTGGGCGTAGTAGTTGAGCACCTCGCCCTTGGTGGTGCCGGTGCGCGGGTAGAGGACCTTGTCGAGGTTGCTGATGGTGAGGGTGCGGCCCTCGACGTCGACGTGGACCTCGTTGGTGGGGCTCATCCCAGGTCCTCAGGGGAGAGGTCGTCGCGCACGCCCTGGAACGACGGCTGGCGCAACCGCTCGTAGCCCAGGCCGTGGGTGTCGATGTCGACGACGACACGCGGCTCGACCCAGAAGGTGCCCTCGGCGTCGACGCGCGGGACCTCGTCGGCGAAGGGGCTGGCGTCGCTGGTCAACGGTGCGAGCAGGTCGGCGAGGCGCTTGCTGGTGGCGCCGGCGATGCCGCTGCCGACCCGGCCGCGGTAGAGCAGGCCGTCGGCGGTCTGCTCGCCGACGAGCAGCGCGGCCAGCCGGTTCGTCGTACCGACCTGGGGGCGCCAGCCACCGACGACGAACGAGCCGCGGTAGCGGTGGGCGAGCTTGCGCCAGTCCTCGCTGCGCTGGTCGAAGCGGTAGCGCGAGGTGCGGCGCTTGCTGACCACGCCCTCGAGCCCCTGCTGGAGGGTGGCGGCGAACAGCATGTCGCCGTCGTCGTAGGCCGGTGGCACCTGCCACGTCGACTCGGCGAGCGGGAGCTCCTCGAGGAGGGCGCGGCGCTCCTCGAGGGGGCGGGCGGTGAGGTCATCGCCGTCAAGGCGCAGCAGGTCGAAGACCATCAGCGTGGCCGGGACCGTCCTCACCAGCCGCGCGACCTCCGTGGCGTTGCGCAGGTGCATGCGGTGCTGGAGCACGCGGAAGTCGGGGACGCCGCGCTCGTTGAGGGCGATCACCTCGCCGTCGACCATCAGGTCGCGGTCCCCCAGCGGCGCGGCGCTCAGCTCGGGCCATGCGGCGGTGACGTTGTTGTCGTTGCGGCTGGTCATCCGGGCCACGCCGTCGCGCACGTCGACCAGCACCCGCACACCGTCCCACTTGACCTCGTGCAGCCACTGCGCGCCCGTGGGCACGCGGTCGGTCTTGCTGGCGAGCATCGGACGCACGACTGCAGTCAATCAGGTCCGATCGTCGCTCCCCTCTGTCCGTGGTGCGGGATATCGTCGTCGCATGCGAGCGATCTGGAAGGGCGCGGTCTCCTTCGGCCTGGTGAGCGTGCCGGTGAAGCTGTATGCCGCCACCGAGAGCCACGACGTGTCCTTCCGGCAGGTCCACGCCAAGGACGGCGGCCGGATCAAGTACCAGCGCGTCTGCTCCCTCGACGGGGAGGAGGTGGCCTACGCCGACATCGCGAAGGGCTACGAGACCGAGGACGGCGAGATGGTCATCCTCACCGACGACGACATGGCCGAGCTGCCGTCGACGTCGTCGCGCGAGATCGCGGTCGAGAAGTTCGTGCCTCGCGAGCAGATCGACCCGCTGCTCTTCGAGAAGTCCTACTACCTCGAGCCCGAGGGCCAGGGCGCCAAGCCTTACGCCCTGCTCCGCCAGGCGCTCAAGGACGCCGACCGGATGGCGGTCGTGACGGTCGCGCTGCGCCAACGTACGACGATCGCGGTGCTGCGCGTGCGCGAGACCGAGGCCGGCGAGGTCATCGTGCTGCAGACGATGATGTGGCCCGACGAGGTGCGCGTGCCCGACTTCAAGGTCGAGGTCGACGACGCCAAGCCGCAGGAGGTCAAGATGGCCCACATGCTCGTCGAGACCCTGGCCGGCGACTTCGACGCGAGCGAGTTCGAGGACGACTACGCCGGTGCCGTCGAGGCGCTGGTGAAGTCGAAGATCGACGGCGGCGAGATCAAGCGCACCGAGACCTCGACCAAGACCTCCGGCGAGGTCGTCGACCTGCTGGCCGCGCTCCAGAAGTCGGTCGCCGCCGCCAAGACCGCCCGTGGCGAGGAGTCGGACGAGGCCCCGGCCGAGAAGAAGACCGCCGCGAAGAAGAAGGCACCGGCCAAGAAGACCGCTGCGAAGAAGACCGCCGCCAAGAAGTCGGCCGCGAAGAAGACGACCACCAAGAAGGCTGCGGCGAAGAAGGCCAGCTGAGCCTGCCGCCGGCGCGTCGTCGTCGTACTCCTGCCGCGGGCGGTGCGTGAGCCACATTCCGTGCGCGCCGGATGTGGCTGTGACACCGCTTCATCCGGGCCGCGCGACGACACGCCGCCCAGCGGTGAGTGAGCCACATTCCGTGCGCGCCACCTGTGGCTGTGGCACCGCTTCATCCGGGCCGCCCAACGACACGCCGCCCAGCGGTGAGTGACCCACATTCCCGACTCGTGGAATGTGGCTCACTCACCGCCCCGCACCGGATCAGGCACGGAGCGAGCGCAGGCGGGCCCCGATCTCGGCGGCGACCGCGACGGCGAGGTCGGCGGACGACTCGCCCTCGACCTCGGGCACGACGTGCTGGACCACGCCGTCGGCGAGGAGGTCGGTGGCCCGGATGTGCTGGCGCGAGGCCATCTCCGCGGCGTGGGCGGTGTCGCCGTGCACGATCAGGCTCGCCCCCTCGGGCGGGAGCGGTGAGAGCCAGGCGTGCTCGGTCGCCACGACCGTGCGCGCGGGGAGGAAGGCGAGCGCCCCTCCCCCGCAGCCCTGGCCGAGGATCACCGACACGGTGGGCACGCTCATCGTGGTGAGGGTCGCGATGCAGCGGGCGATCTCGCCGGCGATGGCGCGCTCCTCGGCCTCGGGCGAGAGCTCGGCGCCGGGGGTGTCGATGATGCTGACGAGCGGCAGGCCGAGCTCCTGGGCCAGGCGCATGCCGCGGCGGGCCTCGCGCAGCGCGCCGGGACCCATCGCGTGACCGGGCGTCTGGCGCGAGCGGTCCTGCCCGATGACGACGCACGGCTGGTCGTCGAGGCGGGTGAGGGCCACCAGCACGGTCGAGTCGCGCTCACCCTCGTCGGTGCCGCGGAGCTGCAGGGTCCCGGTGGCACCGTGGGCGAGGAGGTCGCGCACGCCCACCCGGTCCGTACGCCGGGTGCGCTCGACGCTGTCCCAGGCGGCGTGGTCGCCGATCGGGCGCGGCTCCCGCGCGGGCAGTCGGCCGGGGCCGGGGCCGTCGACGAGCACGGCGAGCGCCTGGTCGAGCATCTCGGGGAGGTGCTCGGCAGGGACGACGCCGTCGATGACGCCGGTGGCGGCGAGGTTCTCCGCGACCTGCACCCCCGGGCGGAACGGGCGACCGTGCAGGCCCTCGTAGACCTTGGGCCCGAGGAAGCCGACCAGGGCGCCGGGCTCGGCGACGGTGACGTGGCCGAGCGAGCCCCACGAGGCGTAGACGCCGCCGGTCGTGGGGTGGCGCAGGTGCACCAGGTAGGGCAGCCCGGCCGCCCGGTGGTCCATCAGCGCGCGGGAGATCTCGACCATCCGCACGAAGGCGGGCGTGCCCTCCTGCATCCGGGTGCCGCCCGACGCGGTGCTCGCCATCAGGGGCAGGCCCTCGGCGGTGGCCCGGCGCACGGCGGCGGTGATCCGGTCGGCGGCGGCCCGACCGATCGAGCCGGCGAGGAAACGGAACTCGTTGACCACGACCGCCACCGGACGCCCGCGCACCTCGCCCCGGCCGGTCAGCACGGACTCGTCGGTGCCGGCCTTCTCGGCGGCGGCCTCGAGCGCGGCGCGGTAGCCGGAGTCCGGGGACGCGTCGGCGTAGGACAGGTCGATCGGCTCGTCCCACGACACGAAGGAGCCCTCGTCGAAGACGAGGTCGAGGAGCTCCGCGGCGGTCCAGCGCCTGGTCACTGACCGCCCCCGGAGGACACCCACGAGCGGATCTCGTCGGAGTGCTGGTCGAGCAGCGGCGGCGCGGTGTGGTCCGTGCGCGTCACCTCGTCGCCGGTCGCGTCGAAGAAGCGCAGCGGCGGGCCGGGCAGCGTGAGCCCGCCCAGCGTCGGGTGCTCGACGTCGACCAGCAGGCCCTGGCTGGCGACCTGGTCCCACTCGTAGACCTCGTCGAGGGTGCGGACCTTGCCGGCCGGCACGCCGACCTCGGCGAGCCGCGCGAGCAGGGGCTCGGAGTCCCAGTCGGCGAAGACCCCTTCGACCACCTCGATCACGCGCTCGCGGACGGCCACCCGCTCGCTGTTGGTGGCCAGCCCCTCGGCGTCGGGGTCGAGCCCGAAGCCGGCACAGAACTTCTTCCACAGCCCCTCGCTGCCCAGCGCGATCTGCACCGCGCCGTCGCGGCAGCGGAAGAGCCCGTAAGGCGCGATCGAGGGGTGGTGGTTGCCCTGCGCGCGGCCGACCTCGCCGGCCACGGTCCACCGGGTGCCCTGGAAGGCGTGCACGCCGACGACGGACGCGAGCAGCGACGTACGCACGACCTGGCCCTTGCCCGTGGCCGCGCGCTCGTGGAGCGCGGCGAGGATGCCGTAGGCGCCGTACATCCCCGAGAGCAGGTCGGCGATGGGCACGCCGACGCGCTGCGGGTCGTCGGGTCCCGATCCCGTCAGTGACATCAGGCCCGCCTCGCCCTGCGCGATCTGGTCGTAGCCGGCGCGGCCGCCCTCGGGGCCGTCGTGCCCGAAGCCGGTGATCGAGAGGACGACCAGGCGCGGGTTGCGGCGCATCAGCTCCTCGATGCCGAGGCCGAGGCGCTCGAGGACGCCCGTGCGGAAGTTCTCCACCAGCACGTCGGCGCGGTCGACGAGGCCGAGCAGCACCGCCTTGTCGCCCTCGTCCTTCAGGTCGAGCGCGATGGACTCCTTGTTGCGGTTGGTGCAGAGGAAGTACGTCGACTGGCGGGCGTCGGGATCGCCGACGAACGGCGGCCCCCACCCGCGGGTGTCGTCGCCGGAGCCCGGCGCCTCCACCTTGACGACGCGGGCGCCGAGGTCGCCCAACATCTGGGTGGCGTGCGGGCCCGCGAGCGCGCGGGTGAGGTCGACGACCAGGAGGTCGGAGAGAGGACCGGTCATGTTGTTGTTCACCATCCGGGGAGCACGAGGGCGGCCCACACGAGGAGCGGGCCGACGAGGGTGACGATCGCGGCGTAGCCGAGGATCTGCTTGTAGTAGGTGGTCTCGCCGATGCTGTCGGGCCGGTTGGCCAGCATCAGCGCACCGTTGGTGCTGAACGGGCTCACGTCGACGATCGTCGAGCTCACGGCGAGCGCGGCGACGAAGAGCCCGGCGGACAGGCCACCCTCAGCGACCAGCGGGATGGCGATCGGGATGATCACCGGCAGCAGGGCGGTCGAGGAGGCGAACGCCGACACGATGCCGCCGACGTAGCAGAGGATGAGCGCGCCGATGGCCGCTGCGCCGAGCCCGGCGGCCCACTTGCCGACGAACTCCGGGGAGCCGGCCGTGGTGAGGATCGTGGCGTAGGTGCTGACGCCGGCCACGAGGAGCACGGTGGGCCAGGCGATCTGCTTGACGGTGTCCTTGTAGGCCTTCGGCGTGAGGATCGAGAGCACCACCGCTGCGGTGATCGCGGCGAAGCCGATGTTCTTGTCGAAGACCAGCGCGACGACGGCCACGGCGAGGAAGGCCAGCAGCGTCAGGGTGTGCTCGAGCGTGGTGCCCGCGTCACCCGGGTTGGGGGTGCCGGTGCTCGGGCTCGCACCGGTGGCCGACTGCGCGTCGGTGCGGTCGCGACGCGTCGTACCGCCTCCGGACCCGGACCCGGCGGCGACGGTGCCACCGCCCGCCGCGACGAGCTCGCCCTCGCCGTCCATCCGCAGCTTCATCAGCTTCCGGCCGCCCAGCACGATGAAGAGGATCGCGGCCATCACGAGGTTCACCAGCAGGCTGGAGAGGAAGATCGTCATGTGCGAGGCGCCCATGCCGGCGTCCTCCATCACCGAGTTGGTGATCGTGCCGTAGATCGAGATCGGCGAGAAGCCGCCCGCCTGCGCGCCGTGCACCACGAACATGCCCATCATCAGCGGGCTGATGCCGTAGCGGCCGGCGAAGCCGAGGGCGATCGGGCCGATGATCGCGCACGCCGCGGGGCTCGCGGCCCCGATGGCGGTGATCACGGCGGTGACCGCGAACATCACCCACGGGATCAGGGCCACGCGACCACCGACCGACGCCACGGCTGTTCGCACGATCAGGTCCACCGTGCCGTTCTGCCGCGCGATCGCGAAGAGGTACGTCACTCCGATCAGGGTCAGGACGAGGTCGGCACTGATGCCGGCGAGGATCTCCTTCTCGTCGAGGTTGAGGGAGTACATCCCGACGAGCCACGCGGCCACGTAGGCCAGCGCTCCCATGTTGATCGGCAACAGCGTGCCGACCACGAACAAGGCGACCAGGGCGATGATCGCGATCCATTCCGGACCCATGGCGAAACCTCCGAGCTTCCAGAGTCGAGAGCCGGGCGCGGGGATCGGGGGGTGGTCCTCGTCACAGTTGGCTCAGTGGCCTAGCCAATAGGACAATGAGCCGGTAGTCAATAGTCTGTGGCCATGTCCGACTCGTTCCCCCCGCGGTTGCTGCGCACCCGCCTCTACGAGCAGGTGGCCGGCCAGATCTCCGCGTGGATCGACGACAACGGGCTGAAGGCCGGCGACAAGCTGCCGCCCGAGCGCGAGCTGGCCCAGCGGCTCGGCGTCAGCCGCGCCACGCTGAGCCAGGCGCTCGTCGCGCTGGAGGTCGTCGGGGTCGTGGAGGTACGCCACGGCGACGGGACCGTCGTGACCGAGCGTCAGCAGCAGTCGACCCGCATCGTCGAGGCGATCCGCAGCCACGCGGACCGCCTCCCCGAGGTCATCGAGACCCGCGACGCGCTGGAGACCAAGATCGCCGCGCTCGCCGCCGCCCGTCGCACCGACGACGACCTCGTCCGCATCGACGACGCGCTCGCCTCCATGGCGGCCGACATCGAGGCCGGCGGCCGGGGCGTCGAGGGCGACGAGCGCTTCCACGGCGCCGTCACCGCGGCGTCGCACTCGCTCCTGCTCGCCCGGCTGATGGACGAGATCGGCGACCTCATCAAGGAGACCCGCATCGAGTCGCTCGGCCAGCCCGGCCGCCCGCAGGACTCGCTCGCCGGGCACCGGGCGATCGCCGAGGCGATCCGCGCCGGCGACCCGGAGGCCGCGTCCGAGGCCATGCACGCCCATGTCGCGATGGTGAGCGACGTGGCTCTCCTCCGCGAGATGCCGTGACGGCACTCGAGGCGCTCCTGGTGCTCGTCACCGGGTTCGGCGCAGGCGTGCTCTCCTCCACGGTCGGCGTCGCCTCGCTCCTCAGCTTCCCGATCCTGGTGGGTCTGGGCCTGCCGCCCGTCGTGGCCAACGTGTCCAACACGCTCGGCCTCATCCCGGGCGGCATCGGCGGGGTCGTCGGCTACCGCGAGGAGGTCAAGGCGGCGGGTCGGATCGCCTGGATCATCATGCTGGTCTGCGCCGTCGGCGCGGTGCTCGGCGCCGCCCTGCTCCTCGGGCTGCCGCCGGGCGTCTTCGAGGCGGTCGTGCCCTTCCTGATCATCTTCACCTGCCTGCTGGTCGGCATCCAGCCGCGCGTCGCGGCCTGGCTGCGGGCCCGACACGAGCGCCAGCACGGCGAGCAGCTCGCCGAGCGGCGCCACATGTCACCGCTGACGACGCTCTTCGCCACCGTCACCGGCGTCTACGGCGGCTACTTCGGTGCCGGCGCGGGCGTGATGATGGTGGCCGTCCTCGGACTCGGCACCGACCTCGAGCTGCGCATCGTCAACGGCCTCAAGACGCTGTCGCTCATGGTCGGCAACATCGTCGCCGGGCTGATCTTCGTCTTCGTCGCCGACCCGCGCTGGGACGTCGCCGGACTCCTCGCCGTCGGCTCGCTCGTGGGCGGCTACATCGGTGCGCGCATCGGCCGCAAGCTCCCGGACTCGGTCTTCCGCTGGGCCGTCGTGGCGGCCGGCATCGTGGCCGCGATCCTGCTGTTCTGACGGCCCAGGCCGGTCAGGACAGCAGCCCGCGCACCACCCGCAGCCCGACCGACAGGCGGGCCAGCTCGGCGGTCTCCTCGCGGCAGATCTCCTCGAGCGTCGCGGCCGAGCGACCGATCAGCTCCTCGTCGGCGTCCTCCCACGCGGCCACCCGGGCGGGCGCAGCGTCGTCGGCACTGGTCGACTCGAGGACCTGCGCGGTGAGCTGCTGGTGCACGCCGTAGAGGTCGTCGCGCACCGCGGCGCGCGCCATCGTCTGCCAGCGGTCATCGCGCGGCAGCGCGAAGATCCGCTCGACGAGGGCGGGCAGCCCGAGCCGCTCCCCCAGCGCGAAGTGGACGCGCGCCACCTCGACCGGGTCGAGGCCGAGGCGGTCGGCCGTCTCCACGATGCCGAGCAGGGCGTACGCCGGCGACAGCACCGCGACGCGCGAGGCGAGGTCGTCGCCGATGCCAGCGTCGGTGAGCCGCTTCTGGCGGCCGAGGTAGTCGTCGAGCTCGCGTCCGCTCATGATGCCGGGCAGCTCGGCCATCACGGCCTGCACCCGCGACTGGAAGAACTCCACCGTCGCGATCGAGTCGAGCGGCGGGCGCCGGTTCGACACCAGCCAGCGCGAGGCGCGCTCCACCAGAGTGCGCATCTCGATCCGCATCCGGGTCTGGCGCTCGGCGGGGACCTGGTTGTCGAGCGCTGCGACCTCCTGGCGCAACGCCAGCGAGCCGAAGATCTCGCGGGCCACGAAGTTCGCGCGGGTGAGGTCGGCCGGGCTCGCGCCGGTCTCCCCCGCCAGCCGGGGCCAGAAGGTCATCCCGGCGCCGTTGACGAGGTCGTTGACGACCTGGGTCACGATGATCTCCCGGCGCAGCGGGTGGTCCTCCATCGCACCGATCAGGTCGGGCCGCATCCGGCTCGGGAAGTAGCCCAGCAGGTCCTCGCGCAGGTAGGGGTCGTCGGGCAGGTCGGACCCGATGAGCTCGTCGGCGAGCACGATCTTGGTCCACGCCATCAGCACCGAGAGCTCGGGTCCGGACAGTGCCTGCCTGCGGTCGAGGCGGCGCTTGACCTGGCGGGTCGTCGGCAGCCCCTCGAGGTCGCGGTTGAGGACGCCGCGCCGCTCCAGCGCGCGCATCCAGTCCTCGTGCACGTGGAGCAGCGACGGAGCGTGGGCCTCGGCGTTGGCGAGCGCGAGGTTCTGCTCGTAGTTGTCCTTCAGCACGAGGACGCCGACCTCGTCGGTCATCTCGGCCAGGAGCGCGTTGCGGGCGGGCTCGTCCATGTCGCCCGCACGCACCACGCGGTCGAGCAGGATCTTGATGTTGACCTCGTGGTCGGAGGTGTCGACGCCGGCGGAGTTGTCGATGAAGTCGGTGTTCATCCGCCCGCCGCTGCCGCCCGCGCCGTAGCGGGCGTACTCGACGCGGCCGAGCTGGGTGAAGCCGAGGTTGCCGCCCTCACCGATGCAGCGGGCGCGCAGGTCCTCGCCGTTGACACGGATGGCGTCGTTGGCCTTGTCGCCGGCGTGGGCGTCGGTCTCCTCCGACGACTTCACGTAGGTGCCGATGCCGCCGTTCCAGAGCAGGTCGACCGGCGCCAGCAGGATCGCCTTCATCAGCTCGGCGGGCGTCAGCGCCGTCGTCGACGACGGCAGTCCGAGCACGTCCCGCACCTGCGGGGAGACCGGGATGGACTTCGCCGTGCGTGGCCACACCCCACCTCCCTCGGAGATCAGCGAGGTGTCGTAGTCCTTCCAGCTCGACCTCGGCAGGTCGAACAGGCGGCGGCGCTCGGCGTACGACGACGAGGCGTCGGGCGCGGGGTCGATGAAGATGTCGCGGTGGTCGAACGCGGCGACCAGCCGGGTGTGCTCGGAGCAGAGCATCCCGTTGCCGAAGACGTCGCCTGACATGTCGCCGATGCCGACGGCCGTGAAGTCCTCGGTCTGGCAGTCGACGCCCATCTCGCGGAAGTGGCGCTGCACCGAGACCCACGCGCCCTTGGCGGTGATGCCCATCGCCTTGTGGTCGTAGCCGACCGAGCCGCCGGAGGCGAAGGCGTCGCCGAGCCAGAAGCCGTAGTCCTGGGCGACGCCGTTGGCGATGTCGGAGAAGGTCGCGGTGCCCTTGTCGGCCGCGACGACGAGGTAGGAGTCGTCACCGTCGTGGCGCACGACGTCGGCCGGGGGCACGGTCTCGCCACCGACGAGGTTGTCGGTGATGTCGAGCAGGCCGGAGATGAAGGTCTTGTAGCAGGCCACGCCCTCGGCGAGCCACGAGTCGCGGTCGGACGGGTCGGGCAGCTGCTTGCAGAAGAACGCGCCCTTCGCGCCTACGGGCACGATCACGGTGTTCTTGACCATCTGCGCCTTCACCAGGCCGAGCACCTCGGTGCGGAAGTCGTCGCGCCGGTCGGACCAGCGCAGGCCGCCGCGGGCGACCGCGCCGAAGCGCAGGTGCGAGCCCTCGACGCGCGGGCTGTAGACGAAGATCTCGTAGCGCGGACGCGGCTCGGGCAGGTCGGGGATGGCCGACGGCTCGAGCTTGAACGAGATGTACGGGTGGAGCTCGCCGTCGGCGGTGCGCTGGAAGAAGTTGGTGCGCAGGGTGGCGCGGACGAGGGTGAGGTAGGACCGCAGGATGCGGTCGTGGTCGAGGCTGACGACCTCGTCGAGCGCCCTCGCGAGCTTCTCCTCGATCGCCTCGACCTTCGCGACCCGGGTCTCGGCGTCGGCCTCGAGGACCCGGTCGCGACCGGGGTCGAAGCGCGACTCGAAGAGGTCGACGAGCAGCCGGGTGATGTCGACGTTGCTGCGCAGCGCCTCCTCGATGTAGTCGAGGGCGAAGGGCGAGTTGCCCTGCTTGAGGTACTTCGCGTATGCCCGCAGCACCGTCGCCTGCCGCCAGGTGAGCCCGGCGGCCAGGACGAGCTGGTTGAAGCCGTCGATCTCGTTGAAGCCGCTCCACACCGCGGCGAGCGCGTCGGAGAACTTCGTCCGCTCGTGGGGCGGCAGCGAGCGCCCGTGGCGGAGCCCGAACTCGTAGATGTACGACGGTCGCGACAGCCCGCTCAGGACGTACGGCCGCTCGTCGACGACCTCCACGCCCATCGAGGTCAGCATCGGCAGCATCGTGGAGAGCGACAACGGCTCGCCGACGCGGAAGACCTTCAGCCGCGACTCGCCGCGACGGTAGGCGCCACCCTGCGCGTCCTGGTCGAAGAGCGCGAGGTCGATGCCCTGCTCGCCCTCGATCGCCTCGATCCGACCGAGGTCCGCGGAGGCCCGCTGGGGGTTGTAGTCCTCCTTGTAGGCCTCCGGGAACGCGTCGGCCCAGCTCCGCGCGAGCTGCGCGCCGTGGTCCTCGCCGTGCTCGCTGACGACCGCGGCCATGAAGTCGTCGCGCCACGAGCGCGAGGCCTCGATGAGGCGGTGCTCGAGCTCGGGGACGTCGATCTCGGGGATGTGCCCGCCCTTGGGCGGGTGCACCACGAAGTGCACGCGTGCACTCGACGACTCGTTGAGCCGCACGGTGAACTCGACGTGCTCGCCGCCGAGGTCCTCGCGCAGGATGGCGGAGAACCGCTCGCGCACCGACGTGCTGTAGCGGTCGCGCGGCAGGTAGACGAGCACCGAGACGTAGCGGCCGTAGGTGTCGCGGCGCACGAAGGCGCGCAGCTGGCGGCGCTCGCGCGCGAACATCACGTCCTGCACGATCGGGGCCAGGTCGGCCGGAGAGGTGTGGAAGAGCTCGTCGCGCGGGTAGTTCTCGAGGGTGTCCATCAGCGCCTTGCCGGCGTGGCTGCGCGGGTCGGACCCGGCGCGGCGGAGCACCTCCTTGACCTTCTCGCGCAGCACGGGGATCCGGGTGACCGACTCGGTGTAGGCGGCGCTGGAGAACAGCCCGAGGAAACGGCGCTCGCCGACGACCTCGCCGTCGGGGCCGAACGTCTTGACGCCGACGTAGTCGAGGTACGCCGGACGGTGGACGGTCGCCTGCGAGTTCGCCTTGGCGAGGACGAGCAGCGTCTTCTCGCGGGCCTTGGCCTTCACCATCGGGGGCAGCTTGGCGAAGGCGCTCGAGAGGTCCTGGTCGTGGCGCAGGATGCCGAGGCCGGTGCCGGGGACGGCGCGCAGGCCGCACTCGTCGGGGTCGGCGTCGTCGGCCTCGAGGACGTACTCGCGGTAGCCGAGGAAGGTGTAGTGGTCGTCGGCGAGCCAGGTGAGGAAGTCGCGGCCCTGGCGCAGCTCGTCGGCCGGCAGCGGCGGTGGGGTCGCGTCGAGGTCGGCGACCACCGAGAGGGCCTGGGCGTGCATCTTGTCCCAGTCCTCGACGGACTCGCGGACGTCGCGCAGCACCCGCTGGACGCCGTCGGTGACCTCGGCCGCCTCCTCGTCGTCGAGCCGGTCGATCTCGACGTGCATCCACGACTCGGCGCCCTCGCGGGAGTCGGCGTCGGGCTCCTGGGCGTGCACGTGCTGGAGCTCGCCGGTGATGTCGCGCTCGACGTTGAACTGGGGGTGGATGACGGCGTGGACGTTGTGGCCGAGCCGGCTCAGCTCCATCGTCACCGAGTCGACGAGGAACGGCATGTCGTCGGTGACGACCTCGACCACCGAGCGGCCGGCCGCCGACCAGGCCGACTCGGCGGTGGTCGGGGTCACGACGCGGACCGTGGCCGTGCCCTGGGGGCGCGAGACGGCGACCTCGTAGTGCGAGGCCAGTGCCCCGAAGAGGTCCTCCGGCGAGCGCTCGTCGACCTCCTCCGGTGCCACGTGTCGGTAGTAGCTGCGGAGCAGGTCACCCCATTCGGGACGGGCCTGCGCCGCCGCGTCGAGCTGCTGGTCCTTGGTCTCCTCCGGCGTCGCCACGCTCCGACACTAGAACCCGGTGAGTGACGCTCACAACACAGGGTCGTACCCGCGCGTCGCCATCGTCGTTGGGCCATGATGGACGCCGGATCCGGGTCCGTTCCCGCTCCCCGGATCTTCCTCCCGACGACACGGAATGCAGGTGGTCACCATGGGCACGAAGCTCACGAAGAAGCTGACGTACGACGCCACGGCGGAGCAGGTCGCGGCCATGCTCGACGACGTCGCGTTCCGCGAGGAGGTGCTGGCCAGGCAGAAGGTGGCCCGCGGCTCGGCGAGCATCGACGGCGACCACGTGACCATCGAGCAGGTGCGCTCCAGCGACGGCCTGCCGTCGTTCGCCCAGAAGTTCGTCGGCGACGAGATCGTGATCGTGCAGAAGGAGACCTGGACCTCCCCCACGTCGGCCGACGTGCACCTCGCCATCCCGGGCAAGCCCGGCGAGGCGGCTGGGACGCTCACGCTGACGGAGGCCGGCGGCACCACGACCGAGGTCGTCCAGCTCGACGTCTCGGTCCGGATCCCGCTGGTCGGCGGCAAGGTCGAGGGCCTCATCAAGGACATGGTCGGCACCGCGCTCGACATCGAGCACCGGGTCGGCCAGGAGTGGCTCGCGCGCTAGCCGCGCTCGTCGTCGTCCGGAGCGGTCCGAGCGTCCTCGGCGGCGTACGACCGCTGGCGGCGCCAGACCACGATCCCGAGCACGACGAACGGCCCGAACGCCAGCACGATGGTGAGGAGCTGCTCCACGGGGTGCAGCGGACCCAGGTGCCAGAGCGGCCGGAGCGGGAGGACGAGGTGCTGCACGACCCCATCCTCCCGCATCCGCGCGCTCAGCCCTGGTGCGGGTAGTGGTGGTCCTTCGGAGGAACGAAGGTCTCCTTGATGGAGCGCGGCGAGGTCCAGCGCAGCAGGTTGACCGCGGCGCCGGCCTTGTCGTTGGTGCCGGACGCGCGTCCGCCGCCGAAGGGCTGCTGGCCGACCACGGCGCCGGTGGGCTTGTCGTTGATGTAGAAGTTGCCGGCCGCGAAGCGCAGCGCCTTGCGGGCCCACGCGATCGCCGCGCGGTCCTGGGAGATGATCGCGCCGGTCAGGGCGTAGGGGGCGAACGACTCCATCTGCTCCACGACCTGCTCGAACCGGTCGTCGTCGTAGACGTGGACGGCCAGGATCGGGCCGAAGTACTCGTCGGAGAACATCTGGTCAGTCGGGTCGGTCGACTCGACGATGGTCGGACGGACGAAGTAGCCCACCGAGTCGTCGACCTGGCCGCCGGCGAGCACGGTGAGGTGCTTCTGGCGCTTGGCGCGCGCGATGGCGGCCTTGTGCTTGGCGAAGGCCCGGTCGTCGATGACGGCACCCATGAAGTTGGTGAAGTCGGTGACGTCGCCCATCGCCAGCGCCTCGGTGTCGGCGATCAGCTGGTCCTTGATCTTGACCCAGACCGACCGGGGGACGTAGGCCCGCGAGGCGGCGGAGCACTTCTGGCCCTGGAACTCGAAGGCGCCGCGGATCATCGCGACCCGCAGCACGTCGGGGTCGGCCGAGGGGTGGGCGACGATGAAGTCCTTGCCGCCGGTCTCGCCGACGATGCGCGGGTAGGAGCGGTAGCCGGTGATGTTCTCACCGACCGTGCGCCACAGGTGCTGGAACGTCGGGGTGGAGCCGGTGAAGTGGATGCCGGCGAGGTCGCGATGGGCCAGCGCCACCTTCGACACCTCGAGGCCGTCACCGGGGAGCATGTTGATGACGCCGGGCGGCATGCCGGCCTCCTCCAGCAGCTCCATCGTCAACGACGCAGCGAGCTGCTGGGTCGGCGACGGCTTCCAGACCACCGTGTTGCCCATGAGCGCGGGGGCGGTCGGCAGGTTGCCGGCGATCGCAGTGAAGTTGAACGGCGTGATCGCGTAGACGAAGCCCTCGAGCGGGCGGTGGTCCGTGCGGTTCCAGATGCCGGGGCTGTTCGCGATCGGCTGGTCGGTGAGGATCTGCTTGGCGTAGTGGACGTTGAAGCGCCAGAAGTCGATCAGCTCGCACGCCGCGTCGATCTCGGCCTGGAACGCCGTCTTCGACTGGCCCAGCATGGTGGCCGCATTGAGGGTCTGGCGCCACGGGCCGGCGAGCAGGTCGGCGGCCTTGAGGATGATCGCGCACCTCTCGTCGAACGGCATCGCGCGCCAGTCCGGCGCCGCGTCGTACGCGGCCTTGATCGCGGCCTCGGCGTCCTTGGTCGTGGAGTTCTTCAGCGTGCCCAGCACGTGGGCGTGGTCGTGCGGCTGGACGACCTTCATCTCCGCGCCGCCACCGTTGCGCCGCTTCCCGCCGACCACGGCGCGGAACGTCTGCTGCTTCTTCTCGAGCCTGGCCAGCTCGGTCACGAGGGTCTCCCGCTCCGCGCTGCCAGGTGCGTACGTCAGGTTCGGCTCGTTGGTGGGAGCCGGAGGAAAGGTGATCGCGTCCATGTCGCTGATCGTGTCAGAGACCGGCGTGCGCCTCCAAGGCGCCGATCAGAGGGAGGCGAGCAGGTCGCCGACCTCCTGGGTCGCCCACCATGCGAGGTCGTCGTCGGGGTCCGCGTCGTCGTCGGTGTCCACGTGCACCGCGACGACGTCGCGCCACGCCACCCGGGCGTCGGGGGCGCTGCCTTCCGCCACGACCACCACCCGGCGTCGACGGCCGTCGGGCAGGCCCGCCACCATCTCGGCGGAGGCGTCCGCGGCGGTCATCAGGGCGGCGTACTCCGTCTCCTCTCCGTCGTCGGCAGCCAGGACCGGCTCGACGACGCGCGGACCTTCGCCCGCCCAGTCCTCGGCGAGCGACGCCAGGGTCGTCGGGAGGTAGCGACGGGTCATGTGCGGGCTCCCTTCGGGGCGGCGCCGGTCTTCTTGCGCCCTCGCGGCGCTCGCGGACGGGTGTCGGTGTCGCGCAGCTCGTCGAGCGCCTCGAGCACGCACTGGCCCAGGACGTCGGCGTCGGCGACCGCGTCACGGTCGGCGGTGATGCCGTAGAAGACACCGCCGTCGTAGGACGTCACGCCGATCGCGACCGGGTGGTCGGGCAGGAGCGGGTGGAGGGGGTACGACTCCAGCATCCGCGCGCCGTCGGCGTAGAGCGGGAACTGGGGCCCGGGCACGTTGGTGATCGAGATGTGGAAGCCGTGGCGCAGCTCGGCGGCCGCGAGGCGCGAGCCGAGGGCGTGGAACGTCGTCGGCGCGAAGCCCGAGATGCCCGAGAGCCGGCGGGCCGAGACCGCGCGGCCGTTGTCGCCGTGGGCCTTCAGGTCGTAGCTGACCTGGTGTAGCCGCAGCACCGGGTTGGCCTCCCCGATCGGGAGCCGCAGCAGGTGACCGGTGATCTGGCTGCCCAGCGAGGTGGGCTCGAGCTCGTCGTCGATGACCGACATCGGCACGATCGCCTTGAGCGACTTCAGCCCGCCCATCGACTCCGCGCGGGTCATCAGCCAGCCGCGGAGGCCGCCGGTGATCGTGGCGAGGATGGCGTCGTTGACGGTGCCACCGTGGACCTCCCGGATCCGGCGGTAGTCGGCGAGCTCGGTGCGCACGGTGACGAAGCGGCGCTGCTGCGAGAGCTTGCGGTTCACCGGACCGGTGTGGACCGCGCGCCGACCGGCGAGCGCACCGGCGATCTCGGTGACCCGGGCGCCCGACGCAGAGGCCTGCCTGCCCAGCGACTCGGCGTTGGCGACCGCGGTCCGCCACAGGATGCTCGGGCGCTCGAAGGTGTCGGTGACCGCGTTGACGGCGGCGCCCACCGGACCCGACGTACGACGGGGGTGCCAGTCGTCGTCGTGGCCGAGCGGCGACCGGTCGGCCGAGGTGTCGAGCAGCACCTGTCCGATGTCGACGGTCTCCCGGCCGTCGACGAGGATCTGGTGGCTCTTGGTGAGCAGCGCGACGTGACCGTGCTCGAGACCCTCGACGAAGTAGCACTCCCACAGCGGTCGGCTGCGGTCGAGCGGTCGCGAGGCGATCCGCGCGACGAGCTCGCGCAGCTGGTCCATCGTGCCCGGCCTCGGGAGGGCGGAGCGGCGCACGTGGTAGCCGAGGTCGAAGTTCTCGTCGTCGATCCACGCCGGGTTGGCCAGCCGGCCCGGCACCTGCTGGAGGCGCTGGCGGTAGCGCGGCACGAACGCGATCCGGTCGGCGATCAGCTCGACGAGCCGGTCGTGGTCGAAGCCGGACGTCCCCGGGTCGAAGATCTCGACCGTCGCGTTGTGCATCGGCGTCGTCGCGGACTCCGCGGCCAGGATCGCCAGGTCCCGCGGGCCCAACCGCTCGCTCATGCAGGTCCCTCTCGTCGACGTCCTTGGCTCTCGTGGGATTCTGGCAGAGCCCCATAGCTGAAGGAGAAGCCTGTGTCCGGTCGCGGTCTCGCGCGCCTCGTCCCCGTCGTCATCATCCTCGCTGCCGGCCTCACGGCCTGCGGCGGCAACGACGCCGATCCGCCGGCCGCCAGCCCCAGTGCCGACGGCGATGCCGTCGCGGTCACCGTGACGCGCGACAAGGACACCTTCACGCCCAACGGCGAGCGCGTCGAGCTCGGCATCGGCCAGACCCTCGAGCTGACGATCACCGCCGACGAGGCCGGGGAGTTCCACGTGCACAGCACGCCTGAGCAGGAGATCGCCTACGACGAGGGCACCTCCGAGCACGAGATCACGATCGACCGTCCGGGCGTCGTCGAGGTCGAGAGCCACGAGCCGGCCTCGGTCGTGCTGCAGCTCGAAGTGCGTTGAGCGCCGGTCAGTCGAGCCCGCTGGGCTCGATCTCGGCCCACGGGCTGGGTGGGGCCAAGGACCTCCCGATCCCGTCCGAGCTGGCGATCGCCGGCGCGGTCGCCGCGCTGGTCATCTCCTTCACGGTCCTCGCCGTCGCGTGGCGCGAGCCGCGCTACGACGCGGCGACGAGCGGCCGTGAGGCACCCGAGTGGCTCGACCGCCTGGTGTCGTCGCGCGCGCTGGCGATCGCGCTGCGCGTGCTCGGCATGGCCTTCTTCCTCTACGTCGCCGCGGCCGCGGTCCTCGGCAAGGATTCGCTCACCAACCCGTTCTTCGGCACCTTCTACGTCCTGCTCTGGGTCGGGATCGTGCCCGCGTCGCTGCTGTTCGGCGAGTTCTTCAAGGCGATCAGCCCGGCGCGCACGATCAGCATGCTCTTCGCCAAGATCTCGGGGGTGCCCGAGGGCGAGGGGATGTACGCCTATCCCGCGCGGCTCGGCTACTGGCCCGCGGCCCTCGGGCTGTTCGCCTTCGTGTGGCTCGAGCTGGTCTACCCCTACTCGACCGACTTGGGTCCGGTCCGCCTGTGGGCTGCTGCGTACCTCGGCATCATGCTCATCGGCTCCGCGATCTGGGGCACCGCGTTCCTCGAGCGCGCCGACCCGTTCGAGGTCTACTCCTCGCTCGTCGCGAAGCTCTCGGTCTGGAGCCGGCGCGACGGCGTCCTCGTCCTGCGCAGCCCGCTGGCCAACCTCGACACTCTCGTCGCCCGGCCCGGCCTGGTCGGCGTCGTCGGCGTGCTGTTTGGCAGCACCGCGTTCGACTCCTTCCGCGAGTCCACCGTCTGGCTCAAGCTCGTCCAGTCGCTCTCGACCACGCGCCTCCTGCCCGACACCGCCGCGCTGATCGTGTTCTGCGGAGGGGTGATGCTGATCCTGACCGTGGCGACGATGGCGACCGGTGTCACCAGCGAGACCCCGCGGCGCGCCCTGCCCGACCTGTTCGCGCACTCGGTCGTGCCGATCATCGTCGGCTACATCGTGGCGCACTACCTGTCGTACTTCGTCGAGTACGGCCAGCAGGTCGTGATCCAGCTCAGCGACCCGTTCAGTCGCGGCGACAACTACCTCGGGACCGCCGACCTCGGCGTGAGCTACTGGATCTCCTCGCACCCCACGCTCCTGGCGGTGACCAAGGTGCTGGCGGTGGCCCTGGGCCACGTGGTCGGCGTGGTGGCGGCGCACGACCGCGCGATCAAGCTCCTGCCCCAGCGGCACCAGCTGACGGGTCAGCTGCCCCTGCTGGTGGCCATGGTGGGCTTCACCGTGGGAGGTCTCTACCTGCTGTTCGCTGCGTGACGTAGCCGAACCAGCGGGGCGTGACCTTGCCGACCGGGCGCTGGGTCACGGGACCGTAGGGCCAACCGGCGGGCAGGTCCTGGGTGACCGAGACCGACTCGCAGCTGCCGAACGGGTCGACCACGTCGCTGGGGTCGCGCCACCCGACGAAGACCACCTGGTCGTTGGCGCCCTGCTCCTGGCCGCCGTCGTCGCAGCGGATCTTGTCCACGAAGCCGTCGGGGAGCACGTAGATGATGTCGCTGCCCTGCTCGGCGAAGACCTTGTCGGCGCCCGCGCCGAGGAAGATCGTGTCGTCGCCCTCGTCGCCCTTGACCAGCCAGTCGTGGCCGGTGCCGTCGATGAGCACGTCGTTGCCGGGGCCACCCTGGACGGCGCCGTCGTCACCGGGACCGCCGTCGATGTAGTCGTCGCCCGGGCCGCCGATGTGCTTGTCTGAGCCGTCGCCGCCGAAGAGGCGGTCGTTGCCCTGGCCGCCGAAGACCATGTCGTTGCCGAGCTCGCCGTAGGCGATGTCGTTGCCGTCGTTGGTGGTGACGATGTCGTCACCCTCACCGCCGTAGAGGGTGTCCTCGCCCTGCCCGCCGTCGATCTTGTCGTTGCCGAGGCCGCCGGCGACCCAGTCGTTGCCGGGCTGCGCGGTGATCCAGTCGTTGCCGTCGTCGCCGTAGACGACGTCGTTGCCGTTGCCCGCCAGCACGGTGTCGTCGCTGCCGTAGCCCCGGACCTGGTCGTCACCGCCCAGGCTCATGATCCGGTTCGGCTTGTTGCTGCCGTTGATCACGTCGTTCTTGGTCGTGCCACGCATCTCTCTGGCCGCCGCGGCGTGGGCCGGGGTCGAGCCGATCAGCAGCACAGCGAGCACGAAGGCACAGGCGCGAGCGGGGGACATCACCGAGTTCTCCTCATCGTGGGGCGTGGTCAGGCTACGTGGATCCGTACCCACTGGCAGCCGAATGCATGAACCGCGAGGTGTCCCACCAGGCCCATGCGTCCCTCACGGCACAGGCGTGCTCACATGCGGGCGGATCCCGCGCCTCGGCGCCCCCACCGTGCGGCTCCGAGTCCGACCCGACGCCCCACGCGGCGGTGCCCGGCTCCGGCCGCGACGCTGGCCGGGAACACGGCGTCGGCGAGGGCGGCCAGCCCCCGGACGAGGGAGGAGTCGCCGACCTCGGCCAGCGGGAGCCCTGCCACCACGGCCCGGTCGACGCCGGAGCGGTCCTCAGGGAGGAAGTGGAGCCCGGAGACCCGGCTGAAGCCCTCGACCATCCCGGCGATCTCCTTCTCCGACCACCCGATCGAGGAGCGCATCCGGTTCACCACGACCCGCACCGGCGCGGCCGTGCCGCGCTCGCGGAGCTCGACCAGGCCGCGGGCCAGCCGGGCCAGGCCGACCGGGTCGGCGGATCCCACGACGACCAGCTCGTCGGCCCGGTCGAGCGCGGTCAGGGTGAGGGAGTTGCGCCCGGGGCGCCCGCCGAAGTCGGAGGCAGCGTCGTCCTCCAGCGAGAAGCCGGTGTCGACGACCACGTCGCCCCAGCCCCGGGCGCCGTCGAGCAGCTGGTCGACCTGCGCGGCACGGACCTCACGCCAGCGGTCGGCGCGCGGGAGCCCGGTGACCACGGCCAGGTGGTCCCCGACTCCGCGGCACACCGAGGCGAAGCGAGCGTCGAGCTGGCCGGAGGCGGCCAGCCGTGAGGCCGACAGCAGGCCGGACACCTCGTCGAGGATGCCGAGCTGCTGGGCCACGGCACCGCCGTAGGGGTCGAGGTCGGCCAGGACGACGTCGGTCCCCCGGCGGGCGACCTCGGCGGCCAGGTTGGTCGCCACCGTCGTACGCCCCGGGGCACCGGCCGGCCCCCAGACCACCACGAGCCGACCCCCGGTGGCCCCCTCATCGGATTCGTCATCGGCGTCGTGACCGGTCCCGCGGTCGGCCCCGGGAAGCGCCGGCACGGGCGAGGCGGCGCGCGCCCGGGTGTCGGCGACGTCCTTCACGGTCGTGACGACCTCGGGCAGCGACGCGAGCTCGCCCGCCCCGACGAGCGCGGTGATGCCGAGGCGCTGGGCGTGCTCATCGACGTCGAGGTCGCTCGAGCGCGCCGACGTCACCGCGACGGGGCGCACGGCGTGGCGGCGCAGGTGGGCGATGCTGGCGGGGTCGAGCCCGGGGGCGTCGAGGGAGACGACGGCGACGTCGGCCTGACCGCTGGTGACCGAGGCGAGGAGGTCGTCGACGTCGACGCACCGCTTGAGTACCACCACGCCCGGGTGTGCCTCCAGGTCGGCCAGGGCCGGCGACTCCCAGGCCTCGCCCGCTGCGAGGACCAGCACGCAGATCACCGCGTCAGCCCCGACCGACGACACGGACGCGGTTGTCGCCGCTGGCCGCGAGGACCAGGCCGAGCTGCTCCTCGTCGGACTGCGGCACCGCCAGGACCAGCTGACGCGTGGTCGCCGAGGCGAACGTGTCGGAGACCAGAGGAGCGTCGAGGACCGCGATGTCGTCGAGGACCAGCTCGGCGGCGGGCCGCGACCCCCGACTGCCGGTGATCCGGTCGTCGATCACCCAGACGTCGACGCGCGAGCCGCGGGCGAGGTCGGTCGGCACGTGCTCGGTGGCCACCGCGATGGAGAGCGACACGGTGTCGTCGTCGCTCGCCTCCCCGAGCGCGCCCGCCGGGACCAGCTCGCCCGCGGCGAGCGGTCGGGTCAGCGTCAGCGCGGCCGGCAGGTCGTCACCCACCGCGAGGTAGCGGTCGTGGTCGGCGCTGTCACCGAACCGGACGTGGGTGGCGCGCAGGTCGTCGGCGGTGAGGGTCTGCCCGGTGACCAGGTCCGACGACGCCGCCCAGACCGGGGTCATGTCGTCGGCGGACGACAGGATGCGGGCACCGGCGACCACCGACGCGGTGACCAGCACGACGCCGATCCACAGCCGCGGGTCGCGCCACCCCGGCGAGCGCGTGCGGGTGGCGGCGGGGACGTCGAGGTCGCGCGTCGTGCGCGCGGCGGGGCGAGGTGCGATCCGAGACACGCGGGACATCATTGCCCGTCAGGGACGAGTTGACACCTGTCTCTCCACAGCCGGTCCCCTCCACAGGACGGGGCCCGGGTGGGGGCGCGGCACCGGCGTCGGTGGCACGATTGCTCCATGGCCGACGACACGCGCTTCCTGACGCTCACCGACGTCGCCGAGGTGCTCAACACGTCGAGCGCGCAGGTCTACGCGCTCGTCCGTCGCGGCGACCTGCCCGCGATCAAGATCGGCGGACGGGGCCAGTGGCGGGTGGAGCGGGTGCAGCTCGAGGAGTTCATCCAGCGGATGTACGTCGACACCAGGGCCTTCGTGGACCAGCACCCCTTCGTCGAGGCCGACGCCGACGCCGAGGCCGACTGACGCGGAGCTCGCGCGGTCAGCCGACCTTGCCGTCGAGCTCGACCTCGACGACCCGCTGCTCGCCGCCGCGGACCACCGACATCTCCACGACCTCTCCGGGCAGGTGGGTCCGGATCGCGACGATGAGCGCGATCCCGTCCTGGACCGGCTGGTCGTCGACCGCGACGATCACGTCGTCGGCCTCGAGCCCCGCCCGGGCCGCCGGGGTGTCGGCCTGGACCTCGGTGATGG
Source organism: Nocardioides oleivorans (assembly GCF_004137255.1). Classification (NCBI taxonomy): domain Bacteria; kingdom Bacillati; phylum Actinomycetota; class Actinomycetes; order Propionibacteriales; family Nocardioidaceae; genus Nocardioides; species Nocardioides oleivorans. The sequence continues at coordinate 2,620,582 of NZ_SDWT01000001.1, read as the reverse complement.
TCGCGCCCTGCGAGTCCGCCTGGGTGCCGGTCTGCACTTGGGCGCCGATCACGGGGTAGCGCGCCTCGCCGGTCTTGAGGATCTGGTCGACGGTCGTGCGGACCTGCTCGATCGGGATCGCGAAGCCGACACCGATGTTGCCCGACTCGGTCGTCGCACCGCCCGTGGTGGCGATCGCGGAGTTCACCCCGACCACCTCGCCGGCGAGGTTGACCAGCGGGCCACCGGAGTTGCCCGGGTTGATCGCCGCGTCGGTCTGGACCGCGTTGATGTAGGAGGAGTCGTCGTCGGACTCCCCCGACGTCGTGACCGGCCGGTTGAGGGCGCTCACGATGCCCGAGGTCACCGTCTGGCTGAGACCGAGCGGGGCGCCGAAGGCGACGACGGGGTCGCCGACGTGCAGCACCTGCGAGGCGCCGAGGGCGGCAGGCTCGAGGTCGCCCGCGTCGGTGACCGCGAGGACGGCGAGGTCGTAGACCGAGCTCCGCCCGACGATCGACGCCTCGTGGCGCATGCCGGACTGGTCGATGACGACGATCGGGCCGTCGTCGGCGGCGGCGGAGGCGACCACGTGGTTGTTGGTGACGACGTGCCCGTCCCGGTCGAGGACGAACCCGGACCCAGTGGCGCCGGCAGCCTGGCCGTCGAACTCGGCCACGATCTGCACGGTGCTCGGCAGGAGCGCCTGCGCGACCGCCGCCACCGACCCGTTGTCGGCGTCGAGCGGTGCCGCGGTCTGGGTGCGTACGCCGCCGAGGCCGCCGCTGTTCGTGCCGCGCTGGGAGGCGAGCTCGTCCTGGAGGGCTCCCCCGGCCAGGCCGCCGAGGACGCCCACGACGAGCGCCACCGACGCCACGGCCGGCCACAGCCACAGCGGTGTCTTGCGGGCCACGGGCTGGGCGTGGAGAGGGCGCGGCGGGTAGGGCCCGGGGCCGAACCAGCCGGGACCACCGGCACCCTGCGGCGGCACCGGTCCGTACGGTCCCTGCTCCTGCCGGCCCTGGAGGGGCAGGGGCATCGTGGGCTGCGGCTGCACCTGCTGCGGCTGCGGCTGCGTGGGCTCCTCGCCGAAGCGGGCGGCGTACGGCGGTGGGCCGGCGAGCATCCCATCGTCGGCGGGTGCGTCGACAGGCGCGTCGGTAGGTCCCTCGACAGGTCCCTCGGCAGGCTCGGGGTCGGACCCGTAGGCCTGGCCCTGCGGCTGGGCGGCGGGCTCGGCGGACGCCGCGGGATCGGCGGGCGGCTGCGGCTCGGGCTCGGCAGCCCGCCAGCCGGCGAGCGGCTGGGTGGGCTCGTCCGTCAGCGGGTCGGGCTGTTCCTCGGGCCTGTGCTCGTCGCTCACGGAGCAATCTTCTCCCGGAACGCCACCAGCTGCTCAGCCAGGGGCGTCCGGGAGGGTGAGGCCGGACGGCGCACGGACCGGTCCTCGACGTTGATCGCCGGCGCGACCGGGCCGACGGGGCGGCTCAGGTCGGTGGCCGGGGGGCGCGGCTCGACGCGCGGGGAGCCGGCGACACCGAGCGCCAGCACGCCGACGACGCAGGCGCTCGCAGCGCCACCGCCAATGGCGACCAGCCCGCGGCGCGAGCGGTGCTGGCTGGTCGGGAACCGGGGTGCTGCCAGCGCCGGGCCGTGCGCCGGCTGCAGCGAGGAGCACTGGCCGAGCAGCGCGGACTTGAGGTCGTGAGACGGCTGCGACTCGCAGGGTCCGAAGGACAGCTGGGCGAGCTGCGTCTTGACCCAGCCCTCCTCCTCGACGAGGTCACGGCAGGCGTGGCACGCGTGCACGTGGTTCCAGCAGCGCTCCTCCTCCTCCGGGGCGAGCCGGCCGTCGAGGAGCGCGCTGACGCGGGATCCGAGGTGGCTCATCGCGACACCACGCCCCGGTAGCGCTCGTTGCCGGCCACCGGCTCGCGGTGGGCCAGCGCCTTGCGCAGCATGGTGCGGCCGCGGTGGATGCGCGAGCGCACGGTGCCGAGCTTGGCACCCATGATCTCGGCGATCTCCTCGTAGCTGAGGCCCTCGACGTCGCACAGCACCACGGCCGCGCGGAAGTCGGGCGGCAGCGTGGCGAGGGCGGTCTCGATGTCGTCGTCGAACGTCTGGTCGGCCACCGCGAGCTCGGGCGCGGGCGCCGCGCTCGTCAGCCGGGCGGCGCGCTCGTCGGAGAGCGGGTCGAAGCGGATGCGCTGCTTGCGGCGGGCACCGTCGAGGAACAGGTTCGTCGTGATGCGGTGCAGCCAGCCCTCGAAGGTGCCGGGGGTGTAGGTGTCCAGCGAACGGAAGACCCGGACGAAGACCTCCTGGGTGAGGTCTTCAGCGTCGGGCCGGTTGCCGGTGAGGCGGTAGGCCAGGCGAAAGACGCGGTCGGAGTGCTGCTCGACGACCTCGTCCCACGTCGGTACGACGGCGGCGTCCGCCGGTGCATCGACCTGGGTGCTGTCGGCCTGATCGCCCACGGCGTCTCCCTGACTCGTCTTCCTCGACCGCAGCTGCAACGGTTCGCTGTCCTTCCTGACGCTAGGTAGCGCGCCTGAGAGTTCCCTGTGAACCCCATGCGCTCCGCCCAAGAAACCGGCGGCGAGATGGTGCCCGATGAGCAGTCCAACGAGCGAGGTGGCCCGAGTGTTCCCCGCGATAGAGTCGCGCTCGTGCCCACCACCACCCCGATCAAGCCCGCGAGCTGGTCCTACGCCGAGTCGTTCGTGGCCGAGGACGAGATCCTCGCCGCAGCCCGCAGCCGTGCCGAGGAGGTCGGCGTCACGCCGATCGGATCAGGCGGAGGTGCCGCGCTCCGCTTCCTGGCGTCCGTGCTCGATGCGCGCGCCGTCGTCGAGATCGGCACCGGCACCGGCGTCTCCGGCCTGTGGCTGCTGCGCGGGATGCGCTCCGACGGCGTGCTGACGACCGTGGACATCGAGGCCGAGCACCAGCGCCTCGCCAAGGAGACGTTCGCCGAGGCCGGCATCCCCGGCAACCGCGCGCGCACGATCGCCGGCACCGGGCTCGACGTGCTGCCCCGCCTGACCGACGGTCACTACGACCTCGTGTTCTGCGACGGTGACAAGCGGGAGTACGGCGCCTACCTCAAGGAGGCGCTGCGACTCCTGCGCCCCGGTGGCGTCGTGGTGTTCGACAACGCGCTCTGGCACGACCGGGTCGCCGACCCGGCCCAGCGCGACGAGGAGACCGTGGCCGTCCGCGAGCTCGGCCGCGCGGTCCTCGAGCACGAGTCGCTCGTGCCGGTGCTGCTCCCCGTCGGGGACGGCCTGCTCGCCGCCAAGAAGGAGTGGGCGCCCGAGGAGGCGTGACCCGCTCGGACCGCTCGGACCTCGACAGTCCTCAGGCGATCCCGGCCAGCGGGTCGTCGGAGCCGAGCCAGGCCAGCAGCAGGCGCGGTCCCCAGCCGCTGGGGCCGGCGGTCCACTCGTGGCGGTCGGTGGGCGACTCGGCCGCGGAGGCGAAGTCGATGTGGGCCCACGGGACGTCGGCGGCGAAGTGCTGGAGGAACAGCGCCGCGGTGATCGCGCCGGCGCCGCCGGCGGCGTTGTCGCCGTCGGCGATCCGGGAGGACACCTTCTCCTCGTAGTCGGCGACCAGCGGCATCCGCCAGACGGTCTCGCCGGAGGAGGAGGCGGCCGCCTCGACCTTCTCGGCGAGGGCCTCGTGGTTGGCGAAGTAGCCGCCGGTCCACTGGCCGAGCGCGACCTTCATCGCGCCGGTCAGGGTGGCGATATCGAGGATGGCGGCGGGCTCGATCTCCGAGACGGCGTACGCCATCGCGTCGGCCAGCACGAGCCTGCCCTCGGCGTCGGTGTTGTTGACCTCGGAGGTGCGGCCCCCGAAGTGCGTGATCACGTCGCCGGGGCGCATCGCCGACCCGCTGACGGAGTTCTCCGCAGCGGGGACGAGGCCCACCACGCGCACCGGGCAGTCGACGTCGCGCAGCGCGGCCATCGCCGCGATCACGGCGCCGCCGCCGCTCATGTCGCGCTTCATCGTCAGCATGCCCTCGCTGGGCTTGATGTCGAGACCGCCGCTGTCGAAGGTGATGCCCTTGCCGACGATCACGACGGTCGGCACCTTCTTGGACGCGCCCCTGGGCGTGTAGTCCATGCGGATCAGTCGCGGCTCGTTGACCGAGCCGGAGCCGACGGCGAGGATGCCGCCGAAGCCCTCAGCGGCGAGTCGCTCCGCGTCCCAGACCGTGACCTCGAGGCCCGCGGCCCCGCCGACCTCGACCGCCTGGTCGGCCAGCCAGGCCGGTGTCTTGAGGTTGGCCGGGACGGTGGCGAGCGCGCGCGAGCGCCAGCCGGCGCCGCCGAGCGCGAGCGCCTGGCCGAGCTCATCGTCGGCGCCCTCGTCACTGACGTCGGCCAGCACGATGCGTGCGACCGGGCGCTCCTTCGGGCCGGTGGAGCGCCAGTGGAAGGAGAAGGAACCGAGCATCGCGCCGACGACGAAGGCGCCGAGGCCGCCGTCGGGGGCGATCGCGGCGATCGAGGTGACGACGCTGACGCGGTCCTTGGCGGCCCTCGCCACCGCGGCGCCGGCACGACGGAAGTCGGTGACCGTGGCCTCGCCCACGCCGACGAGGAGCACGAGGCTCACGTCGTCGTCGGCCGCGGACACCGGGACCGCGGTGACCTCACCGGTGCGTCCGGTGGCCCGAGCCGCCTCGGCCGCGGCCAGCAGGTCGGTGCCGAGCGCCTCGGACGCCTCGTCGGCGCCGGGGCCGAGGATCGGGCCGTCGTCACCCGGGAGGACCGGGAACGCCCAGACCTCGGCGCCCCCGACCTGGTGGGGCAGCGCCGGGCTGAGCGCGAACTCGGGCGGTGAGACCTGGGGCGGCAGCTGTGCGATGGCCACGATCAGCCGACGACGTCCTTGAGGGCGTCTCCGAGAGCCGTCGCCTCATCGGCGTTCAGCTCGACCACAAGACGCCCACCACCCTCGAGCGGGACGCGCATCACGATGCCGCGGCCTTCCTTGGTGACCTCGAGCGGTCCGTCGCCCGTGCGGGGCTTCATGGCGGCCATCGGCGCACCTCTTCCTGTTCAGCCATCGGTTCGAGATGGAGGCTCTTCACATGCGAATCGAGGCGGCAGGATGTCGCTGGCCGCCCCGATCGGCGTCGTACGGCGTCCAGTATCCCTCATGAGCCGCGTGATCGGCACCACAGGGGCGCACCGGTGTGCGTCAAGGTTCCGGCAGACTGCCCCACATGACTGCACCAGTTCTCCTCGACGTCGCCGACTCGGTCGCCACCATCACCCTCAACCGGCCCGAGGCGATGAACGGCCTCGATGTGGCGACCAAGGACCTCCTGCGCGACACCGTGCACCAGGTCGCCGACGACCCCGAGGTGCGCTGCGTCGTGCTCACCGGCAGCGGCAAGGCGTTCTGCGTCGGGCAGGACCTCAAGGAGCACCTCGCCGGCCTCAAGGGCGAGGCCGACATCCCGCTGTCCGACACCGTCACCCAGCACTACAACCCGATCGTGCAGGCGCTCGCCACCATGCCGAAGCCGGTCGTCGCCGCGGTCAACGGCGTCGCGGCCGGAGCGGGCGCGAGCCTGGCGTTCGCCGCCGACTTCCGGATCCTGGTCGACTCGGCGGGCTACAACACCTCCTTCGCCGGCGTCGCCCTGTCCTGCGACACCGGGTCGAGCTGGACCCTGCCCCGCCTGGTCGGCACGGCGAAGGCGATGGAGCTGCTCTACTTCCCCCGCACCGTCTCCGCACAGGAGGCGCTCGAGCTCGGGCTCGCCACGCAGGTCGTGACCGCCGAGGAGTTCCCGTCCGCGGTCGGCGAGCTCGCGGCGCGGCTCGCGGCCGGCCCGACGGTGTCGTACGGCAGCATCCGGCAGGCAGTGGCGTACTCCGCCGGGCAGCCGCTCGACGCCTCCCTCGCCTTCGAGGCGCAGAAGATGGCGCTCACGGGAGGTACGGCCGACCACCTCGCCGCCGTCGACGCGTTCGTCGCGAAGGAGAAGCCGGTCTTCCGGGGTCGCTGACCTCCCCACCACTCGGGATGCGGACTACCGCTTCCGGCCGCGGTGGGCGTGGAGCACGCCGAGCAGCTGGCGGGGCGCCTCGACGACCATGCGGTGGCGGGAGGGGTGGCCGGGGTACTCGACGGTGAGCGCGGCGCCGCGGAACTCGTGGTTGAACCACATCGTCATCGTGCCGTGGCACAGGCTGCCGCAGTCGAGTCGCGTGCGCGGGAGCCGCAGCGCGCGGGCCAGCCGGCGGGCAAAGCGCGGGTCCTTGGTGTCGGTGTCCACGCCGTTGAGCGGTTGGTGGAAGCTGATCACGCGCATCGGGTCGATCTCGGTGAGGAAGTCCATGACGGCGCGGGTCTCGGGTTCGCTGCCCGGGCGGCGACCCGACTCGTAGCTGCCGTCGAGGTCGGCCCAGCGGTAGGGGAAGTTGCGGTTCAGGTCGACGCCGCGGGCGTTGCGCCGGGTGCCGCGCGCGAGCCCGTCGGGGTTGTACGTCGGGATCACCCAGAGGTCGACGCCCCTGATCCGCCGTCCGTCGCGCAGCGTCTCCAGGATCCTGCGGGTGTGCGGCTCGTTGCCGTGCATCGTGGAGATCAGCACGATCCGCCGCTTGCCGGGCTCGCCCAGCCGCCACGCCCGGATCGCGCGGTCCTGCACGGATCGACCGATCGTGCGGACCTCGACGACGGCAGGGCGCCCACCCGGGTCGGCCTCCACGGCGCCGGCCGGGCCGGGCGCCACCAGGCCGCCGACGAGCAGGCCTGCGGTCGCGATCAGGCCGACCAGCAGGCGGTGCATCAGACCGCGGCCGTGAGGTAGGCGTAGGTGAAGACCAGCACCCCGACGACCATGCCGAGGTGCGCCAGCAGGGAGAGTCCGGGGCCGTCGCTCCAGCTGTCGCCCTCGGCGTCGGGGACGTGCCGGCCGCGCGACGGCAGCCAGCGGGCCAGGACCAGGATCCCGCACACGGCGGTGACCCACCAGCACGCGATGGCGAGGATGCCGAACAACGGTCCGCCGGTGAAGCTGTCCTCCGGCGAGACCAGGACGCCGAGCCAGAGCACGAGCGCCACCGTGCCGAACACGAAGTGCGCGACCGGCAGGCGTCGGCTGATGGAGAACTGGCCCGCCGAGCCGTCGCCGCGGAGGCGGAGCCGGGTCAGCACGATCGCCACGGCCGCGAGGGCCGTGAGGATCCACACGACGATCTGGAACGACATGACGGGGCAGTCTGCCCTAGACGCTCGGCGCGTCGCCAGACGCGTCGTCGCCGGCGTCCGGGCGACCCTCGGCCCGCGCGTCCTCGAGCTCGGTCGCCAGCCGGGCGAGCAGGGCGTCGACCTCGGACATCCGGTAGCCGCGGACCGCGAGGGAGAACCGCACCCTGCGCAGGTCCTCGGCCCCGACCGGGCGATCGGTGGGCAGCACCACGTCGGGCCGGTCGTCGTACGCCGGCGCCATCGACCCGCCGCGGCCGGAGGCCACGAGGGCGACCCCGCCCATCGCGAGCACGATCAGGATCGCGAAGAGCCAGGTCATCGCCCGTCCTCCCGGGCCGCGACCATGATCGCGACGGCCTCGTCGACGTCGTCGGTGAGCACCATCATGTCGAGGTCGGAGACGTTGATCTTGCCGTCGGCCAGCGCGGTCCCGCGCAGCCAGTCGAGCAGGCCCGTCCAGTAGTCGGTGCCGATCAGCACGATGGGGAACGACGTGACCTTCTGCGTCTGCACGAGGGTCAGCGCCTCGAAGAGCTCGTCGAGGGTGCCGAGGCCGCCCGGCAGGACCACGAAGCCCTGGGAGTACTTCACAAACATCGTCTTGCGGGCGAAGAAGTAGCGGAAGTTGATGCCCTTGTCGACCCACTGGTTGAGGCCGGACTCGAAGGGCAGCTCGATGCCGAGCCCGACGCTCACGCCGCCGGCCTCGCAGGCCCCCTTGTTGGCGGCCTCCATCGCGCCCGGGCCGCCGCCGGTGATCACCGCGAAGCCGGCCTCGGTCAGCTTGCGCCCGGCCTCCTCCGCGACGGCGTAGTGCGGGTGGTCGGGCCGGGTGCGCGCCGAGCCGAAGACGCCGATCGCCGGACCGAGCTCGGCCAGCGCGCCGAAGCCCTCGACGAACTCGGCCTGGATGCGCAGCACGCGCCACGGGTCGGTGTGGACCCAGTCGGTCGGGCCGCGCGAGTCGAGCAGGTGCTGGTCGGTGGTGGAGCCCTCGGTGACCTGGCCGCGGCGCTCGATCACCGGGCCCGTCATCCGGTCGGCCGGCTCCGGGGACGTGCTCATGACAGCCACTCCTTGAGGATGCGCTCGCAGCGCTCGACGTGCTCGACGGGGACGTGCTCGTCCTGCTTGTGGGCGAACATCGGGTCACCGGGGCCGAAGTTGACGGCCGGCACGCCGAGCTTCGTGAACTGGGCGACGTCGGTCCAGCCGAACTTGGGCGCCACGCCTCCCCCGACCGCCTCGACGAACGCCTGCGCGGCCGGACGGTCGAGACCCGGGAGCGCGCCGGCGGCCAGGTCGGTCACCGTGACGTCGTACCCCTGGAAGAAGTCGCGGACGAACGCCTCGGCGTCGGCCTCGCTGCGGTCGGGGGCGAAGCGGAAGTTGACCTCGACGACGCACTCGTCGGGTACGACGTTGCCGGCGACGCCACCGCGGATCCCGGTCGCGTTGAGGCCCTCGTGGTAGGTGAGGCCGTCGATCTCGGGCTGGCGCGCGACGTAGTCGTTGAGGCGGGCCAGGACCGGAGCGGCGAGGTGGATGGCGTTGACGCCCTTCCAGCTGCGGGCGCTGTGCGCGCGCTCGCCGGTGGTCCGGACGTCGACGCGCATCGTTCCCTGGCACCCGGCCTCGACCGCGGCGTTGCTGGGCTCCATGAGGATGGCGAAGTCGGCCTCGAGCAGGTCGGGGTCGGACTCGGTGAGCTTGCGCAGGCCGTTGTGGACCGAGTCGACCTCCTCCGCCTCGTAGAAGATGAAGGTGAGGTCGCGGTTGGGCTCGGTGACGTCGGCGGCGAGCTTGAGCATCACCGCGTCGCCGCCCTTCATGTCGCAGGTGCCGAGGCCGTGCAGGATGCCGTCCTCGAGCCGGGCCGGGAGGTTGTCGTTGAGCGGCACGGTGTCGAGGTGCCCGGCGATCACGACGCGCCCGCCGAGGCCGAGGTCGGTGCGGGCCACGATCGTGTGCCCGCGACGCGTCACCGTGAGGTGCGGCAGCGTCCGCAGCGCGGCCTCGACCGCGTCTGCGATCTCCTGCTCGTGGTGGCTCACCGACTCGATGTCGACCAGCTGGCGGGTGAGCGCGACGACGTCGGCGGAGAGATCGAGGCGTGGCATGGCCCCGATTCAACCAGCCGATCCGGTCTAGACCTCCCTTGCCACCTCTGGGTCGCTGTCGGAATCTCAGGCGAGCGGTGGCACGGTGCGGCCGCGACGACCCGGGGGAACTTCATCGTGCGTACACGTCTGTGCTCGGCCGTGCTGGCCTGCTCGATCGCCCTGGCCGCCGCAGCCGCCGTCGTGCCGGTCGCCGGTGCGGCCGAGACATGGCTTCCGGCCGTCGACCTGTCCCGCCTCGACGTGACCGGCAGCGGTGCGGACGTGGCGGTCGACCAGGCCGGCAACACGACAGTGAGCTGGCTGCAGCAGGACAACGGCTCCTACCGGGTGCAGGTGGCCACGCGACCGGCAGGCCAGGCCTGGACGGACCCGGTGACCCTCTCCCCGCCCGGGCAGAGCGCCACCTCTCCTCAGGTGGTCGCCGGCGGCGACCGGGTGACCGTCGTCTGGACCTGGCCCGACGCGGGCTACTACCGGACGCAGTCCAGCACGCGGACGTCCGGCGGGGGTTGGTCGCCGGCAGAGTCGATCTCGCTGCCGGGCGGCAGCGCGATCGACGCGAGGGTGGCCGTCGACGCATCCGGTCAGGTGACCGCGACCTGGTTGCGTTACGACGGCTCCAACTTTCGGGCCCAGGCCTCCACGCGAGCCCTGACGGGGACATGGTCGGCGCCGACCACCCTGAGCGATCCGGGTCAGGACGCCAGCACACCGGACGTCGCGGTGAACGCCGCTGGGACTGCCGTCGCCGTGTGGGGCCGGTTCGACGGCACCCACAGCCGGATCCAGCAGAGCACCCGGTCGACCTCCGGCGACTGGTCCATCCCCACCGCCATCTCCGACCCGGGACTGTCTGCCTCGAGCCCGCAGGTGGTCGGCTCCGACGCCGGCGAGTTCACCGTGACGTGGAGGATGCAGGTCGCCGGTGTCTACCGCGCGCAGAGCAGCAGTCGACCCGCCGGTGGATCGTGGTCGGTCCCCGCGACACTGTCGGCCGCCGATGCCGGTCTGAACACCGCACCGGAGCTGGCGGTGGACGACACAGGCACGCTCACCGCGGTCTGGGTGGCCCGCGTCGCCAACGACTTCCGGGTGCAGTCCAGCCGCCGACAGCCCCAGGGTGCGTGGAGCAGCCCGGAGAACCTGTCGCCGCCTGCGGTGACCCCCGAGACACCGTCGGTCACAGCAGGGCCTCAGGGGATCACGACCGTGGTCTGGGCGCAGGGCACGGCCCAGAACAGGACGATCCAGGCGGTCGGCCGCCGGGTCGCCGAGCCCTGGGGCTCACCGGTCACGCTCTCCGCCGCCACTGCCAGCTTTCCGGCCATCGCCCTCGACTCGTCGGGCAACGCCTTCAGCGTCTGGACGCTGGCACCCGCGGGCGGCGGGACCACCCGCGTCCAGGGCGCCGCTCTGGACACGGCGGGACCGGTCGTCACCGGGTTCGTCGCTCCGTCCTCCGCGACGGCCGGCCAGCCGGCCGCACTGTCGCTGGCGGCGTACGACGTGTGGTCAGCCGTGGCCGGCACCACCTGGTCGTTCGGCGACGGGTCCACCGCCTCCGGGGCGGCGGTGTCGCACACCTGGTCCGCACCCGGCACCTACACCGTCACGGCCACCGTCGCCGACGCCGTCGGCAACACCACCACCCGGTCGAGCACGATCACCGTCGGAGCAGCACCCGGCGCCACGCCGGCGCGGCCGGCGGTGTCGAAGCTGAAGCTCAAGCCCGGCACCATCCACCTCACCGGACCGAAGAAGGACCGGAGGGCGAAGGTCACCGTCACCGTCACGACCGCGTCGAGGCTCACCCTGACGTTCAGGAAGTTGGGAGTGAAGAAGCCGCTACGGCTCGCCAAGAACCTCACCGCTGGGAAGAACGCCTTCACCCTCACCGCGAAGCTCGGGAAGAAGAAGCGCCTCACCATCGGGACGTGGAAGGTCACCGCCGTCGCCAAGAACGCCGCCGGATCCAGCACCGCGAAGAAGCTCACCCTGAAGGTGGTCCGATGAAGCGGGCGCGCTTCGCATCGATCTCGATCGCCACGGCGCTGGCGCTCGCCTGCGCGCCGCTCGTCACCCCGGCAGCCGTGGCGGTGGAGACCTGGCTCCCGGCGACCTACCTGTCGGAAGCCGACGCGGACGCCTACAACCCGGTCGTGGAGATCGACGCAGCCGGCAACGCCACCGCGGTCTGGGTCAACAAGTCCGGCACCGCCTTCGTGGTCCGGACGAGCTCACGTCCGGCAGCGGGCACGTGGTCCGCTGCGCTCACGCTGTCCGGCGACGTCGGCGCCGCGGTCGCACCGCAGCTGGCCGCCAACGGCCGGGGCGACCTCGTGGCCGCCTGGGAGTCCGGGCCCAGCACGACGTCGCGGGTCCAGGCCAGCGTGCGCGGCGATTCCGGTGGGTGGTCGGCGGCCGAGACCTTGTCCGAGGCGGGGCAGGGCGCGTCGTCCCCCTCCGTGGCGATCGACCGGACCGGACGCGCCACCGTCCTGTGGGTCAGGAGTGACGGGACCAACCGGCGCGTGCAGGCGAGCTCGCGCGGCACGAACGGCGCCTGGAGCACCCCGACCACCCTCAGCGAGGCGGGCAACGCGGCCCGCCAGCCGAGCGTAGGTGTCGACGGCACCGGGCGGCTGACCGCCGTCTGGGGCCGTTCGGACGGCACGAACTACCGGGTGCAGAGCAGCACACGTGCCCCGGATGGCGACTGGACGGTGGCGTCCACCGTCTCCGATGCGGGCCAGAGCGCGTCCGCGCCGACTGTCGCCGTCGACGAGGACGGAACCGCCACGGCACTCTGGATCCGCTCGGACGGTGCCAATGCGCGCATCCAGGCAAGCAGCCGACCGCCTGGCTCGGGCTGGTCCATCCCGGTCAACATCTCCGACCCGAACCAGGGCGTCTTCGGTGATCCCGCGGCGGCCGTGGACGCGGCCGGCGTCGTCACGGTGGCGTGGTCGCAGCTCGTCAACACCAACTACCGGACCCAGGTCAGCACCCGCCGTCCGGGCGGCGTGTGGACCCCCGGCACGACCATCTCCGTGGCAGGCCAGAACGGGCTGTATCCCTCCGTTGCCAGCCGCGGAGCACACACGGTGGTGACCTGGCTGCTCGCCGGAGTCGATCAGTCGCAGGCACAGGCGTCGACGCGCGCGGGCGACGGCTCCTGGCGGACCCCAGTCCGTCTTTCGAGCGGCACCCCCACGATCCCGGCCGTGGGCGTGGATCCCTCCGGCAATGCCGTCGTGACGTGGGGAGACAAGGGCGAGGGGACGACCGTCTACCGCATTCGCGCGTCCGCCCTGGACGGGGCAGGCCCCGTCGTGACCGCATTCAGCGCGCCTGCCACCGCGACAGCCGGCCAGCCCACCAACCTGTCGCTGGCGGCGTACGACGTGTGGTCAGCCGTGGCCGGCACCACCTGGTCGTTCGGCGACGGGTCCACCGCCTCCGGGGCGGCGGTGTCGCACACCTGGTCCGCACCCGGCACCTACACCGTCACGGCCACCGTCGCCGACGCCGTCGGCAACACCACCACCCGGTCGAGCACGATCACCGTCGGAGCAGCACCCGGCGCCACGCCGGCGCGGCCGGCGGTGTCGAAGCTGAAGCTCAAGCCCGGCACCATCCACCTCACCGGACCGAAGAAGGACCGGAGGGCGAAGGTCACCGTCACCGTCACGACCGCGTCGAGGCTCACCCTGACGTTCAGGAAGTTGGGAGTGAAGAAGCCGCTACGGCTCGCCAAGAACCTCACCGCTGGGAAGAACGCCTTCACCCTCACCGCGAAGCTCGGGAAGAAGAAGCGCCTCACCATCGGGACGTGGAAGGTCACCGCCGTCGCCAAGAACGCCGCCGGATCCAGCACCGCGAAGAAGCTCACCCTGAAGGTGGTCCGATGAGGGCGGCCGCGCTGGTCGCGTCCGCCGTCCTGGCCGTGGCAGTCCTGCCGATGACAGGTGTCGAGGCGCGGATCGCCGACACCACACCGCCGGTGATCGACTCGGTGAGGTGCGAGTGCCTGCGCCCCTACGCGTACTCCACCATCGCCCTCACGGCGACGGCGCACGACGACGAGTCGGGCATCGCGTCCGTGGCGTGGGTCTTCAGCGACGGCCTCACGGCCTCTGGGACGACCGTGCAGCGGCGCGTCGTCGAGGCCGGCACGCTGACGGCCACCGTCACCGTCACCGACGGGTCCGGCAACGTGAGCACGGGCGGCACCGAGGTGGAGGTCCTCGCCAACCCCTACCCGCCGGAGCCGTCCTACTCGGAACCGACGCTCGACCGCGTGCGGCTGAGCCCCGGCACGGTGTCCGCGAGTGGGCTCACGCCCGGCGTGCCCCGGAGAACGCGCCTGGACTTCCGCGTGCGTGACGACTTTGGCACGACGGCCATCCGGGTGCTGGTGAGGAACGCGCGGGGCGACAGGGTCGCACGCCGCGACCTGCACGGCTTGCGGGAGGGAGAGCGCAGTGTGCGGCTCCGGGCGCGCATCGGCGGGGTCCGGTTGCCTCCCGGCCACTACCGCGTGAGCGTCCGTGCCACCAACGACTACGGGTCGGCCGAGTCGCGGGGGCTCACCCTCCGGGTGGTCCGCTGAACCCTCCCCCGCCGAAGCCGCCCGTGCCACCGCTGAACCCGCTGCCACCGGGACCGCTGGTGGTGGTCGTGGTGTCACCAGTGGGCACGTCGGCGTCGACCTGGGCGAGGACCACGACGTCGCCTGCCTCGAGCCCGTCGGTGACCTCGGTCCGGGTCGACCCGCGGGCGCCGAGGGTCACCTGACGACGGCTCGTCGCGCCGTCCGCGAGCACGGTCACGCTGCTCATCGGCGACGTGCTCACCGCCGAGGTGGGCACGGTGACGACGTCGTCGACCGACGCGGTGACGACCTCCAGGGAGGCCGGCGTGCCGAGCGGGACGGTCTGGTCGGTGGCGTCGAGCACGGCCTCGACGGCGTACGTCGTGGTGCCGCTGGTCGGCTCGGCCGCGACCGAGGTGACCTCGCCGGCCACCGTGTCGTCGGCGCCGAGGACCGTGACGTCCACGTCCTGACCGACCTGCACCGCCGAGACGTCGGCGACGTCGACCTCGGCCGACACCGTGGTCGCTCCTGCGGCCACGACGACGGCGACGGTCGTGTCGGCGGTGACGTCGTCCCCGACGGCGAGGTCGAGGGAGCGCAGGGTGCCGGCCGTCGGGGCGGTGAGCTCGGTCGCCGCGAGGGCCTGCCTCGCGTCGACGAGGTCGGCCCTCGCCTGGTCGATCGCGGCCTGGTCCTGCGCGAGAGTGGCGGCGGTGACGGACTGCCCGACGCTGCCGCCGGACGTGCCGCCGCTCGACCCGTCGCTCGACCCTCCGCTCGGCATCGACTGGTCGGCGCCCCCGCCCGGCACCTGCTCCTGGCCGCCGGTGGGCGCCTGCTGGCCCTGCTGACCCTGCTGGCCCTCTCCGGACGGCTGGTCACCCGGCTGGTCCGTCGAGGACTCGCCGGGCTCGTCGGTCGGCGCCTGGCTCGGCGTCTGCGTCGGCGTCTGCGCGGGCGTCCCGGTCTCGGCATCTGCAGCAGCGTCGACGGCGGCGATCGCGGTCGTGAGGGTGCTGCCGAGGGCGTCGAGCGCGGTCTGGAGGTCCTGCTGCGCGGTGGCCGCCGCCTGCTGTGCGGCCTGGACGGCGACGAGGGCGTCGGCGCAGGCCTGGGCTGCGGGGTCGGCCGCGCACGTCGTCGTCTGCGCCTCGAGGGCGGTGCTCGCCGTGGCGAGTGCGGTCGTCGCGGCCGACTGCGCCGTGAGGACGGCCTGCTGCTGGGCC
This sequence comes from Nocardioides oleivorans, assembly GCF_004137255.1. Lineage (NCBI taxonomy): Bacteria > Bacillati > Actinomycetota > Actinomycetes > Propionibacteriales > Nocardioidaceae > Nocardioides > Nocardioides oleivorans. Next base: position 2,605,412 of record NZ_SDWT01000001.1, on the reverse strand, counting down.
GCGAGCTGGGCCAGCGCGGCCTGCACCGCCGGGTCGTCGCTCGCGGCGACGGTCCGCGCGGCCGCCGTCCGCACGGCGACCGTGGTGATCGTCGGCGACGACGTGGTCCCGACGGCCGCGGTGGTCGCGGTCGTCGTACGCGATCCGCTGGTGCTCGCCACCGTCGTGGCCGTGGTGACGGCGTCTGCCTGAGCGTCGAGGTCGGCCTCGAGCTGTGCTCGGGCAGCGTCGAGGGTGGCCCGGGCGCGGTCCAGGCTGCGTTGCAGCTCGGTGCGCGAGGTCCGGGCGATGACCTGGCCGGCCTTCACCTCGTCCCCCTGCTCCACGAGGACCTGCGCGACGGTGCCGGACCCGGAGAACGCGAGGTCGGTGCGACCACTCTCGCTGACCGTGCCGGACAGCGCGAGGTGCTCCTCGACCGATCCGGTCGCCGCCGTCGCCGTGCGGAAGTCACCGGTCGTGGTGGCCCCGAAGCTGTTCGCGGCCGTCGCGCCGCCCGCCACCAGGACGCACGAGGCACCGACGACGGCGAGCCAGCCTGCCCGCCCCCGGGGGCGCCTCACGAGGCGTCCTGGCCCGAGTCGCTCGAGTCGCCCGAGCCACCCGGGCCGCCGGGCATGCCGCCGCCCATGGCCCCACTGAAGCCACCGACGGTGCACGCACCGTCGACCTTGTCGCTCACCGAGACGGTGTCGGCCGTGACGGCACCGGTGTCGTCGGACTCGCCCCGCGCCGAGACGCAGGCGCCGACCTCGATGTCGTCAGCCGTGCCGTCCTGCGTGGTGGTGAGGGTGGTGTCGTCGTCGACGGTGACGGTCACGTCCGACGTCGTGGCGTCGGTGCTGTCCTCGCCCGGCGCGACCATCGCGACCGCCGCGACGGTGAAGCCGCCGTCGTCGAGCGCGGTGACCTCACCGGAGACGATCCCACCCGGGCCGCCAGCGCCGCCGGGCGCTCCCGACGGCATGTCGCTGGGCATGTCGCTGGGCATGTCGGAGGGCATGTCGCTGGGCATGTCGGAGGGCATGTCGCTCGGCGCCCCGGACGGCCGGTCGCCTCCCCCTGCGCCGAACCCACCGGTGCACTCGCCGTCGACCGGGTCGGTGACCCGGACCGTCGTCGCGGCGGTCGAGGAGTCGTCGTCGGCGGTCGTGCTCATGACGACCACGCAGCTGCCGACGGTGAGCTCGTCGAGGCTGGTCGGGACCTGGGTGGTGATCGCGGTCGCACCGGTCAGCGTCACCGCGACCTGGCCCGACACCTGGCTCTGCACCTGCAGGACGTCGCCCTGGACGGCTGCGACCTCGCCGCTGGCGCCGGGGAAGCCGCCGCCGGGTCCGCCGGGCGCGGCGCCGGCGGACGGCGTACTGCTGCCACCCCCCGTCGACGAGGCATCGGAGGCGTCGGCACTGCTGCTCGAGCACGCCGACAGCGACAGGGCCAGGACGGCGAGGGCCGCCGGGGCGAGGGTGAGGTGCTTGTTCACGAGGTTTCTCCAGGGGTTCGGGGGTACGACGGACGGGCGCGTTCAGCTGCTGCGGAGCGCATCGATGGGGGTGAGGCGGGCGGCACGGCCCGCGGGGTAGACGCCGAAGCCGATGCCGAGCGCGAGGGCGGTGCCGACCGCCCCCACCGCGGCGAGCGCCGAGACGGTGACGGTCTGGTCGATCAGCGAGGGCAGGACCAGCGCTCCGACGATGCCGACGCCGAGCCCGAGCAGCCCGCCGACCAGGCCCAGCACGGACGCCTCGAGCAGGAACTGCCGTCGGATCGAGGACGGGGTCGCGCCGAGCGCCTTGCGCAGGCCGATCTCCTGCACGCGCTCGCTGACCGAGACGAGCATGATGTTCATGACGCCGATACCGCCGACGAGCAACGAGATCGCCGCGACACCGGTGAGCAGGACGGTCATCGTCTCGTTGGTGGAGTTCGCGGTCTCGACGAGCGAGTCCTGCGTGGCGACGGTGAAGTCGGCCTCGTCCGAGCCGCCGACGTCGTGGAGGTTGAGCAGGAGCGCCTGCACCTCCTGGTAGGCCGCGCTGAGCGACTCCGCGTCGTTCGCCTCGACGTAGATCGTCGAGAGCGAGGTCGACGACGACCCGGTCAGCCGGGCGGCGGTGGCGAGCGGCACGACCGCCTGGTCGTCCTCGCTCGAGGTCCCGCTCGACGACGCGCCGGACTCCTCCAGCACGCCGATCACGGTCAGCGCGGTGCCGCCGACGCGGACCGTCTGGCCGACCGGGTTGGCGCGGTCGAAGAGCTCGCCGGCGGTGTCGGAGGCGAGCACGACCACGGCGGCTCCCGACTCGGCCTCGGACTGCGTGAAGAACCTCCCCGACGCGACGGTGCGGGCCCGGACGTCGAGCCAGGCGGTGGTCGTCCCGGAGACCTGGGTGGTCCAGTTCGTGTCGCCGGCGGTGACCGAGGAGCTGCTGGTCGTGACGGGGGCGACGGCGGCGACGTCGGGCGCCACCGTGTCGTCGGCGATGGCGGTGGCGTCGTCCAGGTCGAGCGTGGACGCCGAGCCGAAGCCGCCGCGCATGCCCGAGCTGTCTGTGCTGCTGCCCGGCGAGACGATCAGCAGGTTGCGGCCCAGCGCGTCGATCTGGTCGCGGACCTCCTTCTGCGCGCCCTGGCCCAGGCCGACGGTGAGGATGACCGACGCGATGCCGATGACGATGCCGAGCATCGTGAGCAGCGAGCGCATCCGGTGGGCGCGGACGGCCTCGAGGCTGGTCCGCAGGGTCTCCGCCCAGCTCATGAGCCCACCCCCGCGGCCGTGCGGGTGGTAGGTACGTCGCTGGTGATCGCGCCGTCGTCGATGACGAGGTTGCGGCCGGCTCGGGCGGCGACCTCGTGCTCGTGGGTGATGAGCACGATCGTGCGGCCGGCCTCGTGGAGGTCGTCGAGCAGGCCGAGGACGTCGCGCGTCGAGGTCGAGTCGAGGTTGCCCGTCGGCTCGTCGGCGAGCACCAGCGCGGGCTCGGTGACCAGGGCGCGCGCCACGGCGACGCGCTGCTGCTGCCCGCCCGATAGCTCGCCCGGCCGGTGACCGGTGCGGTGGCCGAGGCCGACCCGCTCAAGCGCCGCGCCGGCGCGCTGTCGTCGTACGTCGGCCGGGACGCCGGCGTAGACGAGCGGCAGCTCGACGTTGCGGATCGCCGACAGCGTCGGCAGCAGGTGGAACTGCTGGAACACGAAGCCGATGCGGCGGTTGCGGACGTCGGCCAGCTGCTCCTCGGTCATGCCGGAGACGTCCTCGCCGGCCAGGTGGTACGACCCCCCGCTGGGCAGGTCGAGGCAGCCGAGGATGTGCATGAGGGTGGACTTGCCGGAGCCGGACGGGCCGATCACGGCGACGTACTCCCCCTCGTCGACCCGGGCGTCCACGCCGCGCAGGGCGTGGACCTCCGCGTCCCCTGCGCCGTAGGACTTGCGGACGCCGGCGAGCTCGATGATGGCGCTCACTGGGGAGCTCCTGGCATCTGGCCGCCGCCGGGGAAGCCCGGCATCCCGCTCGGCGGGGTGCCGCCCGGGAAGCCCTGCTGGCCGCCGTCGTCCGTGCCGCTGCCAGCGCCCCGCCCGGTGAAGCCGGGCACGACGACGGTGTCGCCCTCCTCGAGTCCGGAGGTGACCTCGGTGGACGCACCCGAGGCCTCGCCGATCTCGATGTCGCGCCGCTCCTGCCGGCCGTCGACCTCGACCGTGACGTAGGCCTGGCCGTCCTCGGACCGGACGGCCTGCGTCGGCACGGACAGCACGTCGGTGCGCTGGCTGACCACGATCGAGAGGTCGGCGGACGTGCCCGAGTAGAGGTCCTTGCGGGCGCCCGTCACCTCGACCTCGACCGGGAAGACCGCCGCACCGCTGCTGTTGGTGGAGGCGACGGCACCGACCGAGGTCACCGTGCCGTAGACGGTCTCGTCGACGCCGGTCACGGTGAGCTCGACCTGCAGGCCTTCAGCCACACCCTCGATGTCAGCCGCCGCGACCTCGGCGTCGACCGCGAAGCGACGCGTGGTCGCGATGGTCACCTGGGTCGAGGAGCTGGTGCCGGTGCCGGTGCCGGTGCCGGTGGTGGTCGAGCCGGTGGCGCCGGCCGTCGAGCTCCCGGTCGAGCTGCCGGTCGAGCTGCTGGAGCCGGTGCTCGAGCCGACGGTGTCGCCGACGGCGAGGTCGAGCGCGACGACCGTCCCGGCGATCGGCGCACGCAGGACGGCGTCGTCGACGGCCTCGCGGGCCTCGACCCACGAGGCCTTTGCAGCGACAACCGAGGAGCGGTCCGCCGCCACCTGCACGTCGGACGCGTCGGCGTCGAGGTCCTCGTCGAGCTGCGCCAACGCGGCGTCGTACGACGACCGCGCGGCGGTGCGCGCAGCGACGAGCGAGGTGGCGTCGACCCGGGACAGCGCCGCACCCTTCGTGACCTGGTCGCCCTCGCTGACCAGCACGGCACGCACCGTGCCGCCGACGGCGAAGGAGAGGTCCTCGCTCCTCGCAGCGCGCAGCGTGCCGCTCGCGGTGACGGTCTGCTCGAAGGTCGAGGTGGAGACGGTCTGCGTCGTCGACGTGGCCACCGCCTCGGCCTCGGGACGCAGCCAGAGCCATCCTCCGGTGCTCGCGGCCACGGCGAGCACGAGTGCCGCGGCCGCCACCACCTTGCTCCGCCTGGTCCTCCACCACTTGCCGGGCCAACCCACGCGCACGGACGTCTCCTTGTCTGCCTTCGTCTGGTGGGCCGCCCCACGGGGGGAGGGGCGGCCACGGAGGAGACACTGGCGGCGCGCTCTGTGCCGGACGTGGCGCGCGCCTGTGACGAACCTGTGGGCCTCCGCAACTTTTCGGGAGAAGGGCTCGTCGTATGCGCGAGCCGGACGCGCGTGGCACGATCCGGCGACGTCGAGCGCGAGGACAACAAGGGGGAAACAGGTGGAACGACGCACGCAGCTGCTGGTCGTGGCGGTCGCCGCAGGCGTGGTGGGAGCGACATCGGTCGCCGCACCCACGGCGGCAGCCCCGACGTGGCAACCGGTCACGAACGTCTTCGTCGACCTGTCGGCCGGGGGGCAGAACGCCCACACCCCGGACGTCGGGGTCGACGCGGCCGGGAACGCGACCGCCGTGTGGTCGCGCTACGACGGCACGCAGCTCGTCGTCCAGGCGTCGTCGCGCCCGGCAGGTGGGGCGTGGTCGGCCCCGGTCGACATCGCCGGGGGCCAGAGCATCTTCGAGCCGCAGGTCGCCGTCGAACCGGGCGGCGCGGCCACCGTCGTGTGGCGCCGCAACGAGCTCGGCTCGAGCGTCGTCCTCGCCTCGACCCGGCCGACCGGCGGCTCGTGGAGCCCGCCGGTCGAGGTCGCGTCCGACGCGTCGAGGGACCTGAGCCAGAGGCCGGACTTCCCCCAGGTCGCCGCCGGTGCGGACGGGGCCGTGACCGCCACGTGGTCGCACTTCGACGGGCGTGCGTTCATCGTGCAGGCAGCCTCCCGGCAGCCCGACGGGACGTGGTCCGCTCCGCAGGACCTCTCCGAGGCAGGTGCCCGCAATCCCGACGTCGCGGTCTCCGCCTCGGGGGTCTCCACCGTGCTCTGGACCGCCGGCAGCCGCGTGCAGGCCATCACCCGGACCGCCGGGACCTGGTCGGCACCGGTCGACCTGTCCACCAGGGCCGCGCCGACCACGACCCCCGACGTCGCACTCGACCCGGCGGGCAACGCCACGGCCGTCTGGGGCGGCTTCACCGGCGCGAGCTACGTCGTCGAGACCGCGGCGCGACCGGCAGCAGGAGAGTGGATCAACGTCACGAGCCTGTCCTCCCCCGGGGTCGACGCCTCCGACACGCCGCAGGTCGTCGTCGACCCGCAGGGGCGCGCGACCGCGGTCTGGCAGGAGAACGACGGGTCGGGGTGGATCGTCACCGCAGCCACCGGCCGCATCGGTCGCGACTGGTCCACCCGCACCGCACTCTCGGCCGCCGGGCAGGACGCGTGGACCCCGCAGGTCGACGTCGACGCCGACGGCAATGCCACCGCCGTGTGGTCGCTCGCCGGGAAGAAGGACGACACCGCCCGCACGGTCCAGGCGGCCAGGCTTCCGGCGCGTGGCGAGTGGACCTCCCCCGTCGACCTCTCCGAGCCGGGCGGCAACGCCTGGAACCCCGCGCTCGTCGTCGACGCCGACGGCAACGCCACCACTGCGTGGTCGCGCCACGACGGCGCCCACTGGGTCGTCCAGGCCCGCGGCCTCGACGCCGCCGGCCCCGTCGTCACGGGCATCACGTCGCGCCGCTCCGGTGCGCGGACGTCGTACTCCGTCACGGCGCACGACGTGTGGTCGAAGGTCCGGACCGCCAGGTGGACCTTCGCCGACGGCACCACCGCCACCGGCACCTCGGTCAAGCACAGGGGCACGAGCACGCAGCCGGTCCGGGTGACCCTCACGGACGCCGTCGGCAACGCGACCCGGTGCACGTACGCCGGCACCGTTCGCTGCCGGGAGGCGCTGTCCGCTCCCGCGATCAGCAGCGCCCACCTGGAGCACCGCACCATCCGCGCGTCGGGTGGGCGCGGGACGGTGCCGACCGAGTCCGAGCTGACGCTCGAGCTCTCGACCGCGGCGCGGGTGCGGGTCGTCGTTCGACCCCTGGCCGGGGGCACCCCCTATCGACTCAGCGGCAGGGTGAAGGCGGGCGAGCGCAGCTTCCTCGTCCCCGCGCGAGTGGGGCGGATCCAGATCCTGCGGCCCGGTCGCTACGCGATCGTGGTCACCGCCACCAACAAGGCCGGCACCAGCCCGAAGCAACGCCTGCGGCTGCGGGTCGTCCGCTGACGGTCAAGGACGGACGATGCCGCGCCGCGACCTGCTCGTCCGCAGCGCGCCCAACAGGTCGCGGTCGAGCGTGCCGTAGCCGGTCGTGCTCCATGCGCCGAGGTCGAGGCGGTAGTAGTGGACGGTCGAGTCGCCCTCGATGAAGTCGAGGACGTCGTCAGGCTCCCTGCCGGCGCGGACGTCCTCCGCACACTCCGCGCAGGCCGGCACGTCCACCTCCCGGCCGCCGTCCTTCCATGTGACCTCCGTGGTGCGCCCGTCGTGCAGCGGGTTGAACCAGCAGCGCACCGGAGGCGCCCACGCCGAGGGCTTCCTCTCCTGCGCGGCCGAGCGGGCGTCCTCGCCGCGACGGGCCAGGACCAGCGCACCGACCACGTCCGCCGGAGCGGCGTCCTGCGACAGGATCGAGCGGGCCGCGGCGTAGTGGTCGAGCGCCTGCTGCCAGGCCGCGAGCCCGTTGGCGGTGCCGGTGGCCTCGCCGCTGCCGATCGCCTCGCCCAGGGCGAGCACCTCGGTCTCGGCCTGCTCACGCAGGCGCCGGTCCTCGGCCGCCCGGATGGTGTGGAGGACGGTGCTGGGCAGGGTGAAGCCGGCCGGGCGCCTTCGCCTCCTGCGGACCAGGACGACGAGACCGGTCACCACTGCACCGATCGCGACGACGATGCCGATCCCGCCGAACACCTCGGACGCCTGGATGCCCTCGTCGGCGGTCCAGGAGTAGCGCTCGTCGCGTGGGATGTCGTTCCACAGCGCCTCAGCGGTGCCGTCCTCGATCAGCTCCTGCGCCATCAGGACCTGCGCGGCGACGTCACCCGGGTGCTCGTGCTCGGCCACGTTGTCGACGTAGAGCGTGTCCGGCTGGTCGCCGAAGGCCTGCACGCTGAGGTCGGGATCGTCCCAGCCGATGTAGGTCGCGTCGCCGCCGGTGTCGTCCTGCAGCCAGGCGGTGAGGCTGGCGAAGCTCCCCTGGAAGCGCGGGTCTCCGTAGTCGATGTCGACCAGGACGACCTTGAGGTCGGCCTCCTGCGTGCCGGCGACGGCCTGCTCGATCGCGGTCTCGTCGGCCGCCGAGATGCCGTGGCCCTTGGCGAACGCGGGATCGATCCAGACTCCGTCCCCGGCCAGCTGCTGCTCGATCTCGGCGATCGTGGCATCGGTGATCTCGGCCATCAGCCAACCTCTCGACGTCGCGTGCCGACGTACCAGCGCAGGAGCAGGAAGCCCGGCACGACGCCGAGCCCACCGAAGAGGAGGGCCGCGGCGAGCCCGCCGCCGACGCCCTCCCAGTAGTCGAAGTCCCCGGGCTCGTAGGGAGCGTCGTCGAGCGGCACGGCCTCCCAGGTCGCCATCTCCGCGGCGATGCGCTCCAGCGCCGGGCCGGGCTGGCCCTCCGTGCGATCGGCGAGGTAGTCGGGCTCGAGCCCGACGGACCCCACCTCGGCGGAGCCGTTGTCCCAGAGGATCGCGTAGTGACCCACCTCGCCCACGTTCGTCCACCACTGCGGGCCGGCGCCGGAGGCGGTGTAGCCGACGTCGAGGCCGTCCGGGTAGGACAGGTAGGCGATCCGCGCCGGCACGGGCGAGCTCGCGAGGACCTCCTCGGCGCGCTGCAGGTCCTCGGCGGACACCCGGTCGGCCAGCAGGGGATCCACCACCACCAGGCTGTCCTGGGCGAGCAGCTCTCGGATCGCGTCGACAGGGGCGGGTACGACGTCCTCGTGCTGGTCGCTGGCGATGCGGCGGTCCAGGTCGGAGGCCTCGCGCGACTCCTGCCAGCCCTGCACACCGAAGGCGGTCGCAGTGCCGACGACGATGCCGACGACGGCACCGACCACCCAGGCGAGCTGACGCTTCATCGCCGGCCCGCCCGATCGGCCAGGACGTCGCGCGCCAGGTCGTCCGAGACGGCGCCGAAGCCGGTCCGCGCCCACACGTCGTCGCGCTCCCAGTAGGGCTCGGTGCCGCGGCGAGCGGCCAGGCGCAGGTGCTGAGGCGTCTCGCCCCGGGCGACCGCCCTGGCACAGGTGGCGCAGCAGGGCACCTCGACCTGCCCGTCGCCGAGGCGCCAGGACGCGGTGGACGTCCCCGGCTTGTGTCGCGGGTCGAAGAAGCACGGCACGAAGGGCGGTCCGCCCCCGCGTCGGCCACGGCCGAGGTCCGCGGCGCCGATCTGCGCGAGCAACCGGGCGCCGACGAGGTCGGCGACGTCGTCGGAGGTGAGCAGGGGCTCGGCGGCGTCGCGGGCGCTGAGTGCCCGGCCCGCCACCTCACGGTCCCGGACGGTGTCCCAGTCGGTCCGCTCGAGGTTCTTCGCCAGCACGTCGGCGAGCCGCGACGCACGCGCCCGCTCGACCTCGAGGTCGGGCGGCGGCGCGGCCGCCGCCGTCATCGCAGATCGCTTCACCGCCGCCTCGCCGGGGCGTGGTCTGCCGGTGCGGGGCCACCCGCGCAGCGTCTGGCCGACCATGAGCGCGACGACGAGCGCGACCAGCCCGCCGACGAGCGCGGACAACCCGCTCGACGCGGTCCGGACCTCGACGTAGTCGCCCACGGAGGGGCGCCACTGCGCCGCAGCCTGGACCTCCAGCGCGTGCTCGGCGAGGTCGTCGGCGTCGGCCTGCGTCAGGGTGGCGGGGTAGTCGCCGCTGGTGCCGTCGCTGCCCATCTCGACGAGCTCCTCGGCGGCGCGCGCCTGCGCCTCCGCCTTGGCGACCGCCGGGACCGTGACGTAGCCGTCCGTCCCGGACGGGTGCCCGCCCACGTCCTGCATGGCCTCGTCGAGCCGGTCGTTGTTGCTGTGCGCGCCCAGGCTCAGGCGCGCCGGCTCCGCGCCCAGCCCGAAGGCGTACACCTGCTGGATGCTCTCGCTCGTCTGCAGGACGTAGAGCCCGTCGCCGAGCCGGCGGTTGAGCAGGCCGGCCAGGACCTCGGTCGACTCGATCGCGTCGTCGGGCAGCCCGTCCGGCTGCTGGACGAGCGCGACGTAGACCGGGAACGGCGTCTCGCGCACCAGCTGCGCGATCCGGTCGTGGGCCTCCTGCGCCTCGCCCGATCCCATGACCCGGTCGACGACGACGCCGTCGACCCGCAGGGCCTCGGCGAGCGCGTCGAGGTCGGTCGGTCCGTCCATGCGTCGGCGTCTACCCGGATCAGGCGCGCGTCACACGTACGTCGACCTCGGCCGCGTCGTCGTACGACACCGAGGTGGCCAGGGTCTCGTCGGCGATCAGCGCCTCGTGGGTGCGGGCGGCGGCGAGGGTCGCCTCCGGCCCGGCCACGGTGAGCGAGATCCGGTCGCTGACCTGCAGACCCGCGTCCTTGCGGGCCTGCTGGACCGCGCGGACCAGGTCGCGGGCGGTGCCCTCGGCCTCGAGCTCGGGCGTCACGGCGGTGTCGAGGACGACGAAGCCACCTCGCGGCAGCATGCCGATCGCGGTGTCGTCGTCCTCGCTGCCGGCCACCGTCTCGAGGGCGTACTCCCCCTCGACCAGGGCGAGGCCGCCCGCGGTGACCGTGCCGTCCTCGGCGACCGACCAGTCGCCGGACTTCGAGCCCTTGATGGCGACCTGGACGTCCTTGCCCAGGCGCGGCCCGGCGGCGCGGGCGTTGACGCTGAGCCGCTGCGAGACGCCGTACGCCGCCGCCTCGGGAGCGTCGGCGGCGAGCAAGTCGACGGCCTTGAGGTTGAGCTCGTCGGCGACCAGCGACTCGAAGCCGGTGAGGTCGGCCTCGGAGACCACCGTGAGCCGCGACAGGGGCAGGCGGTTGCGGAGGTTGGCGGCCTTGCGCAGCGCGGAGCCGGCCGAGCAGACGTCGCGGACGGTGTCCATCGACGCGACCAGCGCGTCGTCGGCGGGCAGGTCGTCGACCGACGGCCAGTCGGTGAGGTGGACCGAGCGCTCGCCGGTGAGACCGCGCCAGACCTCCTCCGTGGTCAGCGGCATCAGCGGAGCGGTGACCCGGCAGACGACCTCGAGCACCGTGTAGAGGGTGTCGAACGCGTCGGCGTCCTCGTCCCAGAAGCGGTCACGCGAGCGGCGGATGTACCAGTTGGTGAGCACGTCGAGGAAGCTGCGGGTCGAGTCGCACGCCGCGGCCACCTCGTAGTTGTCGAGCTGGTCGGTCATCGCGGCGACGTAGTCGCGCAGCTTGGCCAGGATGTAGCGGTCCATCGGGTGCGCGCTGTCCGTGCGCCACGTCGCGTCGTGGCCGGAGCCCTCGCCCGCCGCGTTGGCGTAGAGGCTGAAGAAGGACCAGCTGTTCCACAGCGGGATCAGCACCTGGCGCACCGAGTCGCGGATGCCCTGCTCGGTGACGACGAGGTTGCCGCCGCGCAGGATCGGGCTGGACATGAGGAACCAGCGCATCGCGTCGGCGCCGTCGCGGTCGAAGACCTCGCGGACGTCGGGGTAGTTGCGCAGCGACTTCGACATCTTCTGGCCGTCGTTGCCCAGCACGATGCCGTGGCTCAGGCACGTCGAGAACGCCGGACGGTCGAAGATCGCGCCCGCCAGGACGTGCATCGTGTAGAACCAGCCGCGCGTCTGGCCGATGTACTCGACGATGAAGTCGCCCGGGAAGTGGTTGTCGAACCAGTCCTTGTTCTCGAACGGGTAGTGCACCTGGGCGAAGCTCATCGAGCCCGAGTCGAACCAGACGTCGAGGACGTCGGTGACGCGGCGCATCGTGCTCGTGCCGGTCGGGTCGTCGGGGTTCGGGCGCGTCAGGTCGTCGACGTACGGCCGGTGCAGGTCGGGGTTGCCGTCCTTGTCACGCGGCAGCGTGCCGAAGTCGCGCTCGATCTCCTCGAAGGAGCCGTAGACGTCGATGCGGGGGTACTGCTCGTCGTCGGACTTCCACACCGGCACCGGGCTGCCCCAGAAGCGGTTGCGGGTGATCGACCAGTCACGGGCGTTCTCCAGCCACTTGCCGAACTGGCCGTCCTTGATGTGGTCGGGCACCCAGCGGATGTCCTGGTTGAGCGCGATCAGGCGCTCCTTGACCTTGGTCACCTCGACGAACCACGACGAGACGCCCTTGTAGATCAGCGGCTGCCGGCAGCGCCAGCAGTGAGGGTAGGAGTGGTCGTAGGTCTCGCGGCGGACGAGGACGGTGCCGGGCGTGACGCTCCCGGTCTCCCCCTCGCCCCGGGTCGCGGCCTTGAGGTGGTCGATCACGTGGAGGTTGGCGTCGAAGACCTGCATGCCCTCGTAGTCGGTGACCGGGAAGGTGAAGCGCCCGTCCTTGCCGACCGGCATGACGGCCTCGATGCCCTCGCGGTCGGTGACGACCTTGTCGTCCTCACCGAAGGCGCCGGCGGTGTGCACGAGCCCGGTGCCGTCCGTGGTCGTGACGAACTCGGCAGGCACCAGCCGGAAGGCCCTGTCGTGGCCGGCGTAGTAGCCGAACGGCGGGGCGTACTCCAGGCCGAGCAGGTCGGCGCCCGTGCCGCGCCAGGTGACCGTGGGTGCCTCGCCCAGCTCCCGGGCGTACGACGCCACGCGGGCCTCGGCGAGCAGGTAGCGCTCGGTGCTGCCGGTGGGGCCGTCGGACTCGACCACCACGTAGTCGATGTCCTCCCCGACCATGACGGCGAGGTTGGACGGCAGGGTCCACGGGGTCGTCGTCCAGATCATCACCTTGACTCCCCGGAACGGACCCTCGGTCGTGATGTCGTAGCCGACGGTGACGGCCGGGTCCTGGCGCATCTGGTAGACGTCGTCGTCCATCCGCAGCTCGTGGTTCGACAGCGGCGTCTCGTCCTGCCAGCAGTAGGGCAGCACGCGGAAGCCCTCGTAGACCAGGCCCTTCTCGTGCAGCTGCTTGAAGGCCCAGATGACCGACTCCATGAACTCCGGGTTCATGGTGCGGTAGTCGTGGTCGAAGTCGACCCAGCGCGCCTGGCGGGTGACGTAGTCGCGCCACTCGCCGGTGTACTTGAGCACGCTCTGGCGGCAGGCCTCGTTGAACTTCTCGATGCCCAGCTCGACGATCTCGTCGGTGGTCTTGATGCCGTTGAGCCGCATCGCCTCGAGCTCGGCCGGCAGGCCGTGGGTGTCCCAGCCGAAGCGGCGCTCGACCTTGTGCCCGCGCATCGTCTGGTAGCGCGGGATCAGGTCCTTGACGTAGCCGGTGAGCAGGTGGCCGTAGTGCGGCAGGCCGTTGGCGAAGGGCGGGCCGTCGTAGAAGACGAACTCGTTGCTGCCGTCGGCGCCGGCGTCGCGCTGCTCGACGCTCGCGCGGAAGGTGTCGTCCTCGTCCCAGTACGCCAGGACCGCCTCCTCGATCGCCGGGAAGCGCGGGCTGCTGGCGACCGTGGTGGCGCCTTCGTCCGGGGCGGTGTGGCTGACCTTGGGGTACGTCATGGGGTGTGGCTCGACTCTCGACTCGTGGGTGTCATCCACGAGGACGATCGAGTGACCGCGGTACCACCTCGCTTGGGATCCGGGGATCCCCGCTTCGTTGCGGCTGTGTCGGGCCGTACCCGTCGGGTTCTACCGGGGCCGCGGCCGGATCGCCGTACCCGTTCTTCCCGAGGCTCGCCGCTGATGACGGCTCAAGCGCCTGCGGCGATCGTACGGCGCTGGCGTGAGCCGGGACCAATCGGTTTCACAATGTCAAAGAAACTTGACATGCACCGGCCGGTCGGGCACCGTTCTCGATGTCAAAGAAGTTTTACACAGATCGAGGGAGCACGCCCATGACCACCGCCACGCAGTCATCGTCGATCCCCTGGCTGAAGGCGTCGGTGCCCGCGTTCGTCGTCGCACTCGCCGTCGGCGCCGGGGCCGCCGCCGTACGCACCGATGCTCCCGCCGCTGTCGTCTTCGCGGTGTTCGCCTCCCTCACGTTCCCGTTCGCCCTCGCGCTCGGTGCGGTGCTGCTCGACCGCACCGAGCATCCCGAGGAGCACGAGGACTCGATCGAGAAGCAGTGGACCACCCGCGCCAGCAGCGGCGCGTTCTTCGACACCGTGGTGGCCATGGGCCTGACCGTGTTCGCCACCTCGGTGCTCGACACCCGCGGCGCACCGCTGTGGCTCTTCGTCCTCCTCGCCCTCGGCGACTTCGCGGTCCGGCTGGCCGTGATCCGCCGCCGGGAGGCCTGATGCACAACACCCTCAAGCTCCTGCGGGAAGAGGCAGGCATGTCCCAAGGCGAGTGCGCCACCGCCCTCGGTGTCTCGCGACAGACGGTCATCTCGATCGAGAAGGGCCACTTCGACCCCCGCCTGTCCCTCGCCTTCCGGATCAGCCGGCTCTTCGAGGTCCGGGTCGACGAGGTCTTCGTCCCCGACCGTGACTGAGCCCCGTCCGGGGTCGGTAGTCCAGTGGCAGATGGACCACCGCAGGTGAGGGAGACGCCGGACGACGGACCGAACAAGTCGTTTGGTCCGCTGGTCGGCGTGCGGAAGGCTGCGGCCCATGAACTTCAACGGCATGTGGCTGCCCGAGGACGAGGACCCCCGGATGCAGGCAGGGCCCACCACGGGCGAGAAGGCCTGCCTGGTGGGCTACCTCGAGCACTACCGCGGGACCCTGGCGCTCAAGTGCGACGGGCTCACGGCCGAGCAGCTGGCGACGAAGGCGGTCCCGCCGTCGAACATCTCGCTGCTCGGGCTGGTACGCCACATGGCGCGGGTCGAGCAGAGCTGGTTCCGCCGGGTGATCGAGGAGCGGATGGACATCCCGCGGCTCTTCCAGGAGGAGGGCGGCGACACCGGGTTTACCTTCCCCGAGGTCGACGACGAGCTGGTCCGGGCGTCCCACGCGCTGTGGCAGGACGAGATCGCCTACGCCCGCGAGGTGCTCGACCGCACCGACCTCGACACGGTCGTCGACGTCCACGGCGACCCCACGGAGGTGCGCGACATCATCGTCCACATGATCGAGGAGTACGCCCGCCACTGCGGCCACGCCGACCTCGTCCGGGAGTGCGTCGACGGCCGCACGGGTCAGTGACGGCGTACTAGCGCTTCCGCTTCGCGGAGAACCCGTCGACCGCGACGCACCGGGCGGGGCCGTAGTAGGAGAACTTCCCGACCGCCTTGGTGGGGCTGACGAACTCGATCTCGAGGTAGGCCGAGTAGGCCGCGTCGCCTCCCTCCTTGCGCTCGGTGCCGACGAGCTCGTTGTTGCGCGGGATCGCGGTCGTCACGAAGGAGTAGGTGTTGGTGGTGGTGGTCGGGAGGTCGGGGTAGCCGCCGCAGCGCGTCTGCGTCTGGATGGAGAAGCCGCGGACCTTGCCGCCGCGCACGGTGAAGTCGACGCCCGAGGCCGACCACGACCCGGCGCGCGGAGGCGCCGGAGCCGGTCGCGTCCGCAGCTTCACCGACGAGCGGCCGAGCGCCTCGCCCTTCTCGCTCACGACGAGGCTGAGCGTCGCCTTCGGCCTGGTCAGCCTGGCCCAGACGTAGCCCTCGGTGTCGTCCAAGCCCTCGAGCGTGCCCACCTCGAACGGGCGCACCTTCACGCCCTTGCCGGTCCCGGTGACCACGACGTCACGCGCGTCGACACCCTCGGGTGCGGCGTTCGCCACCTTCACCGGGATGCGGGTCCACACCTTCTTCACCAGCCGGTCGCGCTTCGGCGCCTGCACGCTGAGCTGCGGGACCGCGACCTCCTTGTCGAAGGGCGCGATGAAGACGTCGTACGGCGTCGTCCCCGGCCCGGCGTCGACGAGGAGCACCGCGCAGTCCCATCCGGCGGCGCTCGCGAGGTCGGGGGTGTCCTTGTTGTCGTAGAGGAGGACGTCGGGGATGGTGCTGTAGACCCAGGCGTAGGTCTCCTCCTCGAGCTGGCAGGTGCCGTTGCGGGCGGCTCCGAACCCGAGCATGGTGCGCGTGGTGCCGGACGGGTCGGGCCCGAGCATCTCGGTGTCGAGGCTGTAGTTGTAGGTCAGCGCGTCGGTCTGCCAGTGGTAGCCGTAGCTCACGTTCACCGTGAGGCTGCCCGCGGGCATCGAGAACTGGTGCTGCGGCTGGGTGCTCGTCGGCATGCCGGGCATGCGGTTGGCCGGACTGAAGGTGGCGGAGCCGCTGAGCAGCTGCGACGCCTCCCCGGTGCGGTACGACGACGAGGCGGGCGCGCGCATCTCGAACGAGCGGGGCGCGACCCGGGGCTCCTCGTCCGCCGCGGTGGCCGGGGCGGCGGTCACGGCCGCGACCAGCGCGGCGACCAGTCCGATGGTGCTCGTGATCGAGACGTGCCTGCGCATGTGCGGTCCTCCCCGTACGACGCCGGACCCCCTCCGGTCCGGTCAGTGTGCCCCGGCGCACACCGACCCGGAAACCCTACTTTCGTTCCTCGTGGGACCCGATCCGTAGGCTTGGCCGGGTGACTGCTGCTTCCGGCTACGGCCTGCTGACCCTCCACGGCGACACCGTCCTCGACGCGTGGTTCCCCTCCCCCGTGCTCGGCGCGACCGGGGCCGGACCCTCGGCGGAGCTCGCCCACCTCGACGGCGGCGAGGACGACCTGCGCGGGACGACGCGCGTCGTACGCCTCGTCGAGATCGCCGACCTGGACGACGCCCCGGCCAGCACCGAGGACGTCTGGCTGCGGCTGCACCTGCTCTCCCACCGGCTCGTGAAGCCGCACGGCCTCAACCTCGACGGCATCTTCGGCCTCCTCACCAACGTCGTGTGGACCTCTGCCGGCCCGTGCGCGGTCGAGGGCTTCGAGGAGGTCCGCGCCAAGCTGCGGATGGTCGTGCCCGGCCACGTCGTCCAGGTATTCGGCGTCGACAAGTTCCCGCGGATGACCGACTACGTCGTGCCGACCGGTGTCCGCATCGGCGACGCCGACCGGGTCCGCCTCGGCGCCCACCTCGCCGAGGGCACGACCGTCATGCACGAGGGCTTCGTGAACTTCAACGCCGGCACGCTCGGCGCCTCGATGGTCGAGGGCCGGATCTCCGGCGGCGTCGTGGTCGGCGACGGCTCCGACATCGGCGGCGGCTCCTCGATCATGGGCACCCTGTCCGGTGGCGGCAAGGAGGTCATCTCCATCGGCGAGCGCTGCCTGCTCGGCGCCAACGCCGGCATCGGCATCTCGCTCGGCAACGACTGCGTGGTCGAGGCCGGCTGCTACGTCACCGCCGGCACCAAGGTCACCGTCTCCGACATCGACGGCAAGCCGCAGGTCGTGAAGGCCGCCACCCTGTCGGGCGTCGACAACGTCCTCTTCCGCCGCAACTCGGTCAGCGGCGCCATCGAGGCAGTGCCGTGGAAGGGCGACGGGATCGCCCTCAACGCGGCGCTGCACGCCAACTAGCGGGCCGCGTGCCGACCCTGCGGTCGGCCACCATCGGAGCGGTGGTGGCCATCGGGGCCGTCGCCACCGCGCTCGTCCTCGTCGACCGGGGCACCGTCCCCACACCGTTCGCCAGCACCGGCTGCACGGCCGAGGTCGACGGCCACACCGTCGACATCGACCTCGAGCAGGCGGAGAACGCCTCCCTCATCACGGCGATCTCGATCGAGCGCGGCATGCCCGCGCGTGCCGCGAGCATCGCGCTGGCGACGGCGTTCCAGGAGTCGAAGCTCTACAACATCGACTACGGCGACCGGGACTCCGTCGGCCTCTTCCAGCAGCGGCCCTCGCAGGGCTGGGGCACCGTCGCGGAGCTGACGGACCCGGTCTACGCGACCAACGCGTTCTACGACGCGCTCGCCCAGGTCGAGGGCTACGAGACGATGGAGATCACCGTCGCCGCGCAGGAGGTGCAGCGCTCGGCGTACCCCGACGCGTACGCCGACCACGAGGCCGACGGCCGTGCCCTGGCCTCGGCGCTCACCGGCAACTCGCCCGAGGCGCTGTGGTGCGAGGTGCCGGGCGACGCCGACGAGGCCAGCGACGACCTCGACCCCTCGGGGCTCGTCCCGCGCGCGGCCGCCGTCCGCGCCGACCTCGAGGACCGCTTCGGCACCCTGTCGCTCGGCGGGTTCGAGCCCGCCGGCGTCTCGACCGGCCACATGGAGGGTTCCGCGCACTACGAGGGTCGCGCGATCGACGTCTTCTACCGCCCGGTCAACGCCGACAACCGCAAGCGCGGCTGGGCGCTCGCGACCTACCTCGTCGCCAACGCCGACCGGCTCGACCTGGGCACGATCATCTTCGACGACCGGATCTGGCAGGCCCGCCGCTCCAGCGCCGGCTGGCGCGACTACCGCGTCCCGTCGTCGTCCTCCGGCGACCGGGCGATCCTCGAGCACCGTGACCACGTCCACGTCGACGTCCTCGACTGAGCGGCGGCCTTCTCGGCTGGAGTCTCCGGATATCCGGTGACCACCCCGCTTGTCGGCCGAGATCTGGGTGCCGAAGCGGGAGACTCGGGTGCACAGCTCATCCGAGGCGCTGGCGAGCGGTGCCGCAGCCACATGCGCGCTCGCCGGGATGTGGCTCACTCACCGCGCGGGCCGACGCCGACCGGGGCCCACCCCGACCGGGCGACGCCAATCGGGCGGGCGTCCGGGGCGTCAGTGGGAGAGGCGGGCGACCGCAGCGGCGACGCGCTCGTCGGTCGCGGTGAAGGCGACCCGGACGTGCCGGCGGCCGGCGGCGCCGTAGAACTCCCCCGGCGCGACCAGGATCCCGAGGCCGGCGAGGTCGGCGACCGTCTTCCAGCAGTCCTCGTCGCGCGTCGCCCAGAGGTAGAGCGAGGCCTCGGAGTGGTCGATGCGGAACCCGGCACCCTCGAGCGCGGCGCGCAGCGCGGCGCGGCGGGCGGCGTACCGACCGTGCTGCTCGTCGGCGTGCGCGTCGTCGTCGAGTGCGGCGACCATGGCGTGCTGGAGGGGGCCGGGCATCATCAGGCCGAGGTTCTTGCGGACCGCGAGCAGCTCACCGACCAGGGCCGGGTCGCCAGCGACGAAGGCGCAGCGGTAGCCGGCGAGGTTGGAGCGCTTGGAGAGGGAGTGGACGGCGAGCAGCCCGTCGAGCGAGCCGCCGTTGACCTGCGGGTCGAGGATCGAGAGCGGCGCGTCGCCCTCCCAGGCGCACTCGATGTAGCACTCGTCGGAGACCAGGACCGTGCCGCGCTCGCGGGACCAGTCGACGACCTTGCGCAGGTGCTCGAGCGGCAGCACGCGGCCCGACGGGTTCGACGGGCTGTTGATCCAGAGCAGCCGCGGGGTGCGTGGGCCGAACGCCGTCAGGGAGTCGGCGGCGATCGCGTCGGCGCCGGCGAGGGCGGCGCCCACCTCGTAGGTCGGGTAGGCCAGCTCCGGGTAGCCGACGAGGTCGCCGGGTCCGATCCCGAGCTGGAGCGCGAGGTGCGCGATGAGCTCCTTGGAGCCCGTCACGGGCAGCACGCCGTCGAGGCCGAGGCCCGTCACGCCGTGGCGGCGCGCCAGCCAGTCGATCGCCGCCTGCCGCGTCGCCTCGAGGCCGATCGTCGTCGGGTAGCCCGGCGAGTCGGTGGCCGCGCGCAGCGCGTCCTGGACGACGGCGGGCGTCGGGTCGACGGGCGTGCCGATCGACAGGTCGCAGACCCCGTCGACGTGGGCGCGCGCCGTGGCGGCGTACGTCGTGAGCCTGTCCCAGGGGAAGTCAGGCAGCCGGCCGGAGACCGGCTGGGGGATCACTCGTCGTGCTCCTGCGGGGGCAGCGCGGCGACCAGCTCGTGGTCGGCTTCGATGACGCCCATCTTCGCGGCGCCGCCGGGCGAGCCGAGGTCGTCGAAGAAGTGCACGTTGGCGTCGTAGAAGCCCTTCCACTCCTCCGGGGTGTCGTCCTCGTAGAAGATCGCCTCGACCGGGCAGACCGGCTCGCAGGCGCCGCAGTCGACGCACTCGTCAGGGTGGATGTAGAGCATCCGCTTGCCCTCGTAGATGCAGTCGACCGGACATTCGTCGACGCACGCGCGGTCCTTGAGGTCGACGCACGGCTGGGCGATGACGTAGGTCATCAGGGCCTCCTGGGGGCAACGCGGGGAAACGACGAGCAGAACTCCTCCACTCTAGTATCCGAGGAGTGCCCGAGACGTCAGAACCCCACTCCGGCGAGACACGTGGCGATCCGGACGTGGGTCGTCACACCCTCGGTCCGCACGTCGTCGGCCAGCGCGTCGTCGTGCGCCACCTCCTCGCCGACGGCCGCGCCAGCGACGTCCTCGGCGTCTGCACGTCGTGGGGCGCGGACGCGCTGACCATCGACCGGGACGGTCCCCCCGACAGGGTCGGTCCGGTCACCATCGCGCTGGCAGACGTCGTCACGGGCAAGCCGGTGCCACCGCGGGCGTCAGTCAGGTCGCGGATCGGCGCCCGCCAGGTCGAGGAGCACGTGGGCGCCCTCTGGTCCTCCCTGGAGACCGAGCCCCTCGGCGACTGGCTGCTGCGCGCCTCTCCCCCGCACGGCGGCCGGCTGCGTCGTCGCGGCAACTCCGCCCTCGCGATGGACGCACCGGGCATCGGGTGGGCGGACGTCGCCTTCCGGGTCCGCGAGTTCTACGCAGCGCGCGAGCAGACGGCGTACGTCCAGGTGCAGCGCGGGTCGCACATCGAGCAGGCACTGGCCCCGCTGGGGTTCTCGTCCACCGGCGACGGCGACGCCCACGCCCAGCTCGCCTCGGTCGCGCGCGCCCTGCGGTCGCTGAGGTCGGTCGCACCCGACGTCACGGCAGAGGTCGACGAGACGACGACGGCGGCAGCTGCCACCCTCGACGGGGGTACGGCGACCGGCCGGGGCGTGCTGTCCGGCGACTGGCTGCTGGTCGAGGGGCTCGAGGTCGAGTCCGCCCACCGACGCCGTGGGCTCGCGACCGCCGTGCTGGCCGAGCTCCTCGACTGGGGCGCCTCACGCGGCGCCACGACTGCGATGCTCCACGTCGAGACCGCCAACGTCGGAGCGATCGCGCTCTACGAGCGGCACGGCTTCGTCACCCACCACACGAACCGCTACCTCACCGGGCGCTGACTCCTGGCGAAGAGCTTCTGCGAGGCGGTGAGGGCGGGCACCCAGAGGAGCCGCTGCAGCACCAGCACGGCCATCCCGGCGAGCACCATGCCGCTGATGTTGACCGCGAGCTGGGTCGCGGAGCCCCGGATCTCCGACGGCGCCCAGACGCCGAGGGCCAGCGCCAGGTTGCCGACCGCCGGGATCGTGGTGACCGAGATGAAGACGCCGACCATCGCGTTGGCGCGTGACGTCGTCATGGCGAGGACGCCTGCGGCACCGGCGATCAGCGCGACGATGAACGACCATCGGTCGGGGTGCCAGATGAAGCCGGTCTGCGGCCGTGCGCGGGTGACCATCTCCTCGGTGACCAGGCCGGTGAGGCCCGCCACCAGGGCCAGCACGGTCACCACCGCGACCGACACGACGACGCCCCACGCGAGCACGGAGACCGCACGGCGGGCCAGACGCGGCTGCCGCAGGACGAGACCGGTCGCGATCGCGGCGACGGTGCCGAACTCCGGCCCGACCACCATCGCGCCGATCACCAGCACGGCCGAGTCGGTGATGACGGCGATCGCCGCCAGCAGCGTCGCGAGCACGAAGAACAGGTGGTACGACACCGTCGGCCGGCTCGCCGCCCAGCACTGCTCGACGACCATGTCCCAGATGACCGCGTCGTCGGGGTCGCCCGGCGCGACGTCACCGAGCCGACGGGCGGCGGCGAAGGGGGTGCTGGTCGGGGTGGTGACGACGATCCCGCCCGACTCGTGGAGGCCGAGCTGCTTGAGCCTGCCGATCACCTCACCGGCGAGCTCGCGCGCGACGTCGCACTCGACCAGGTCACCCTCGGGCGAGATCGACGCGCCTCGGCACAGGGTCAGGTTGGCCGTCCGGTCGTCGTCGGCGAGGAGCTCGACCACGTCATCGGTCAGCGCAGCGGGGACGGTCAACCGCAGGTGCACCAGCATGCGGCGAGCCTAGGGCCCGGCGGGGCCGAAACCCGCTTGTCGTGGGGTGGTGGCCGTGCGCACCATGGTGCCGACGACCGCGAGGCCTGACACCCCTCCTGCACGCCAGCAGCGGAGCGGTCGTCCGTGCGTACGACGTCACCGACGAGAGGCCGGACGTCCCTGACGGGTGAGTCCGGCGAAGGTGTGGTGGCACCGCGACCTCGCCCCCGCCCACACCTCCAGGGCCCACACCACTGGAGGACACATGAGAACGCTCTGCGCATCACTCGCGACGGCCGAGCCCGGCTCGACCGTCACGCTCGAGGGCTGGGTCCACCGGCGTCGCGAGCTGGCCCGGATCACGTTCCTGGTCGTGCGCGACCGCAGCGGGCTGGCCCAGGTCGTGCTGCCGCCGGGCACGCCCGTGCCGCCGGAGGAGACGACCGTCCGGGTCACCGGCACGGCGACCGCCAACGCCCAGGCGCCCGGCGGGGTCGAGGTCACCGACGCGGTCGTCGAGCTGCTGACCGAGCCGGCCGAGACGCCGCCGGCCGAGCTCTGGCGACCCGCGCTCGACGTGTCGCTGCCGGTGCTGCTCGACCACGCGCCGGTCCTGTGGCGCCATCCGGCCCAGAAGGCGCGCTGGGAGCTGGCCGCCGCCTCGCTGCGCGGCTTCCGCTCCACGCTGGACGGTCTCGGGTTCACCGAGGTGGCGACCCCGAAGATCGTCGAGTCGGCGACCGAGACGGGCTCCTCCGTCTTCGAGGTCGACTGGTTCGGCCGTCCGGCCTACCTCGCGCAGAGCCCGCAGTTCTACAAGCAGCAGCTCGTCGGCGTCTTCGAGCGCGTCTACGAGGTGGGACCGGTCTTCCGTGCCGAGCCGCACGACACCGTCCGCCACCTCGCGGAGTACCGCTCGCTCGACGTCGAGCTCGGCTTCGTCCGCGACCACCGCGACGTGCTCGCGGTCCTGCGCGAGGTGCTCGCCGGGATGGTGGCCGCCGTCGGTTCGGCCGGCGCGGCCGTCGAGCGCGCGGGCGCCCGCCTGCCCGTCGTACCGGACGAGATCCCCGTCATCCACTTCGCCGACGCCCTCGCGCTCGTCGGTGCGCCTGCCGACGAGCCCGACCTCGCACCCGAGCACGAGCGCGCGCTCGGGGCGTGGGCACTGGCCGAGCACGGGAGCGAGCTCCTCGCCGTCGAGGGCTACCCGATGGCGAAGCGGCCGTTCTACACCCACCCGCAGCCCGGCGACGAGCGCTGGTCGAACAGCTTCGACCTGCTGTTCCGCGGGCTCGAGCTGGTGACGGGTGGGCAGCGCCTGCACCGCGCGTCGGCGTACGACGCTGCGATCCGCGCGCGCGGCGAGGACCCGGCCGACTACGCGGCCTACCTGCAGGCATTCCGCCACGGCATGCCGCCGCACGGCGGCTTCGCCATCGGGCTCGAGCGCTGGGTGGCGCGACTGGTGGAGGCCGCCAACGTCCGCGAGGTCACGCTGTTCCCGCGCGACCTGCACCGGCTGGCGCCCTGAGGCCGCTGCCCATCAGCCGTCGGTGGCGTCGGGGTTGGTGCACACGACCGTGTCGCTGGGGATGTAGGTCGTGCGGAAGACCTCGTCGTCGCGGGTCTCGGTGTTGCCGTTGACGGGGTCGAAGTAGCGCACGACGTCGATGTCGAAGCCGCCGTAGCCGACGTTCGGGTGGCACTTGAGGGTGTCGACACGGCGGGTCTTGGGTTCGGTGAGGTTGTAGCGCTCACCGGTCGAGGTGGTGATGTCCCAGTACTTCGTCGACCACATGCTCACCGTCGCGACGCCCGACGACGACGGCGTCGAGGGCGTGACGTTGGCCTGGATCAGCACGCCGTACGGGGTGTCGTTGGTGAAGCGCAGGTCGACGGCACCCCACGCGACGGTGGCCTCACGGCCCACCGGGTAGCGGTCGATGTAGAACGAGTGCGGCTTGTGCTCGACGTCCTCGAGGCCGGCGAAGAACATCGCGTTGAACGTCGTCGTCGCCATCTGCGAGACGCCGCCGCCGAGGTCCTGGACGAGGATGCCGTCGTTGATGACGTAGCCCTCGGTGAAGCCGTTGGCCTCGGTGCGCTCGCCGACGGTGTCGTTGAGCGAGAAGGTCTCCCCCGGCTTGAGCAGGGTGCCGTTGATCAGCTCGGCAGCGCGGCCGATGTTGACGTTGCGGTACTCCGCGTAGGGGAAGTAGGTCGTGAACGTCGAGACCCGCTCCTTGACCTCGAGCGCACGTGCGTCCTTCGTGGTGAACGCCGGCTGCGCGACCTGGGCGTCGAGCGTGAGCGTCCGCTCGCCCTGCGGCTCGGCGACGGCGTCGAGGAAGCCGTCCTCGAGCTGCTGGGGGTCGAAGGTGACGCCGGGCTTGGCGGGCACGACCTGGGGGCGCCCGTCGACCAGCGCGACGCTGGCGTCCACGGCGGCACCGGCGGTCACCTTCGAGCCGACGACCTCGGTCAGCTTCGCGGCGTCCAGGGTCGGGACCAGCTCACCGGCGGTCGGCACCAGGCTGAGCGCGGCGGTGTAGTCGGCCGGGAAGACCTTCACGTCCGACCCGTCGAAGCTGAGCGTCACCGGCGCCGCGACGGCCGGGGAGGCGAAGGTGTCGAGCGCCTCCTGCACGTCGCTCGCGTCGATGTCGGGAACGACGTCGACGAGCTCGAGCGCGACGACCGACGGGTCGTCCTGGAGGTAGGCCGCCCGCAGCGCGGTCAGCGTGTCGGCGGGGTCGAGCGCCTCGCCGGTCGTCGGGTCGGTCTTCGCGATCTCGGCGCCCTCGAAGGAGAGGGTGCCGTCCACCGCAGGAGTGCCGTGCTGCTCGTCGAGTGCGGCGAGGGCTGCCTGGTAGGCCTCGTCGTCGACGCTGATCTCGGCGTCGAAGGAGTCGCCGCCGGTGAAGTAGTTCCAGAGCCGGACCGGGTCCCAGCTCTCCTCGCCACCGGCCTCCGCGACAGAGGCGTCGTAGTCGACGCCCAGGCCGAGCGCGGACGGGTCGACCTCGACGTCCTGGCCGTCGATCGTGGTGGCGATCGGGCGGTTCACCTTGTCGGCGAGGCCTGCCTGCAGCACCTGTGCCGCCTGCGCCTGGGAGTGGCCCCCGATCCGCACGCCGGAGACGGTCGTGTTGCGCGGGACCTTGTCGCCGGCGGCGTAGTGCGCGGCGACGTACAGCCCGCCGAAGACGACCACGAGGCCCAGGAGCAGCAGGACGACGACCTTGGCACCCGCCTTGTCGCGGGGCTGGTCGTCACTGATCGGCGGCTTCCTGGACACGCGGCGAGTCTAGGCAGACGAGGCCGCATCCCCGGGATCCGCGGCGCGTCCCCTGCCGGACGCCATCGTGGCCAGTGCCGCGACCAGCAGCACGAACGAGCCCGCGATGTAGGACCAGCCCTCGGCGTCGGAGGAGATCAGGAAGCCGCCGGCCGGCCGCTCCAGCGCACCCCGCGCGACCGGGACGCACCAGCCGAGCGCGAACGCGACGCGGAGGACGCCGGGCGCCAGCCAGGCGAGCGCGGCGAGACCGCTCACCAGCGCGAGCGCCAGCCCCCACCAGTACTGGTGCAGCAGCGTGCCGGCAGCGCCGGAGACCACGCCGACCGCCAGTGCGACCGGGACGAGCAGCGTCCTCACAGACCGGCGAAGAGGTCCTCCTCGAACCCGTCGGCGCCGATCTTGCCGGGGGTGCCCTTGACCAGGCGGAAGTACTCGTCGGACCACCAGGAGTGGCCGCTCTCGGCGCCGGAGAAGAAGTGTCCGTCCTGCTCGACCTGCGTGTCGTGCTTGGCGAGGGCGTCCATCTTGCGCTGGACCTGCGCGGAGCCGTCCACGCGGGCGCTGATGAGCTCGTCGGGGGTGACGAACGGCGGCAGCTTGCCGTCGGGCTCCATGCCCTTGAACGTCTCGGTGTCACCCGAGTCGCGCAGCTGGCGCAGGCTCTCGCGCATCCGCGACTCGCTCATCGCGGTCCAGTAGATCTTCGCGACGTCGTGGGGCTTGCCGAGGTCGAGCTTGTACGACGGCGCTGCCGCCAGCTGGGCGGCGTACATCGCGACGCGGTGCGACTGGATGTGGTCGGGGTGGCCGTAGCCGCCGAACTCGTCGTAGGTCACCAGCACCTGCGGGCGGACCTCGCGGATCACCTTCACCAGCTCGTCGGCCGCGACGTTGAGGTCGGCGGTCCAGAAGGCGTTGTCGGGGATGGTCTCGGCGGCGATGGCGTGGCCGTCCTCGTGCCAGGCCATGCCGGAGTCGTGGAAGCGGCCGAAGCCGCCCAGGAAGCGGTGGTCGGTGACGCCGAGGACCTTCATCGCCTCGTCGAGCTCGCCTCGCCGGTGCTCGCCGAGCCCGCCGTCCTTCTCGAAGGCCAGGTGCTCCAGCTCCGGGACGAGCACCTCGCCCATCTCGCCGGCCGTGCAGGTCACGAGGGTGACGCCGACGCCCTCGTCGACGTAGCGGGCCATCGTGGCCCCGGTGCCGATGCACTCGTCGTCGGGGTGGGCGTGGACGAGCAGGATGCGGTGCTCGGGGTTCTGCGACATGTACCTCAGCCTAGGTCGGGGCGCTTGATCCTCGTGGGCGCCGTCGGTAGGTGCAACGGCGGGAGGGGGTCGCTGTGTTCCTCACCCTCGTCGAGCCACCCGTCGTGGGTGTCCACGAGGACCTCGAGCATGAACGCCGGCGCGTCGCTGACGACGGCCCACGGGTGGTCCTCGTCATCGTCCTCCCCCGCCAGCCGCTCCCGCTCGACGTGCGCCTTGAACCCGTCCGCCCGCAGCCGTACGACGACCGCCTGCGCGTCGTCCTCGTCGAAGAAGATGGCCCTCACGCCCCCATCCTCCCTCCTCCTCCTGGCGTGGTCCGCGGCTATGGTCGGGGTCATGTCGACAGCGTCGGAGTCGCCGTTCGTGCAGGGGATCCACCTGCAGCGCACGGACGAGAACGTCCGCGAGATCGACGCGCTGGCCGGGCTGGTGGGTACGACGACCGGGCTGGGCGGGCTGCTCGGCGACCTGAAGTACGCCGTCCGCCGCTCGCGGGCGCCGCGGCTGCTGGGCCGGGCGGTGCGCGAGGCGTGGCGCTGGGACGACCACGACGAGCGCGACGAGCTCTGGTACCCCCAGGGCATCTCGACGAGTGCGGACTCCTCGGACACCGGCGACATCGACGGCCGCCGGGTCGTGGTGACGACCTGGTACTCCACGGGCAAGGACGGCATCAAGCGAGGCTCACGGGTGACCTTCGTCGACCTGGACTCGGGCGCCTACCGCCACGTCCTGCTCGTCTCGCCGGTCTTCGACAAGGCCGGCAACCTGACGCTCCGGCCGATGAACATCCACGCCGGCGGCATCGTCTGGGCCGGGCCCTACCTCCACGTCGCGGCCACCGGCCGGGGCTTCGTGACCGCCCGCGTCGACGACATCATGCGGGTCGCCGGGGACGACGACCACCCCGACCAGCTCGGCATCGAGGGCCACACGCTCTCGTCGTTCGGCCACCGCTACGTGCTGCCGGTGCGCTTCACCTACCAGGCCTTCACCGACGACGGCCACGAGAAGCTGCGCTACTCCTTCATGTCGCTCGACCGTCGCTCGGACCCGCCTGCCCTCGTCGCCGGTGAGTACGCCCTCGGCGCCTCCGCCACCACCCGGCTCGCCCGCTACCGGCTCGACCCGGAGACGTGGCAGCTGGCCGTCGGCGACGACGGGTTCTCGCGACCGCTGGCCATCGACGACGGCGGCGTGCGCCAGATGCAGGGTGCGGTCATCGCGGCGGGGCGCTACCACGTGACGGTGTCGCACGGCCCGTGGATGCCCGGGAGCGTGTACGCCGGCGAGCCCGGCTCGATGGAGCGGCACCGCTGGGCGCTCCCGATGGGCCCGGAGGACCTGTCCTACTGGCCCTCCACCGACCGCCTCTGGTCGCTCACCGAGCACCCCCGCCGCCGCTGGATCGTGTCGATGGACCGGGCCTGGTTCGACTGACCGGACCGTGAGTCTCTCGGAGACTCACGGTCGAGCGCGCCGGTTCAGGGCCGTGGCTGCATGGCGAGCTGGCGGCTCTGGGCGACGAGGCGGCCGGCCGTGTCCCAGACCTCGCAGTCCTCCTCGAACAGGCCTCCCGCCAGGTTGCGGGTGCGGTGCGAGACCCGGAGCCAGCCGGGCGCGGGGACGGCGCGGACGTGCACCGTCAGCTCGAGCGTCGGGGCCCAGCCGGGGCGGCCGAGGTCGAAGGTCACGGGTGGCAGCGCGTCGCAGACCATCAGGAGACCGACCGCGTCGAGCGGGTGGCCGTCGACCATCCTCAGCCACGCCTGGATGTGCCCGTTGCCGCTCGGCCTCCCCGTCGCCCAGCCGATGCAGGCCGGGTCGAAGCGCAGGTCGAACCGGTCCATCACCGGCGCGATCCGGCGCGTCTCCTCGGGAGCGAGCGAGCCCGGGACGCACTCCTCGAGCGGAGGCAGCGCGGGCTCGACCGCGGTCGTCGCGACGTCCGACGGCATCGCCCTCAGGTCGCCGTACGTCGCGAGCACGGAGATCCGCGTGGTGCCCTCCTGGCCGAGCTCGGCAGCCACCGTCGCGACCGTGCCGCCCTCGCGGAGCACACGGGTCGAGACCTGCGCGGGCCCGGGGCGGGAGGCCGAGAGGTAGTAGGCGCTCACCGAGAGCGGGTGCGGCTTCGCGGGCACCGACGCGGCGATCGCGCGGCCGACGACGCCGAGGACGTAGCCGCCGTTGACTCCCCCACCCACGACCCAGCCGGGGTCGAGCACGGCGTCGAAGACACCGTCACCGGCCGGGCTGATCGCGGTGTGGGTGTCCCACTCGGAGGTCACGTCAGGAGCCATGCTCGCGAGCCTAGGAGACCGTCGATCAACGGGGCCGGAGCCAGCCGGTGACCTCGGGCACACCCGCCACCCAGCGCAGCCGGGCGGCGTACATCGCCCGTCGTCCGCGCTCGCGCGGCTTGTGGTCCCACTTGCCACGACCGACGCAGGGCAGCGCGGTGCCGCGACAGGTCCAGCCGTGGAGGAAGGCGAGGTCGCGCCCGCCGCGCCCCGACACGAGGTCGGCGCCACCGGGACCGCAGAGCCGGGTCGAGTCGGTGTCGAGCAGCAGCCCGCTCGCGGCGGCCGTCCAGTCGAGCAGCGACGCCGAGCGGAACCACGTCGTGCGATAGCTGCACTTCGTCCAGTCGCCCTCCGAGGCCAGCAGCACGTAGCCACCGTCGCGGCGCACCAGCACCGGGTTCTCCACGACGTCGGCCGATCGCAGCAGCTCGACGCTGGTCGCACCCGACCGCACCGCCTGCCCGTCCCGCGTCAGCGCGACGAGGCGGATCGTCGACGGGAGGCGGTCGGTCTTGTAGAGGAGGTACGACGCCCCGTCGGCGTCGCGGAACCACGACGGGTCGATGACGCCGGCGCGCGGCAACGTCGGATCACGCGGCAGGAGCGGGTCCTGCGCGGAGGGTGCGTTGGCGTACGACGGGCACACGAGCGGTCGCGACCCCACCGGGCGGAACGGCCCACGGGCCGACGACGAGCGCGCGACGCCGATGCACCGCCCGTGCTCGCCCATCCCGCGCACGGGCGTCGCGTAGTAGAGCAGCCACTGGCCGCGCACCCGCGCCACGTCGACCGCCCAGACGCCTCCGTCGCGCGACCACTTCGGACGCTGGGTCAGCAGCGCAGCACCGCGCTGCCACGGCCCGTCGGCCCGGCGCGACCAGGCGTGCGGCACGCGGTCGCCGGTGGCGTACGCGACGAGGCCGTCCGGCGTCGAGACGACCGCGGGGTCGGGGAAGTCGACGTTGAGCACCGGACGCGGGACCGGGTCCGCGGCGGAGGCCGACCCGGCGAGGGAGACAACCGCGAGCGAGAGGGCGCACGCCAGCCCCGCGAGCAGGCGGTGGGCTCCCCGGTCAGGCACCGGCGGAACCTATCGCGCTCAGGGACGCAGCGTCGCGGGAAGCGTCTCGAATCCCCTGAGGATGCGCGTCTCGCGGCGACGGGCACCGGCCTCGAGCCGCAGGTCGGGGTAGCGCTGCCAGATCGTGCGGAGCCCGACCTCGCCCTCCATCCGGGCGAGCTGGGCGCCGAGGCAGTGGTGCCGACCGGCGGAGAAGGCGATGTGCTCGCGCGCGTTGGCGCGGCCGACGTCGAACCGCAGCGGGTCGGCGAAGACCTCGGGATCGCGGTTGGCCCCGCCGAGGATCGCGGTGACCATCGACCCGGCCCGCACGTCCTGCCCGGCCAGCTGCGTGTCCCGCACCGCCATCCGCCCGGTGAGCAGCACCGGCGGGTCGAGGCGCAGGGCCTCCTCGACGACGTTGGTCCACAGCGCCGGGTCGGCGGTGACGCGGTCGCGCTCGTCGGGGTGGTCGTGGAGCAGCGCGATGCCGTTGCCGAGCAGGTTGACGGTCGTCTCGAAGCCGGCGGCCAGCACCAGTCCGGCGGTCGCCCTGAGCTCGGTCTCGCTCAGGCCCTGGCCGTCCTCCTGGACGGTGACGAGCTGGCTGAGCAGGTCGTCACCGGGGTTGCGGCGCAGGTGGTCGAGGTGGTCACCCAGCCACGCGTCGAAGCGGGCGAGCGCCCGGTTCACCGAGCGGTAGCGGCGGTAGCCCAGTCCGAGGTCGAGGCTCGGCGCGGCGGCCTGCCCGAACTCGAGCACGCGCGCCCGGTCGGCCTCCGGCACCCCGAGGATCTCGGCGATGACGGTCACCGGCAGCACCGCGCAGTAGGTCTCGACGAGGTCGACCGGCCGGTCGGCGCGTGCCGACAGCTGGTCGAGGAGGTCGGCGGCGATCTCCTCGGTCCGCTCGCGCAGCCGCTCGACGGCCCGCATCGTGAAGACCCGCGTGACGAGCTTGCGGTAGCGCGTGTGGTCGGGCGGCTCGGTGACCAGCAGGGAGGGCGGCTCGACCGGGTGCAGCGTCGTCGGCGCCGCCCACCGCGCGATCCGACCGACCGGGCCCGTGTCGGCCGGGAAGCCGGTGCGGAAGTCGTCGCTGGTCAGCAGCTGGCGCACGGCGGAGTGACTGGTCGCGACGTGGCCGATCCGCGAGCGGTAGAGCGGCCCGCTCGCCCGGATCTCCTCGATCAGGTCGAAGACCTCGTCGGTGCCCGTCGACCCGACCCGGATCAGCCTGGCCTGGAGGTCCCCGCGCCCGGCCGCCCGGCGGAGGAACAGCGTCGGCAGGCCGTGCGACACGCTCCAGTGGACGCCGGACCGCACCTCTCGGGCGACCGGCAGTGCGGCGAGCGACGTCATGCGGTCGACTGTAACCCCGGTTTACGAACCGCGACAGCCGCCCGCGACCGCACGGCGACGACCAGCATCGTCTGCCCCACGACGTAGGTCAGCATCACCCAGAACGAGTGCGCCGGGAGGTCGAGCCCGGCGAAGGCGTGCAGCGCGATCAGCGCGTCGGAGAGCATGAAGACGGCGCCGCCGATCCCGCCGACGCGACCGAGGCCCGTGGAGAGGATCGCCATGGCCGTGATGGCGGCGCCGTAGACGACCACGGGGACGATCAGCGCGCCGGCGCCCTCGAAGCACAGCGCGATCAGCACGCCGCACGCCAGGAAGTAGGGAGCCGTCAGGGCAGGGCGCGTCACCAGTGGTTGGTCGAGCGAGCGGCGGAACGCGACCACGTAGGCCACCTGGGCGAGCAGGAAGCAGCCGATCATGGCGCCGAACGAGGCGTCCCCGTCCAGGAAGCGCGGCACGGTGTCGCCGAGCCACGAGAAGACCAGTGCGACCAGCGTGAGCCGCACGATCGGTGGTCGCGGCGCGGTCGTCCCGGCCACCAGCACCGCGGCCAGCGCGGGCATCAGCAGCGGCTGGGTGAGGGACGCGACGGTGCCCTCGGGGGCGACCAGCTGTGCGACCAGGTGGACGAGCGCGACCGCACCGAGGACGGCGTACGAGACCGCGCGCTGGACCAGCATGGCGGCAGCCTAGGGTCAGCAGCATGTGGCTGGTGGTCGATCTGGTGCTCGTCGGGATCTTCGCGGTGATCGGGCGGCTCAGCCACTACGGCACCCTGACCGCCGGCGGCTGGTGGACGACGGCATGGCCGTTCCTCGCCGGGACGCTCGTCGCGTGGGCCGCGCTCACCGCGACGAGGCGCCCGCCGGCGGCGATCACGTCCGGCATCGTGGTCTGGATCGGCGCACTGGTGGGCGGGATGCTGCTGCGCCAGGCGAGCGGCCAGGGCACCGCGACGTCGTTCGTCGTCGTGGCCACCCTCGTCCTCGGGGCGCTGCTCGTGCTGCCCCGGGTCGTGCCTAGAGTCGGTGCACGTGTCCGACGCTAGCTCCCGACCCCGCGCTTCGTCCGTCGTCCCCTTCGGGGTGCTCCTCGCAGCCGTCGTCCTCGTCTCGATCAACCTCCGCCCGGGGGCGTCGTCGCCGGGCCCGGTGCTGGAGGAGGTGCGCGACGGACTGGGCATGAGTGCCGGCGTCGCCGGTGCGATGACCGGCCTGCCAGGGCTCTGCTTCGGCCTCGTCGGCGCGGTGGCCGTCGGCTTCGCGCGGCGCGTCGGCATGACCGCGGCCGTGGCGATCGGCCTCACCGCGGCCGCCGCCGGCCTGCTCCTGCGCGTGACGACCGACAGCGTCCCTGTCTTCCTGGTCCTCACGGTCATCGCCCTGGCCGGCATGGCGATCGGCAACGTGATCGTCCCCGCGTGGATC
Source organism: Nocardioides oleivorans (assembly GCF_004137255.1). Classification (NCBI taxonomy): domain Bacteria; kingdom Bacillati; phylum Actinomycetota; class Actinomycetes; order Propionibacteriales; family Nocardioidaceae; genus Nocardioides; species Nocardioides oleivorans. The sequence continues at coordinate 2,573,010 of NZ_SDWT01000001.1, read as the reverse complement.
AAGGCGCGCGGGCACGCGGTCGTGCTGATGACCGTCTACGGCACCGGTCTCGTCGTCGGCGGCACGATCGGCTCGCTGCTGACCGCGCCCGTCACCCAGTCGACCGACTCGTGGCGCACCGGCCTGGGGATGTGGGGTGTCGTGCTGCTGGTCGCGCTCCCGCTCTGGATCGGGCTCGCCCTGCGCGAGCGCCGCTCCCCCGTGGAGCACGCCGTCAGCGGTGAGGCTCCGCCCAGCGGCCGGATCGTCCACTCCCGCACCGCCGTCGGCCTGACGGTGCTCTTCGGCGTGCAGTCGATGCACGCCTACGTGCAGTTCGGCTGGCTGCCGTCGATCTTCCGGGATGCCGGGATCTCCGCGTCGGCGGCGGGCGCCCTCCAGGCGCTGCTGTCGGCGGTCGGCATCGTCGGCGCCCTCTTCATGCCGACCGTCATCGCCCGGAGCAAGGGGCTGCACGGCTGGATCTGGTCCTACGGCGTCACGCTGGCGCTCGGCTACCTCGGCCTCCTGGTCGCACCCGCCACCGTGCCGTGGCTCTGGGCGCTGCTGCTCGGCTACTCCGGCCTCGCCTTCCCGACCGCGATCGCCCTGATCACGGCCCGCACCCGGCACCCGTCGGTCACCGCCCAGCTCTCCGGTTTCGTGCAGCCGGTCGGCTACGCGCTCGCCGCGATCGGGCCCTTCGTCGTCGGCCTCATCCACGACGCCACGGGCGGCTGGTCGCTGGTCATCGTGCTGCTGGCGCTGACGTCCGTGCCGCTCACCCTCGCCGGCCTCCGCGTCGCCTCGCCGTCGTACGTCGACGACGAGCTCTGACGCCCCTCTGTCAGGATCTGCCCCGTGAAGCAGTGGGTGGTGGTCGTGGGCGGCACCAACATGGACGTCGTCGCGCGCACCACCGCGCCGCTCGTGCCCGCCACCAGCAACCCCGGACGGACCCGCATCTCCCCCGGCGGCGTGGGCCGCAACATCGCTGCCTGCCTCGGCCTGCTCGGCGTACCGGTCCGGCTCGTGTCGGCCGTCGGCGACGACGCCTTCGGCGACGAGGCGCTGCGGGTGACCGCCGCGTGCGGTGCCGACGTGTCGGCCGTACGACGCGCGCCGGGACGCACCGGCACCTACACCGCAGTCCTCGACGAGCGCGGCGAGCTGGTCTCGGCCGTGTCCGACATGGCGATCATCGACGAGCTCGAGCTCGACACCCTCCACCTCGACGACGCCGCGCTGGTCGTGGTCGACGGCAACCTCTCGCGCGGCCAGGTGGAGAAGGTCCTCGCAGCGGCGGCCGGGGCCGAGGTCCCGGTGGCCTTCGAGCCGGTGTCGGTCGCGAAGGCCGGCCGCCTGCACGACCTCGTGCGCGGGCTGTTCCTCGTGACGCCCAACTCCGACGAGGTCAGCGCCCTCACCGGACGCTTCCGCGACCCGTGGAGCGGCATCCACGACCTCCACGCCCGCGGCATCGAGCACGTGTGGCTGCGCGAGGGCGTGCGCGGGTCCTACGTCTGCAGCACCGCCCGGCCCACCTTCCACCTGCCCGCGATCCCGGTCGAGGTCGTCGACGTCACCGGGGCGGGCGACGCGATGCTCGCGGCGTGGATCGCGGCCTGGCTGCGCGGCGCCGACCCCGTCGAGGCCGCGCGCGACGGCCACCGTGCGGCCGCCGCCACGATCACCAGCCCCGACACCGTCCGAGCCGACCTGGCCGAGGCGATGGCCGCCTTCGAACCCCCGACCCCCCGAGAGGTGAGCGATGCTCACGATCACTGACGAGGTCCGCGACGCGCTCGCGTCCGGCCGGCCCGTCGTCGCGCTGGAGAGCACGATCATCAGCCACGGCATGCCCTACCCGCAGAACGTCGAGATGGCGCGCACCGTCGAGGGCATCGTCCGCGACGGCGGCGCGGTGCCGGCGACGATCGCGGTCCTGCACGGCAGGCCGACCATCGGCCTCTCCCCCGACGACCTCGAGCTGCTCGCCTCCGACACCTCCGTCATCAAGGTCTCCATCCGCGACCTGCCGTACGTCGTCTCGCGCGGGCTGCACGGCGCGACGACCGTCGCCTCGACGATGCGGCTGGCGGCCCTCGCCGGGATCGGAGTGTTCGTGACCGGTGGGCTCGGCGGCGTGCACCGCGGCGCGGAGACGTCGTACGACGTGTCGGCCGACCTCACCGAGCTCTCGACCACGTCGGTCGCGGTCGTCTGCGCCGGGGTGAAGAGCATCCTCGACATCGGCCTGACCCTGGAGAAGCTGGAGACCCTCGGGGTTCCGGTGCTGGGCTACGGCACCGACGAGTTCCCGTCGTTCTTCTCGCGCTCGTCGGGCTTCGGTGCGCCGATGAGGGTCGACACGCCCGCCGAGGTGGCCGCGCTGATGCAGGCCAAGTGGGGCCTGGGACTCGACGGGGGTGTCGTCGTGGCGAACCCGATCCCCGCCGAGGCCGAGATCCCCGCCGACGAGATCGGCGCGATCATCGAGCAGGCGCTCGGCGACATGGACCGGCTCGGGATCCGCGGCAAGGACGCGACGCCCTACCTCCTCGGGCGCATCGTCGAGATCACCGACGGCGAGTCGCTGAAGGCCAACATCGCGCTCGTCGAGCACAACGCGCGCCTCGGCGCCGCGATCGCGCGGGAGTACGCCGCGCGGTGAGGCAGCGGGCTCAGCGCACGTCGAACTCGCCCCGGCGCGTCGGCACGATGTCCTTGCCCAGCGGCGCCAGCGAGATCGGGATCAGCTTGAAGTCGGCCAGGCCGAGCGGGATGCCGATGATCGTGATGCACAGCGCGATGCCCGACAGGACGTGCGCGATCGCCAGCCACCACCCGGCGAGCACGAACCAGATCACGTTGCCGAGGAACGAGCCGACACCCGCCGACTGCTTGGCGACGACGGTCCGGCCGAACGGCCACAGCGCGAAGACCGCGATCCGGAACGACGCGACGGCCCAGGGGATCGTGATGATCGGGATGCAGAGCAGCACCCCGGCGAGGACGTAGGCGAGGAACAGCCAGAACCCGCCGAGCACCAGCCAGATGACGTTGAGCAGCAGTCGCACGAGGACGATCCAAGCAGACTCCGACTGCACAGTGCTTTGATCGGGGCATGGCCTCCCGACTCACCGAGCTCTCGATCGACTGCCACGACCCCGACCTGCTGGCCGACTTCTGGACGGCCGCGCTCGACTGGGTGGTGATCGACCGGGAGGCCGAGGGTCTCGTCGAGATCGGACCGGAGCGCCAGTCCGACCAGGCGCTGCTCGACGCCGTGCGCTCCGGGCCGGTGGCGCCGACGCTCTTCCTCGCGAAGGTGCCTGAGGACAAGGTCGCCAAGAACCGGATCCACTTCGACCTCTCCCCCGTCGACCGCTCCCGCGACGAGGAGGTCGAGCGGCTGCTGGCACTCGGCGCGACGCGGGCCGACGTCGGCCAGACCGGTGACGAGTCGTGGGTCGTGCTGGCCGACCCCGAGGGCAACGAGTTCTGCGTGCTCCGCAGCCTGGCGGCGGGCCACTTCTCGCTGTGAGCCTCACCCTCCACCTGCCCCTCGACACCTCACGACTGGTCCTCCGGCCGCACCGGATGTCCGACCTCGACGACCTGGCCCGCTTCCACGGCGACCCCGACGTGGTGCGCTACGTGCCGTGGCCGGTCCGCGACCGCGCGGCCACCGAGGAGACGCTGCGGGTCAAGCTCACCCAGACCGAGCTCGTCGCCCACGGACAGTGGCTGGTGCTCGCCGTCGAGGTCCGCGACACCGGACGGGTGGTCGGCGAGGTGCTGCTGAAGTGGGCCTCCGAGGCTCAGGGCGAGATCGGCTTCGCCCTCGCCCGTGACGGACAGGGGCAGGGGTACGCCGCCGAGGCCGCCACCGCGATGCTCCGCCTCGGCTTCGACGAGCTCGGCTTCCACCGGATCACCGCGGTCTGCATCGCGGAGAACGACGCCTCGGCCCGGCTGCTGGGTCGACTCGGCTTCCGGCAGGAGGCCCGGCTCGTCGACAACGTCCACTTCAAGGGCGCGTGGGCGACCCAGCTGGTGTTCGCCATGCTCGAGGACGAGTGGCGGTCCCGGGCCGAGCCGCGCTGACCGACCGTCAGGCCGCAGCCATGAAGTCGCGCAGCACGCGGGCGAAGCGGTCGGGGTCGTCGAGGTGCGGGAAGTGGCCGGCGCCCTCGAACAGCTCGACCTGACAGCCGGGCACGGCCTTCTGGGCGCTGATCGCGTGCCACGCGGGGATCATCCGGTCCTTCGACCCCCACACGATGAGGGTCGGCGGCGACTGCACCGCGCCGAGGTGGTCGTGGGCGCTGATGCTCTGGCCGCCGAAGTCGATCACGGCCCGGGTGGTGGCCAGGAAGGCTCGCCGGGACTCGCGGTCGCCGAGCGAGGTGAACCCCCGCCAGATCGCGCCGATGTCGGCCCCGGGACGCCAGCCGACCTTCTGCGCACCGCGTCCGAGAGCCTCGACGCGCTCCAGGACAGGGGCGGAGGCGATGACCCCGAGCACCTGCGCGGCGCCGGGCAGCGTCGCCGAGCGCAGGACCAGGTTCACCTCCCGCCCGAGGCCGCCGCTCGAGACCAGCACGAGGCGCTCCACGCGATCGGGGAACAGGTAGTAGAACTGCATCGCGATGCCCCCACCGAGCGAGTGCCCGACGAGGGTGACCCGTTCGATGCCCAGGTGGTCGAGGAGGTCTCGCAGCGTCGCCGCGTGCGAGCTCAGCGAGTAGTCGCCCGTCGGCTTCGCCGACTCCCCGTGCCCGAACAGGTCCGGTACGACGACACGGTGGTCGTCGTCGATGCGGTCCACGAGGTGCGACCACTGCCGCTGCGACCCCAGGATCCCGTGGATGAACAGCACCACCGGACCGGTGCCGCTGTCGACGTACGACAGCTCGTGCCCGTGGAGCTCGACCTTCTGCGGGGTCAGCCGGGCCATGGTCGTCATCCTTGCCGCCGTCGGTGGGGAGCTGGTCGCGTCACGGTAGACCGTGTCAGCCCGCGGCCACGGCCGCGCGCATGCCGTCGGCGTCGAGCTCGGCGCCGTAGGCCGGCTTGTCGCGGTCGAAGCGCCTGCCCTCGGCCAGCGGACCGGCGTCGACGACGTCGAAGCCGAATGAGTCGATCAGGTCGGTGACGACCTGCTTGGCGTCCGCGTCGTCGCCGGCGATCGCCAGCGCACGCCGGCCGGGGCCGGCAGGAGCACCCTCGGTGACGATGTGCGCGGCCTGGATCGCGTTGAACGCCTTCACGACCTTCGAGGTCGGCAGGTGGGCGGCGAGCATCTCGCTCACGGTCGTGCGACCCTCGTCGAGCTCGGCGTAGTGACCGTCGCGCTCGAAGTAGTAGTTGTTGGTGTCGATGACCACCTTGCCCGCGAGGGGCTCGACCGGCACGTCGAGGTAGGCCTTGAACGGGACGGTCACCACGACCAGGTCACCGGCCTCGGCCGCCTCCTGCGCCGTCGCGGCCCTCGCCCGGTCGCCGAGCTCTGCCACCAGGTCGGTCAGCGTCTCCGGGCCGCGTGAGTTGCTGAGCACGACGTCGTGCCCCTGCTCGATGGCCTTCCGAGCGATCGCCGTGCCGATGTGTCCACTGCCGATGAGTCCGATGGTCGTCATGATGGTGGAACGCCTGAGGCTGCGACGTGTTCCCCCGACGGGGCCGTTGTGCGGACGCTCACAGTGGTCGGTGCACTCGTCCTCGGCGGCTCACCAGCCGAACTCCTCGGTGTGCACGTCGCGATCGAGGACCCCGGCTGCGTCCGCGGCGCGACGTACGGCTGCCGCCCACCCGAACGGCCCGCAGACGACCACGTCGCGCTCGAGCAGGTCCGGCACCAGGCGCAGCAGCGCCTCGTGGTCGGACCCGTCGACGCCCCCGGGAAGCCACGAGCCACGAGCACGCCGGGGACCCGACAGGATCGTCATGTCCATCCCGTGCTGCTCCGCGAGCTCGTCCAGCTCGTCCTCGAAGAGAGCCTGGCTCGCGTCGGAGACGCGGTGGAGCAGGGCCACCTCCCCCGGCGCGAACCCGCCACCCTCGACCAGTGCGCGGAACGGGGTGATCCCCACCCCCGCGGCGAGCAGCAGGAGCCGCGGATGGCGGCGGCGCAGGTCGCCCAGTGCGCCGTACGGCCCCTCGATGGCGACCCGGGTGCCGGGCCGGAGTCCGGCCGCGTGCCGACCACCGTCGCCGTCGGTGGAGACCGTCACCCGCAGCCGATCGCCGGCCGGGGCCGACGACAGGGAGTACGGGTGTCCCCGCAGCCCCGCACGGCCGGCGAGGAAGCGCCAGACGAGGAACTGGCCGGGCCGTGCGCCCAGCTCGTCGAGGTTCCGGCCGGTCATCTCGACCGAGACGACGCCCGGCTGCTCCTCGCGGACCCGGTCGACCCTCAGGGCCGAACGCCTGGTCCGGTGGACCGGGACGAGCACCCGGAACCACACGACCGCGGCCAGCGTGACGAGGTAGAGGCTCCACCAGTAGACGCCGGTCCAGCCCCGGCCGAGCTCCCGGCCCACCAGCTGGTGCGGCAGCGCCAGCGCCATGCCGACGTACGCCCACAGGTGGAGCAGGTGCCAGGTCTCGTAGCGCAGCCAGCGTCGGACCTCGACGATCGACGAGACCACGACGAGCAGGACCATCGCGGTGCCGAGGCTGGCCGCCCACATCCACGGCTCGGCGACGTAGAGGCGGTAGAGCGCCGAACCCACGCGCCCGGGCTCGCGCGAGACTGCCTGCACCGTGAACAGCAGCACGTGCAGCACCATCAGCCACACCGACCACGAGCCCAGGCTCCGGTGCCACCGGGTCAGGAGCTGACGACCCCAGGCCCGTTCGAGCCACGGCAACCGGGCGAGCAGCAGCACCTGGAGCAGCATCAGGTTCGCCGACCACAACCCCGTGACGTCCGCCTCCTGGAGCCGTGGGGTCAACGGATCCGCGAGGTAGCCCACGACCTCGTCGAGGGACCGGTAGGCGATCGAGGTCGTGACCACCATCGTGGCCACGCCGGCCAGGACGAACACCCGCGCGACGGCCCGGTCGACCGTCGCCTGTCCCACGGCGCGAGTGTGCCACGGCGTACGACGACCTCCGCCGGCTGCGTGCGGTCCCGCCCTTGAGGGTGGTTTCGGCTCTGGCATGTAACGGCGCGACGTCGTCGTCACATGACATCAGCGAGGAACCACCTCGAGCGCCAACGGCGCTGTTGCCTGGCCCCACGGGCCACGAAGGAGTTGTCATGGGATACGGGTTCGGAGGATTCCTCCTGGTCGTCGGACTGGTGCTGGCCCTGGCCGTCGACGAGAGCGTGAGCGGGATCGACCTCACGATGGTGGGTTGGATCATGGCCGCGGTGGGAGCGGTGCTGATCGCGATCACCGCGCTCACGTGGAACACGGGTCGCCGCTCGCGGGCCGTGCAGACCGTCACCCACCCCGACGGGTCGCAGACGGTGCGCGAGAACCGGACCGACAACCTGTGAGGCGCCGTCCCACGCACCGCCAGGACATCTCACCCATCTCACCCATCTCACTGCCCACGGAGGCACCTGCCATGAACACACGCACCATCGCCATCGTCGCGCTCGTCCTCGTCGTCATCGTCCTGGCCTTCCTGCTCCTCTGACCGGGTCCTGCACCAACGAGCATGGTGGGGGAGGTCTGATGTCACGCTGGTCAGAACCGTCTGGCACGCACCGGTGACGCACACGAACGCCGAGCACCCGCGGGTGCTGGGCGGGCGGTACGACGTCATCGACCTCATCGGCCGTGGCGGGATGGCTCGCGTGTACCGCGCGCGTGACCGGGTCCTGGGGCGGGACGTGGCCGTGAAGGTCGTCAGCGACGTGACCGGCGACGTCCGCGACCAGTTCGTCAACGAGGCGCGCCTGCTGGCCCGGCTGTCGCACGAGTCGATCGTGACGCCGTACGACGCCGGACTCGACGACACCCCGCCCTGGCTGGTCCTCGAGCTCGTCGAGGGCCAGCCACTCTCCCAGGTCCTCGCACGAGGGCCGCTCGACCCCGTGGTCCTCGCCCGCCTCGCGACGCACGTCGCCTCAGGGCTGGCGCACGCCCATGCGGCCGGGGTCGTGCACCAGGACGTCAAGCCCGGCAACGTGATGGTCACCTCGACCGGCCAGGCGCGGCTCACCGACTTCGGCGTGGCTCGCCTCATGATCGGCGACACGTCGATCGAGGAGGACGGCCGTGTCGTCGGCACCGCCGCCTACATCGCTCCGGAGCAGCTGCGTGGTGACTCCGTGACAGGAGCCGTGGACGTCTACGCGCTGGGCCTGCTGATGCTCGAGGCGCTCACCGGCGAGCGCACCTTCAGCGGCGCGTCGGCGGAGGCGGCGATGGCGCGTCTGCATCACGGCCCGCTCATCCCGACATCTCTGCCCCGGGGGTGGCCGTCCCTCCTCGCGACCATGACGGCCCTGGATCCGCGCAGCCGGCCGAGCGCTCGAGACGTGGCGTCCCGGTTGCACGACCTGGGACTGGGCCGGTCGACGTCCGACGCTGACGACACACTCACCTTCACGGCTCTCGACACCACCGGCACCGCCATCTGACCACGCGGTCCTCACGACGAGGAGGTTGTCGTGGCGGGCTCCGTCGTCGACCCGGGCGCCTCACCCGCCGCGTCCAGCACCGAGCGCAGTCGACCCAGCGCCCGGTGCCGAGCTACCCGTACGGCCGTCGGTTTCATGCCCAGCGCACGAGCGGTGGCGGCGACGTCGAGGCCGGCGACGTCGATGCACGCCACGACCTCGGCCTCGCGCGCGCTCAGGTGGCCGAGCAGCTCGGCGACCGCCTCGTCGTGCTCGACCATCGCCGCAGGTGCGGTCGCGACCTCGCCGGTCCGCTCGCCGAGGAGCTGTGGCTCGACGGGATCCGTACGACGTCGGACGCCGGTGCGGTGATGGTTGCTGGAGTGGTTGCGAGCGATGGTGAAGAGCCAGCCGCCGAAGTCCTCGTCAGATCCGCTGAACTCGTGCACCTTCGTCGCCGCAGTGAGCCACGCCTCGGCCACGACGTCCTCGGGCGACGACGCCCAGTCCGACCGAGGGAGCACGCGCACCAACGCGGTGATGCGCGCACTGTGCAACCGGTAGAGACCACGCCAGCCCCACTCCTCGCCGGCACGTGCCGCCGAGACCAGCTTGCTGGATGTACGTCTCACCGTCGTCGCTTCTCATCGGAAGTCATCGGCCAGAGACGATGACGGGTGGGTGATCTGGAGCACCCGCAGCGTAACGATCCTGCGAGTTCGTGACATGTTGTGCACGTGGCAAGGATCAGATCACGCGCCGACGTCTCGCGCCTGCTGCGCGCGCCACGGCCGCCTGCCGAGCCCGGCGACGAGCTCGCCTCGCGCCTCGCAGATCTGGCAGCAGCTTCACGACCTGCCCCTGCCGCGCGGCGGCGCACCCGACGGCGAGCCGCCGTCCTCGGCGCCACCGCCACCGCACTTGCGCTGAGCGGAGGCCTCGGCGCCGCGTACGCCGTCGGGCTCGTCGAGACGCCTTGGACACCGACCCGACCGGCGCCGGTGGAATCCCCGACGGTCAGCACGGAGTCGGCCACACCGACGCCCCCCTCCCCCACACCGACAGCCGAGCCGTCGACGCCACCTGCCGACACCCGTGACCGCGGACATGGGCCCAAGCCCGGCAAGCACCACGGGCCCAAGCCCGGCCACGGGCCCAAGACCAACAACGGCCACGGGCCCAAGACCAACAACGGCTCCAAGCCCGGCAAGAGCCGCGGCCCCAAGACCAACAACGGCCACGGCCCCAAGACCAACAACGGCCACGGCCCCAAGACCAACAACGGCTCCAAGCCCGGCAAGAGCCGCGGCCCCAAGCCCGGCAACGGGCACGGGCACGGGCCGAAGAGGGACCGCACCCGCTGACGTGGGGTGCGTCGAAGCCCAGTGACGAGCGGGTGGGAGACGTCGTCACCCCGAGTTCTTCCCTGATCACAGTGCCGTCGGTGTCGGTCCCCCACCCACCTGTCGGTCCACCCCCTTGCGCCACGCGCTGTAGGAGGTGAGTCGCTGGTTGGTGGGCGCGGTCAGCCATGGCCAGGGGTACATGCCTGCGATCGTCACTGACGCCGAGTGTCGTGCGAAGCCGGGCACCGGGGCGAAGGTGGTCGCGAGTGGCGTGGCGGCCAGCTCTTCCGGCACCCGGCCGAGTCGGACCTCGACGTCGCGCCGTCCGGCCAGGTCAGCCAGGCACTCGGCGAGGAACACGAGTCGTTTGCTCGACAGCCGCAGCGAGTGCAGCAGCGGTTCGTCGAACACGAAGACCACCGGTAGGTCGGGGTGTGCTGCCAGGGCAGGATCGCGGTCGCCCAGTGACTCGGCGGTCAGCCAGACCGCTCGCGGGTCGCCTCGCAGGACGGGGGCGTCCGGTCCGGCGCCCGGCACCGCGACCTCCGACCGGTCGGCCATGTGGCTGCGTTCGACCGCGGGGCCGCGTGGTGCGTCGGGCCAGTCCTGGATCGGGCAGGCATCGCGCAACGGGCACGAGCGGCACAGCTGTGGCGCCCGCTTCTCGACCTGCCACCGGCTGAAGCCGTACGGCTTGCCCGTCCCCGTACCGATCGTCCATTGCCAGCCGAGTCGGTTGGCAGCGCGTGACCCGTCGAGCAGGTGCCGGAAGAAGTCGTCCTCCCCCTCCCGCCAGCTGCGTCCGTGTCGGACCGTCCAGTGCGAGGACCACCACATGCGAGTCTGGTTCACGAGCCAGCCGTCGTCCTCGAGCTCGCCGCGCAGCCACGACACGCAGGCCATCTCCTCGTCCCACTCCTGCTCGACGAGCCGGTGCGGCGGGTGGTACCGCAGGGGCTCGGCGAGAGCAGATCCGAGGCGGGCGTAGAGGTGACGAGCGAACTCCTGCCACAGCAGCTCGTCGCGGTATCGCCGGCGATCCTGCGGCGGTCCGTCGGCCACGGCGTCCCAGACCTCCGGCAGGCTCAGGAGCCCGTGCCGGATGTACGGCGACAGCCGGCTGGCACCGCGACGGCTCTCGGGCAGCACCGTCGAACGCGAGCGGGCGTAGGCGGTCACGTCGAGCGCTGCGAGTGCGGCGTCCGCCGCGGCCTGTCCCCCACGGTGACCACCGACACGAGTGCCGGCAGCTCCCTCCAGCGACAGGTGGCCCAGATGAGTCCCGACCCAGGCAGCCACACCGTCGGTGTCATCGACGTCGGGCAGCGGTGGGAGCAGAGGCACCACCACACTTTGTCACCCGGTGTCCCGGTCGACACGGTGACCGGGCCGGGAAGCGGCGCATCGCGACCGTGACCGACGCCTTCTGACCTGCGGAAACGTCGAAGCGTCAGACGTTGAAGCGGAACTCCACCACGTCGCCGTCGGCCATGACGTAGTCCTTGCCCTCCATGCGGACCTTGCCGGCCTCACGGGCCTTCAGCATCGAGCTCGCGGCCATCAGGTCGTCGAACGAGACGACCTCGGCCTTGATGAAGCCCTTCTGGAAGTCGGTGTGGATGACGCCGGCGGCCTCGGGGGCGGTGGCGCCCTTGGTGATCGTCCAGGCCCGCGTCTCCTTGGGACCGGCGGTCAGGTAGGTCTGCAGGCCGAGGGTGTCGAAGCCGACGCGGGCGAGCTGGTCGAGGCCGGACTCGGTGATGCCCATCTCGGCGAGCATCTCGTGGGCCAGGTCGTCGTCGTCCATCTCGGACAGGTCCGACTCGAACTTCGCGTCGAGGAAGATCGCCTCGGCGGGCGCGACGATCTCGCGCATCCGGTCCTTGAGGGTCTCGTCGGCGAGCTCGTCGGCGTCGCAGTTGAAGACGTAGATGAAGGGCTTGGCCGTCAGCAGCGACAGCTCGCGCAGCAGGGACCGGTCGATGTCGGTGGAGATGATCGGGGTGCCCGACTCGAGCGCCTCCTTGGCGGCGACGGCGGCGTCGAGGTTCGCCACGAGGTCCTTGACCTTGCGCGACTCCTTCTCCAGGCGGGCGATCGCCTTCTCGACCGTCTCGAGGTCGGCGAAGATCAGCTCGGTCTGGATGGTGGAGATGTCGTTGGCGGGGTTGACCTCGCCGTCGACGTGGGTGACGTCCTCGTCGCGGAAGACGCGCGTGACCTGGCAGATCGCCGCGGACTCACGGATGTGGGCGAGGAACTTGTTGCCCAGGCCCTCGCCCTGGGAGGCGCCGCGGACGATGCCGGCGATGTCGACGAACTCGACCGTCGCGGGCAGGACCTTGGCCGACTCGAAGACCTCGGCCAGCCTCGCGAGGCGCTCGTCCGGGACGCCCACGACCCCGACGTTGGGCTCGATCGTCGCGAACGGGTAGTTCGCCGCGAGGACGTCGTTCTTGGTCAGTGCGTTGAAGAGCGTCGACTTGCCCGCGTTGGGGAGACCGACGATGCCGATGGTGAGAGCCACGGGCCGGGAGTCTACGGGCGCAGCACCGGCTGGCACTAAATAGGACAGGGGCCCGGCCGAGCTGGCCGGGCCCCTCGCTCCGCGAGCGTCAGTGACGCATCAGGAGCCGTAGACCGACGCGACCCCTTCGCGGTCGGTGTCCGTCATCGACAGGTCGCTCGACGAGCCGTTGCACTGGGGGTAGTGCATGATCGAGGAGGAGTCGTACGGCGTCAGCGGACGCCAGTTGTTGTCCTCGAAGCAGGTGCCGGCCTCGGGCCGCGTGTGCTCGTGGCGGAAGCCCAGCACGTGACCGAGCTCGTGGGCCAGGATGTTGCTCGGCGTCCAGGAGCCGGCGCTCACCAGCGAGTCGTAGTTGACCAGGACGTTCTGCTGGGAGGCGGGGCTGCTCGGGAAGAACGCCCGAGCGATGTACGACGTGTCGCTGGTCGGCTCGACCGAGAAGAGCACCGAGCTGTTGGACGTCGTGCAGTTCGCGTCGGCCGAGGAGACGTAGGTGAAGCCCACACCGCTCGAGGCGGCTTCCCACTGGCCCGCGCCCGACTGCATGGCGGCGACCACGTCGGCCTTGCCCGCGCCGAAGTCGTCGCTCACGCAGTAGGTGAGGTTCGTGGCGTCGTCCCACAGGTCGTCCGCACCACCACTGGTGTTGACCACGAGCGAGGTGGAGCCGTCGCCCTTGCCGCTGGCGACCATCGAGTCGTAGTAGTCCTTCAGCAGGCGCTTGGAGGCGATGGTCTCGTCGCCGTTCACGATGTACTGGCCGGCGGCCTCGCGGAGGGTCGAGGCCTCGAACTCCTCGAAGCTCGGGACCTTGTCCTGGGCGGGTGCGGCGGTGGCCGGCGCCATCGTCAGGGCAAGTCCTCCTGCGGCGATCGCCGCGGCGAAGGACCGAGTGATGGTGCTTTTCGACATTGCTTCACTTCTTCCGGTTGGATTCGGTTGGCCCTTCCAACCTCCCCGGTCTAGACCGCATGGGGAAGGTGAACGGACGGTCAGGAAATTGCATTGCACAAACTTGCAAAACGGCCATCACGCGTGCGGCGACGTCTCGAACTGCACATCTTCACCACGCGCCACACCGCTCCGCAGCACCGTCGGGCCCACCTGCAAGACTCGCCCGCATGAGTGACGACGGGGGCACGGTCGACCGCGGGGACAGCGCCGTGCGGAGGGCCATCCTGCGCGAGCCCGCCCACCAGGTCTCACCGAAGGCGGTGCCCTTCTGGACCGTCTCCGCCCTGCTCGGGGACGCCGTCGTGGTCGCCGCGGCCGCTGCGGCGTACTTCCTCGTGCCCGACGTCCCCGGCTGGGTCGGCCTCGTCGTCCTGCTCCTCGCGGTCGCGGGGGTCGCGCACGTCGTGCTCATGCCACGCATCCGCTACCGCGTGCACCGGTGGGAGGTCACCGAGACCGCGGTCCACACGCGCGAGGGCTGGATCAGTCGCGAGTCCCGGATCGCCCCGATCAGCCGCGTGCAGACCGTCGACTCGCGCCAGGGTGCGCTGATGCGGCTGTTCGGCCTGGCCTCGATCACCGTCACGACCGCGTCGGCCGCCGGCCCCATCACGGTCTCGTGCCTCGACGACGAGACGGCCCGCGAGGTCGTCGCCCGGCTCACGGCCATCACCGCCGCCACCGAGGGCGACGCCACGTGATCGCCGCTCCCGGCGAGCCCGGTGAGGGCTGGTCGCGGCTCAGCCCGCGCAAGCTGCTGCTCGACCCGGTCAAGGCGGTCGGCCAGTCGATCGTCCCCGTGGTCGTCGCGCTGGTCGGGATCAGCCAGAACCCGCGCTACTGGCCCATCATCCTGCCGATCGCGATCATCGGCCCGGTGCTGTTCGGCGTGCTGCCGTGGCTCACCACCCACTACCGCCTCACCGAGACCCAGATCCAGGTCCGCAAGGGCATCCTCAACAAGCAGACCTCGACCGCGCCGCTCGACCGGGTCCGCAGCGTCGACCTCGAGGCCTCGCTCCTCCACCGCGTCCTCGGCGTGCAGAAGGTCCAGGTCGGCACCGGGGTCGACGACGACCGCATCACCCTCGACGCGCTCGCCGCTGCCGACGCCCAGGCCCTGCGTACGACGCTGCTGCACCGTCGCGCCGTCGCAGCTCCGGCCGAGGAGGCACAGGGGCACGACGCCGGGCAGGACGGCATCGTCGCGACCGCGGCACCGGCCGAGCCCGCTCCCACGGTCCTGGCCCGGATCGACTGGTCGTGGCTGCGGTTCGCGCCGTTCTCGCTGGGCCGGCTGGTGATCGTCGCCGGCGCCGTGGGCCTGTTCTCCCAGTTCGCCGACAACCTGCCGATCTGGAACCAAGACACCGCCACCTCCGCGTGGCAGTGGATCACCCAGTTCGCGCTCGTCCTCGTCGCGGTCGTCCTGCTCGTGGGCGCGCTCGTCGGCTGGCTGGTCATCTCGGTCGGCGGCTACGTCGTGCAGTGGTGGAACTTCCTCCTCGTCCGCGAGCACGGCTCGCTCCACCTGACCTCGGGGCTGTTCACCCGCCGCTCGATCACCGTGGAGGAGGCGAAGGTCCGCGGGGTCGAGCTGACCGAGCCCGTGCTCATGCGCGGCGTCGGCGGGGCCGAGCTCGCCACGCTCGCCACGGGGGTCGAGGACGGCGTCACCACGGTGCTGCCCCCGTGCCCGCGAGGCGTCGCGATCAGGGTCGGCGAGACCGTGCTCGACCACGCCGGTCCGCTCACCGAACCCCTCGTCGAGCACGGTCCGCGGGCGCACCGCCGGGCGTGGTTCCGCCAGGTCCGCAACTGCCTCGACGTGGTCGTCGTGGCCGCGGTCGCGTGGTGGTTCCTCGACTTCTCGATCTGGTGGGTCGTCGCCCTCGCCGTCGCGGCGGTGCTGCTGGGCGCGGCGGCGGGCGAGGCGTCGTACCGCCATCTCGGGCACCGGCTCTCGGGCGACCACCTGGTCGCCGGCAGCGGCGTCCTGGCGCGGATCCGCACGGTCCTCGAGACCGACGGCATCATCGGCTGGGTCGTCACGCAGTCGTGGTGGCAGAGGCGGATCGGCCTCGCCGACCTCACCGCCACGACCGCCGCGGGCAAGGAGCGGGTGCTCGTGCGCGACGTCCGGCTCGACGTCGCCGTCGCGCTCGCCGACAGCTCCACGCCGGGGCTGCTCACCGACTTCCTGGCACCAGGAGTGCCCGCAAGCAGTTGAACGCCCCTTCCGCTCGGGACAGAAGGGGCGTTCGGACTGTGTCACGTCACCGTACTCCGCGCCTCCCCGGCGCGGCCGCAAATCCCGCCGCTGTGGACACGGGAGCGGGTTCGTAGGGTGGTGCCGTGCGCATCGCGACCTGGAACGTCAACTCCCTCCGCTCCCGCATCGACCGCGTCGAGGCGTTCGTGCAACGCCACGAGATCGACGTGCTCGCCCTCCAGGAGACCAAGGCGCGCGAGGACCAGCTGCCACTGATGGGCCTGCAGGCACTGGGCTACGACATTGCGGTCGCGGGCACGAACCAGTGGAACGGCGTCGCGCTGATCTCGCGGGTCGGGCTCGACGACGTGGAGGTGGGCTTCCCCCAGCAGCCGCCGTTCGGCGACCCGGCGGCCGCCGAGTCGCGTGCGATCGCCGCGACCTGCGGCGGCGTGCGGATCTGGTCGCTCTACATCCCCAACGGCCGCAAGCCCGACGACCCCCACTACGTCTACAAGCTCGACTGGCTCGCCCGGCTGCGCGAAAGCGCCGACAGCTGGCTCGACGGCCAGACCGCGATGGTCGGCGACTGGAACATCTGCCCGACCGACGACGACGTCTTCGACGTCAAGCAGTTCGCGAAGTCGACCCACGTCACCCCGCCCGAGCGCGCCGCCTTCCAGGGCTTCCTCGACGACGGCTGGGCCGAGGTGACCCGCGCCCACGCTCCCGGCTACACCTACTGGGACTACTACCGCCAGCGCTTCGAGCGCGACCGCGGGCTCAAGATCGACTTCGTGCTCGCCTCGCCGACCCTCGCCTCGCGCGTCACCGGCGCCTTCATCGACAAGGACGAGCGCGACCCCGCCCAGGGCACCGGCTCGCCGTCGGACCACGCGCCGGTCGTCGTCGACCTCAGCTGACGACGGCCGCGGGCTCCACCCGCCGCCTGATGGCGTACGACATCCACGCGGCGACCGCGCAGAGGCCGGCCGCGGCGTAGAACGCCGGGTCGTAGCCGCCCGTGAGGTCGCGGACCAGGCCGGCGCCGGTGGCAGCGACCGCCGCGCCGACCTGGTGGCTGGCGAACACCCAGCCGAAGACGATGGGGCCGGAGGCCGCGCCGAACCACTCGCGGCACAGCGCGACCGTCGGCGGCACGGTGGCCACCCAGTCGAGGCCGTAGATGATGATGAAGACCAGCATGCTCGGCTCGACGTGGGGCGCCATAAGAGCCGGCAGCGTCATCAGGCCGACGCCGCGCAGCACGTAGTAGCCGACGAGCAGCAGGCGCGGGTCCACCTTGTCGGTGAGCCATCCCGACGCGATCGTGCCGACGATGTCGAAGACGCCCACCACGGCCAGCAGCGAGGCGGCGGTCGTGGCCGGCATGCCGTGGTCGTGCGCAGCCGGGACGAAGTGGGTCGCGATCAGGCCGTTGGTGGTCATCCCGCAGATCGCGAAGCCGCCCGAGAGCAACCAGAACGTCCGGCTGCGCGCGGCGTCGCGCAGCACCGACAGCGCGCGACCCGCGCTGGACCCGACCTGCTGGTGCGGGGGCGGACCCGGATCGGCGTCCGTCGCGCCGAGCGCCCTGAGCCCGAGGTCGGCCGGGTGGTTGCGGAGGAAGAGGAGCACGAGGGGTACGACGGCCAGTGCGGCCGCGGACGCCAGCAGTGCCGCCGTACGCCACCCGTGGTTCGTGGCGAACCACGCCACCACGGGCAGGAAGATCAGCTGGCCAGTCGCGTTGCCGGCGGTCAGGATGCCGCTGACCAGGCCGCGTCGGGCGACGAACCAGCGGCTGGTGACCGTTGCGACGAACGCCATCGACATCGATCCCGTGCCGATGCCGACGAGCAGCCCCCAGCAGAGGATGAGCTGCCAGGCCTGGGTCATGAAGACGGTGAGGCCGCTGCCGACCGAGACCGTCACGAGCGCGAAGGTGACGACCGGGCGGACGCCGAAGCGGTCCATCAGCGCGGCGGCGAACGGCGAGATCAGGCCGAAGAGCATGAGGTTGAGCGAGACCGCCGAGCCGATGAGGCCGTGCGACCAGCCGAACTCCTCGTGCAGCGGCTCGATCAGCACGCCCGGCACCGAGCGGAACGCGGCCGCGCCGACCAAGGTCACGAACGCGGTCGCCGCGACGATCCACGCCCAGTGCAACGGTGGGCGGCGGGTGGCGTCGGGACCCGTCGGGGTCGCGGGCGTCGTCATCGTCACCCGGACATCCTCGGGCGTCGGTCGATCCTCCGACGAGTGGCCGGAATGCCAACATGTGCAAGAATCCGGCCATGACGACTCCTCATCGCGTAGTCGTCCTCGCGATCCCTCCCGTCATCGGCTACGACCTCACCATCGCGCCGCAGGTGCTCGGCGAGGCCCACGACGACGCCGGACGGCCGCTCTACGACGTGCAGGTCGTCTCGATCGACGGCGGGCCGGTCGCGGCCACCCGCGGCTACGCGATCGCCCCGTCCGCCGGTCTCGAGGCGCTCGCGACGGCGGAGACCGTGATCGTGCCCGGCACCCAGATCGCCGGCCCGCGGCGCGACGGCACGCTCCCCGACGACATCCGCGCCGCCTTGGCCACAGCGCCCGCCGGCGCCCGCTGGATGTCGATCTGCACGGGCGCCTTCGTGCTCGCCGCCGCGGGGATCCTCGACGGGCACCGCGCCACGACCCACTGGAAGTACGCCGACGACTTCCGCCGGCTCTACCCCGACGTCGCCGTCGACGAGGACGTCCTCTTCACCGACGACGGGCAGGTGCTGACCTCGGCCGGGCTCAGCGCAGGGACCGACCTCTGCCTCCACCTCGTCCGCCGCGACCACGGCACCGCGGTCGCCAACGCAGTGGCGCGGCACATGGTCGTGCCGCCGTGGCGCGACGGCGGGCAGGCGCAGTTCATCGAGCGGCACGTCCCGCGGCGCGGCGACGAGGCCACCGGCGACGTCCGCGCGTGGGCGCAGGCCCACCTGCACCAACCGCTCGACGTGGCGACCCTTGCCCGGCAGGCGTCGATGAGCGTGCGCACCTTCACCCGCCGCTTCCGCGAGGAGACCGGCCAGTCCCCCGGCGCCTGGGTCACCCAGCAGCGGATCCGGCACGCGCAGCACCTGCTCGAGGCGACCGACCTGCCGGTCGACCAGGTCGCCGCACGCGCCGGGATGGGTACGGCGGCCTCGCTGCGCCAGCACCTCCGTACGAGCGTCGGCGTCTCGCCCTCGGCGTACCGGCGGACGTTCCGGGGCGCCTGACCTCGTCGACGCGGCGCAGCCCACGGTCGGACGGGTTGTCGGTGCTGACGTCCATGCTGGGACCATGGACACCTTCCCCCTGCTCCTCACCCTGGCGCTGGTCCTCGCCGTCGGCCTCGCGCTCGGCGCGGTCATCGGCGTGCTCTGGTCACGCAGCCGTCCGGCCGACGACGGCGCGGTGGCCGCCCTCCAGCAGCGGGTCGCCGACCACGCGGTCGTGCAGGAGGGCCTCGACCGCCTCCAGGACCAGCTCAGCGACCTGGCCCACGACCGGACCGCGTGGCAGGCCCAGCTCCACCAGCAGGTGGCCGACATGCGCCACTCCACCGAGACGCTCCGCCGCGAGACCGTGACCCTCTCGACCGCGCTGCGCAAGCCGCAGGTGCGCGGCCAGTGGGGCGAGCTGCACCTGCGCCGCACCGTCGAGCTCGCCGGGCTCGTCGACCACTGCGACTTCGCCGAGCAGGTGACCTACGACGACGGCCGGCTGCGACCCGACCTCGTCGTCTCCCTCGCGGGCGGGCGCACGATCGCGGTCGACGCGAAGGCCCCGCTGGCGGCCTTCCTCGACCTCACCAGCGCCGACGACCCGGCCGAGCACGACCACGCGCTGTCGCGGCTCGGCGAGCACGTCCGCAAGCACGTCGGCGACCTCGGCTCGCGGCGCTACTGGGAGGCGATGTCCGGCACGCCGGAGTTCGTGGTGCTGTTCCTCCCCGGCGAGGCGATCCTCCAGGCGGCGCTCCAGGCGGTCCCCGACCTCGTCGAGCAGGCGTCGGCGAAGAACGTCGTGCTCGCCACCCCGTCGACGATGATCGCCCTGCTCCGCACGGTCGCGCAGGGCTGGCAGCACGAGGTGCTCAACGAGCAGGCCCAGCTCGTGCAGCGACTGGGCCAGGAGCTCCACGCGCGCCTCGGCTCGATGGCCGGCCACCTCGACAAGGTCGGCCGCTCCCTCAACGCCAGCGTCGTCGCCTACAACCAGGCGATGGGCTCGCTCGAGGGCCGGGTGCTGGTCTCGGCCCGTCGCTTCGCCGAGCTCGGCGTGACCAACGACCCGCTCGAGCAGCCGCGGCAGGTCGAGACCGTCCCGCGGTCCCTCGCGGCGCCCGAGCTGGAGGTCTTCGACGAGGTCCCCGGTGCGATCGGCGACCCCACGCTCGACGACCTGCTCGACGACCTGCCCGCGCCCGGCCACCTCGACCCTCCGGCGCGCCGCGCGCAGGGCGCCTGAGATCGGTCCTAGGTTGACCCCGTGACGCAGGCCGACGGGTTCTGGAGGGCATTCTGGGAGGTCGGGCACGAGCCGGGCCGCCAGGTGGTGTCCCTCGGGGTCGCCGTCACCCTCACCGCGGTCAGCTACGACATGCTCCTGTCCGGGCGGCTGACGCTGTTCTTCGACCTCAGCTTCATGACGCTCTGCCTCGGACTGGCCGCTCTCGTGCGGCGCCGCGACTTCTACCTCGTCGCCCTCCTGCCGCCGATCCTGCTGACGGCCGTCTTCACCTTCGTCGCCCTCGTCGCGCGCGACGCGATCGCCGCGGCGGACGACAGCCTGCTCCAGGCCGTCGTGTCGGGAGTCGCGACCCACGGCCTCGCGCTCTTCGTGGGGTACGCCCTCTGCCTGGGCTGGCTCGGCTGGCGCCTGCACCGCGACGGCGAGGCCGGGATGGCCACCGAGCTCAGCCAGGAGCTCGGCCGGCGCGCCGGCTGAGGGCCGCTCAGTCCTCGAAGCGCGACACGTCGCCCGCCCCGCGGCGTACGACGACCGGCTCGCCCTCGCTCCAGTCGATCACCGACGTGGGCTCGGCCGTCACCTCACCGGACTCGATCACGATGTCGACGACGTGGTCGAGGTCCTCCTTGATCTCCCAGCCCATCGTCCGGGCCTCGGTCTCGCCGGGGAGGATCAGGGTGCTGGTGAGGATCGGCTCGCCGAGCTCCTCGAGCAGGGCGCAGACCAGCCGGTGGTCGGGGATGCGGACGCCGACCGTGCGCTTCTTGGGGTGCATCAGCCGCTTCGGCACCTCGCCGGTGGCCGGGAGGATGAAGGTGTAGGGCCCGGGCGTGGCCGACTTGATCGCGCGGAACGACGAGTTGTCGACGTGGACGAACTGCCCCAGCTGGGAGAAGTCCTTGCACATCAGCGTGAAGTGGTGGCGGTCGTCGAGCTCGCGGATCCGGAGAATCCGGTCGCGGCCGTCACGGTTGCCGAGCTGGGCCCCGAGCGCGTAGCCGGAGTCGGTCGGGTAGGCGATCAGCTCGTCGTTGCGGAGCGCCTCGACGACCTGGGTGACCAGCCGCGGCTGCGGGTTGTCGGGGTGGATGTCGAGGAAGCGCGCCACGACCGGCCTCAGGCCTTCTGGGCGGCGCGCAGGTCGCGGCGCAGCTCCGGCGGCAGGGCGAAGATCAGCGACTCCTCGGCGGAGTGGACCGCGCGGGCGTCGGGGAAGCCGCGCTCGGAGAGGAACGCGAGCACGCCCTCGACGAGGTCCTCCGGGACGGAGGCGCCGGAGGTGACCGACACCCGCTCGACGCCGTCGAGCCAGGCCTCGTCGATCTCGGTGTGGTCGTCGACGAGGTAGGACGCCTTGGCACCGGACTCGAGCGCGACCTCGACGAGGCGGACCGAGTTCGACGAGTTGCGCGAGCCCACCACGATGACCAGGTCGGCGTCCGTCGAGATCTCCTTGATGGCGAGCTGCCGGTTCTGCGTGGCGTAGCAGATGTCGTCGCTCGGCGGGTCGAGGAGCAGCGGGAACTTCTCCCGGATCGCGGCCACCGTCTCGAGCGTCTCGTCGACGCTCAGCGTGGTCTGCGACAGCCAGGCGACCTTCGCGGGATCACGGACGACGATGCCGGCCACGTCGTCGGGGCTCTGGACCAGCTGGATGTGGTCGGGCGCCTCGCCGGCGGTGCCCTCGACCTCCTCGTGGCCCTCGTGACCGATGAGCAGGATGTCGTAGTCGTCGCTCGCGAAGCGCCTGGCCTCGTGGTGGACCTTCGTCACCAGCGGGCACGTCGCGTCGATGGTCTTCAGGCCACGGTCCGCGGCCTGCGCGTGGACGGCGGGGCTGACGCCGTGGGCCGAGAAGACGACCGTCTTCCCCTCCGGGACCTCGTCGAGCTCCTCGACGAAGATCGCGCCGCGCGACTCGAGGTTGGCCACCACGTGCTTGTTGTGGACGATCTGCTTGCGGACGTAGACCGGGGCGCCGTAGAGGTCCAGCGCCTTCTCGACCGTGATCACCGCGCGGTCCACGCCGGCGCAGTAGCCACGGGGGGCCGCCAGCAGGACGTTCTTCGCGGTCTCCGGGTCGAGCACCGGGGGCAGGCCGAGGTCGGTCGTCATGGGCACGAGTCTACGGGCGTGTCCGTGCCCTCCCCTATCCTCGCGGCGTGCCCTCACTCCGCGACGCCACGGCCGAGTCCCCGGCCCCCGTGCGCGCGGTGGCCAACGCGGTCAGCCAGTGGATCGACAAGCTCGGCGGGGTCTGGGTCGAGGGCCAGATCGCGCAGGTCAACCGCCGTCCCGGCATGCAGACCGTCTTCATGACCCTGCGCGACACGGTCGCCGACATCTCGGTCACCCTCACGTGCGCGCGCTCGCTCGTCGACTCGATGAACCCTCCCCTCGTCGAGGGCGCCAGCGTCGTCGTCCACGCCCGGCCGAGCTTCTACGCCAACCGCGGCTCGTTCTCGCTCGCCGCGCGCGAGATCCGGATGGTCGGGATCGGCGAGCTGCTCGCGCGGCTCGAGCGTCGCCGCCAGCTCCTCGCCGCCGAGGGCCTCTTCGCCCCCGAGCTCAAGCGCGACCTGCCGTTCCTCCCCGGCCGCGTCGGCCTGGTGACCGCGCCCAACAGCGCAGCCGAGCGCGACGTCCTGGAGAACGCCCGCCGCCGCTGGCCCGCCGTGCAGTTCGAGGTGGCCTACGCCGCGATGCAGGGCACCCGATCCGCCGCCGAGGTGATGGAGGCGCTCGACCGGCTCGAGCGCAACGCCGAGGTCGACGTCATCGTCGTCGCCCGAGGCGGCGGCTCCATCGAGGACCTCCTCCCCTTCTCCGACGAGGCGCTGCTCCGGGCCGTGCACGGCATGCGTACGCCCGTGGTGTCCGCGATCGGGCACGAGCCCGACCAGCCGCTGCTCGACCTCGTCGCCGACATCCGCGCCTCCACCCCGACCGACGCCGCCAAGCTGGTCGTGCCCGACATGGCCGAGGAGGCGCACGGCGTCACGTGGGCCCGCGACCGGTTGCGACAGGTGATCACCCAGCGCATCGCCCGTGAGCAGGAGTGGCTCGCCCAGGTCCGCTCGCGTCCGGCCATGGCCGACCCCCGCAACCTGCTGTCCGCACGCTCCGACGAGCTCGACGACCTCCTGGCGCGCGCCCGTCGTACGCTCTCGCACCGCCTCGACCGCGCTGCCGACGACATCGGCCACCACCGCGCACGCGCCCAGGGGCTGTCGCCGCTGGCGACGCTCCGACGCGGGTACGCCGTCCTCCAGGACGCCGACGGCCACGTCGTCACCTCGGTCGCGCAGGCCGCCGCCGGGGCCGCCGTCTCGGTCCGGGTCGCCGACGGCCGGATCCACGCCACCACCGACCGCATCGAAGAAGCACGTCTGATCGAGGAGGATCCCGATGAGTGAGGCCACCCCCACCTACGAGGAGGCCCGCGAGGAGCTCATCGAGGTGGTCCGCACCCTCGAGGCGGGCGGGACCACCCTCGAGGAGTCGCTCGCCCTGTGGGAGCGCGGCGAGGCGCTCGCCAAGGTCTGCCAGCAGTGGCTCGACGGCGCCCGCAAGCGCCTCGACGAGGCGATGGACGCCGAGTCGGACGACTGACACCCGAGCGGTGTCACACCCACATTCCAGAGTCGCCGGATGTGGGTCTGCCACCGCTGCCTCAGCAACACGCCGTACGCCCTCGATGGGCGGTGTCACAGCCACATCTCGAGGCCGTCGAATGTGGCTCACTCACCGCTCGAGCCGTGGGTGACGCAGGTTGTGAGCGATCAGATCGTGTCTCACTCACCGCTCGAGCCGTGGGTGACGCAGGTTGTGAGCGATCAGATCGTGGCTCACTCACCGCTCGAGGGCGGAGGGGCGGCTACTGCGTCAGGAGGCCGATGAAGGCCTCGAGGTCCTCGACCGGCGCGGAGCCGTAGACGAGCAGGGCGTCGTCGCCGACCTCGGTCGAGAGGCCGTGGTCGCCGCCGTCGTCGGACCAGGTCTGCCAGGTGTCGGTGATGTCCGACGGCACGGTCGCGTCGTCGCCGGGGTCGGCCTTCTCGTCGACGTAGGTCTCGACGAGGTCGTCGACCGAGGTGCGCTCCTGGCGGATGCCGACGAACTTCCCGTCGTCGGTGAGGATGCCCAGGCCCCAGCGCGGGTCGTCGCTGCCGAAGATCGGGTCCACGCTCGTGGCCGTCCAGCCGGCGGGCAGCTCGCGCGGGTGCACGGCGGGGTAGCCGGCCCGCTCGGCCAGCTCGACGCTCGCCTGCCAGTCCACCGGGGTGGGCGTGTCGTCGGTGTCGGTGCGGAAGACCCCGCGCCACGCGACGAAGGCCAGCACGAACAGGACCGTGACGATCAGGGCGCCGGTCATGCCACCGAACGAGCGGTTGTACCGGCTCGGCTGCTCACTCACGGGCCCATCCTCCCAGTCCGTGCCCGGCCGATAGCATCCGCCCCATGAGCGCCAGCGCCCCGCAGCCCGAACGCAACCTCGCCCTCGAGCTCGTGCGGGTGACCGAGTCAGCCGCCATGGCCGCCGGCCGCTGGGTCGGTCGCGGCGACAAGAACGACGCGGACGGCGTCGCGGTCGAGGCGATGCGCTACATGATCGCCACCGTCGAGATGCGCGGCACGGTCGTGATCGGCGAGGGCGAGAAGGACAACGCCCCCATGCTCTTCAACGGCGAGGAGGTCGGCGACGGCACGGGCCCCGAGTGCGACGTCGCCGTCGACCCGATCGACGGCACGACGCTCACCGCCAAGGGCATGAGCAACGCGATCTCCGTGCTTGCGGTCTCGCCGCGCGGCTCGATGTACGACCCGAGCGCCGTCTTCTACATGGACAAGCTGGCCACCGGGCCCGAGGCCGCCGACCAGGTCGACATCCGGCTGCCGGTCAAGGAGAACATCGCCCGCGTCGCGAAGGCCAAGGGCATCTCGATCCACGACGTCACCGTCGTGCTGCTGGACCGGCCCCGCCACGCGCGGCTGGTGGAGGAGATCCGCGAGACCGGGGCGCGGATCAAGTACATCACCGACGGCGACGTCGCCGGCGCGATCATGGCCGCCCGTCCCGACACAGGCGTCGACCTGATGCTCGGCGTCGGCGGCACCCCCGAGGGCATCATCACGGCGTGTGCGATGAAGTGCATCGGCGGCAAGATCCAGGGCCAGCTCTGGCCGCAGGACGACGACGAGCGGCAGCGGGCGCTCGACGCCGGGCACAACCTCGACCGCGACTTCGTGCTGGGCACCGACGACCTGGTCACCGGCGACGACGCGTTCTTCGTGGCCACCGGCATCACCGACGGCGAGCTGATGCGTGGCGTGCGCTACCGCGGCGACGGCGTGACGACCCACTCCCTCGTGATGCGCTCGCGCAGCGGCACCGTCCGCTCGATCACGGCCGAGCACCAGCTCTCGAAGCTACGCAATCTCTCCACGATCGACTTCGACAACTGACAACGGCACCACCGGTCGCAGCGCGGCGGTGACCGCGGCGATCACGGCCGGGTCGAAGGCCATGCCCAGGTGCGACGAGCGCACCTCGACCGCCGTGGCGATCGGGTCGATGCACGCTCGCCAGTCGACGATGCCGTCGCGGCGCGAGTAGATCGCGGTGAAGTCGACGTCGTCGGGGAGCGGCGCCCGCGCCTGGTCGAAGCTCTCCCGCGCACAGTGGCCCGCCACGCAGTCCTCGGCCATCAGGTGCCGCATCCCGGCCCGGTTGAGGCGCACCAGGAGGTCGACGCTGCGGGCCAGGGAGACGTGGTGCGCACCGGGCGCCAGCATCGGGCTGCCCATGGTGACGATGCCGGCGACGAGGTCGGGGCGCCGGGCGGCGACGCCGCGCGCGAGCATCCCGCCGAGGCTGTGCCCCACGATCCGGACCCGCGAGCCACGGCGCTGGGAGATCTCCTCGAGCCGTGCCTCGAGCTGCGCGGCGGCGGCCAGCGTGCACCCGACGTTCGCGCGGATGTCGGACCGGTAGGTGCGGAAGCCGTCCCACCGCAGGGCCCGGCTCATCGGCGCGAGCGAGGAGTCGCCGGCCAGGAAGCCCGGCACCAGCAGGACCGGCTCGGCCACGCGGACGGGCGTCGAGCCGCACGGCGTACGCCGTCGCGACCCGCGGGAGCCCAACGCCCGCACGGCGTAGCGACCCGCCTCCGAGACCACGCGACCCTCGCGCAGGACGGCGACCGCGGAGGGCTGCGAGAAGCCCTCCGGCGTCAGGAACGTCGCCACTGTGCGCTGCGTCACAATCGCCGAACCTAGCCCAGAAGCCCCACGGAATGGGGGACATCCCCCACTCTGCATCGTTTTGGGTATGCCGTCGTGTTCACTGGGACCATGTCTTCACGCCGCGTCAGCACCGAGGCGCCAGCCGTGTCCGAGGAGCTCTTCGCTCCCGTCGGCAACGAGGTCGAGCTCTGCTACCAGACGTTCGGCGACCCCGACGGCGAGCCGATGCTGCTCGTCATGGGGCTCGGCGGCCCGATGAACTGGTGGGACGAGGACTTCTGCCGCCTGCTCGCCTCCGCCGGCTTCTTCGTCGTGCGCTACGACAACCGCGACACCGGTCGTTCCACGCGGATCCGGGCGCGGGTGAGCCGTGGCCAGCTGGTCCGGGCGTTCAGCGGACGCAAGGCCAAGGCGCCGTACTCCATGAGCGACCTGGCCTCCGACGGCGTCGCGCTGATGGACCACCTCGGCTGGGACTCCGCGCACGTGGCCGGCATCTCGATGGGCGGCATGGTCGTGCAGACCATCGCCGTCGAGCACCCCAAGCGGGTGCGCTCGCTGACGAGCATCATGTCGACCACCGGTCGCCGGACGGTCGGCTGGCAGGACCCGCGGATCATCCCCGCGCTCCTGGCGCCGCGGAAGCCGGGCCGCGAGTCCTACGTCGAGACCAGCGTGGCCTTCTGGGGCGTGATCGGATCCCCCGAGTTCCCGACGACGCCCGAGAAGCTGGCGAAGCGGGCCGGCGAGACCTTCGACCGCGGCTACAGCGCGAGCGGGATGATGCGCCAGATGATGGCGATCCTCAAGCAGGAGGACCGCACCCACCGGCTGCGCAGCCTCCGGGTGCCGGCCCTCGTCATCCACGGCACGGCCGACAAGATGGTGCACGTCAGCGGCGGCCGCTCGACCGCCGCGGCGATCCCCGGCGCCGAGCTCATCACGATCGACGGGATGGGCCACGACCTGCCGCCGGAGCTGTGGAGCCAGGTCGTCGAGGCCATCGGGCGCACCGCCGACGCGGCTAGCTGACCGGCCGCGCCCCCGCCTCCGGGGCGGCGGTGAAGACGGTCGGCTCGCCGAAGCCGGCGCCGGCGAAGGCACGGCGTACGGCGTCGCCCGCCGCGTCGACCGCGTCCGAGGGCACCAGCCCGATCACGCAGCCGCCGAAGCCACCGCCGGTCATCCGGGACCCGACGGCGCCCGCCGCCAGCAGGGCCTCTGCGGCGGTGTCGACCTCGGGCACCGTGATCCGGAAGTCGTCACGCATCGAGGCGTGGGACGCGGTGAGCAGCGGCCCGAGCCCGTCGAGCCGCCCGGCCCGCATGATCTCGACCGCCGACAGCACCCGGGCGTCCTCGGTGACGACGTGGCGCACGTAGCGGCGCAGCTCCTCGTCGTCCAGGCGGCTCAAGGCATCGTCAAGATCTGACGCGGTCACGTCGCGCAGCGCGGTCACCCCGAGCCGGCGCGCGGCCTCCTCGCAGCCGTCGCGGCGGGCGGCGTACTCCCCGTCGGCGTGGCGGTGCGGCGCGCGCGTGTCGACCACGACGAGGGTGAGCCCCGAGGCCTCGGGGTCGAACGGCACCGGCTCCGAGGTGAGGTCACGCATGTCGCAGAACAGGGCGTTCCCCGCCTCGCCGCGGAGGCTGACGAGCTGGTCCATGCCGCCGGTGGCGGCACCGACGGCGTCGTTCTCCACCCGCCGGCTCAGCGACAGCAGCCCGGCCGGACCGAGGTCGAGGCCGAGGTGGTCGTCGAGCGCGCACACCACGGAGCACACCAGCGCGGCGGACGAGGAGAGCCCTGCCCCCGTGGGCACGTCGGAGTCGACCTCCAGCCGCAGGGGCGGCACGTCGACGCCGTCGTCGGTCAGCAGCCACAGCGCACCCAGGACGTAGGTGGCCCAGTCCGGGACCTCGGGCCGGTCGGCGAGGCCGGAGGGATCGACCCGCACCTCGTCCGAGGTCTGGGCCGAGGTCACCGTCCACCCGTCGGCGGCGCTCGACAGTGTCGTCGTGCACCCCATCGCCAGGGCCAGGGGCAGCACGAACCCGTCGTTGTAGTCGGTGTGCTCGCCGATCAGGTTGATGCGTCCGGGCGCGAACCAACGACTCACGACAGGCCTCTCAGGTTGCGGATTCCGCGGTATCTCGAAGGGAGGGGGTGCGGTTGCCAAACCCTATCGCCACCGGATAGACCAGTGATCGACGTCATACATAGGAGGGCGCATGGCATCACGATCATCGTCGCGTTCGCGGGGTCGCCCAGGGGGAAGGCGCATCGCCGGATCGGTGGCCACACTGGCCCTCGCCGGCAGCCTCCTGACGGCTTGCGGAGGCGACTCGGGCACACCCACGCTGAACTGGTACGTCAACCCCGACGGGGTCGACACGTTCCGCACCTACGCGGAGAAGTGCAGCACCGACCAGTACGACATCGCGGTCCAGCAGCTCCCGTCGAGCGCGACCGACCAGCGCACCCAGCTGGCGCGCCGGCTCGCGGCGCAGGACTCGTCGACGGACCTGATGAACCTCGACCCGGTCTTCGTGGCGGAGTTCGCCAACGCCGGCTGGCTCGAGAAGGTGCCGGACGACCTGGCCGGTGAGATCACCGACGGTGGTGACTACCTCGAGGGCGCGGCCGACACGGTCACGTGGGACGACGGGGTCTACGCCATCCCGCTCTGGGCCAACACGCAGGTCCTCTGGTACCGCAAGTCCCTCGCCGAGGCGGCCGGGCTCGACATGAGCCAGCCGGTCACGTGGGACCAGGTCATCGACGCCGCCGACAACGAGGGCGGCACGGTCGGCGTGCAGGCCAACAAGTACGAGGCCTACGTCGTGTGGATCAACGCCCTGATGCAGGGTGCCGGCGGCGACATCGTCAGCGACACCGAGGCCGGGCGCGACGCGAAGGTCGACCTCGACAGCGACGCCGGGCGTGACGCGGCCGCCGTGATCCAGAAGCTCGCCGACAGCAAGGCCCGCCAGGCCGACTTCACGGTGTCCAACGAGGGCACCAGCCTCGGCCAGATGTTCCCGGCCGAGGGCCCCGGCGAGTTCATGGTCAACTGGACGTTCGTCTACGCCAACTACAAGGGCCTCGTCGGCTCGCCCGGCGGCCCCGCCGACGAGCAGCAGTTCGACGACCTCGGCTGGGCGCGCTACCCCCAGACGGTCGAGGGCGAGGCGTCCAAGCCCCCGATCGGCGGCATCGACATCGGCGTCGGGGCGTACTCCGACAACGGTGACTTCGCGATGGAGGCCGCCCAGTGCATCACCTCCACCGAGGCCCAGGTCGACCTGGCCGTCAACGACGGCCTGATGCCGTCGACCAACTCGGCCTACGAGGAGGTCGCCGCCACCGGTGACTTCCCCGAGGACCTGCTCGACCTCTACCGCACCAGCGTGGACGAGGGCGGACCGCGGCCGAAGAGCCCGTTCTACAGCCAGATCTCGGCTGCTGTGCAGTCGGTCTGGCACTCCCCCACGTCGGTCAACCCCGACTCGACGCCGAAGCGGTCGGCGGAGTACCTCGCCGACGTCCTGGCCGGAAAGAGGCTGCTGTGAGTGCCGCTGCTGCCCCCGCGAGCGACCGCTCCCGGGCCGAGAACAGGCTGGGCCTCAGGCTGGTGGCGCCCGCCATCTTCCTGATGCTGCTGGTGACCGCGTTCCCGATGCTGCGGGCGCTCTACCTCAGCCTCTTCAACTACTCCCTCACCGCACCCGACGACCGCGAGTTCATCGGCCTGGGCAACTACGTCACCGCCCTGACCGACTCGCTGTTCTGGCGTGACACGGCCGTCACCGTGCTGATCATGGTCGTGACGGTGGCGTTCGAGCTGGTGATCGGCTTCGTCTTCGCCATGGTGATGCACCGGGTGATCTTCGCCCGCGGCATCATCCGCACCTCGATCCTGATCCCCTACGGCATCATCACCGTGGTCTCGGGCTTCGCGTGGCAGTTCGCCTTCAGCAACAACAACGGCTTCGTCAACGGCTGGCTGCCGTTCATCGGTGACGACTTCAACTGGTTCGGCCAGTTCGGCAGCGGCATCGTCGCGATCATGGTCTCCGAGATCTGGAAGACCACTCCGTTCATGTCGCTGCTGCTCCTCGCCGGCCTGGCGCAGGTGTCGGAGGACATGCTCGAGGCCGCCAAGGTCGACGGCGCCACCTGGTGGCAGCGGCTGTGGAAGGTGATCCTGCCCAACATGCGCTCGGCGATCATGGTGGCGGTCCTCTTCCGCGCCCTCGACGCCTACCGCATCTTCGACAACATCTTCGTGATGACGGCGGGAGCCCAGGGCACCGAGTCGGTGTCGTTCCTGACCTACCGACAAGTCATCGAGCAGTTCCAGCTCGGGATCGGGTCGGCGCTGTCGGTGCTGCTGTTCTTGTCGGTGCTGCTGATCGCCTTCCTGATCGTGAAGATCTTCCGCGTCGACCTGGCCGCCGCACGGCAGGAGGGCTGAGATGAGCACCAAGAACAAGATCGGCGTCGTGATCGGCGCAGTCCTCATCCTGGTGTGGTGCCTGCTGCCGGTGGCGTGGATCATCTCGCTGTCGTTCAAGAGCCAGGACGCCATCACCAACGGCAGCCCGGGCTTCCTGCCCGCGGACGGAGGTGGAGCAGGCTGGCAGAACTACGCCGACGTGCTCGCCGACGAGCAGTTCCGCCGGGCGATCCTCAACTCGATCGGCATCTCGCTGATCGCGACGGCCCTGTCGGTCATCATCGCCACCCTGGCGGCGTACGCCATCGCGCGGCTGGAGTTCACGGGCAAGAAGTTCGTGCTCACGCTGGCCCTCGTGATCGCGATGTTCCCGGTGGTCTCGCTCGTCGGGCCGCTGTTCGACATGTGGCGCACGTTCGGGATCTACGACACCTGGCCCGGCCTGATCATCCCCTACATGTCGTTCACGCTGCCGCTGGCGATCTGGACCCTGTCCGCCTTCTTCCGCGAGATCCCGTGGGAGATGGAGCAGGCCGCCCAGGTCGACGGGGCCACGTCGTGGCAGGCGTTCCGCAAGGTGATCGTGCCGCTGGCCGCACCGGGCGTCTTCACGGCGGCGATCCTGACGTTCTTCTTCGCGTGGAACGACTTCGTCTTCGGCATCTCGCTCACCTCGACCGAGAACGCGCGACCGATCCCGGCCGCACTGTCGTTCTTCGTCGGGGCCGACCCGTTCAACCGGCCGGCATCGCTGCTGGCTGCCGGAGCCGTCGTCTCGACGATTCCGATCATCGTCATCGTCCTGCTGTTCCAGCGCAAGATCGTCGCCGGACTGACCTCCGGCGCAGTGAAGGGGTGATCAGCTCATGGCTGGCATTCAGATGAAGAACATCGTGAAGAAGTACGGCGACGGCTTCCCGGCCGTCAACGACGTGAGCATCGACGTCGAGGAGGGCGAGTTCCTGATCCTCGTCGGCCCGTCGGGCTGCGGGAAGTCGACGCTCCTGCGAATGATCGTCGGGCTGGAGGACATCAGCGGCGGCGACATGATGATCGGCGGCAAGCGGGTCAACGACCTCGCCCCGCGCGAGCGCAACCTGTCGATGGTCTTCCAGAACTACGCGCTCTACCCGCACCTCACCGTCTACGAGAACATCGCGTTCCCGCTGCGGCTGGCCAACAAGCCGGAGTCGGAGATCGACGAGAAGGTCCGCGAGGCGTCGAAGACGCTGGAGCTCGACGAGCACCTCGAGCGCAAGCCCGGCAACCTGTCCGGCGGCCAGCGCCAGCGCGTGGCGATGGGTCGCGCGATCGTCCGCGACGCGGAGGCGTTCCTCTTCGACGAGCCGCTCTCCAACCTCGACGCCAAGCTGCGTGGCCAGATGCGCACCGAGATCTCGCGGTTGCAGAAGCGGCTCGGCATCACCACGGTCTACGTCACCCACGACCAGACCGAGGCGATGACGCTGGGCGACCGGGTCGCGGTGCTCAAGCGCGGCGTGCTCCAGCAGCACGCCACCCCGCGCGAGCTCTACGAGAACCCCGCCAACCTGTTCGTCGCAGGGTTCATCGGCTCCCCGCCGATGAACTTCCTGCCGGCGACGGTCAAGGGCAACCAGGTCGAGCTGCCCTTCGGCACGGTCACGATCCCCGAGGACAAGGCCGCCAAGGCCCAGGGCAAGGGGCTGCTCATCGCCGGCATCCGGCCCGACCACTTCGAGGACGCCAGCGTCGTGGACAGCGACAAGGTCACCGAGGAGGCCACGTTCAAGGCCAAGGTCGACGTGGTCGAGTGGCTCGGCAACGAGGCCTACGCCTACATCCCGTTCGAGGCACCGCCCGAGGTGCGCGAGCAGCTCGCGCAGCTCGAGAAGGACCTCGACGGCGAGTCGCTGCGCACGCAGCTGGTCGTCTCCCTCGACGGCGCCAGCCGGATCGCCGAGGGTGACGAGGCGACGATCTGGGTCGACGCCCGCAAGATCCACCTGTTCGACCCGGCCACCGGCGACAACCTCACCATGGACCACGACAAGGCCGGCATCGTGCCCGGCGGCAACGTCATGGCCAAGGCCGAGAAGGTCGGCGAGGAACAGGACGCCGTCTAGCAGAGGGCCGAGCGCCCTCAGGCGCCGCCGTCGTACAACCAGGCGGCCGCCCAGGGCGCCAGCCGGACCGCCCCCGCCACCAGCGCGGGGGCGGTCCCGCTGACGGCGTCGCGCAGCCCGGGCGTGTGCAGCCCGAGCCAGTGGAGCACGTCGGCGTCGACCCACGCCTCCTCGTCGCTGACGTTGACGGCCGCGAGCAGCGGACCGTCGTCGTGGCGACGCACGACGAGCAGCACCCGCGGGTCGCGCGGGTCCCACACCTCGGTGGGGACCGCGGCGTGCAGCTGCGGCAGCGAGCGTCGTACG
The DNA here is from genome assembly GCF_004137255.1 of Nocardioides oleivorans. Classification (NCBI taxonomy): domain Bacteria; kingdom Bacillati; phylum Actinomycetota; class Actinomycetes; order Propionibacteriales; family Nocardioidaceae; genus Nocardioides; species Nocardioides oleivorans. Next base: position 2,539,789 of record NZ_SDWT01000001.1, on the reverse strand, counting down.
TCGACGAGGTGCCGCAGCCCGGTGGTGATGCCGTGCGGGTCCGATCCCGCCTCGGCCCACGCCATCCGGGGTCGGTGCACCCAGCGGTTGTCGCCTGCGTGTGCCGGGTCGTCGGCCCATCCCAGGTCGTTGGGCAGTCCCAGCTCGTCGCCCATCCAGATCACCGGGAGCCCGCCGAAGGACAGCACGATCGCGTGCGCCAGCAGGATCCGCGGCACCGCGCCGGCGTCGCCCGCCTCGAGCCCGGCGAGCGAGGCCAGCGAGCCGGAGATGCGACGGTCCCCGGTGAGCTCGTTGTGCTGGAACACCAGCCCACGCGCCCACGACCCCGGGAACGAGCCGGAGTACCAGTCGGACAGGAAGCGGCGGTGAGCGACGGGGTCGATGCCCACGGCCCGGGCGTCCTCGTCGGCCACCGCCCAGCCGATGTCGTCGTGGCAGCGAACGTAGGTGACCCACGACGTCGTCGACGGCGGCTGCGGCAGCTGCTGGAGGGCGTACGACGCCAGCCGCACGTCGCGTGAGGCGAGCATCGACCAGACCTGCACCATCAGCCCGTTGTGGTAGGCGAGGTCGCTGACCCGACCGGCGTGCGGGCCGACTCCGAGGTAGGCCGGCAGGTCGGCCGGCCCGACGATCGCCTCGGCCTTGAAGAGGACGGCGGGGGCCGCGATCCGGGCGACGGTGCGCAGGGCACGGGTCAGCTCGTGGACCTCCGGCTGGTTCTGGCAGTCGGTGCCGAGCCGCTTCCAGAGGAAGGCGATGGCGTCGAGACGGAAGACCTCGACGCCGAGGTTGGCGAGCTCGAGGATGATCGCGGCGTACTCGCAGAGCACCGCCGGGTTCGACCAGTCCACGTCCCACTGGTAGTCGTTGAAGGTGGTCCAGACCCAGCCCGCGAGCTCGTCGTCCCAGGTGAAGCTCCCCGGCGCGAAGTCCGGGAAGACCTCCGGCAGCGTCGCCTCGTAGGCGTCCGGCATCGTGCGGTCGTCGTGCACGTGGAAGTAGGCGCGCTTCTCCGGGTCCCCGGCGCGCGCCGCGACGGCCCACTCGTGCTCGCGGGCGACGTGGTTGAGCACGAGGTCGAGGCAGAGGCTGATGCCGTGGGAGCGCAGGACCGTCGCGAGGTCGCGCAGGTCGTCGGTCGTGCCGAGGTCGGGGCGCACGAAGCGGTAGTCCATCACCGCGTAGCCGCCGTCGTTGGGCGCCGGGCGCGGGGTCAGCAGCGGCATCAGGTGGAGGTACCCGACGCCCAGCTCGCGGAGGTACGACGCCCGCGTGCCGACGTCGGCCAGCGTCCCGGCGAACCGGTCGGCGTAGGCCGCGTAGCCGAGCATGCCCTCGCGCTGGAACCAGTCGGGCGTGTAGCTGCGGCGCAGGTCGAGGTCGCGCAGCTCGGTCGGCCGTGCGACGTGCGCTGCCCGGGCGATCGCGACCAGCCGGTCGGCCACCTCGGGCGCGGCGTCCGTGCCGTAGACCCGCCCGAGGGTCTCGCGGAGGTCGGGGAGCAGCCTGCGGAGCCTGGACTCGAAGTCGACGTCGGACGGGAGCACGGCACACAGTATGGCGGCCCCACGGCGACGGGCCCCGGGAGCTCGCGCTCCCGGGGCCCGTGCTGATCCGACGGAGATCTCAGGCGGAGAGTCGCTCGCCCGTCTCGGTGTCGAACACGTGGACGTGCTGCGGGTCCGTGGTCACGTGGAGCAGCTCGCCCTTCTGCGGGTGCTGGCGCCCCGCCACACGGACGATGACGTTGGACGGCGTGCCCTGCACGTCGCACGTCCCGTAGACGAAGCTGTCCGCGCCGAGCTCCTCGACCACGGTCACGAGCACGGGCAGGCCGCCCTCGCTCGCGCCGACGATGCGCCAGTTCTCCGGGCGCACGCCGACGGTGACGTTGCCGCTCATCTTGCGCTCGGCGGTCGGGTCGACGGGCACGTTGTAGCCGCCGACCTTGACCGTGCCGTCGTCGGAGGCGACACCCTCGAGGAGGTTCATCTGCGGCGAGCCGATGAAGCCGGCGACGAAGAGGTTCGCGGGCTTGTCGTAGAGCTTCAGCGGGGTGTCGACCTGCTGGAGGACACCGAGCTTCATCACTGCGACGCGGTCACCCATCGTCATCGCCTCGACCTGGTCGTGCGTGACGTAGACCGTCGTCACGCCGAGGTCCTGCTGGAGCCGGGCGATGTCGGTGCGGGTCTGCACGCGCATCTTCGCGTCGAGGTTCGACAGGGGCTCGTCCATGCAGAAGACCTGCGGGGCGCGCACGATCGCGCGACCCATCGCCACCCGCTGGCGCTGGCCACCGGACAGCGCCTTGGGCTTGCGCTGGAGGAACTCGGTGAGCCCGAGGATCTCGGCGGCCTTCGCCACCCGCTCCTTGCGCTCGGCGGTCGACACCTTGGCCATCTTGAGGGAGAAGCCCATGTTCTCCTCGACGGTCATGTGCGGGTAGAGCGCGTAGTTCTGGAACACCATCGCGATGTCCCGGTCCTTCGGCGGGACGTTGGTGACCTCACGGTCCCCGATGAAGATCTTCCCGTCGTTGACCTCCTCCAGCCCCGCCAGCATGCGCAGGGTGGTGGACTTGCCGCAGCCGGACGGACCGACGAGCACCATGAACTCGCCGTCCTCGATCTCGAGGGAGATCCCCGGAACTGCCGCCTCGTCGGCCCCCGGATACCACCGCTGGGCCTGTTCGAACGTCACTGTTGCCATTGTCTGCTCCTTCACCGGCAGGTACGTGCCGGACGATCCGTAGTGAAGTGACGCAGGCCACACTAGTCAGACGGGATGCGCTCGCGCAGCACCCGGTCGGCGGGCGTGAGACGGGCGGGCGGGACCAGCGGCGGATCAGTAGGTGCCGAGGTACTTCTTCGGCGTGCCGGGAGCGGGCAGCCGCTGCACGTTGACCGAGCCCATCAGCGACATCCCCTTGACCCGGACCGTGGGCGATTCGGGACCCACCTCGGAGGGCACCTTGTCCTTGCCCTGGGTGTAGTCGCCCATGATCGGCGTCCCGTCGACGACCACGTGCATGTGCGCCGGGACGATGATCTTGACCTCACCCATGATCGTGCTGGCGTTGATGTGGGTCTCGTGCGCCTGCAGGTGCGCCTCGCGCAGGTCGATGACGACCGACCCCATCAGCGCGAAGGCGGTGTGGTTCTCCGGCACCGACCAGAGGCCCTGCCGCTTGGTCTCGCCCATGATCGCGGTCGAGGAGGTGTGCCCGACCATGGGCAGCCCCGGGTGCGGACGGCGTACGGGCGCGGACGCCGGCGGCGCCACGGGACCGGTCGCCTGCAGGTCGAGCGTGATCGGCACCAGCTCGCCGTAGGTCTTGGCGGCGAAGGTCTGCTCGAGGCGCTCCTCGAGCTCGTCGATGTCGAGGCGTCCGTCCCCGGCAGCGTCACGCAGCACGTCGGCGACGCGCTGGCGGTCGGCGTCGGAGATGCGCATCTGCGACGGATCGTGCGGGCGGTTCTCGATCTCCCCCATGCGCACAGAGTAGCGAGGGCGACGCCGCGGCACCCGTGACGGGCGTCAGACCCAGGGGCGAACCGGGGCTTCGGGTCAGGGTGTGGTCAGGGCGGCGACGTGCTGGTAGTCCTTCGACGAGGCCCAGTAGCCGCCCCACTCCCACCCGATGCGGGCGAACGCCGTGACCGGCAGGTCACCCGCTCGGACGACACCGAGGCCCGGCGGACCGGAGCGGGACCGGTCGACGTCGATGAACCGGCGGCCGGCGGGCGGGTCCACGGACCCGGGACGGACGTAGGGGTTCTGCACGGGGTTGAGGTCGATGGCAGCCCCGTAGGCGTGCTGCGACCAGCTCGTCTGGCCCGCGACCCTGCGGCAGTTGAAGCCGGAGGTGTTGTTGGCGGCCATCGAGGCGTCGTCGTCCGCGCCGTAGTCGTCGACCAGCCGCATCCGCGCCACCGGCCAGCCGGCGTCGTAGAGGCGGCCGAACACCTCGGTCACCTGCTCGGCCCACCGCCGGTGGACGACCATCTCGCCCGTGCGGGCGCGGCCGTCGAAGTCGCGGTGGGTCATCTCCAGGTAGCGCAGGTCGCGCAGGGGGACCGGGCAACCCGGTCGGTGGCTGCGGCGCATCCGGTCGGCGAGCTCGGCGTCGACGCGGCTGATCGTCGAGGCGTACGCCGGGTCGTCCTGCTGCACCTCGCCCCGGGTGGCCCCCAGGCCGGTGCACTGCTGCCCGGCCCGCCAGTCGGCGACCGCCCGGGTGCGCGCGGCACCCGTGACCGGCAGCGGGCGACCGTCGGTCGCCGAGATCCGGGCCGGCGTCCAGGACTTCTCCACCACCCCGTCGGCGTCGAGGGTCACGCCGAGCACCCCCGTGGCCGCCTGGCGCGCGTGGTACCACGCGAAGTTGCCCAGGCCGTAGCCGACGTAGGTGTCGCCGATCCAGCCGCCACCGCCGAGGACGTGGGAGTGGCTGCCCACCACCACGTCGGCGCCGGCGTCGGCGAGCGATCTGGCGAGCAGTCGCTGGGACTGGGTCGGGCAGGCCTGGTACTCGCGGCCCCAGTGCACGTAGACCACGACGAGCTGGTCCTGCTCGGAGGCGTCCTCGACCGCCGCGACCAGGGCGGCGGTCTGCGTGCCGCGGACCGAGGCGGTCCCGGCGTTGCCCGGGCCAGCGGCCCACACCCCGCTGCGTCCCTCACGCTGGACCCCGTCCGCGGCGAGGAAGGCGACCTCGAGCCCACCGACCTCGACGACGTGCGGGGCGAACGCCTCCTCCTCGTCGCGACCGGCGCCGACCATGGCCAGCCCGGCGTCGCGTCCGGCGGCCAGGGTGTCGACCAACCCGGCGCGCCCGTAGTCGCCGGCGTGGTTGTTGGCCAGGCTGACCACGTCGACGCCGGAGTCGAGCAGCACGTCGAGGGCCCGGGGAGAGGTCCGGAAGTGGTAGCGGTCCTCGGCGAACTCGAGCTCCTTCGGGTCCCGGCTGCCTCGCGTCGTCACCGGCGTCTCGAGGTTGACCATCGCGACGTCGGCGTCGCGGAGGGTGCGCGAGATCGGTCCGAGCGTGCCGCCGGGGCGCAGCAGGCCCGCGACGTTGCCCTCGAAGTGGACGTCACCGCCGAAGGCCAGGGTCACCCGGCCCTCGCGCGTCGCCTCGGTCGGTGTGGCGCTCGCGCCCCGTGGGGCGTCGCGCACCGCCCGCTCGGGCGACGTCGACGTGCACCCGGTGAGCGCGAGCAGGCCGGCCACCACCGCTGCCCCGTGCCGTCCGAGTCCGCCCACGGATCGAGTGTGCCGGGGGCCTGGTTGGTCCGCTGGGCCGACCGGGGCCGTCAGCCCACGGCCTCGGTGCGCGCGGCGGCGAGGAACCGGGACACGGCGAGTGCCGCCTGGCGCCCGGCACGCGACGCGCCGATCGTGCTCGCCGACGGCCCGTAGCCGACCAGCTGCACCCGCGGATCGACCACCGACGTGGTCGCGCCCTGCACGTTGCCGCGCACCGGGACGAGCGCGATCCCGCCCTCCGGCGTGCGGAGGCCGAGCGGCGCGAGGTGGTCGACGGCGGGGCGGAAGCCGGTGGCCCAGAGGATCGCGTCGACCGGCTCGAACCGGCCGTCGGACCACCGGACTCCCCCGGCCTCGATCCGCTCGAACATCGGCAGCCGGGCGTACGCCCCGAGCCGTGCCGCCTCCTGCTCCTGCGGGCGCAGCGCCAGGCCGGTGACGCTGACGACACTCGCCGGCGGGAGCCCACGGCGTACGCGCTCCTCGACCGCGGTGACCGCGGCCAGCCCGGCGGCGGCGTCGAGCCCGTCGCGCCACACCGGCGGTCGACGTGTCACCCACAGGGTGTCGGTGAGCGGGGCGAGCTCGCCGAGGAACTGCACGGCCGACGCGCCGCCGCCGACGACGAGGACGCGCTTGCCGCGGAAGTGCCCGGCCCCCGGGTAGTGCGCGGTGTGCACCTGCTCGCCCGCGAAGTCGGCGGTGCCCGGGTAGTAGGGGACGAACGGCCGCGTCCACGTCCCGGTGGCGTTGACGAGGGTGCGGGTCCGCCACGTGCGCTCGCCGGCACGGACGGCCAGGAGGTCGCCCTCGCCCTCGACCCGGTCGACGCGCACCGGCCGTACGACGGGGAGGTGCTGGTCGCGCTCGTAGCCGCCGAAGTAGTCGGGCACCACCTCGTTGGCCGCGAGCGCCGAGCCGTCGGGGGCGATCGAGGAGGGCAGGTCGGCGACCCCGTGGACGTCGGCCATGCTCAGCGACGACCAGCGGTGCTGCCAGGCGCCGCCCGGCCCGGGGTTGGCGTCGAGGACGAGGTGCTCGATGCGCCGCTCCCGGAGGAAGTACGACGCCGCGAGGCCGGCCTGTCCGGCGCCGATGACGACCGAGTCGAGGATCTCCACGCCGGGAGAACACTCGCCCGTTCGGACCTATGCCCGCGCGCTCGTCCGTGGAAGCCTCGGGGCATGGACATCGCCACCCGAGCCACCACCCTCCTCGACCTCCACCACACCGGGACCACGCTGGTCCTGCCCAACGTCTGGGACGCCTGGTCCGCCACCGTCGTCGCCGAGGCGGGCTTCCCCGCGCTGAGCATCGGCAGCCACCCGCTCGCGGACTCCCGCGGCCAGGGCGACAACGAGGACATGACCATCGACGACGCCCTCGACGGCATCCGCCGGATCTGCTCGGCCGTGCCGGAGACCCCGGTCACCGCCGACATGGAGTCCGGCTACGGCGTGGCCGCGGCCGAGCTCGTCGAGCGGCTGCTGGAGGCCGGCGCGGTCGGCCTCAACATCGAGGACACGGTGCACTCCGAGGGCGGGCGGCTGCGCGAGGTCGCCGAGCACGCCGACTACATCGGCGCGATCCGGCAGGCCGCCGACTCCGCCGGCGTCGACCTGGTCGTCAACGCCCGCACCGACGCCTTCATCAAGAAGGGCGTGTTCGACGACCCGGTCGCCGAGGCGATCACCCGTATGCAGGCGTGCGAGGCGGCCGGCTCACGGTGCAGCTATCCGGTCGGCGCCCCCGACGCGGCCGCCGTACAGGCACTCCTCGACGCGCTCGACGGGCCGGTCAACGTGATCGCCAACCCGCGCCAGGGCTCGGCCGCCGGCTCGCTGGACGACCTGCGGACGCTGGGCGTGCACCGGGTGACGTTCGGCCCGCTGCTGATGAAGGAGCTGGCTCCGGACCTCGCTGCGCTCGTGGCCCCCTGGAAGTAGGCCTCGGACGACAGTGCGGTCCTCGTGACGTGGGATTCGCGTCACGAGAACCGCACTCCGTCGGGAGTCACCGGATATCCGGTGACTCCCCGGAGCAGAGGCGTCAGCCGACCAGCTCGGGCTCCGGCTCGCGCTCCCCGCGCCACTGGTCGGCGGCGTGGCCGCGGTCGAGCGACTCTCCCTCGACGTCGATGACCGGCAGCAGGCGGTCGAGCCATGCCGGCAGCCACCAGGCCTTCTCCCCCATCAGGTAGAGCAGCGCCGGGACCAGCACCATCCGCACGATGAAGGCGTCGAAGAGGACCGCGACGGCGAGCGCGAAGCCCATCGACTTGATGATCGGCTCATCGGTGAGCATGAAGGCCGCGAAGACCGAGGTCATGATCACGGCGGCCGCCGACACGACGCGGGCCGAGTTGCGGAAGCCGTCGACGACGGCCTCGCGCATCGTCGCGCCGTGCACGTGCGCCTCGCGGATCCGGGTGACGAGGAAGACCTGGTAGTCCATCGCCAGCCCGAAGACCACGCCGATCAGGAAGATCGGCATGAAGGACACGAGCGGCGCGCCCTCCACGATCCCGAACATCCCCTCCTGGAACACCAGCACCGTCGCGCCGAGCGTCGCCAGCACCGAGAGCAGGAAGCCGAGCGTCGCGGTCAGCGGCACCAGGATCGAGCGGAAGACCAGCATCAGCAGCAGGAACGCGAGCCCGATGACGACGGCGAGGTAGACCGGCAGCGCGTCGGCGAGCTTCTCCGACACGTCGGCCTGGATCGCGGTGATGCCGGTGACGCCGGTCGTGGTGCCGGTCTCGGACTCGATGGCGGACTGGCCGTCGCGCAGCTCGTGCAGCAGGTCCTCGGTGGCGACCTCGTCCGCCCCCGTGGCGGGCGTGATCATCACCTGGGCGCCGGTGCCCTCCTCGTTGGTGGCGACGACCTGGGCGTTGACGACGCCGTCCATGCCGGCGGCCCAGTCGACGACCTCGCCGAACGCCGCGCCGCGGTCGTCCTGGGCCACGTCACGGGCATCGACGACGACCACGAGCGGGCCCTGGCGACCGGGGCCGAAGCCCTCGGCGACCAGGTCCGCGGCCCGGCGCTGGGTGGTCTCCGGCGACGCGGTGGAGTCGGTCGGGAAGGCCAGGTGCAGGTTCGCGACGGGTACGGCGAGCGCGCCGAGGCCGACGACGACGAGCAGGATCGCGGCGACCGGCGCCCGGCCGACGAGGCGGGCCCAGCGGACGCCGTTGTTGAGCACCCGACCCTTCTCGTCGCGCTGCGGGCGGTAGCGGCGGACCCGGCCGCCGAAGGCCTTCGACTTCAGCATGCCGAGGACGGCGGGGAGCAGGGTGAGCGCGACGAGGACGGCGACCAGGACGGTGCCGGCGGCCGCGAGGCCCATGCTGGTGAGGAACGGGATCCCGACGACCGACAGGGCCGAGAGCGCGATGAGCACGGTCAGGCCGGCGAAGACGACGGCCGAGCCGGCGGTGCCGGTGGCGATGCCCATCGCCTCCGCGCGGTCGTCGGTGTGGTCGAGCTCGCTGCGGTAGCGGGCGAGGATGAAGAGCGCGTAGTCGATGCCGACCGCCAGGCCGATCATGCTGGCGAGGATCGGCGTGCTCGAGCCGATGTCGAAGAACGCGGTCGCACCGACGACGCCCAGCAGGCCGGTGCCGAGGCCGATGAGCGCGGTGATGATCGGGATGCCGGCCGCGACGACCGAGCCGAAGACGATGAGGAGCACGACGACGGCGACGCCGATGCCGATGAGCTCGGAGGATCCGCCCTCCAGCTGCGCGAGGAGCCCGGACCCGTTCACCTCGGCGGTGAGCCCGCCGGCGTTCGCGTCGGCGACGGCCTCCTTGATCGCCTCGACCGTGGTGGGCTCGACGTCGGTGACCTGGTCCACGTCGAGGGTGTAGGTGATCGTGCCGATCCGGCCGTCGTCGGACAGCGGTGACAGCGCGGCGAAGTCCTCGCGCGCCTGTGCCTCGTCGCCCCCGGCCTCGACCACGGCGTCGACCATCTGCTGCTCCTGGCCGTCGGCCGCGGTCACCGGGTCGAGGATCGTCTCGGCGGCCGGCGCCTGCGGGATGTCGCCCAGCTCGGCGACGAGGTCCGCGACCTGGCCGGCGTACGGCTGCTCCGCGAGCGTGTGCCCCTCGGGCGCGGCGACGACGACGGTGATGCCCGCCTGGTCGAAGGCGTCGACCGAGTCCGGGAAGAGCTCGGCCTGGAGGTCGGCGGCCTTCTCGGACGGGATGCCCGGGATCGAGAAGGCGTCGGTCATCGGCTTGCTGATGGCGGTGGCGGTGAAGCCGACCGCGACCAGGGCGACGAGCCAGGCGGCGATGAAGGCGTACCAGCGCCGGTGGGCCGTGCGGCCGAGGCGGTGGAGTAGACGTGCCATTGGAAGGTTCTCCCGTTGAGTGGTGCGTGCGTTGGATCGGGCGGGTGGTGCGTGGGATCAGCCGAAGAGCCGGCGGACCGTGGCGATGCCGTCGACGATGAGCTGGGCGAAGTCCTGCTCGGGGTCGTCGACGAACGCGGTGACCGCGGTCTCGGTGACGCCCCCGACGACGGCGATGGCGATCTGCATGTCGTGCACGGGCAGGTCGCCGCCGGGCCGCTGGGACGCGAGGTCGACGAGCTGCTCGACGAGCCGGCGCATGCGCTGCTTCAGCGTGATGAGCAGGACCGGGTTGGCGTGGACGATGCGGTCGAAGCGCTGGATGGCGGCGATCTCCACCTCCTCGTTCTCGAGGATGTTCAGCAGCAGTGCCTGGAGGTCGTCGACCAGGTCGCCGGTCGGGCCGCCGGTCCGGAACAGCTCGAGCGCCTCGGAGCCGAGGTCGAGCTCCGGGCCGAGCACCGCGTCGACCTTGCTCGGGTAGTAGTTGAACAGGGTCCGCCGCGAGACGTCGGACGCCTCGGCGAGCTCCTCCATGGTGAAGCCGTCGACACTGCCCCGGTCGTCGGCGAGGCGCTGCGCGGCGTCGGTGATCCGGAGCTGCGTCACGCGCCGGCCGCGACGCGGGCCGGACGACTGAGTTGCACTATCGGGCATGGAGTGCAGTTTTGCACTCTGGGTCCGATGGTGCAAATCGCGGAGCCCACCCGCCGATGACCGGCGCGCGCTACGCTGCCGCCCGCGGCGGATCGGACCGTCGACCGTGGCCCCGGCCGGGCCGACCTGCGGGGGTCCCGATGCTTCGGTTGCTGTTCTTCCTGGTCCCGATCGTGCTGTCGATCTACTGCGTGGTGGAGGCCATCTCCGCCCGCGACGACGAGGTGCGCAACCTGCCCAAGATCCTCTGGATCGTGCTGATCCTGTTCTTCCCCTTCGTCGGGTCGATCGCCTGGCTCGCCGCCGGGCGCCCGGCGCGCGCACCGCGCAGGCCCGGTCCCTACGAGCGGACCGCGAGCGCGTTCCCGGAGTACGACCGGCCCGGCCGCTTCGCCGCCGCTGATCCCGAGGCGGACGACGCGTTCCTCAAGAAGGTGCGCGAGCGCGCCGAGGAGCAGCGCCGCAGGGCCCAGGAGCAGAAGCGGACGCAGCAGGAGACCGGCGAGACCGGGCCCGAGCCCGACCAGCCGACCTCCTGAGACGCGGACCGCTTCAGGCCACGACCAGCACCGGCGACGGCGCCACCTGCAGCCGTACGACGTCTCCCGCCGCGAGCCGGACGGCGTCCGAGCTGGCGAGCTGGGCGACCACGTCCGTGCCGTCGGCCAGCGAGCAGGTGACCCGCGACAGCGGACCGAGGAACTGCACGGTCGTGACCGTGCCCTGGCCGGCACCGTCGGCCACGACGGAGATCGACTCGGGCCGCACGAGCGCGAAGCCGGTGCCCTCCGCCGAGCCGGCCAGCGTGGGCACCGACTGGCCCAGCACGGTCGCCGTACCTCCGCTCACCTGCGCGGGGAGCCGGTTGCTCAGGCCCACGAACTCGCCGACGAACCGGGTGGCGGGCGAGGAGTAGAGCTCGGTCGGCGAGGCGAGCTGCTCGAGCCGGCCGGCGTTCATCACCCCGACCCGGTCGGCGACGGCGAGCGCCTCCTCCTGGTCGTGGGTGACGAAGAGCGTCGTCGTGCCGACCTCGATCTGCACGCGGCGGATCTCGTCGCGCAGCTGCACGCGCACCTTGGCGTCGAGCGCCGAGAGGGGCTCGTCGAGGAGCAGCACCGACGGCTCGACGGCGAGCGCCCGCGCGAGGGCGACGCGTTGCTGCTGGCCACCGGAGAGCTGGTGGGCGTAGCGGTCGGCGTGCTGGCCGAGCCCGACCAGGTCGAGCATGTCGCCGGCCCGCGTGCGGCGGGTGGCGCCGTCCCTGCCGCGCAGCTTGAGGCCGAAGGCGACGTTGTCGAGCACGGTCATGTGCGGGAAGAGGCTGTAGGCCTGGAAGACCATCCCCATGTCGCGCTTGTTGGCAGGCACCTTCGTCAGGTCCTTGCCGCCCACCGACACCGTGCCGCTGGTCGGGTGGTCGAGCCCGGCCAGGATCCGCAGCGCCGTGGTCTTGCCACAGCCCGACGGGCCGAGCAGGCAGACCAGCTCGCCCGGCTGGAGGTGCAGGGTGAGCCCGTCGAGGGCGCGTGTCGACCCGTAGACGCGGGTCAGGTCGGTCAGCTCGACGGCCAGTCCCCGCTCGGTGCTGAGGGCGGTCATGAGGAAGCTCCTTGCTTGTGGCGGTCGCGGCTCAGGAGCGTCAGCCCCATGAGCAGCAGGACGACGAAGAGCATCGAGGCGAGGGCGGCGGCCATCGCGGCCGCGCCGTTGCTCTTGTAGAGCGCGGCCATCGCCACCGGGAGGGTGTCGAAGTGCAGCAGCGACGCGAAGACGTACTCCCCCATCACCAGCGCGACCGCGATGAAGGCGGCGCCGAGCACGCCGCCGGTGACGTTGGGCAGCACGATCCGCACGATGACCGTGAACCAGCCGGCGCCGAGCGAGCGGGCCGCCTCGGACAGGGTGGCGACGTCGATGGCCGACAGGGCGGAGTCGATCGCGCGGTAGGAGTACGGCAGCACCAGCACGACGTAGGCGAAGGTGAGCACCAGCGGCGAGTCGCCGAGCAGGTAGGTCACCCACGAGTACACGTTGCTGATCCCGACCACGATCACCAGTGCGGGGATGGTCAGCGGCAGCAGGCAGAGGAACTCGATGATCCGCCTCATGCCCGGCACCCGCAGGCGGACCCACACCATCGTCGGGACCAGCAGCACCACCATCAGCACGACGGTGAACAGCGAGAGCAGCAGCGACGCGATGATCGAGGCGCGCAGGTCCTCGTCGGTGACCATGAAGGCCCAGTTGTCCCAGGTGCGCCCCTCGGCGCTGCCGCGGTTCTGGGTCGAGAAGTCGAACATCGCCAGCAGCGGGACGAAGAAGTACGCCGCGAAGGCGACCATCAGCACCGCGCGCACGATCCGGAAGCTGCGGGTGGGCGTCATCGCATCCACCTCGAGGTCCGCTTGAGCAGCAGGTTGTAGGCGATCATCACGACGGTGACGACGACGATCATCTCCAGCGCCAGCGCGTAGCCGACGTTGGCCTGGCCGAGCAGGACCTCGCTCGTGATCGCCTGCCGGATGAGGAGCGGCACGATCGGCTGGCCCTGGCTGACGAGGAACGCCGCGGTGGCGTAGGCCGCGAACGCGTTGGCGAAGAGCAGCAGCATGGCGCCGAGGAAGGCCGGCGTGAGCAGCGGCAGCGCGACGTGGCGCCAGTAGTCCCAGGTCGACGCGCCGAGGTTGACCGCGGCCTCGCGCCACTGCGGGCGCAGGCCCTCGAAGGCGGGCGCGAAGACGATCACCATCAGCGGGATCTGGAAGTAGCAGTAGACGACGACCAGGCCGGGCAGGCCGAAGAGCCAGCCGGAGCCGTAGAGGTCGGCGCCGGTGAGGTCCATGACGGCCTTCGTCACGACGCCCACCGGGCCGATCGTGGCGATCCACGCGAAGGCGAGCGTCACTCCGCCGAACTGGGCGAGGACGCCGCTGACCGCGAGCGTCGTACGCCGCAGCAGGCTGGTGGGCTTCATCGAGACGACCAGGTAGGCGAGCAGCGCGCCGAGGGCGGCGCCGATCACGGCGGTCGAGCCGGAGAGGATCAGCGACCCCTTGAGGGCGGAGATCGCCGCCTCGCTGGTGAGGGCGTCGAGGTTGCCGAGCGTGGGGCGTCCGTCGCCGTCCTGGAAGGCGCCGACGACGACCGTCAGCGTCGGGACCAGGAGGAAGACCAGGACGAACGCGAGGAACGGGATGAGGGCGAGGAACGGGCCGACGGAGAACCGTCGACCCGTCCCCGCGCTCGGTGCGGTCGTGCTCAGCGGATGGCCTTCGACCAGTTGGTCGCGAGGTACTCGCCGGCCTTCGTGGTCTGCTCGTCCGTCGGGATCACCGGCGTGCCGGCGACCTCGGGCAGGGCACCCCACAGGTCGGCGTCGATCGTGCCGGCCTCGGCCATCGCGTCGCCGCGGACCGGACGGGCGCCGCCCTTGAGCCAGAGGTTCTGGCCCTCGTCGCTGTAGAGGAACTCCTGCCACAGGCGCGCGGCGGCCGGGTGCGGCGCGTCGGCGTTGATCGCCTGGAAGTAGTAGCCCGCGACCACGGCCTCCTCGGGGACGACGGTCTTCCACGTGTCGACGTTGGCCGCAGCGGCCGCGCCGAGGTAGTCCCAGTCGATGACGACCGGCGTCGTGCCCTGCTCGATCGTGGTCGAGTCGGGGTCGACGGTGAGGAAGTTGCCGGCCTTCTTGAGCTCGGCGAAGAAGTCGACGCCGGGGGCGATGTCGTCGGCGGAGCCGCCGTCGGCGATGGCCGCCATCATCACGCCGCTGAACGCGGCACCGGCCTGCGTCGGGTCGCCGTTGAGCGCGACCTTGCCCTTGAACTCGGGCTTCATCAGGTCGGCCAGCGAGGTGACGTCGGGGACGACGGAGGAGTCGTAGCCGATGGACATGTAGCCGCCGTAGTCGTTGACCCAGGTGCCGTCGGCGTCCTTGAACTCGTCGGGGATCTCGTCGAACGTCTCGACCTGGTAGGGCGCGAACATGTCGGTGTTGGCGAGCGCGACCGACTGGCCGAGGTCGAACACGTCGGGCGCGCGGTCGGTGCCCTTGAGGTCGTTGGCCGCGTTGATCTCGTCCTGCGAGGCGGCGTCGGGCTGGTCGGAGTTGACCTTGATGTCGTACTTGTCCTCGAAGGTCGAGATGACCTCGGCGTAGTTGGCCCAGTCCGGCGGGAGCGCGATGACGTTGAGCTCGCCCTCGTCCTGCGCGGCCTTGACCAGCTCGTCCAGGCCGCCGAAGTCCTCGGCGGAGGTGGCCGTTGCGGAGTCGACGCCGCTCTCGGTCGTGGTGTCCTTCTCCTTCTCCGGCGCGGCACATGCGGCGGCCGAGAAGAGGGTCGCCATCGCGGCGAGGGAGACAAGCGTCTTGCGGGTGTTCAAGAAGACCTCCAGGGGCGAAGTTCCGAGATCAGCACGAGTTGCCGGGCGGAGCCTCGTAGGTCCCGCCGACCGGAGGCTACTCCCGGGTGGACGCGGTGGATACGGGCGATGAACCCGCGGTGCGGTCCACCGGGCCCGGCCCGTGCGTCCGGCGCGCGCCCCGCGGCGTACGCTCAGCACTCGTGAGCGACGCTGACTTCCTCTACTCAGACCTCCTCCCCACCGCCGGTTCCAACGGTGCAGCCGAGACGCCCTACCGGCTCGTGACGACCGAGGGCGTGTCGACCTTCGAGGTCGACGGACAGACCTTCCTGAAGGTCGACCCCGAGGCGATCCGACGGCTCACCGAGGAGGCGATGCACGACATCAGCCACTACCTCCGGCCCGGCCACCTCGCCCAGCTGCGCAAGATCATCGACGACCCCGAGGCCTCCGGCAACGACCGCTTCGTCGCGCTCGACCTGCTCAAGAACGTCAACATCTCCGCCGGCGGCGTGCTGCCGATGTGCCAGGACACCGGCACCGCGATCGTGATGGGCAAGAAGTCCGAGGGCGTGCTCACCGGCGCCGACGACGGCGAGGCGATCAGCCGGGGGGTGTACGACGCCTACACCCGCCTCAACCTCCGCTACTCGCAGCTCGCGCCGCTGACGACGTTCGAGGAGAAGAACACCGGCACCAACCTGCCGGCGCAGATCGAGCTCTACTCCACGCCGGCCAAGGAGACGCCTGAGTACAAGTTCCTCTTCATGGCCAAGGGCGGCGGCTCGGCCAACAAGTCGTTCCTCTTCCAGGAGACCAAGGCGGTCCTCAACCCGACGCGCCTGATGGAGTTCCTCGACGAGAAGATCCGCTCGCTCGGCACGGCCGCCTGCCCGCCGTACCACCTCGCCGTCGTCATCGGCGGCACCAGCGCGGAGTTCGCGCTGAAGACCGCGAAGTACGCCTCCGCGCACTACCTCGACGACCTCCCGACCGAGGGCTCGATGGCCGCCCACGGCATCCGCGACACCGCGCTCGAGGAACAGGTCTTCGAGCTCACCCAGTCCTTCGGGATCGGCGCGCAGTTCGGCGGGAAGTACTTCTGCCACGACGTCCGCGTCATCCGGCTCCCCCGCCACGGCGCCTCCTGCCCCGTCGCGATCGCCGTCTCGTGCTCGGCCGACCGGCAGGCGCTCGGCAAGATCACCCCCGACGGCGTCTTCCTCGAGCAGCTCGAGACCGACCCGGCCCACTACATGCCCGAGGCCGGGATGGCCGACGACATCGCCGGCGGCGAGGTGGTCCAGGTGGACCTCAACCAGCCGATGGCCGACATCCTCGCCGAGCTCTCGCAGCATCCGGTCAAGACGCGGCTCTCGCTGACCGGCCCGCTCGTCGTCGCGCGCGACATCGCGCACGCCAAGATCAAGGAGCGCCTCGACGCCGGCGAGGAGATGCCCGACTACCTCAGGAACCACCCGGTCTACTACGCCGGTCCGGCCAAGACGCCCGAGGGCATGCCGTCGGGCTCCTTCGGCCCGACGACCGCCGGTCGGATGGACTCCTACGTCGAGCAGTTCCAGGCCGCCGGCGGCTCGATGGTGATGCTCGCCAAGGGCAACCGCTCCAAGCAGGTCACCGAGGCGTGCGGCACCCACGGCGGGTTCTACCTCGGCTCCATCGGCGGCCCCGCCGCCCGGCTCGCGCAGGACTGCATCCGGTCCGTCGAGGTCGTGGAGTACGAGGAGCTCGGCATGGAGGCCGTCTGGAGGATCGAGGTCGAGGACTTCCCCGCCTTCATCGTCGTCGACGACAAGGGCAACGACTTCTTCACCGACCCCTCCGGTGCCGTGACCGTGCCGATCACCGGCATCAAGGTCCGCTCGGCCCAGTAGCGGATTCCGGGAGCTCGGCCCCGGACGTCATACGGACAGGGCAGGCGCTCGCCCCTTCCGGATGACGTCACGCGGCTCGACGCCAGCCTCCGAGTGCCAACGCCTGCTCGACCTGCTCGAAGAAGGCATCCGGTTCGAGCCGGAGACCGAGCAGGGGCATCCGCAGGACCCGGTCGCTGGCGATGACGAGCGAGTTCTGCCGCAGCGCGTCACCGATCACACTGGTGGCCCAGGTGTGCTGGATCCCGTCGATCTCGAGCACGAGCCCGAACTCCTCCCAGTAGAGGTCGAGGTAGTAGCGCCCGTCCCGCCCCTTGCGCACGACCTGCTGCGTCGGCATCGGCATGCCGCGGCGCCGCAGCTCTCGTACGACGTCGAGCTCGCCGAGCGACCGGGCGCCGTCCAGCAGGTCGAGGATCGTCTCCTGCACCAGCCGCCTGCGCCGGTCCCGCTTGATGCGAAGCGCCTGCGCGCCCAACAGCTCGGCGGTGGTCATCCCTTGCTGGAGCACGAGCGTCAGGACGTAGGTCGCCTGGCGGTCGGACGCCGCCCACAACGCTGCCCGCACGCCGGCCACGTCCGGACCGGGTCCGCGGGATGCCTGACGGCGCGAGGTCGGCCGCCGCCCAGCGACGCGTCTGGCGGATGTCGTAGAGGCGCGATCGGCGTACGCGTGCACCCCGAGGCACCGACACCCGGTGACGGTCGACCTCGAAGCGCTCCAGACCGCCCGCGACGAGGGCGGATGCGCCGTCGAGACATGCCCGTGGACCTCCCTGGAAGACCGACGCCCACTGGTGGCCCTCGTCCGAGATCACGCTGTTGTGCAGGCACACCGACTGGTCGCCCACCAGCTGCCACCGGTGTGCCCGCACCTGGCCCCTGACCTCGGACCGCGTGATGCCCAGCGCGTAGAGCTGTGGCCGGGACAGCACGCCTCCCTGCCGGGCAGCTGCTCGCCTCGCGACGGCGAGGCGGGGATCGTCGTACGGAGGTCTGCTTCGGCATGCCCCGAGCCTGCGGACCCCGCGACCCGCTCGCACCTCGCCGCCGCCGAGGCTGTGGAGAACCTCCGTCGACCGCGGGTTGTGGATGTCCACCGGCTCGGGCACCCGACAGGACGTCATACGGACAGGGCAAGCGGTCGCGCCCTCCGTATGACGTCAGGAAGCCTGTGCCCGGTGGAGCCGGTCGGCGAGGGCGACGGCGCCGGCGCCGGGCAGGTGTCCGAGGTGCTCGGGGCCGGCGACGGCCTCCTGGTGGGCTCCGCCGAGGAGCACGGAGGTCAGCGGGAGCAGCGCCTCGACGGCCTCGCGGACGGCGGGGAGGTCCTCGACGGTCGGCGCGGCGAGCACGACCGCCTCCGGCTCGAGGAGCGTCACCGTGCCGATCCAGGCCTCGAGCGGCAGGTCGCCACCGAGGTAGGTGACCTGCACACCCCGCGAGCGCAGCACCAGCGAGAAGGCCAGGACGCCGAGCTCGTGGCGGCACCCGCGGGCCAGGCCGACCACCACGCGGGGACCGCCGACCGGTGCGGCGGGCTGCGCCTGCAGGACCTGGGCCAGGCGCCGCTGCACGGCGGCGGTGACGAAGTGCTCGCCCGCGACGGAGACGTCGCCGCGTCGCCAGGCCAGGCCCAGCCGCTCGAGCGAGGGCAGCAGCCAGCCGTCGACCACCGTCACCAGGTCGCGCCCGGCGAAGGCGTCGGAGAGCGCCTTCTCCAGACGGGGTACGTCGAAGTCGCGGGCGCAGGCGGCGAGCTCGTCGACGCGGTGGTCGGTCGCCTCCACCCCGCGCCGCGGGAGCTCCGCCTCGGCCCCGGCGGTGTCCTCGACCACGTGGCGAGCGGCCTCCTGGGCCGACCAGCCGGCGTCGACGAGGCTGCGCATCACGACGAGCCGGCGCACCGCCTCGTCGTCGTAGAGCCGGTAGTTGCCCGGGGTCCGCTGCGGGACGACGACGCCGTAGCGCTGCTCCCACTTGCGGAGCGTCCCGGACGGCACACCCGTGAGCTCGGCGGCCCGACTGACGGTGTACACCGGCCCAGAATAAGGCTCCGGAAGCCTGTCGGCAGCGGATGGACGCAGCGGACCGACCGTCGGCTTGCGCAAGATGTGGTCAAGGCCTTGACCGAGGAAGTGGGCAAGGGTCGGACACCTTCCGGGGGCGCGCACGGGCGTCCCGGACGTGGGTGCGGACCTTGCAGTGCACGATCCTGTGGGTTACCGGCCGACGCCGACCCGCCACAGGATGAGGCGCATGACCTCTCTCGGGCGGGTCCTCGCGACCTCGGCAAGCGCACTCCTCCTCTCCGGCACCCTGGTGGCCCTCTCCTCCGGAGCCGCCCACGCCGACTCCTCCTGGAGCGGCACGCTGACGTCCGGGATCTCGGCGATCCCGGTCGGCACGGAAAGCCGCACCGGCTACGACCGCGACCTCTTCCGGCACTGGGTCGACGCCGACGGCGACGGGTGCGACACCCGCGCCGAGGTGCTGGTCTCGGAGGCGGAGGACGCCCCGACGGTCGGCTCGTCGTGCAGCCTCAGCGGCGGCCGGTGGTACTCCTACTACGACGGCGTGTCCCAGACCTCGGCCTCGGCCCTCGACATCGACCACATGGTGCCGCTGGCCGAGGCGTGGGACTCCGGTGCCGGCGGGTGGTCGGCCTCGCGGCGCGAGGCGTACGCCAACGACCTGGGCGACAGCCGCACGCTGGTCGGCGTCACCGCCTCGCTCAACCGCTCCAAGGGCGACCAGGACGTCGCCGAGTGGCTGCCGCCGATCAACGGGTGCCGCTACGTCAAGGAATGGGTCGCGGTGAAGATCCGCTGGGGCCTCATCGCCGACCCCGCCGAGCAGGCCGCCCTGCAGGAGGCGGCCTCCGGCTGCACCGACTCGGCGATCACGGTCACCGTCGTCTCCTGACCCTGCGGCGTGACGGAGGTCGGCGACCCGTCAGGATGTGCCCGTGGAGAGCGTCGAGATCGCCCGGGCCGAGACCGAGCGCGGTGAGGTCGTGCTGCGTCGGCGCACGTCCGAGGCCGCACCCGACGTGCTCGAGCTGCGCGTCAACGGCGTCTTCGTGATGGACACCCTCGAGACGACGAGCGAGATCGAGCTGGCCGCGCAGGCGCTCGAGGCCGTCTCCGACCCGCGCAACGTGCTCATCGGCGGACTGGGTCTCGGTTTCACGCTCCAGCGCGTGCTCGGCGACGCGCGGGTCGAGCGGGCGGTCGTCGTCGAGATCGAGGAGCCGCTGGTGCAGTGGATGCGCGACGGCACCGTCCCGCACGGCCCGGCCCTGCTGGCCGACACCCGCGCGACGGTGGTCAACGCCGACATCGCGATGGCCATCGCGGAGGCGCGGTCGTCGTACGACCTCGTGCTGCTCGACGTCGACAACGGCCCGGGCTACCTCGTCCACGAGACCAACGAGGCGGTCTACGAGTCGGCGTTCCTGCAGCGGTGCCGCGACGTCCTCGCACCCGGCGGGGTGCTGGTCATCTGGTCGGCGAGCGCCGCGCCCGACCTGCTCGCGGCGATGCGCGGGGTCTTCGGCGAGGCCGAGGAGCAGGCGCACGACGTGCTGCTGCAGGACCGACCGGAGGAGTACTTCCTCTACCTCGCCCGCCTGTCCTAGCGGAGGAACGCCTCGAGTACGGGCCCCGCGGTCTGCGAGCCCGAGACGCCCGTCTCGACGAACACCGCGACCGCGAGGTCGCCGCGGATCGCGATCATCCACGCGTGGGTGGGCAGGTCGCCGGCGGCGTCGGGCTCGCCGTACTCGGCCGTGCCGGTCTTCGCGCCCGTGACCCCGGGTACGTCGAGGAGGAACCGCCCCGACCCCGAGTCGACGACCGCGCGCACGAGGCCGCGCAGCTGGGTCGCCTCGCCCGCGGTCAGCGGCACCTCGGGCTGCACCTGCTCCACCCGGTGCTCGGGCAGCAGCGTGGGCAGCACGGTGCGACCGGCCGCGACGGAGGCCGCCACCGTCGCCATCGCGAAGGGGCTCGCGAGGACCGTGCCCTGGCCGATCAGGTCGGCCGCCGCGCCGGTCTCGGTCTCGGGCGGTGGCACCTGGCCGAAGTAGACGGGGAAGCCGAGGTCGTGGTCGACGCCGAGGCCGAGCGCTGCGGCGGCAGCGGCCAGGTCGCCGTCCGCGAGCCGGTCGGCGTTGCCGATGAACGCGGTGTTGCAGGAGTTCGCGACGGCCTGGGTGAGGGTGATGTCGCCGATCGCGGAGGCGGGGTAGTCGTCGTAGTTCTTGAAGGAGCGGCCGTCGACCACGGTGGTCGCGGGGCAGGCGACCCGGTCGCTCGGCGCCGTCCCGCTGCGCAGCAGCGCCAGCGAGCTCACCACCTTGAAGGTCGAGCCGGGCGCGTACTGCCCGGTGTCGGCGAGGTCCGCACCCGCGGCGCCGGCTCCGTTGGCGGTGGCCAGGACCGCGCCGTCCGAGGGCCGGATCGCGACCAGCGCGCTGGCGGGACCGACGCCCGCGAGCGCACCCTCGGCCTTGACCTGCAGGGCCGGGTCGATCGTCGTCGCCAGCGCGGTGCCGTCGGTGGCGGGCGCCTCGAAGAGCGTGCGGAGCTGGTCGTCGGCGCCGCGGGCGACGACCGCCGTGCCGGCGGTGCCGCGCAGCTGCTCGTCGTAGCGGGCCTGGAGCCCGGACAGCCCGACCTCGTCACCCGCGACGACCGCGCCACCGGACTCCTCGACGGCGTCCTCGGTCGCGGCGCCGACCCGGCCGAGCAGGGCCGCGGCGAACTCGCGCGACGGTGCGAGCGGCAGGGTGTCGTTGACCGCCAGCGCGCCGGGCACCTCGCGGAAGGCGGGCAGCACGTCGAGGGCGTCGTCCTCGCGCAGGACGACCGCCTCCACGAAGGCCTCCGATCCCATCGCCTTCGCGCGGGCGACGTACGACGCCGGGTCGAGGTCGAGGATCCGCGCGATCCTGCGCGCGCTCCGGGCGACCTGGGCTCCCTCGACCTTGGTCTTGTCGAGTCCGTAGCGGAGCACCGGGCGCTCGGTGACGAGGACGGCGCCGTCGGCGCCGGTGATGTCGCCGCGGTCGGGGGTGAGCGTGCGGAGGCCGAGCGTGTCACCGTCGGCGAGGTCGGGCGCGAGCGACTCGGGCGACCAGTCGACCGACCACTCGTCGCCGGCCGCCGACAGGCGCGCGGTGGTGTCGTAGGCCCAGGTCCGGCCGTCGGCCACCTGCCAGCTCCACGACAGGCCGACGTCGGCGCGGCCCTCCTCCTCGACGGTCTCGACCGACGCCACCGAGACCGCGACCGGCAGCTCGTCGAGCGGCGCGACCAGCTCGGCGAACGCGTCGCGCGCGGAATCCTCGCTCAGCGGCACGTCCCCGAGCGTGTGCTGCGACAGCGCCGCGGCGAGCTCGACGGCGAGGTCACCGGCCGGGTCGGAGTCGTCATCGCCCCCGAGGACCGAGCAGGCAGAACCCACCCCGACGAGGACGAGGCACAGGGCGAGAGCCGGGACAGGACCGGAAGCGGGACGCGAGCGCACGCGCCCCATCATGGCTGGTGGGTCGGACGTCGACGGGATCGGTTGACTGACTGTACAGTCAGTTCATGTCCTCTGCGCCCATCCGCACGACCCTGCCCGGACCCGCCTACCACTCCGCCGACGACTACGAGCGGGACCGCGAGAGGGTCTTCTTCCGCAACTGGATCTACGTGGCGCGCGCCGAGCGGCTCCCGCGGGCGGGCTCGTGGATGCGCTTCGAGATCGCGGGCGAGTCGATCCTCGTCGTGCGCGGCAAGGACGACGAGCTGCGCGGCTTCTACAACGTCTGCCGGCACCGCGGGTCGCAGCTCTGCGACGACGAGCAGGGCGAGGTGCGCACCCACCTGCGGTGCCCGTACCACGCGTGGGGCTATGCACTGGACGGCACGTTGGTCACCACGCCGATGATCGAGAAGGACGAGATCGACCGCCCGTCGACCTCGCTGTGGCCGGTGCGGGTGGACGTCTGGGAGGGCTTCGTCTTCGTCAACCTGTCCCGCGAGGAGCCGCCGACGCTCCTCGAGTCCCTGGCCGACCAGCAGGACGAGCCGCTCGGCCTGGCCAGGGTCGGCCTCGCCCAGCTCCGGATCGGGCACGTCTCGACGGTCGAGGTGAGGGCCAACTGGAAGATCGTGCT
The DNA here is from genome assembly GCF_004137255.1 of Nocardioides oleivorans. NCBI lineage: Bacteria > Bacillati > Actinomycetota > Actinomycetes > Propionibacteriales > Nocardioidaceae > Nocardioides > Nocardioides oleivorans. The sequence continues at coordinate 2,517,061 of NZ_SDWT01000001.1, read as the reverse complement.
CGAGAACTACAACGAGTGCCTCCACTGCCCGACGGTCCACCCCGAGCTGATGGCCGTGGTGCCGGCCTACCGCAAGGGCAGCGTCTTCGAGCCCGGTCGCGACGACGGCGGGGTCACCCTCGCCGACGGCCGCACCAGCGTCGCCGCCGACCCGCGCCTGCGGCTGCCGCTGCTGCCGGGCCTCAAGGGCCAGGAGGGTCCGTCGGCCTACTTCGGGGCGGCGGTCTACCCGACGATGTTCCTCGACGTGGACGGCTCGACCGCCCTGGCAACGGCGGTGTTCCCGACCGGTCCGCAGAGCTGCCGCCTGGTCACCGAGTACCTCTTCAGCCCGGAGGCCTTCGACGACCCCGAGTTCGATCCCCGGCCGGTCATCGACTTCAACGAGCTCGTCACCCGCCAGGACAACGAGGCCTGCGAGCGGGTGCAGCGCGGGGTCACGTCACGGGCCTTCGACCACGGCGTGTTCCCCGCCAAGGACGGCTGGGTCCACTCCTTCGACCAGCGCTACCTGCGCGACGTCGAGGGCGACCGAGGCTGACCGAGCCCGGCCCAGGGCACTCAGCCCAGCACCACTCGCGCGTCCAGCGCGAGCACGCCGCCAGGCCCGGCGAGCACCGGGTTGAGCTCCAGCTCGGCGATCTCGAGGTGGGCGGCGGCGAGCACGGAGAGCCGCGCCACGACGTCACTGAGGGCATCGAGGTCGACCGGAGCACGACCCCGCGTGCCGAGCAGCAGCGGCGCACCGCGCAGCGACAGCAGCAGCTCGCGCGCGGTCTCGACGCCGACCGGGGCGAGCGCGCATGAGGTGTCGCCGAGCACCTCGGCGAAGATGCCGCCGAGCCCGACCATCACGACCGGCCCGAACCTCGGGTCGCGCACGCAGCCGACGATCAGCTCGACGCCCTCCCCGAGGTCGGCCATCTCCTCCACCGACACCGCGGGCGGGTCCAGCCGCGCGACGAGGTCGTCGTACGCCTCGAGCACCTCGGCGCGCGACCCCAGCCCCAGCACGACTCCCCCGCCCTCGGACTTGTGCAACCGCCCGGTGGCCTTGAGCACGAGGGGGTACGCCATCCCCGGATCGGACAGCGCGGACTCGAGGCCGACGCGGCCGGTGACCGACACGGAGGCCGCGACGGCCACCCCTGCTGCGGCCACCAGCTCGCGCGAGGCGGCGTACGACGTGTCGGTGACGGGCTCCGCGGCCACGACCACCCGTGCCTCCGGGCGACGGGTGGCCGGCTCGACGAGCCCGGCGAGCACCGCGCACGCCCGGTCGACGTCGCGGTGCACCGGGACCCCCGCGGCGCGCAGCAGCCGCATCGACGGGCTGTCGGGATGGATCGTCTGCACCACGAGCGGCTTGTCCTGCGCGGCGACCGCGGAGGCCATCGCCGCCGCGGCGGCCAGCTCCGGTCCGGCGAGGTCGGTCTCCTCCTTCGAGTAGCCACCGAAGTAGCCCGTCAGCAGCACCGCGTCGACCTGTGGCGAGGCCAGCAGCGCGGCCACGGCGCGCGCATAGCTCGCGACGTCCTGCTCGCCGGCGCCGGCCAGGTCCACCGGGTTCGTCACGGTGGAGTGCTCCCAGAGCCCGGCGGCCAGCGCGGTCGTCGTCGGCTCCGTCAGCACCGGGACCTGCAGTCCCGCGACCTCGAGGGCGTCGGCCGCGACCGCACCGTGGCCGCCGCCGTCGGTGACGATGCCCGTACGACGTCCCGCAGCCCGCCGCGGTGCACGGAGGGCCGCCAGCAGGTCGGCCATCTGCGTGGGGTGGTCCACCCGGTGGGCCCCGACGGCGGCGCAGGCGGCGTCGACCACCGCGGACGAGCTGGTCAGCGACCCGGTGTGCGAGGCCGCGCTGCGCACCGCCGCTTCGGTGCGGCCCGGGGCCAGCAGCACGACCGGCTTGCCCGCCTCGCGGAGCGCCCGGGCCGCGGCCAGGAACGCGTCGCCGTCGAGCACGTCCTCGACGTAGATCGCCACCGCCCGGGTGCCGTCGTGGTCCACGCAGGCACGCATGAAGTCCACCACGCCGAGGTCGGCCTGGTTGCCGAGCGAGACGAACCGCGACACCCCGAGCCCCCGCCGATCCAGGAGGTCGGCGAGGTCCAGCACGAGGTTGCCGCTCTGGCTCAGCACGGCCACGTCCCCCGCAGGCAGGACCGCGTGCGCGAGCTGGAGCGACGTCGTGGTGTCGGCGACACCGAGGCAGTTCGGTCCCACCAGCACCGCGCCCGCCGCCCGGGCGAGCGCGAGCCCCTCCGCCTCGACCCGGGCTCCCTCCGGTCCGGCCTCCGAGAGGCCGGCTGTGATCGCCACGATCGCCCGGGCGCCCGCGTCGACTGCGTCCCCCACCGCGCCGACGAACCCGGCGACGGGGACGCACAGCACGACCAGGTCCAGGGCGGCACCGTGCGCCCGCGCCGCCGCAGCGGCCGAGACGTGCGCCGGGCGACCGAGCACCTGTCCCCCGCCGCGGTTGACCAGCAGCACCTCGCGGTCGCCGCCCGCAGCCAGCGCACGACGGGCGAGGACGTTGCCCCACTTGGCGGTGTCCGCGCTGGCGCCCACGATGGCCACGCTGCGCGGCGAGAACAGCGCGTCGAGCGACGCGACCGACGGCCCTTGACGGCTCACGCGGGCGACTTTAACATCGCCTGACTGACTGAACAGTCAAATCTTTCCACGGGACGACTGGGGGGCTGATGGCGTCGGGACCCACGGTCGGCGCGACGTCCGGCACGACGTCCGGCACGACGACCGGCGCAGCGCTCAACCAGCGCGAGCAGGCCGCCGCCGACGCCCGTTCGCGGATCCTCGCCGCGGCCGCGACGTGCCTCGTGCGCGACGGCCTGGCCAAGGTGCGGATGGCCGCGATCGCCCGTGAGGCCGGCGTCTCCTCGGGCCTGCTGCACTACCACTTCGACACCAAGGAGCTGCTGTTCGGCGAGGTGCTCGCCTACTCCCACGGCGTCTCCACCGAGCTCAACGCGCAGGCGGTCGCGAGCGCCGGCGAGGGCTCGGCGGCCCGGCTCTCGTCGTTCCTCGACCGCTGCCTGCCGAGCGACGACCGGCTGCGGCACGAGTGGATGCTGTGGCAGGAGCTGGCCCTGCTCTGCATCCGCGACCCCCACCTCGCCAAGGTCGGCCAGGACGTCTACGAGCTGCTCTACAGCTCGGTCGAGGAGATCCTCGAGGACGGCGTCGAGCGCGGCGACTTCACGCTGCGCACCGGCGCCCGCCAGCTCGCCGAGACCGCGGTGGCGATGACCGACGGCCTCGGGGGCCGGGTCCTGGCCGGCGACCTGGGCCTGGCCGAGGCCCGGACGGCCCTGACCACCACGATGGGCATCCTGGTCGGCCTCGACGACCCGCTGCCGCCGGCCGCACCCTTCCCGACCTCCCCTCCGGGCCCAGGGCGGAAGTGATGCGGGCCAGCCGGCGCGGCGTCCTCGCGGGCGGCCTCGCCCTGGGGGCCACCACGCTGCCCGGCTGCGCCTACATCCGCGACGACGTACCCACCAGGGCCCCGCTCCCCGCGTCGGCCCGGGCGAAGGTCGACGGCGACCTCGTCTACTTCAACTGGGCCGACTACCTCGCGCCGAGCGTGGTCAAGGGCTTCCAGGAGGAGTACGGCGTGAAGGTGATCGAGTCCAACTACGACTCGATGGAGGGGATGTACGCCAAGCTCGCCGCCGGCAACCAGTACGACGTCGTCTTCCCGATCGCCAAGTGGGTCGTCAAGCTGCGCCAGGAGGGCAAGCTCCGCGCGATCGACCACGCCGAGCTGACCAACGCCGACCAGGTCTTCTACTCCGGCTCCTACTTCAACGACCCCTGGTACGACGCCGGCTCGCAGGCGTCCGTGCCGTTCACGGTCTACAAGACCGGCGTCGGCTGGCGCACCGACCGGGTGTCGACGATGACCGGCAGCTGGAAGGACCTCTGGAACGACGAGGCGCGCGGGCGCATCTTCACCCTCGACGACCAGGACGAGGCGCTCGCGATGGCGGCGCTGCTGCTCGGCTACGACGTGAACACCGCCGACCCGGGGGAGCTCGACGACATCAAGGACGTGCTGATCAGCCAGAAGGACTACCTGCGGGCCTACTCCTCCGACGACATCAACAACATGGTCGCGGGCGACGCCTGGGTCCACCACATGTGGAGCGGCGACTTCCTCTACCTCCGCCAGGGGCTGGCCGACGACCCGACGACGTTCGACTTCGAGTCGCCGAGCGAGGGCGCGCCGATCAACTCCGACGCCTACGTCATCCCCGCCAACGCCCGGCACCCCGGCACGGCGATGCTCTTCATCGACTACCTGCTGCGGCCCGAGAACGCCGTCACGAACATGAACTACCTCTACTACCCGTTCCCGGTGAAGGACGCGCTCCCCGCCTTCGCCGACCTCGCGAAGGACGTGCCCGCCTGCAACATCGAGCTGGGCGACCTCGAGAACGAGAACGTCTTCCGCCTCCTCGACACCGACGAGGTCCAGCGTCGTGCGGCGGTCTGGACCGAGGTCAAGGCCAGCTGACCATGACGACCGTCGAGCAGGGTGACGTGCACACCGGGACGCGGAGGTCGGCCCAGCGCACCTCGCTGTGGGGGTGGCTCCTCGCGCTGCCGACGGCGTGGATGGTGACGTTCTTCGTCTCCAGCATGGCGCTCATCGTGATGCTGTCCTTCGGGCGCACCACCAACGACGGCTACCCGGCCTTCGCCGCCAGCACCGCCAACTACCGGGCGATCTGGAACGAGGTCTACCTCGAGCTGTTCCTCCGCTCGCTGCTCTACGCGCTCGCCACCGTCGTCATCTCGGCGCTCATCGCCTACCCCGTGGCGTACGCCATCGCGCTGCACGGCGGCCGCTACAAGAACGCGCTGATCGCCGCGATCGTCGTCCCGTTCTTCGCCAGCTACCTGGTGCGGATGTACGCCTGGAAGGCGCTCCTGTCGGACGACGGCCTGGTCAACAGCGGCCTGCGCGCCAGCGGGATCAGCGACGGCGTGACCTTCCTCAACACGCCCTGGGCGGTGGTCGGCGGGCTGGTCTACGGCTTCGTGGTCTTCATGATCCTGCCCGTCTACGCCTCGCTCGAGCGGCTCGACACCTCGCTCATCGAGGCCGGCAAGGACCTCTACCACGGCCCGGTCCGCACGTTCGTCGGCGTGACGCTGCCTGCGACGCGCGCCGGGCTCTACGGCGGCGCACTGCTGGTCTTCCTGCCCGCGCTGGGTGACTTCGTCAGCGCCCAGCTGCTGGGAGGTGCCAGCACCTACATGATGGGCAACCTCGTGCAGCAGCAGTTCGCCGAGGGGCAGAACTGGCCGCTGGGCTCGGCCCTGACCGTCGGCATGATGGCTGCGCTCACCGTGCTGATGGTCGCCTACCTCCGCGCCACCGCGACCCGAGGGGGCGAGCGCTGATGGCGCGGCGACGCCGGCTGGAGCGCAAGCCGCTCCTCGCGGTCGTGGCCACGGTCGTCTTCTTCGCGTGGCTCTACCTGCCGATCCTCGCGGTCGCGCTCTTCAGCTTCAACGACAAGAAGTCGCTGTCGTCGTTCTCCGGCTTCAGCCTGCGCTGGTACGACGACCTCGTCCACGACCGCGCCCTGCTCGACTCGCTGGTGGCGAGCCTGACGATCGCGAGCATCGCGACGGTCGGCTCGCTCGTGCTGGGGACCATGCTCGCGCTGGGGCTCGAGCGGGTCACCTCACGGCGCGGCCGGGTCATCGGGGCGGTCACCCTGCTCCCCCTCGTCACGCCCGAGATCGTCACGGGAGTCGCGGCCCTGCTGCTGTTCACCGGCATCGGGATGAAGCTCTCGATGACCACCGTGGTCCTCGCCGAGATCACGTTCTCGATCGCCTACGTCACCGTGATCGTGCGGGGACGGCTGACCGCCATCGCGCTGGAGGTCGAGGAGGCCGCCCGCGACCTCGGGTGCACGCCCGCCCAGGCCGTGCGGCTGGTCATCCTCCCGATGCTCGTCCCCGCCCTCCTCGGCGCGGGCCTGCTGGTCTTCGCCCTCGTCTTCGACGACTTCGTGCTGGCGTTCTTCACGACCGGGGTCGACCCCCAGCCGCTGCCGGTGCGCGTCTACTCCTCGATCCGCTTCGGCGTCTCGCCCTCGATCAACGCGATCGGCACCCTGATGCTGCTCGGCTCGGCACTGCTGATCGTGGCGGCCCTGACGCTCCCGCGGCTCTTCGGCCGCGGGCAGTCCAGCCTCGACCTGATCACCGGAGGCCACCGATGACGCCCGACCCGACGAGCACGGCCACGACGTCCTCGGTCTCGCTGCGGGGCCTCACCAAGGTCTTCGGCAGCTCGACCGTCGTCGACCACCTCGACCTCGACATCGCGCGGGGCGAGTTCTTCTCGCTGCTCGGTCCGTCGGGCTGCGGCAAGACCACCACGCTGCGGATGGTCGCCGGGTTCAGCGACCCCACGTCCGGCACGATCCTGGTCGGCGGCGAGGACGTCACCGCCACTCCCCCGCACCAGCGCGACGTCAACACGGTCTTCCAGAGCTACGCGCTCTTCGAGCACCTCGACGTGCGGGGCAACGTCGGCTTCGGCCTGCGTCGCAAGGGCATCGACCGCGGCACGATCGAGGCTCGCGTGTCGGAGATGCTCGAGCTGGTCGAGCTCGGCAGCCGGGCGAAGGAGCGCCCGAACCGGCTCTCCGGGGGCCAGCGCCAGCGGGTCGCGCTCGCCCGGGCCCTCATCAACCAGCCGCAGGTGCTGCTGCTCGACGAGCCGCTCGCGGCGCTCGACCTCAAGCTGCGCCACGCCATGCAGGCCGAGCTGAAGGCGATCCAGCGCGAGGTCGGCATCACCTTCCTCTTCGTCACCCACGACCAGGACGAGGCGCTCAGCATGAGCGATCGGGTCGCCATCATGAACAACGGCGTCATCGAGCAGTGCGGGACGCCCGAGGACGTCTACGAGCACCCGGCGTCGGTCTTCGCCGCCGGCTTCATCGGCACCAGCAACCTGATGAGCGGCACCTGGTCGGACGGCTGCGTCCAGGTCTGCCCGGGCATCGCGGTCCCGGCCCCCGGACACCGTGGATCCACGCCGGGCGACGCCGTCAGCGTGACGGTACGGCCCGAGAAGATCTGGCTCACCGACCTCGGCCCGGAGATGTACCGCGTGGCCGGCACCATCGTGGCGACGAGCTACCACGGCGCCACCACGCACTACTCGGTCTCGATCGCCCCCGACGTCACCCTCACCGTCCTCGAGCAGAACCTGCCGCGGATGCGCGCCGAGGACCGCTGGAACGCCGGTGACCGGGTCGAGGTGGGCTGGCTGCCCGAGCACACGGTGGTGCTGCGATGACGTCCGCGTCCGACGTGGTGGTGGTCGGCGCCGGGCTCGCCGGCCTGTCGTGCGCCCGCGACCTCGAGGCGGGTGGCGCGACGGTGACCGTGCTCGAGGCCCGACCCCGCGTCGGCGGTCGCGTGGAGCAGGTCGACCTGCCCGACGGTCGCGTCGTGCAGCTCGGCGGCGAGGTCGTCGGCAACGCCCACACCAGCTACCTCGGCCTCGTCGCCGAGCTCGGGCTGACCCTGACGGCGTCCTACGTCGCCGAGCCCGGCGAGATCACCCGCCAGGTGCCGGGGTCGGTCGACGTCGGGGCGTGGCCGTCGTGGTGCACCCAGGCCGACCGGGCGTCGTACGACGACGTCGAGGCCGCGCTCGAGAAGGTGCTCGCCACGATTGACCCCGCCGACCCGTGGTCGTGCCCCGACCTCGAGCGCCTCGACCGGCTCAGCCTCGGTGGCTGGCTCCGCGAGGTCGGCGCGACCCCCCACGTGCAACGCCTCTTCGAGCTCGTCCACCTCAGCCTCGCCGACGGCTCGATCGAGCGGCAGAGCCTCTTCGCCTACGCGCGCAAGACCGTCGTCGGCGGCACGACCGGCAGCTACGACGTCGAGCAGTGGGAGAACCTCCGGGTCGCCGAGGGCTCCGCCACCGTCGCGCTCACCCTGGCAGCCGGTCTGCAGGACGTCCGGCTGTCGACCCCGGTCCGCAGGATCCGCGTCCGCCGCGGCGGCTGCACGGTGACGACGTACGACGGCGAGGGGCTGCGCGCCGACGCGGTGGTCCTCGCCGTGCCGTCCGGGCCTGCGCGCGACATCGACGTCGACGGGGTGAGCGAGGCCCGGCTGACCTCGCTGCGACGGCAGCGCCACGCACCGGCCGCCAAGCTCGTGGCGGCGTACGACGACTCCTTCTGGCGCGCACGCGGCCAGAACGGGCTCTCGGAGAGCGAGGGCGTGATCGGCTCGACCTGGCCGCAGCAGCAGGGCGTGCTGTCGGCCCTCGTCCCGCCCGAGCGCTACGCCGGCTTCGTGGCGACCGACCCGGTGACCCGCACCCGCGAGGCGCTCGCCCAGGTCGCGGAGATGTTCGGACCGGAGGCGACGGCACCGCTGCAGACGTGGACGCGGCTGTGGGGCACCGATCCGTGGACGCAGGGCTACGTCACGAGCTGGCACCCCGGCGACGTGCTGGCGGTCGGACCGCTGCACGGCACCCATGAGCCGCCGTTCTACGTCTGCGGCTCCGACCAGTGGGTCGCCGGTTACATGGAGGGCGCCGTGCGCACCGGGCGGTCGACGGCTGCGGCGGCACTGGCAGAGCCCGACGGGAAGTAGGAGACAACCATGGACTTCGGCATGACCGACGAGCAGCGCAGCATCGTCGAGGTGACCCGCGCGTTCGTCGAGCGCGAGCTCTACCCCCACGAGGAGGAGGTCGAGCGCACCGGCGTCGTCCGGCCCGAGCTCGTGGCGCAGATCCGGGCGAAGGCCCTCGCAGCCGGGCTCTACGCCGCCAACATGCCCGAGGAGGTCGGGGGCGCCGGGCTCGACACCGTCACCTGGGTGCTCTACGAGAAGGAGCTCGGCAAGGCCAGCTACGCCCTGCACTACACGGGCGTCGCGCGGCCGTCCAACATCCTGCTCGGTGGCACCGAGGCGCAGAAGGAGCGCTACCTGCTCCCGTGCGTGCGCGGCGAGCGGGTCGACTGCCTGGCCATGACCGAGCCCGAGGCGGGCTCGGACATGCGGGGCATGCGCTGCCGGGCGGTGCGCGACGGGGACGGCTGGCGGATCACCGGCACCAAGCACTTCATCAGCCATGCCGACGAGGCCGACTTCGTGATCCTGGTGGCGGTGACCGGCAGCGACGAGAGGGGCCGCAACGAGATGTCGACCTTCCTCGTCGACCTCGACACCCCCGGCGTCGCCGTGCACGACGGCTACCGCAACGTCTCGCACCGCGGCTACCACAACTCGATCCTCGACTTCGACGGCGCGTGGGTGCCCGCCGACGCCCTGCTCGGCGAGGAGGGCAGGGGCTTCGAGCTCGCCGGGAAGTGGCTGGGCTCGACCCGGCTCCAGGTGGCCGCGTCCTGCCTCGGCCGCGCCGAGCGCGCCCTCGAGCTCTCGATCGCCCACGCCGCGAGCCGCCACCAGTTCGGCCAGCCCATCGGCCGCTTCCAGGGCGTCGGCTTCAAGCTCGCCGACATGGCGACCGAGCTGCGCGCGGCCGAGCAGCTCACCCTCTACACCGCCTGGAAGTACGACCAGGGCACCGCCACCGACGCCGACATCGCGATGGCCAAGCTCAAGGCCACCGAGATGCTGCAGATGGTCTCCGACGAGGCCATCCAGATCCACGGCGGCATGGGACTGATGGACGAGCTGCCCCTCGAGCGGATCTGGCGCGACGCCCGGATCGAGCGGATCTGGGACGGCACGTCGGAGATCCAGCGCCACATCATCAGCCGTTCGATGCTGCGACCCCTGGGAGCCTGAGATGACCGAGCCCACGATGCACCCGAGCCTCCACCTCGTCCGTGAGGACGGTGTCCTCGAGGTCACCCTCGACCGACCCAAGGCCAACGCCATCGACCTGGCGACGAGCCGGGAGATGGGCCGGGTCTTCGCCGACTTCCGCGACGACCCCGACCTGCGGGTGGCCATCGTGCGCACCGCGGGCGAGAAGTTCTTCTGCGCCGGCTGGGACCTCAAGGCCGCGGCCGGTGGGGACGCCGTCGACGGCGACTACGGGGTCGGCGGCTTCGGCGGGCTGCAGGAGCTGCCCGACCTCAACAAGCCGGTCATCGCCGCCGTGCACGGCCTCGCCATGGGAGGCGGCTTCGAGCTGGCGCTCTCCTGCGACCTCGTCTACGCCTCGGAGTCCACCCAGTTCGGCCTTCCCGAGATCAACGCCGGCACCCTCGCCGACGCCGCCACCATCAAGCTGCCGAAGCGGATGCCGTACCACGTCGCGATGGAGCTGCTCCTGACCGGACGCTGGATGGGGGCGGCCGAGGCCGCGCGGTGGGGCGTCGTCAACGAGGTCCTTGCCGACGACGAGGCCGTCCGCGCCCGCGCCTGGGAGACGGCTCGCCTGCTGGCGTCGGGGCCGCCGCTGGTGTTCGCAGCCATCAAGGAGACCGCGCGGGTCGCGGAGGCGCTGCGGTTCCAGGAGGCGATGGACCTGGTCACCACGAGCACCCTGAAGACCGTCGAGACGCTCTACTCCTCCGAGGACGGGGTCGAGGGGTTCAAGGCGTTCGCCGAGAAGCGGAAGCCGGTCTGGAAGGGGCGCTGACCGCTCAGGCGAAGGTCTCGCGGTAGTAGCCGGACCCACCCTCGTAGGCCGGCCACTCCACCCCGTCGACGTCCTCGTCCGCGAAGACCGCGACGAGCCGGTCGAGGTAGTACTCCCAACCGGGGCCGACGCTGGCGACCATCTCGGTGCCGAGCGCGCCGGGCGCCAGCACCTGGACGAAGGTCAGCGACGTGACGCCGTCGGCCTCGGTCAGCTCGAGCTCCATGTGCCAGTGGGCCGTGTCGCCGGAGCCGTCGGCGCTGAAGGGCTGGGGCTCCCGGCCGCGCACGGCGAACCGCCGCGGCGGCTCGCACGCGAGCACGTCCATCTCCTCGGCGGCCACGTCCTCGCCCTCCGCGGTCATCCGGAACGACACCGAGCCCGACGCGGGGTCGCCGCTCCAGGTGCCGATCCAGCGCTCCATCCGCTCGGGATCGGTGCACGCGGCCCACACGTCGTCGATCGGCGCGCGGAAGCGGCGCTCGATCACGAGCAGGGTGTCGCCGTCGCGCCGCTCCTTGCGGCCGGTCATCGGGGCAGGCGTGGGAGTGGTGCTCATGCGGTGTCCTCCTGGGTCGTGGATGGGGAGTCGGACGAGGCGTCGGACGAGGGGGCGGTACGACGGTCGCGGCCGGTGCGGCGCACCTCGAGGTCGAGGCCGTCGAAGGCGGACTCGGCGACCGGCGGGGCAGGTGTCTCGCGCAGCGCCGCGAGCAGGTCGGCGACCGGCGCCAGACCCGCGCGCTCGAGCCGGTAGTGGCGCTCGCGCCCGTGGTCCTCCGCCGAGACCAGGCCGGCCTCGGTGAGCAGGCGCAGGTGCCGGCTGATCGCCGGACGGGTGATGGCGTGCTCGGCGGTCAGGTCGACGACGCGGGCCGGCCCGCCGGCCAGCCGGACGACGAGGTCGCGCCTGACCGGGTCGGCGAGGGCGGCGAACGGGTCCACCCACTATTGGTAACCGATCAGTTACCGATTTGTCAACGACTAGCGTGGGGACATGAGCCAGACACGCATCGAGCACGACTCCATGGGCGAGGTCGAGGTCCCCGTCGACGCCCTCTGGCGGGCGCAGACCCAGCGCGCGATCGAGAACTTCCCGATCAGCGGCCTGACCCTCCAGCCCCGCCACGTCCAGGCGATGGCGCACGTGAAGGCGGCCGCCGCGATCGCCAACCGCGCGCTCGACGTGCTCACCGAGGAGCAGTCCGGCGCGATCGTGGCCGCCGCCGAGGAGATCGTCGCGGGCGAGCACGACGGCGACTTCCCGCTCGACGTCTTCCAGACCGGGTCGGGCACGAGCTCCAACATGAACGCCAACGAGGTGATCGCGACGCTGGCCGCACGGGCGGGCGTCGACGTACACCCCAACGACCACGTGAACGCCTCGCAGTCCAGCAACGACACCTTCCCCACCAGCATCCACGTGGCCGCGACGCTCGCCGTCGTCGACGACCTGCTGCCCGCGCTCGACCGGCTCGCGACGTCGTTCGAGGCGAAGGCCGTCGAGTTCGCCGACACGGTCAAGGCGGGCCGCACGCACCTGATGGACGCGACCCCGGTGACGCTGGGCCAGGAGATGGGGGCGTACGCCGCCACGCTGCGGCTCGGTGCCGAGCGGCTCGAGTCGGCGCTCCCCCGGGTCCGCGAGCTGCCGCTGGGAGGCACGGCGGTGGGCACCGGCATCAACACCCCCGACTCGTTCGCCGAGAAGGCCATCGCGGCGCTCGTCGAGCGCACCGGCCAACCCTTCACCGAGGCGCGCAACCACTTCGAGGCACAGGGCACGCGCGACTCGCTCGTCGAGCTGTCCGGGGTGCTGCGCACCATCGCGGTCGGCCTCACCAAGGCGTGCAACGACCTCCGCTGGATGTCATCGGGCCCGACGACCGGCCTCGCCGAGATCCACCTGCCCGACCTCCAGCCGGGGTCGAGCATCATGCCCGGCAAGGTCAACCCGGTGCTGCCCGAGGCGACGCTCATGGTGTGCGCGCGGGTCGTCGGCAACGACGCCACCATCGCCTGGGCGGGTGCGTCCGGCAGCTTCGAGCTCAACGTGCAGATGCCGGTCATGGCGCACGCGCTGCTCGAGTCGATCCACGTGCTCTCCACCTCCACCGTCCTGCTCGCCGAGCGGTGCGTCGACGGAATCACCGCCGACGAAGACCGGATGCGCCGCTACGCCGAGTCGTCGCCCTCGGTGGTGACGCCGCTCAACGGTCGGATCGGCTACGAGGCCGCCGCCAAGGTCGCCAAGCAGGCGCTCGCCGAGGGCGCCACCATCCGTGAGACGGTGATCGCGATGGGCTTCGTCGAGCGCGGCGAGCTCACCGAGGAGCAGCTCGACGCGGCCCTCGACGTCGACTCCATGACAGGACGAGCATGACCGACCTCAGCGACCCCGACCACGTCCGCGAGCAGTACGCCGACGAGGGCAGGCTGGAGACCCGGCGCTCGGTCTGGCAGCCGACCGACGACGGCCGCGACCCGTCCAACGAGGCCTTCAAGGCGATCGACCGGGCGATGACCGGCAACTCCGACGTGCTCGAGGTCGGCTGCGGCACCGGCGTCATGGCCGAGCGCATCAACGCGCTGCCGGGCGTCACGCTCGTCGCGCTCGACTACTCCGAGCGCTTCGTCGAGCTGACCGCGGCCCGCGGGATCGACGCCCGCCAGGGCGACATCTGCTACCTCCCGTTCGAGGACGACTCCTTCGACGTCGTCTACGCGGGCTGGATGCTCTACCACGTCCGCGACCTCGACCGCGGGCTCAACGAGGTGCGCCGGGTGCTGCGACCCGGGGGGACGTTCGTCGCGGTCACCAACGGCGACGACAGCCTCGCCGACCTCCTCCGCGAGGCGGGCGGCAAGGTCAGGGCCAAGAACTTCTCGAGCGAGAACGGCGAGTTCACCCTCTCCCGCAAGTTCAGCGACGTCCGCAGCCAGGACCTCGAGACCCGCGCGGTCTTCCCCGACCACGCCAGCGCCCAGGCCTACCTCGACACCCACGACGAGGGCCTCGTGCTCCCGCCCTTCGACGGCCCCCGCACCTACTCCGGCCACGTCACGGTGTTCGAGGCCCGCTGACCCGATGCGGTAGCCGATCGTCCGCCTCCGGTCGTAGCGTCGCGTCATGAGCGACGCGACGACCACCGCACCGACGTACGAGATCCGGGCCCTGACGCCCGAGACGTGGCCTGCGTTCGTGGGCCTCAACGAGCGGATGGGCGGCCTGTTCGGCGGGTGCTGGTGCGTCGCGTTCCACGCCGACCGCGACGACCGCGTCCCCGGCCCGGAGGGCAACAAGGCGTTCAAGCGGTCGATGGTCGAGGAGGGCATCGCCCACGCGGCGCTCGTCTTCGACGGCGACGACGCGGTCGCCTGGGCGGAGTACGGCACCCCGGAGGAGCTGCCCGACATCCACCACCGCAAGCAGTACGACGCGGAGAAGGACGCCGACCCCGACTACCGGATCACCTGCATCCGCGTCGACAAGGGGCGACGCCGGCAGGGGCTGGCCGAGGTGGCGCTGCGGGGTGCGCTGGAGCTGATCGCCGCGGAGGGCGGCGGCACGGTCGAGGGCTACCCCCACGACCTGACCGGCCAGACCAAGAAGACCTCGGCGTCCTGGCTCTACAACGGCACCCGCAGCATGTACGAGCGCGTCGGCTTCGCCTACGACCGCCCCAAGGGCATGAAGAACTGCGTGATGTCGATCGAGGTCCCGGCGGCGCACTGAGCGCGGCGTCCACGACGAGAGCGAGGCGCGACCCGCCCGTCCACCCTGTGTCCACGGACGATCGGGCCGCGCCTCTTCGACCCCCCGGTCGATTCCTGACGACCCACTGCGCGAACGCGTGCGGACCGTCGGCCACGAGTCTGGCGCGTCCGGGGTGGCCATGGGTGGGATCGGGCCAGTTGGCCGGGATCCGCTAGACCACCTGCACCGAGAACGTCACACGGTCGGCGTTCCTGTGACGCGGCTGTCAACGAAGCGAAACACCGCCGTAAGACGGCCTCTTTAACGTTTCAAGCTCTCGACATCCAGATTCGCTCTCGGTTCGCGCCAGTGCAGCCGCGAGCCGTGGCGACCGAACTCCCCAGGAGTTTGAAACGTGCGCATCTCCACTCGACGTCGAGTAGGACTGGGCCTGTCGGCCGTCCTCCTCGTCACCCCCCTCGCCGCGCTCGTCGCGGCACCGGCGTCAGCCGCACCCTCCACGACGACCGCCTCGGGCGACGGCTGGGCCGTGACCCGGGCACCCGGCGGGTACCTCGTCACGGTCGACCTCGACAGCCCGTTGCCGATCAGGTCGGACGCCCCGACCGTCGTCGTCGACGGCGAGACCATCGGCCTGGCGACCCAGTCGGCCGACGGTCTCTCGCTCAGCGCCTTCACGTCCGATCCCGCGGTCGCCGGCGCCTCGTCCGCAGGGGCCGGCTGGGCCAGCCAGGCCACGGCCGGTGAGGGTACGCCGTCCCGCGCGGTCACGGTGCCCGACGTCGCGGCCGCAGCCGACCCGCTCGACGTGGACCCGAGCGCACCCGGCGACTTCGACTGGACGGAGTCGATCTACAAGTTCGGCGACCAGGCGATCCCGCTGGCCGCCATCGGCGGCGTGCGCGGCGAGATGGAGGGCAAGGTCTACCTCCCGACGACGGGCGGCGCCCGGCCGACCGTGCTCCTGCTGCACGGCCGCCACACCTCCTGCTACACCGCCGTGACCGGCACCCCCGCGAACCCCGCGCGGTGGCCCTGCACCACGGCTCCCGGACCGCAGGACGCGCCCTACGCCACCGGCCGCATGTCGATCCCGAGCTATGCCGGGTACGACGGCACCGCCCGTGCGCTGGCGAGCCGCGGCTACGCGGTCGTCTCGATCTCGGCGAACGCGGTCAACTCCAACGACAACGAGCTCGCGGCCGACCAGGGCGCCCAGGCGCGCGGCCAGCTCCTGCTCGACACCCTGACCATGCTGGAGAAGGCCAACGCAGGTGAGCGAGTCGTCTACCACGACGCCTTCGCCGATCGCGACGTCTCCCTACCCAGGCACTCCTCGACGGCTCGGCGTCGTACGCCTTGCGGGCACCCGGCTTCGTCACCGGGGCGCCCGCGCTCGACACGATCACCCCGGAGACGCTGGTCGGCCGCTTCGACCTCAGCACGATCGGCATGATGGGCCACTCGCGCGGCGGCGAGGGCGTGACCTCGGCGGCGACCCTCAACCAGGCGCTCGCGTCGCCGTGGGACATCGAGTCGATCCTGCCGCTCGCGCCGGTCGACTTCGGCCGGATGACCGTGCCGAACGTGCCGATGAACGTGATCCTCCCCTACTGCGACGGTGACGTCTCCAACCAGCAGGGCCAGCACATGCTCGACGACTCCCGCTACGCCTACGGGGACGACGCGCTGCGCACCGGCACCTGGGTGATGGGTGCCAACCACAACTTCTACAACACCGTCTGGACCCCGGGCGAGTACGCGTACAGCGTCAGCGACGACTGGAGCAACAGCACCGCGCGGCGCACGGAGCCCACCTGCGGCACGGACGCCACGGTGGCGTCGACCTCCATCCGGATGACCCCGGCCGAGCAGTACGCCCAGGGCACGTCGTACATGACCGCGTGGTTCCGACTCACCCTCGGTGGCGAGGACCAGTTCCTGCCGATGTTCGACGGCACGGGCTCGGTGCCCGCAGCGCTGAACGGCGAGGACGTCCGCACCACGGCCACCGCCCCCGCGGGCTCCCGCTCGACGATTGCGGCCTTCGAGAAGGCGTCGTCGCTCGTGCGGACCTTCGGGACCGCGACGGCCAACCCGTGCGCGAGCATGAACGGCCGGACGACCCCGCAGGACCTGGCGGCGTGCACCACCACGATGGCGAGCTCGCAGCTGCCCCACTGGACGCCCGCGTCCAACGGCGGCAACGTGCCTGCCACGCCGGTCACCCGGATGACCTGGACGTCCGCCACCGGCGCGATCCGCGTCTCGGTGCCGGCGGGCAGGCGTGACGCCCGCGGCTTCGAGCGTCTCTCGGTCAAGATGGCCGCCGACGAGACGGTCACCACCGGCACCGACCTGACCATGACCGTGGTCGACGGCCAGGGCCGGACGTGGAGCTCGCTGGTGTCCGCGCTCAACCCGTTCGCACTCGTGCGGATGCCGACGTCCACGAGCACCGCTGCGACGACCACCCTGAAGAAGGTCGTGCTCCAGCAGGTCAACGTCCCGGTCGCCGACCTCGCCGCGGCGGGCCTCGACACCGGCGACGTCCGCGAGGTCCAGCTGACGGCCGCGCAGGGCGCGGACGCCGTGGCCACGGGTGGTGCCTACCTCTCCGACCTGGCGTTCGAGACCTCGTCGGTCGGCACGGCCGCGAACAGGACCGAGCCGGTGGTCAACGTCTACGCACCCGGCGTCGACGAGGGCTCCGCGCCGGGCACCGTCGAGCTGGCGGCGTACCTCGACAAGCCTGCGACGGTCCCCGTCACCGGCTGGGTCTCGCTGCTCGGCTCGACCACCAGCCGGGCCGGCGCGACCATGGAGAAGGTCACCTTCGCCCCGGGCGAGACCTGCCAGGTCGTCACCGCGGCCGTGCAGGGCGACCGCGCCGACAGCACCTCCGCGTCCACGAGCGTGAAGGCCAGCATCATCAACGTCTCGGGCGCGGTCCAGGGCAAGCAGGCGATCGTGTTCATGCGCGTCCGCGAGGACGACGGCCTGCTGCCCAGCGGCACCCCGCCGACCACCCCCACCGCGCTGCCGCCGTTCGGCACGCCGGGTCCGGTCTGCGCGGAGCTGGACGGCGTGCTCGAGGGCGGCACGGTCTCCGTGCCCGCCACGACGGCACCCGACACGACGGCCGGCGTCTCCTCCTCCGGCTTCCGTGCCGGCGAGGCCGTCACCTTCACCGCCGAGGGCCTGGCGCCGGTGACCTCGGTCGCCGACGCCGACGGGACCGCGTCCGTCGAGCTCGTGGTGCCCGCCGGGACGCCGCGTGGCACGCTCCGGGTCACCGCCACGTCGGGAGCCACGGGTCGGGTCGCCACGGCCGACCTCGGCATCCGCGACACCAGCACGACCACGCTGGCGATCTCCCCCGAGGCGCCGGCACTGCGGGAGTCGGTCACCCTGACCGCCACGGTCGACGGTGGCGACACCGGCGGGACGGTGACGTTCCTCGACGGCGCGACCGTGATCGGCACGGCCACCACCGAGGGCGGCGTCGCCACGCTGACCGTGCCCGGCGGCTTCGGTGCCGGGGAGCACACCCTCTCGGCCGGGTTCGCCCAGTCTGCGGTGACGACGGCGTCGGAGTCCGCCCCGGTGGCGTTCACCCTCGCCAGGGCCACGCCCACCACGGTGGTCAGCCTCAGCAGCGCCTCGTCCGTCTTCGGCTCGCCGGTGGCCACCGCCACCGTCGCCGTCGGAGGTGCCGTGGGCGGTGGTGACGTGGAGGTGAGCATCGGTACGACGACCGTGTCGGTGCCGCTCGACGCGACCGGGCACGCGTCGTACGCCCTGCCGGGCATGCTCCCGGCCGGCGAGTACGTCGTCTCCGCCCGCTACCTGGGCTCGGCCGACGCCGAGCAGTCCGCGGCCACCGCTGCGCCGTACACGGTCACGCCGAAGGCGACGACCACCACGGCACGGGCGACGTCGCGGAAGAAGGGCAAGCAGGTCAAGGTCACGGTGACCGTCGACGGTGCCGTGACGGGCGTGCCGGCCACCGGCGTGGTGCGGGTGTCGCTCCGCGGCGGCCTGGTCACCCGGACCGTGGCGCTGCCCGCGTCGGGCACGGTCGTCCTCACCCTGCCGACCAAGGCCAAGGGCGGGAAGCGCCTGAAGCCCGGGAAGGTCGTGGTGCGGACGAGCTACACCGCGACCGGGAGCTACGCGTCCAGCACGGCCCCGGCCAGGACGGTGCGCCTGAGGTAGCGACCACGCAGCAACGCACGGCGGGCAGGAGGCACCAGCCTCCTGCCCGCTGTGGCGTCCACCCGGCTCAGTACCAGCCGTTGCCCTGCTTGAAGCTCCATGCGCTGCACGGGGTGCCGTAGGTGTCCTGGATGTACTCCAGGCCCCAGCGGATCTGGACCTCGGCCGAGGTCATGTAGCCCTCCGGCATGTCGTGGAGGCCGGTCAGCGCCTGCGGGATGCCGTACGCCGACGACGTGGGGTTGTCCGCGTCGATGCGCCAGCCGGACTCGCTCATGTAGAGCGAGTCGAGGCAGGAGAACTGGTCCGAGGAGAAGCCGTAGACCGGCAGCAGGGCCTGCGCGATGTCGCGGGGGTCGCCCTCGGAGAGCTTCTGGGACCTCGTCACGGCCGCGCCGGCCGACATCGTCAGGGTCGTCGCCTTGGTGGCGTCGGTGCGGCGCGCCGAGCGCGACACGACCTGGCGCTGCTGGCGCTGCTCGAGCTCGGCGGCGGTCTGGTCGGCGCTGAGGGTCGGGGTGCTCGCGGCGGAGCTCGTGTCCGCGCCGGCCTCCGCGCTGGCCTCCGGCGAGCTGGTCGCCACGTCGGCCGCGGCCGGCGTCAGCGCTGCGGGGTCGGTGCCGAGGAGACCTCCCGCGACGCTCACGCCCGTGGCGGCGGCCGCCAGGCCGGTGAGGGCGACGGTGGTGCGGAGGGCTCGGCGGGGCACGCGCGCGGCCTTGTGCTTGCCGGGGGCGCGGTGCGTGGGGACGTACTTGTCAGGCTTCGGCACGTTTGCTCAGGGGGGCTAGACGACGGGGGCTGGGCGCGTCGGGGACGCGCCGGCGACCGGCCGATCTCGGGGCGACGGAGCCGGGTCCCCCGACCCAGCTCGCGACCGAGATCACGAAACGGTCTCAGCCACCATGCATGAGCCTCGGAGGGCGTGCAAACCGAACGGCGAAACCGGACCCGTCCCTTCCGTCACACCAGCCCCGGGCGCACCTCATGCCCCATCGGCCTCGCGGTTGTGATCGCTGTAACGCCGGGTTGGTAGCCGTACCCACCCTGCTGCAGAGGGGTGGGTACAGCCAGTAACCCGGCGTTACAGCGGAAGCCGGCAGAAGGAGATCAGAGGGCTCAGAGAGCTCAGAGGGTGACGTCCTCCAGCATCTCGGTCACCAGGGCCGCGATGGGCGAGCGCTCGGAGCGGGTGAGGGTCACGTGGGCGAAGAGCGGGTGGCCCTTGAGCTTCTCCACCACCGCGACGATGCCGTCGTGGCGCCCGACCCGGAGGTTGTCGCGCTGCGCGACGTCGTGGGTGAGCACCACCTTGGAGTTGGCACCGATGCGAGAGAGCACCGTCAGCAGCACGTTGCGCTCGAGCGACTGGGCCTCGTCGACGATCACGTAGGAGTCGTGGAGCGAGCGGCCGCGGATGTGGGTCAGCGGCAGCACCTCGAGCAGGCCGCGGTCCATCACCTCGTCGACGACGTCGCGCGAGACCAGCGCGCCGAGGGTGTCGAAGACCGCCTGCGCCCAGGGCGACATCTTCTCGTTCTCCGAGCCGGGCAGGTAGCCGAGCTCCTGGCCGCCGACGGCGAACAACGGACGGAAGACGACGACCTTCTTGTGCTGGCGGCGCTCCATCACGGCCTCGAGGCCGGCGCACAGCGCCATCGCGGACTTGCCGGTGCCGGCGCGACCGCCGAGGGAGACGATCCCGACCTCGGGGTCGAGCAGCATCTCGAGGGCGACGCGCTGCTCGGCCGAGCGCCCGTGGACGCCGAAGGCGTCGCGGTCGCCGCGCACCAGGTGCACCCGCTTGTCGGCACCCACGCGGCCCAGCGCCGTACCCCTCTCGGAGAGCATGACCAGCCCGTTGTGGCAGGGCAGGTCGCGCGCCTCGTCGAGGTCGATGACGCCGTCCTCGTAGAGCTCGTCGAGCTGGGCGGCCGGCACCTCGACCTCGGCCATGCCGGTGTAGCCGGTGTCGGAGCTGCTGATCGCCTCGGCGCGGTACTCCTCGGCGTCGAGGCCGACGGCCGAGGCCTTGATCCGCAGCGGCAGGTCCTTGGAGACCAGGGTGACCGCGAAGCCCTCGTCGGCGAGGTTGCGGGCCACGGCGAGGATGCGCGTGTCGTTGTCGCCCAACCGGAAGCCCGACGGCAGCGAGGCCGCGTCGGTGTGGTTGAGCTCGACGCGCAGGGTGCCGCCCTCGGTGCCGATCCCGACCGGCTGGTCGAGGCGTCCGTTGACGATCCGCAGCTCGTCGAGCGCACGCAGCGCCGATCGGGCGAAGAAACCGAGCTCCGGGTGGTGCCGCTTGCCCTCGAGCTCGGTGATCACCACGACGGGGAGGACGACCTCGTGCTCGGCGAAGCGTTTGATCGCACCCGGGTCGGCCAGCAGGACGCTGGTGTCGAGGACGTACGTGCGGCGGTCGGAGCCTGACGTGGTGCTGGCGGAGCGACGGGACGAGGTCTTGCTGCTGGCCACTGCTAACCCCTTGCTGTGGGCCGGCGCGCGCACTCCTCGCTCCGGCCCGCTGTCATTCAACGGACCGGAATGCTCCCATCAGAGTGCTCAAGGCTGCCTCCCGGTTCGGCTGGCTTCCCCACCTGCCGATGTCGCGAAAGTACGCCCGCGACGACCCCGAAATCGGGCGACACGCCCGAACGCGAGGTGACGGCCAGATGACGTTTGCTACAGCCGTGTTGCGCGGTCGTACGACGACGGGGTGGGCCGCTGCGGACGGACCGGTCAGCCGCCGAAGCGGCGCTCGCGGGCGGCGTACGCACGGATCGCGCGCAGGAAGTCGACCCGACGGAAGTCGGGCCACAGGGCCTCGCAGAAGTAGAACTCCGAGTTGGCGGACTGCCAGAGCAGGAAGCCACCGAGTCGCTGCTCGCCCGACGTCCGGATGACGAGGTCGGGGTCGGGCTGGCCCTTGGTGTAGAGGTGCTCGGCGATGTGCTCGACGTCGATCAGGTCGGCGAGCTCCTCGAGTGAGGTGCCGCGGGTGGCGTGGTCGGCGAGCAGGGCGCGCACGGCGTCGGCGATCTCCCGACGGCCGCCGTAGCCGACGGCGACGTTGACCAGGATGCCGTCGATGTCGCGGGTGGCCTCCTCGGCCGCCTTGAGCCGCTCGGCGGTCTCGGTCGGCAGCAGGTCGAGCGCGCCGACGGGGTGGATCCGCCAGCGGCCGGCCTCGGCGAGCGACTCCACGGCGCCCTCGATGATCGTGAGCAGGCCCGTGAGCTGCTCCGGCGGCCGGTTGGTGAGGTTGTCGCTCGAGAGCAGCCACAGGGTGACCACCTCGACGCCGACCTCCTCGCACCAGCCGAGCATCGGGCGGATGTTGTCGGCCCCGGCCTGGTAGCCCGCGGCCGTGTTGAGGCCGACGGCCTTGGCCCATCGTCGGTTGCCGTCGAGCATCACGCCGACGTGCTTCGGGATGCGGTCGGTGGGGAGGAACTTCACCACCCGGGACTCGTAGGCCGGGTAGAGCACCCGACGCACGGCGTCCTTCACGTTGACCACCCGTCGATGGTAACGCCGGGTGTGACCCGGAAGTTGTCGCGGTCGTGTGCGCACATCACCCCCCAGCGGGTAACTTCTCTGCATGGAGACCACGTCATGACGTCGCGCGACCGCGTCGAGACGTCGCGCGACCGCGTCGAGAGTGCCGTCGAGCGCGCGAGCGAGGTCGTCGCCGACAAGATGGCGGAGGTCAAGCCCAAGCTCCGCGGCTGGCTGCACGCCGGCACCGCCCCGGTCGCCCTCGCGGCCGGCATCGTCCTGGTCGCGCTCTCCCCCACCGCCTCGACCCGGGTCGGCTCGGCCGCGTTCGCGCTGTCGGCCCTGCTGGTCTTCACGGTCTCCGCGATCTACCACCGCGGCACCTGGTCGCCGCGCACGTGGGCGTTCCTGCGCCGCTTCGACCACGCCAACATCTTCGTGCTCATCGCCGGCACCTACACCCCCTACGCGCTGCTCTTCCTGCACGACGGAGCGCGGACGACCCTCCTGCTCCTCGTCTGGGGCGCCGCCATCGCAGGCGTGGTGTTCCGGGTGTTCTGGACCGACGCCCCCCGCTGGCTCTACACGCCGATGTACCTCGCACTCGGCTGGGCGGCGGTCTTCTTCATCCCGCAGTTCGTCGACGGTGCCGACAGGTTCAGCTCCGGCATCGCCATCGCCACGCTGGTCCTGGTCGCCGCGGGCGGCATCCTCTACACGGTCGGCGGCGTGGTCTACGGCCTCAAGCGGCCGAACCCGTCACCGCGCTGGTTCGGCTTCCACGAGGTGTTCCACTCCTTCACGGTGCTGGCCTTCCTGGCCCACTACGTGGGCGTCTCGCTCGCCACCTACTCCCTGCGCTGAGCACAGGTGAGGCTGGTCACGACCGGAAACCAACGCCCGCTCCCGGTCGTCGTACCGGTGAGATGCCTGAGACAGACGACCCGCAGACCGACCGCAAGCCCCTCCTCGACCTGAGCCTCCCCCAGCTCGTCGCCGGCGCCACCGCCGCCGCGACCTCCGCGATCCTGATCAGCAGGCTCGGCCTGCTCGGCACCGTGCTGGGCGCGGCCGCCGCCAGCATCGTGTCGGCGATCGTGACCGCCGGCCTCGTCGGTGGCTGGCACCGCGTGCGGTCGGTGCCGAGCCGCTTCCCGCGCAACCTCAACGGGATGCTCGTGACCGCCGTGGCGCTCGGGCTGGTCTACCTCGCGTTCCAGACCGGCGTCGACCTCCTCACCCGGGACCTCCCGGCCGACTCGTTCACCGGCCGGTGGCTCGCGCAGGTCGGGATCAACCGAGGCTGACCACGCCGAAGACCACGAGCGAGCCGACCACCACGACGGCCGCCAGCACCCAGGCGGCGGCTGGCGAGCGGCGGGCCAGCCGCTCGAGCGCGACGTAGGCCGTGGCGACCACGGCGAGCCCGACCGTCACGTGCAGCAGCACCGCGAGCATCACGCCGGCGATCGCGCCGGCCATCCGGAGCCGGCCCCAGAGCAGGCTGAGCGCGAGGGGTACGACGATGGCGCCGGCGAGGCCGCCCGCCAGCTCGACCACGAACGGACGATCGCCCATCCACGGCACGTCGGTGGCCAGGAACCACGAGCGGTCGAAGAGGTCGCTCGTCGAGCTGTAACCGAGGTAGGCGATCACCGCGATCGTGACGCCGGCGGCGACCCGGTAGGACCACTGCCTCGCCCGCGTCCAGGGCACCGGCTGCCCGACGAAGATGGTCGCGACCGTGACGGCGGTCCACACGATCCACCGGCGGACCACGCCGGTGCCGGTGTCGGCCATCGCGTCCCGGAAGATCCGGTCGGCCTCCACGCGGTCGACCTCGACCCCGTCGGTGGAGACGTAGGACGGCGGGTCGTCGGGCCCGGCGACGAGCGCGTCGTGCAGCAGGGCGGCAGGGAGGTGGGCGCCGGTCTTCGGCACCAGCCAGGTGAAGAGCGCCGGGACCGAGGTCAGGTCGGTGCGGAAGTCGGGGTCGGCCGGCACGAGCAGCTCACCGACGTGGCGGTCGCGGTAGGCGAGGCGGCGCTCGAGCTCGAACAGCTCGACGCCCTCCTCGGCATGGCGCTCCAGCACGATGCGCGGATCGGCGTCGGGATCGGGCGGCTCGCCCGGGCCGTCGTCACCGGCCAGCGTGCCGCCGTCGTAGAACCGGCGCGGCTCCTGCGGCACCGGGGTCCGCCTCATCCCGCTGCGTGGGCCGCGCCCGCCGAGCTCCCGAGTCCCCATGCGCCCAGTCTGGCGTCCCGCACCGACATCCGGGAGCGGCCGTAGGCTGTCCCGACCATGCGACTCCTCGTCACGTTCGTCGGTGGCCTCGGCCACCTCGCGCCTCTGCTGCCGGTCGCACGAGCGGCCCGCGACGCCGGCCACGAGGTGGCGATCGCCGGGTCCGGCGGCCTCGTCCCGGCGATCGACGAGGCCGGCTTCCGGGCGTTCGCGACGAGCCCGCTGCCGCACCACGACCAGGTCCCGGCCCACCAGCGCCGGGAGCCGCTGGAGGTGATGGACGCCGCGGCGACGGAGGCCGAGTTCGCCCGCAACTTCGCCTCGCGGGGTGCTCGACGGATGGCGTCTGCGGTCCCGGCGGTCATCGAGGAGCTCCGGCCCGACCTGGTGCTGCGTGACGAGACCGACCTCGGTACGACGATCGCCGCCGAGCTGCTCGGCGTCCCCGTCGCGACCCACCTGGTGCTGGCCTCCGGCCTGCTCGTCCGGCCCGAGCTGGTCGGCCCCGAGCTCGACGTCGTACGCGCCGAGCACGGGCTGGCACCCGACCCGGCGCTCTCGCGGCTGACGTCCGGGCTGGTGCTCTCCGACGCACCACCCGGCTTCCGCAGCCCCGCAGCGCCGCTGGAGGTCACGCCCCTGCACTACCGCTCGACCGCGACGCCGACCCTGCGTGGGACGCGCGGGCGCCGGGCCGTCTACGTCACCCTCGGCACGATCTTCAACCACGGGTCCGGTGACCTCTTCGACCGCATCCTGTCCGGCCTCCACGGCCGGGGCGTCGACGTCGTGGCGACCATCGGTCGGCGGCTCGACCCGGCCGACCTCGGGCCGCAGCCGTCGTACGTCCGGGTGGAGCGGTTCCTGCCCCAGCACGAGGTGCTGCCGGGCGTCGACCTCGTCGTCTCGCACGGTGGCTCGGGCAGCCTGGTGGCCTCCCTCGCCCACGGCCTGCCGTCCGTGCTCCTGCCGCTCGGCGCCGACCAGCCGCACAACGCCCGACGCGCCGCGGAGCTCGGCCTGGCCACCACGCTCGACGCGGCCACAGCGACGGCCGACGACATCGGCGAGCAGGTCACCACGAGCCTCGACGACGTCGAGATGCGCACCCGCTGCCGGGTGGTCGCAGCCGAGGCGGCCGAGGCGCCGGGACCCGAGGCCGCGGTCGCAGCGCTCGAGGCGGCAGCCGCCCGCGGCTGAGCCGAAGGCAAAGAGCCGCGGACGTTTCCCCATTCACCTGCGCCGCACGGACCTGCGTCCCTAGCGTTCGGCCCATGCGTCGTTCGACCGGCAGCCGCATCGGCGCCACGTCCCTCCTCGTCCTCGTCGTCGCCGGCGGCGCCCTGGCCGCCGCCCCCGGATCCGTGCAGGCGTCAGGGCCGTCCGGCGCGGGCCTGCAGGCCGTCGACCTGCCGCGACCGGTCCGCGGTGCCACCGCAGTCCGGCTGCTCGGCGACCGGGTCGGCGAGGCCGCCGCCCTCAACGACCTGACCGCCGCCGAGCTCACCGACCTGCTCACCACGGACTCCACCGCGTGGGTGGACCCCACGGGCCGCGTGTTCTTCGAGGAGGTGGCCTTCTCCGGGACCGCGAGCGGTGCCGGCGAGGCGGTCGCACCGCTCGACCAGACCTTCCAGCTGCACAGCAAGTCCGACTCGAGCCGCACGATCTTCCTCGACTTCGACGGCGGCACGGCGAGCGGCACCAGCTGGCACGCCAGCAAGCCGAACGTCCCGACGACGCAACCCGCCTGGGACCCCTCCGGCAACGGAGCCGCCTTCGACGACGCCGAGAAGACGAAGATCCAGGCCGTCTGGGAGTCGGTCGCGGAGGACTACGCACCGTTCGACGTCGACGTGACCACCCAGGACCCGGGGCCGGCCGGGATCCACCGGTCGGGGCTCGCCGACACCGCGTACGGGTCGCACGTCCTGGTCACGCCCAGCAGCGGCGCGCAGTCCGCCATCTGCAGCGGCGGGTGCGGCGGCGTCGCCTACCTCGGCGTGTTCGGCTCGAGCCAGGGTGGCTCCGCTGGGGACGGCTACGGCTACTTCCAGCCCGCGTGGGTCTTCCCCCAGTCGCTCGGCAACGACCCCAAGAGCATCGCCGAGGCGGCCGCGCACGAGGTGGGCCACAACTTCGGCCTCCGCCACGACGGCAACACCAACGCCAACCCGGACTACGACCTCGGGCACGGGTCGTGGGCGCCGATCATGGGCGCCGGCTACTACGAGCCGATCAGCCAGTGGAGCAAGGGCGACTACACCGGCGCGAACAACCAGCAGGACGACCTCGCGACCATCGCCGGCGTGGTCGGGCTGCGCACCGACGAGGCCCCCTCGAGCCCAGCCGGCGCGCCGCTCCCGCCCAGCGGGACGGCGTACGTCGCGAGCCGGACCGACGTGGACACCTACGTCCTGGGCACCTGCTCGGGCCCGGTGACCCTCGAGGCGGCCCCCCTCGCCGCGTCGACCGACCTCGACATCGCGCTGTCCCTCCTCGACGCCACCGGGCAGGTCGTCGCGACCGCCGACCCGCCCTCGGCGCAGGTCAGCACCTCGAGGGCGTCGGGCATGGGCGCCTCGCTCACCCAGACCCTGCCGTCGGGCGTCTACTACGTCTCCGTCGACGGTGTCGGCAACGGTCCGTGGGCCACGGGGTACGACGACTACGGCTCGCTGGGCGCGTACACGCTGTCCCGCACGGGAAGCTGCGACGGGATCGCACCGGTCACGGTGACCCCGACCCCCACGCCCACCCCGACGACCACCCCGACGACCACCCCCACTCCGACCACCCCGCCGACCACCACGCCGACCACCACCTCCACGACCACGACGCCGAGCACGTCCACCTCACCTCCGGCCCCCGCCACCCTGCGGGTCAAGGCACCGAGGACCGCGAAGGTCGGCAGCCGACCGAAGGTCGTCGTGAAGGTGACGCGTGGATCGGCCCCGGCCACCGGCACGGCGGTCGTCAGCGTCGGCGCGAGGTCGTGGACGCTGTCGCTGTCCTCCGGGACCGCGAGGCTGCGGCTGCCCCGGGCGCAGGCCGGCAGGCTGCGGATCACCGTCCGCTACTCCGGCGACGCCACCACGCTGCCGTCGACGACGAGGTGGACGATCAGGGTCAGGGGCTAGCCCGACGCGGCGACCGTGGACAGATGCGGCCCCGAGGTGTGACCGACGTCCCATAATGGTGCGCGACGTCACCAAGGGGAGCCTGTGCTGGACGAGACCGCCAACACCCAGAAGCCTCGCGACGGACTCGCGATCCTCGCCGAGGGCGTCGAGGCGCTCGCCGAGTTCGGGGGCGAGGGCGCCTACGAGCTGCTGCAGGAGGTCGCCCGGGTCGCGGCCGGGTCCGACGCCGCCCACACCGGGATCGGCCGCAACCAAGGCATGGTCGAGACCGTCGGCGTCCTCCTCGCCGCCCACATGCGCGCGTCGGCGATGCGCCGCGTCGAGCGTCGTCGCGTGCAGCTGCGCAACGCGGTGGCCGAGGTCGTGGAGGCGGCCGTCAAGGACCGCGACGTCGAGCTGGTGATCTCGGCCGCGGTCCGCGTCCTCCAGCGCGTGATGGACGGCCAGCTCGCGACCATCCAGGCCTTCGACTCCTCCGACGCCGAGAACGACCCCGACGGCGGGGGCCGGCACTACGGCGCCTCCTACCCTCCGGAGGTCGAGGACCTCATCACTCCGGAGGTCGTCGAGCGCGCGGGTCGCGCGGCCCAGGTGTGCTGGGAGCGCCAGACCGCGTCGCTCCACCACCTCGACGAGCCCGACGCGGAGCCGCTGACCACGCCGGAGGGTCGCGACTTCGCGCTCGGCCTCATGCACACGCTCGGGGCCCGCGAGATGCTGCTGGCGCCAATGGGCGCCGACGGCCAGTGCGTCGGCTGGATCGTGCTCACCCGCGCCGACGACCACGAGCCGTTCAGCTTCGACGACGTCGACGCGGTCCTCGCGATCGGTCGCGAGGTGGGCAACGCGGTCCGGCACGCCCAGACGTTCGAGCGACAGGTCGAGCTGATCGACCAGCTGCGCGACCTCAGCAGCTACAAGAGCTGGTTCACCGCGACGCTCGCCCATCAGCTGCGCAACCCGCTGACCAGCATCAGCCTCCACGTCGACGAGCTGACCGCCGCCGGCGACGGCAGCCCTCCCGCGACGTCGACGGAGTTGGTCGGCGGGCTCCGGGCGATCGAGCGCGCTGCGCGCACCATCGAGGACAGCGTCGAGTCGCTGCTCTCGCTCGCGCGCCTGGAGGAGCCCGGCAACCCCGGGGTGCGCGAGGCCGTCGACCTCCACGGCCTGGTGAGGAGCTGCGCCGCCGCCTACGAGCGGCTCGCGGAGACGGCCGGCATCCGGCTCGACACCTCGTCGGTCACCGCCGGGACCCGCGTGAGCGGCGACGCCCGCGAGCTCGAGATGGTCGTCGACAACGTCATCGGCAACGCCGTGAAGTACAGCCCCGCGGGAGGCGTCGTCCGCCTCTCCGTCTCCGCCGACGACGAGGGCGCCGTGTTCTCCTGCGTCGACGAGGGCATCGGCATGGACGAGCACGACCTCGCCCTGATGTTCAGCCCGTTCCACCGCGCGACCGAGGCGCACCAGCGACGGATCCCCGGCTCCGGCCTGGGCCTCGCCATCGTCAAGGCGGCCGTGGACCGGCACGGCGGGACGATCCGGGCGCACTCCTCGCCCGGCCAGGGCACGCGCATCGAGGTCCGGCTGCCGGTGCTGCCGACCGACTGAGCCTGCTCAGCCTGCTCCGAGCAGGTCCACCAGCGGTCGCGCGTCGTCGTGCACCGCGACCGCACCTGCGTCGCGGAGCTCGGCGGCGTCGTGGGTCGTGGCGATCCCGTGCACACGGCGTACGCCGGCGGCGACCGCCGCACGGATGCCTGCCGGCGAGTCCTCGGCCGCGACCGCCCCGGCAGGATCGACGCCGAGGCGCGCGCAGGCCAGCGCGAAGCCCTCGGGGTCGGGTTTGCCCGCCGACACGTCGAGGGCGGTGACGACCAGGTCGACCGAGTCGACGTCGAGCCCGAGTGAGCGCAGTGAGCGCTCGACCCACCCGGGTCCGGCGCTGGTCACGATCGCGACGGGCGTCCCGGAGGCGCGGGCGCCGAGGACGAGCTCCCGGGCGCCGACCACGGGGTCCGGGTCCTCGTCGGGGACGTGGCGGAGGATCTCCTCGAGCACGGTCCGCGGGTCGAGGCCGGTCCACGGACCGGGCTCGGTCTCCAGGACGTCGAGGGCGCGCCGACCGGTGAAGATGGTCAGGTCGGGGACGTCCCAGCCCTTCGCGGCGAAGTAGATCCGGTAGCCCTCACGGTGGAGGGGCTCGGAGTTGACGAGGGTGCCGTCGAGGTCGAGGAGGAGCGCCGAGATGCTCGTCATGCGGTGACGAACAACAGGTCGCCGGCCGCCACGTCGCCACCGATGGCGTCGCTCGTGACCGAGCCCTTCGGCGCGTCCATCAGCACGACGGGCACGACGGGCGAGACGTCCTGACCGGCGGCCGCGGCGGGCAGCCCGGACGGGTCCCACGTGATCATCGGGTCACCGGCGGCCACCTCGCTCCCCTGCTCGGCGACGACCTCGAAGCCCTCCCCCTCGAGGCGCACGGTGTTGATGCCGAGGTGCACCAGGACACCGACGCCGTCACCCATCACGACGAATGCGTGCGGCATCACCTTCAGCACCTTGCCCGCGATCGGGGAGACCACGGTCGTCGGGCCGGGTGCGGGCTCGATCGCGACGCCCGGGCCGACCATCTCCTCGGCGAAGACAGGGTCGGGCACGTCGGCCATCGCGATGACCCTCCCGGGGCACGGTGCGAGGACGTCGGTCACATCAGGTCCTCGATGTCGTCGGCGAGGTTGTCCGCCTCGGGCCCGACGACGACCTGGACGATGGTGCCGCTCGCCATCACGCCGTGCGCGCCGGCGGCCTTGAGGGCGGCCTGGTCCACACGGGCGCCGTCCTTGACCTCGGTGCGCAGCCGGGTGATGCACGCCTCGATCTCCACGATGTTCTCGGCGCCGCCGAGGCCGGCGAGGATCTGCTCTGCCTTGCTGCTCATGTCTGTGCCTTTCGTCCGGTGACCGGGTCGTCCTTGACGGGCTGTCCTTGACAACTGTCCTTGACAACTCGAGCGTGCCACCACCATGCTCGTCAACTGGTACGTACCAGACCGTACCAATACGGACCACCGATGGGAAGGCGGCGCATGGCCCGCAGGATCGACGACGGCCCCCGGCCCAAGCACGTCCAGCTCAGTGACGTGCTGGCCGAGCTCGCGACCCGCGACCTCGGCCCCGACGCGGCCATCCCGTCCGAGCGCGAGCTGATGGCGACGTACGACGTCTCGCGCGCCACCGTGCGCAAGGCGATCGACAGCCTGGTCGCGGGCGGCCTGCTCCACCGGATCCAGGGCAAGGGGACCTTCGTCGCCCGTCCCCGCGTGGAGAGTCACCTCCACCTGGCCTCGTTCTCCGACGACATGCGGCGTCGAGGGCTCGAGCCCTCGACCCGGCTGATGCTCGTCGACGAGGAGCGCCCGCCGGCCGAGGTGGCCCGCTCGCTGCGGCTCGGCGCCCGCGGCACGGCCTGGCGCATCGACCGCGTGCGGCTCGCGGACGGCCAGCCGATGGCGATCGAGCAGGGGTGGTATCCCCAGTCCCTGCTGCCCGGCCTCGACACCGAGGACCTCACCGGCTCGCTCTACACGCTCTTCGCCGGGCGCTACGGCCTCGTCATCGACGCGGCCGAGCAGACCCTGTGGGGCGAGGCGGCCGAGGGCGCGACCGCCCGCCGCCTCGAGTCCCCCACCCACACCCCGCTCCTCGTCTTCCGCCGCGTGTCCAGCGCGGCCGGCACCCCGGTCGAGCACGTCGTCTCGCGCTATCGCGGCGACCGCTACCAGGTGCACATGAACCTCGGCGCCACCCCCGACGCCACAGGAAAGAAGCGCACGACCAGCACCACCGGAAGGGATCGATCCTCGTGACAACCTCGGACGCCGCCATGAGCGGCACCACCAGGAGCAGGTTCAACCTCGCTCCGCTCCAGAAGTTCGGGCGCAGCCTGATGCTCCCGATCGCGGCCCTCCCCGTGGCAGCCCTGCTGCTGCGCCTGGGCCAGCCCGACCTCCTGGGCGCCGACGGTCTCGGCTGGAACGACGTCGCAGCCGTCATCGGTGCCGCCGGTGGAGCCATCTTCGACAACCTGCCCCTGCTCTTCGCGCTCGGCGTGGCGATCGGGATGGCGAAGAAGGCCGACGGCTCGACCGCGCTCGCGGCCGTGGTGGGCTACCTCGTCTTCAAGGGCGTCGGCGAGGCGCTGTCGCCGACGATCCTCGGCCTGCCGGCCGAGGGCGACGAGCAGCAGCTGATCAACTACGGCGTGCTCGGCGGCATCGTGTCGGGCCTGATCGCCGGGTTCCTCTGGCAGAAGTACCACCGGATCTCGCTGCCGCCCTACCTCGCCTTCTTCGGCGGGCGCCGCTTCGTGCCGATCATCACCGCCATCACGATGATGATCGTCGCCGTCCTCACGAGCTTCCTCTACAAGGGCTTCGACGCCGGCCTGACCAACCTCGGCGACTGGGTCACGGACAACGACGTGGTCGGCGGCTTCGTCTACGGCACGCTCAACCGGCTGCTGATCCCCCTGGGCCTGCACCACATCCTCAACTCCGGACCGTGGTTCCTCATCGGGTCCTACCAGGACTCGGCCGGCGAGGTCTGGACCGGCGACATCGCCCGCTTCCTGCACGGTGACCCCACCGCCGGCGCCTTCATGACCGGCTTCTTCCCGATCATGATGTTCGCCCTCCCGGCCGCCGCGCTCGCGATCTGGCACGAGGCCAAGCCGCAGAACAAGAAGCTCGTCGGCGGCATCATGCTCTCCGCCGCCCTGACGTCGTTCCTCACCGGCGTCACCGAGCCGCTGGAGTTCGCCTTCATGTTCGTCGCGTGGCCGCTCTACGTGATCCACGCGATCCTCACCGGCACGTCGATGGCGCTGGTCAACGCGCTCGGGGTCAAGGACGGCTTCGGCTTCTCCGCGGGCCTGTTCGACTACGCGCTCAACTGGAACATCGCCACGGATCCCTGGCTGATCATCCCGATCGGGCTCGGCTACGCGGCCGTCTACTACTTCCTGTTCCGCTTCGTCATCCGGAAGTGGAACCTGAAGACGCCCGGGCGCGAGGACGACGAGGCGGAGTCGCTCGTCGAGGCCGACACCTCGGCGTGACGATGCTCCTCGCAGCAGCACAGGTGGTCACCCCGGCGCGGATCCTCGCGCCGGGGTGGCTCCTCCTCGACGGCGAGCGGATCGTCGAGGTCGGCGAGGGCGTGCCCCCACGCACCCCCGACGTCGACCTGGGCGACGCGACCGTCGTGCCCGGCTTCATCGACCTCCACGTGCACGGCGGCGGTGGGGCCTCCTTCGACGCGGGTACGGCGGACGCGGCGGCCACCGTCGTCGACGCCCACCTGGCGCACGGCACCACCTCGATGGCGGCGAGCCTGGTCACCGACACGCGAGCGCGGATGGCCGACGCCGTCCGCGAGCTGGCCCTGCTGGTCGACGACGGCCACCTCGCCGGCGTGCACCTCGAGGGTCCGTGGCTCAGCCCGCGCCGGTCCGGCGCGCACCAGCCCGGCTCCCTCGCCGATCCCACGCCGGAGGCGATCGAGGCGCTCCTCGACGCCGGCGGCGGTGCGGTCCGGATGGTCACCCTCGCCCCCGAGCTGCCCGGCGGCATCGACGCCGTACGACTCCTCGCGGCCCGTGGCGTGGTCGCCGCGATCGGCCACACCGATGCGACGTACGACGTCTCCCGCGAGGCGCTCGACGCCGGCGCACGGCTCGGCACCCACCTCTTCAACGCGATGCGACCGCTGCACCACCGCGACCCCGGACCGGTCGGCGCGCTCCTCGACTCCCCCGTCGACGTCGAGCTGATCGCCGACGGCGTGCACCTGCACCCCGCCGTGCTGCGGACCGTGTTCGGTGCGAAGCCCGACCAGTGCGTGCTGGTCACCGACGCGATGGCGGCCGCGGGCGCACCCGACGGCGACTACGACCTCGGGCCGATGGCGATCGAGGTGCGCGAGGGCGTCGCCCGGCTGGCCTCGCCCGACGGCGACGGTGCCATCGCCGGCTCGACGCTCACGATGGACGCCGCGGTGCGCTACGCCGTGCGCACGGCCGGGCTGCCGCTGCTCGACGTCGTCCGGGCGGCGAGCACGACGCCCGCCCGCGTGTGGGGCCTGGCCGACGTCGGCGCGCTGGAGGCCGGCCGGCGGGCCGACCTGGTCGCGCTCGACGCCGGCCTCGAGGTCGTACGGGTGATGCGGGCAGGCCGCTGGGTCGGCCGCTGACGACTGCCGCGTCAGCCCTTGGTCGAGCCCAGGGTCAGACCGGACACGAACTGCTTCTGCAGCGCGAAGAACACGACGAGCACCGGCAGCGCCACGATGATCGAGCCGGCCGCGACGAGGTTGGTGTCGGTGAAGAACTGACCGCGCAGGTTGTTCAGCGCCGAGGTCACCGGGAGCTTGTTCCCCTGCTGGATGAGGACGGTGGCCCAGAAGAACTCGTTGTAGACCCAGGTGACCTGCAGCGTCGCGAGGGCGGCGAGCGCGGGTCGGACCAACGGCATCGTCAGCTGCCAGTACTGGCGCCACACGCTCGCGCCGTCGAGCTCGGCCGACTCGTAGATCTCGTGCGGCAGCGTCTTCATGTAGTTGCTCAGCACGAAGGTGCAGAAGCCCAGCTGGAAGGCCGTGTTGACGAGGATCAGCGCCCAGAAGCTGTTGAGCATCGACCCCGAGTCGCTCATGAAGTACGGCAGCGGGACCTCGCGGAACATCCGGAAGACCGGGATGAGCAGCGCCTGCGGCGGCAGCAGGTTGGCGGCGAGGAAGACGCCGAGCAGGGCGAGGTTGAAGCGGTAGCTGAAGCGGGCGAGCACGAAGGCGACCATCGAGGACAGCCAGAGCGTGAGCAGCACCGCCGGGACGGTGATGAGCAGCGAGTTCCTCATGTGCAGCCCGAAGTTGCCCTGCGTCCACGCCTGCTCGTAGTTGCTGGTCGTCCAGCCGCCGAAGGACAGGTAGCCGTTGGCCTGGGTGTAGTCGTACTCCCGGAAGGAGTTGACGAGCGCCCACAGCAGCGGGAAGAGCCACGCCAGCGCGAGCAGCGCGACGATGACCGTGGCGATCGTGCCGCGGCGCTTGCTGAGCACGCCCCCCTCCTTGCGGGTCGGGGGCGTCGCCCGTGCCGGGGCCGGGGTCGCGACGGGCGTCTCGTAGGTCATCGGTTGCGCTCCTCACGGAACACGGTCCGCAGGTAGATGGTGATGAAGATCGACGAGATGAGCATCATGATGACGGCGAGAGCGGAGCCGAAGCCGTAGCGCGTGGCCTCGCCGATGACGTTCTGTGCGACCAGGGCGCCGATGACCTCCAGGCCGTTGCGGCCCTTGTTGATCACCCACACCAGGTCGAAGGCGCGCAGTGACTCGATGACCACGATGACGATGACGACCATGTTGATCGGCCGCATGACCGGGAAGATCACGTGGAAGAAGGTCTTCACCTCGCTGGCACCGTCGACCGCTGCCGCCTCGCGGAGGCTGGCGTCGACACCCTTCAGGCCCGCCAGGTAGATCAGCATGATGTAGCCGGTGTGACGCCAGGCCGTGGCGACCAGCACCGCCCACAGGTTGATGTCGGGGTCGCCGTACCAGTCCACCTGCGAGTGGAAGACCTGGTTGATGAGCCCCTGGTCGCGGGAGTAGAAGAGCTGCCAGATGAAGCCGATGAGGGCCAGCGACAGGACGACCGGCATGTAGAACGCCGTCTGGTAGAACCGGCTGCCCTTCATCTCCCGGTCGAGCACCACGGCGAGGAGCATGCCCAGGACAGTGGGGAAGACGAACAGGAAGCCGAGCCAGATCAGGTTGTGCTGCACGGCCGGCCAGAAGGCCGGGTAGATGGTGAAGATGTCCTGGTAGTTCTGGACGCCGACCCACTCGATCGTGTCGAGGTCACCGAACCCGTTCCACTTGCCGAACGACAGCACGACCGAGAGCAGGGCCGGCACCCAGACCAGCAGGACCACCAGGACCAGCGGGATCGTCACCATGATGATGACCGTCGCGCGGTCGCGCCCCGGGAGCTTCTTCGCCCGGCCCTGGGCCGGCGCCACGGCCGTCGCCGGCCGTGGCGCCTCGTCGATGTGGGTCATGGCTCAGCCGAAGATCGAGTTGGCCTGCTCCTGGATGCTGGAGGTGACCCCGTCGATGTCGTCGGGGTCCTTCAGGAAGGCCTGGATGGACGGGATCATCACCGTGTTGGCGAAGTCGGCGTTGGTGTCGCGATCCATGAACTGGGCGATGTTGGCCGCAGCACCCACGACCTCCGCGGACTTCTTCTGCAGGTCGCTGTAGGTCGAGGTGCTGGCGCCGTCGTTGGCGGCGATGAACGGCGCGTCCGCGTTGTTGTTGCCCGCGTCGGCGGCGGCGGCGCTGCCGAGCCACTTCGCCATCGCCTTGCCGGCCTCCTGGTTCTTGCCGGCCGCGGCGACGCAGAAGCCGTCGATGGGTGCGTCGAGCGCGTCGGACCCGATCGAGGAGTCGAGCTCGGGGAAGGTGAAGAAGTCGAGGTCCTCGCCGTTCTCACCGAGGGCGTCCACCACGAAGGTGCCGAGGAGGTACATCCCGCACTCGCCCTTGCCCATCGAGGTCGCGGCCTCCTGCCAGGTGCGGCCCAGCGGGTCCTCCTGGTGGTAGGGCAGCAGCTTGCGCCAGGTGTCGAAGACGCCCTTGACCTCGTCGCCGTCCCAGGCCTCGTCCCCGGCCATCAGGCTCATGTGGAAGTCGAAGCCGTTGAGCCGCATGTTGAGGATGTCGAAGGTGCCCATCGCGGGCCACCCGTCCTTGTCGCCGAAGGCGAACGGGGTGACGCCCTTGCCCTGCATGTCGTCCATCAGGGCCATGAAGTCGTCGTTGGTGGTCGGCGCGGTCCAGCCGTTCTTCTCGAAGACCGACTTGCGGTAGAAGACCGCCCACGGGTAGTAGCTGATCGGCACGAAGTACTGCTTGCCGTCCGACGCGGTGGCCGCCTGCTTGAACGAGTCGCCGAGCCCGTCGATCGGCCACTCCTCGCTGAGGTCGGTGATCAGCCCGTTCTCGGCGAACTGCGACATCCGGAAGCCGGCGAACCAGGTGAAGACGTCGTCGGGCGTGCCCTGGAGGTAGGTGTTGATGCTCTCCTGGAACGTGTTGTGGTCGACCGCGTTGAGCGCGACCTTGGTGCCGGACTCCTTCGCGTAGGCCTCGCCGATCGCCTTGAGGCGGTCGTAGGCGGCACCGGTCCCCTCCGCCTCGTTGATGCCGAACTTCACCGATGCCCCCGCACCGGACGCCGCGCCGCCCTCGTCGCCACCGCATGCGGCGAGCAGGTTGGCGCCTCCGACGGCGAGGCCGCTGAGCGCCATGCCGCGCATCACCGAGCGACGCGTCGCCGACATGGTGGCCACGGTGGACCGGGGAACGGCGCTGGAACGAGAACGGGACACGAGGGCCTCCAGAGGACAAAAACCAACAGGGACCGACAGCATGTGACGATCAACACAGCCCCGTCAAGCCTCGTTCGGTCACATTTCGGACCAGATCGAACACTTCCGAACTCTTTTCCACCCTCTGGCCGTTGACTTTGTCGTGTGAGGGTCGCCACAGTTGCGGCATGCCGACTCCCCTGCCAGC
Organism: Nocardioides oleivorans; assembly: GCF_004137255.1. Taxonomy (NCBI): domain Bacteria; kingdom Bacillati; phylum Actinomycetota; class Actinomycetes; order Propionibacteriales; family Nocardioidaceae; genus Nocardioides; species Nocardioides oleivorans. The sequence continues at coordinate 2,479,943 of NZ_SDWT01000001.1, read as the reverse complement.
GCTGGCCTTCGGTGGCGACTACAACCCCGAGCAGTGGTCCCGCGAGGCCCATGTCGAGGACCGCGCCCTGATGCGGGACGCGGGCGTCGACCTCGTCACCCTCGGCGTCTTCTCGTGGGCCTGGCTGCAACCCGGGCCGGACCAGTGGGACTTCGGCTGGCTCGACGAGCAGATGGACGAGCTGCACGCGGCCGGCGTCCGGGTGGACCTCGCCACCGCGACAGCGTCCCCGCCCCCGTGGCTGGCCCGCCGGCACCCGGAGATCCTCCCGGTGACGCACGACGGCACCACCTTGTGGCCGGGCGGCCGGCAGGCCTTCTGCCCCAGCTCCCCGGTCTACCGCGAGCACGCGCTGGCGCTGTGCACCGCACTCGCCGAGCGCTACCGCGACCACCCCGCACTGGCTCTGTGGCACGTCTCCAACGAGCTCGGCTGCCACAACGCCCGCTGCTACTGCGACGTGAGCGCGGCGGCGTTCCGCACCTGGCTGCGCCGGACGTACGACGACGACGTGGCACGCCTCAACGACGCCTGGGGCACCGCCTTCTGGTCGCAGCGCTACGACGACTTCGAGCAGGTGCTGCCGCCCCGGTCGGCCCCGACCCACGCCAACCCCACCCAGCAGCTCGACTTCCTGCGCTTCTCCTCCGACCAGCTGCTCGACAACTTCGTCGTCGAGCGCGACGTGCTGCACCGCCTCTCCCCCGGCGTGCCGGTGACGACCAACTTCATGGTCATGCGCCAGACGATGGAGATGGACTACCTGCGCTGGGGACGCGAGCTCGACATCGTGTCCAACGACCACTACCTGATCTCCGCGGAGCCGACCGGCCACCGTGAGCTGGCCTTCAGCGCCGACCTCACCCGGGGCACGGCCGACGGGAAGCCGTGGCTGCTGATGGAGCACTCGACCAGCGCGGTGAACTGGCAGCCGCGCAACCGGGCCAAGGTGGACGGCGAGATGATCCGCAACTCGATGACCCACGTCGCCCGAGGCGCCGATGCCGTCCTGTTCTTCCAGTGGCGTGCCTCGCGCGCCGGGGCCGAGAAGTTCCACTCCGGGCTGCTCCCCCACGCCGGCACCGACACCCGCCAGTGGCGCGAGGTCGTCGAGCTGTCACGCACCCTCGACGCGATCGAGGAGGTCGCGGGCAGCACTGCGCGCAACCGGGCCGCGATCCTCTTCGACTACGAGGCCTGGTGGGGCTGCGAGCTCGACTCGCACCCCAGCGTCGACGTGCGCTACCGCGACCGCGCCGAGGACCTGCACCGCTCGCTCTCGGCCCACGGGGTCGGGGTCGACGTCGTCCACCCCAGCACCGACCTGACGGGCTACGACCTCGTCGTCGTGCCGACCCTCTACCTCGCCTCCGACGCGACCGTCGCCGCCATCACGGCGGCGGCCGAGGCCGGGGCGACGGTCGTGATCACCTACTTCAGCGGGATCGTCGACGAGCACGACCACATCCGCCTCGGCGGATATCCCGGCGGTTTCCGCGACCTGCTCGGCGTGCGCAGCACCGAGTTCCTCCCGCTGATGGAGGGCGAGCAGGTCCGCGTCGAGGGCCTGGGCGACGGCGCGGTCGTCGCCGACGTGTGGGCCGAGGACCTCGAGCTGACGGGTGCGGAGGCGGTGGCGTCGTACGTCGACGGGCCCGCGGCGGGCGTGCCTGCCATCACCCGGCGCACCGTCGGCTCCGGCGCCGCGTGGTACGTCGCCACCCGCCTCGACGAGTCCGGCACCGACCGGCTCGTGGCGCAGGTGGTCGCCGAGGCCGGGCTCGAGCGGCTGCCCGGGGCGTCCGCCACGGTCGAGGTCACCCGCCGCGTGGGTGAGGAGGCGAGCTGGCTCTTCGTGATCAACCACGACACCGGTCCGGCCTCCGTCCCGGTCCACGGCGTCGAGCTCGTCAGCGGGCAGGAGGCGGCGGGCGACCTGGTCGTGCCGGCCGGTGGTGTCGCCGTGGTCCGCGAGGTCGCCACGCCTGGTCGGAGCGCCTGATGCTCGCCGCGCAGAGGCGGAGCCGGATCCTGGCCGAGCTCAGCCGCGACGGCACCGTGCGGGTCACCGACCTCGTCGAGCTGCTCGGGGTCTCCGACATGACCGTGCGCCGCGACCTCGTCGCGCTGCACCGCGACGGCCTGCTCGAGAAGGTCCACGGCGGGGCGCTCGCCGTGGCCGAGCCGTCGTCGTCCGAGCCGGGGTTCGCCGCCAAGTCCGTGCAGCTGCGCCAGGAGAAGGAGGCGATCGCCGCCGCCGCAGCGTCGCTCGTGCACACCGGCATGGCCATCGCCGTCTCCGCCGGCACCACGACCCACGCACTCACCGAGCACATCGCCCGCATCCCGAACCTCACGGTCGTCACCAACTCCGTGTGGGTCGCCGACGTGCTGCACCGCACCGGCGACGCCACCACCTCGGTGCTGCTCACCGGCGGGCTCCGCACCCCCTCGGACGCACTGGTCGGTCCGGTGGCGGTCTCGTCGCTGCGCACCCTGCACGTCGACGCGTTCTTCATGGGGGTGCACGGCATGGACCTGCGCGCGGGGTTCAGCACCCCCAACCTCCTGGAGAGCGAGACCAACCGCGCGATGATCGAGCGCTCACGCCGGCTCATCGTGCTCGCCGACTCCAGCAAGTGGGGGGTCGTCGGGCTCAGCAGCATGGCCGGGCTCTCGGAGGCAGCCGTGCTGGTCACCGACTCCGGGCTCTCGGCGCACGCCAGCGGCGCGCTCGCCGACCACGTCGGCGAGCTGGTGGTCGTCGACCCCGCCGACATGGACGACCTCGACACCGTGGAGGACGCATGAGCGCGTCGGTCCCCCTGCACCTCTCACGGTCGGGCGTCAGCCTCGTCGTCGGTCGGGACGACTCCGGCATCCCGGTGGTCCTCCACTGGGGCGCGGGCCTCGGCGACGTCGACGACGCCACGCTGGTCGCGCTCGAGACCGCGCGCCGACCGGGCGTCTCGCGATCGTCGTACGACCTCTCCCGCCGCACCGGGCTCGTCCCCGACGGCACACGCGGGTTCACCGGCACCCCCGGCCTGGCCGGCCACCGCGTCGGCGGCGACGCCCCCGCGGCGGCCCCCAGCCTGGTCGGGTGGACCGTCGAGCCCGAGGGCGACACCCTCAGCTGCAGCTCGACGGACGAGGAGGCCGGGTGGCGCGTCGACGTCGACCTGGCCCTCGACGAGGGTGGCCTCCTGCACGCCCGCACGAGCGTGACCAACACCGCCGACGGCCACCTGCACCTGTCCGCCGTCCTCACCGCGCTCCCGGTGGGTGCCCACGCCACCGAGCTCCTCGACCTCACCGGTCGCTGGTGCAAGGAACGGACCCCGCAGCGGCACCGGTGGGTGCAGGGCACCCACCGACGCGACGCCCGCCACGGTCGTACGGGCCACGACGCCACCCTGCTCCTGGTCGCCGGCACGCCCGGCTTCTCCTTCGGCGCCGGCGAGACGTGGGCCGTCCACACCGCGTGGAGCGGCAACCACACCCACTACGCCGAGCGCACGCCCGAGGGCGACTGCCTGCTCGGTGGCGGCGAGCTGCTGGCGCCCGGGGAGGTCGTCCTCGCACCCGGCGAGACCTACCGCTCGCCCGAGCTGCTCGGTTCCTGGTCGCCGTCGGGCCTCGACCCGCTCAGCCACCGCTTCCACGCCCACCTCCGCGCGATCACGCCGCGCGCCCGCACGGAGCGACCCGTCATCGCCAACACCTGGGAGGCGGTCTACTTCGACCAGTCCCTCGAGCGCCTCGCCGAGCTCGCCGACGTCGCGGCGTCCGTCGGCGTGGAGCGGTTCGTGCTCGACGACGGCTGGTTCCTCGGCCGGCGCGACGACACCACGGCGCTCGGCGACTGGACCGTCGACCCCGACGTGTGGCCCCGGGGCCTCGGGCCCCTGGTCGAGCACGTCACCGGGCGCGGCATGCAGTTCGGCCTCTGGGTCGAGCCGGAGATGGTCAGCCCCGACTCCGAGACCGCGCGACAGCACCCCGAGCGGGTGCTCCGCGGGCGAGCGGCCGCGCCACCCGCCTGGCGGCGCCAGCAGGTGCTCGACCTCCAGGACGAGGCGGCGTACGCCGACCTGCGCGACGCGCTCCTGGCGCTGCTCGGCGACCTCGACATCGCCTACCTCAAGTGGGACCACAACCGCGACCTCACCGACGTCACCCACGACGGACGGCCGGCGGTCCACGGCCAGACCCTGGCGACCTACGCGCTGCTCGACGAGCTGCGCGCGGCCCACCCCACGCTCGAGATCGAGTCGTGCTCGTCGGGCGGTGCCCGGGTCGACGCCGGCGTGCTGGCGCGCACCGACCGGGTCTGGGCCAGCGACACCAACGACCCCCTCGAGCGCCAGCACCTCCAGCGCTGGACCTCGCTCCTGGTGCCGCCGGAGCTGGTGGGCGCGCACGTCGGACCTCCGACCTCGCACACCACCGAGCGGACGCACACCCTGCGCTACCGCGCGGCCACCGCCCTGCTGCACCACTTCGGGATCGAGTGGGACATGACCGGGCTCGACGCGACGGCCCTGGCCGAGCTGGCGTCGTGGATCGAGCTGCACAAGCGCGTCCGGCCCCTCATCGGCACCGGCACCCTGGTGCACCCGGACCACGCCGACCCCGCCGTGCTCGTCACCGGCGTCGTCGCCGCGGACCGCAGCGAGGGGTGGTACGTCGTCGCGACCGTCGCCTCCACCGACACCCAGCACCCCGCGGCGCTGCGGCTGACCGGGCTCGACCCGGACCGCCACTACCGCCTCACCGAGGAGCTGCCCCCCGTCGCCGGTGGCGCCGACCTCACCGACGGCTGGTCAGCCTCCGGTGCCACGCTCACCGGTCGGGTGCTGGCCGTCGCCGGCGTCGCGCTGCCGGTCCTCCACCCGGAGGAGGCGCGGGTGCTGCGGGTGCACGCCGTCTGAGCGGCGCGCGTCCGGGCTCACCGCTCGTCGGCGGTGTCGGCCCTCTCGCTCGTCCCCGTGGTGTCGACCGGCTCGTCGCCGTAGACGCCGGCGTCCTTCGCGGCCTGGGCCTTGCGCAGCTGCTTGACGAGGCTGAAGCCGATCACGACGACGGCGAGGATCATGCCGATCCAGATCGCGAACGCGATCGGTCCGGCGACGACGTCGTTGTCGGCGGGCGTCGGGTCGTCGACGGCGAGGACGATCAGCAGGTCGAGCATGGGGCCAGTCTCCCACCTCGGACCACGTCGTGGGATGTCAGGGTGCGGGGGTCGCGATCCCGGCGAACAGGTCGTCCTCCGGCAGCGTGCTCTGCACGGTCGACTCGACCAGCTCGTAGTCCTCGGTGGGCCACACCCGCTGCTGGATCTCCCGCGGGATGGCGAACCACATGCCGTCGGGATCGATCTGCGTCGCGTGGGCCAGCAGGGCCTGGTCGCGGACGCCGAAGAAGTCTCCGCACGGCACCTTGGTGGTGATCCGGTCGTCCCATTCAGGCTCGCGCTCCCACTTCTCGAGTCGCTCGGCGTAGGGCGACTCCAGGCCGTGGTCGACCATGGCCTGGTGCAGGGCGTTGGTCTTCTCCCAGCTCCAGCCGTGGTGGTAGTAGAGCTTCATCGGCTGCCACGGCTCGCCCGCGTCGGGGAACCGCTCCGGGTCGCCGGCCGCGTGGTAGGCGGCGACGGAGACCTCGTGGCAACGGATGTGGTCGGGGTGGGGGTAGCCGCCGCGCTCGTCGTACGTCGTCATCACGTGCGGGCGGAACTCGCGGATCAGCCGCACCAGGCGCTCGGTCGACTCCTCGAGCGGGACCAGCGCGAAGCAGCCCTCCGGGAGCGGGGGCTTGGGGTCGCCCTCCGGCCACCCGGAATCGACGAAGCCGAGCCAGTCCTGGCGGATGCCGAGGATGTCGCGGGCGCGGTGCATCTCCTCGCGGCGGATCTCGCTGATGTTCTCCCAGACCTCGGGGCGGTCCATCTTGGCGTTGAGGACCGAGCCGCGCTCGCCGCCCGTGCACGTGACGACGTGGACGTCGACGCCCTCGGCGACGTACATCGCCGTCGACGCCGCCCCCTTGCTCGACTCGTCGTCGGGGTGGGCGTGGACGTGCATGAGTCGGAGACCGTCGGTGGAACGGTCGACGGGGGGCTGGGGCATGTGCACGATCCTAGGACGTGCGACTTAGGCTTCACCGGTGACCACCGACCTCGCCGACCGCTACGGCGCGCCCGCGCCCTGGCGCCGGCCCGTGGCCATCGGCGCCACCGCAGTGCTGGCCGTCGTGGGTCTCGTGTGGCTCGCGTGGGCGGCGTTCTTCCACGGCTCCCCCGAGGTGCGTTCGGAGCTCGTCTCGTTCGACATCGTCAGCAGCAGCGAGACCACCGCACGCGTCGACGTGCGCCTCGAGGGCGACGTGCAGGCCACCTGCCGGCTGCGGGCGCTCGCCGCGGACAAGACGGCCGTCGGCGAGGTCGCCTTCACCCCCACCAACGGCAACAACGACGTGGTGATCCGCACCGAGCGCGAGGCCACCGCGGTGGAGAAGCTCGGCTGCACGACACCCGACCAGCCCCGCCCCCGCTGAGCGTCGTACACACCCGGGAGAGCGCTCGACCTGCGCTTTTCGGCTGCTGTTGCTAGCCTGTTCATCTGCCCGTCCGGCAGCGCTGGCCCACGTCTGCGCCGCGCTGACCCTGATCGGACGGAAGAGATCCACCGACCGGATGCGGTTGCGCTGAGGCACATCCCCAGCGCAGGCGCACGTGAAGCAGGAGTACTGACATGACCGACCAGGGCACCATCTGGCTGACCCAGGAGGCCTACGACAAGCTGCAGGCCGAGCTCGACGACCTCCGGGGCCCCAAGCGCCAGGAGATCATCGAGAAGATCGCGGCCGCGCGCGACGAGGGCGACCTCAAGGAGAACAGCGGCTACCACGCCGCCAAGGACGACCAGGGCAAGCAGGAGGCCCGCGTCCGCCAGCTCGAGGACATGCTCCGGCGCGCGGAGGTCGGCGAGACGCCGGCCAACGACGGCATCGTCGAGCCCGGCATGGTCGTCACGGCGCGCATCGCCGGCGGCGACGAGGAGAAGTTCCTCCTCGGGGCCCGCGAGAACCTCTCCGAGGGCGACGAGCTCGACGTCTACTCCCCCCAGACGGCGCTCGGCGCCGCGATCAACGGCAAGTCGAAGGGCGACACGGTCTCCTACACCGCGCCCACCGGCAAGGAGTTCTCGGTCGAGATCGTCGACGCGGAGCCCTACCGGGCCTGAGCGCCCGGCTCGCTCCCCGGAGCGGTGCGTGAGGAGGACTCCCCGACGCGGGAATCCGTTTCATGCACCGCTTCTCCGCATTTCCCGACAGAGCAGGAGCACGACGCCTCAGTCGACGCGGTAGCCGCGCTCGCGGAGCCGGGCGAGCACCTGCTCGGCGTGCGGCTCGCCGCGGGTCTCGAGCTGGATCCGCACCTCGACCTCGTTGAGGGTCAGGGTGGGCGAGATCCGCTCGTGGGCGACCTCGAGCACGTTGGCGCCGGTCTCGCTGACGTCGGTCAGCAGAGCGGCCAGGCCGCCGGGGAGGTCGGGGATGAGGACGCGGAGGTAGAGGTAGCGCCCGGCGGCGGACAGCCCGTGGCGGATCACCTTGCTGAGCAGCAGCGGGTCGATGTTGCCGCCCGACAGCACCGCGACGGCCGGGGTCTCGAAGCCGGTCGGGTCGTCGAGGAGGGCGGCCACCGCGGCGGCGCCGGCGGGCTCGACGACCTGCTTGGCCCGCTCGACCAGCGCCAGCAGGGCGACCGACAGCGACTCCTCCGAGACCGTCACGACCTCGTCGACGTGGTCGCGCACGGCCGCGAAGGTGATGTCGCCGGGACGGCCGACCGCGATGCCGTCGGCCATCGTGCTCATCGACTCCAGCGGCACGGGCTGACCGGCCGCGAGCGAGCCGGGGAACGCGGCGGCCGCCTCGGCCTGCACCCCCACGACGCGTACGTCGGGGCGCAACGCCTTGATCGCGATCGCCACCCCGGCCAGCAGCCCGCCTCCGCCGGTGGGGACGAGCACGGTGCGGACGTCCGGGCACTGCTCGAGGACCTCGAGCCCGAGCGTGCCCTGGCCCGCGACGACGTCGACGTGGTCGAAGGGGTGGATCAGGACGGCGCCGGTCTCCTCGGCGAAGGCACGGGCGGCGGCGAGCGAGTCCTCGAGGTAGCGGCCGTGGAAGACGACGTCGGCGCCGTAGCCGCGGGTCGCCTTCTCCTTGGGGATCGGCGCACCCTCGGGCATGAACACCGTCGACCTGATGCCCAGCGTGGTCGCGGCGAGGGCGACCCCCTGCGCGTGGTTGCCCGCGGAGGCCGCGACGACGCCGTGCGCCCGCTCCTCCGGCGTGAGCCGCGAGATGCGGACGAACGCACCGCGTGACTTGAAGGAACCGGTGCGCTGGAGGTTCTCGCACTTGAGCGACACCGGGCCGCCGACGAGGGCCGAGAGCCACCGCGAGCTCTCGATGGGCGTCGTCACGACGTGGTCGCCCAGCACCTCGCGGGCGGCCATGATGTCGGCGAGCGTCACCGCCTCGGTCACCGCCTCGGTCACTTCTCGTCCTCCTCCTCCGGCGCGGCCGGGCCGGCCAGCGGGCTGTCGTCCTCGGGGATCAGGTCGCCCTCAGTGGGAGGTGGCGCGATGTCCTCCTCGAGCGCCTCCTCGTGGTCCTCCTCGCCGATGGAGGTGTAGCTCGCGAGGTGCTGGGCGACGGCGTTGCCGGCCGCCGCGAGGGGTACGGCGATGAGCGCGCCCGCGACGCCCGCCACGAGCACGCCGCAGCCGATCGCCACGATCACACCGAGCGGGTGCAGGGACACGAAGCGGCCCATCAGGAACGGCTGGAGGATGTGGCCCTCGATCTGCTGGACCAGGATCACGCCACCGAACATCAGCAGGGCGGTGAACGGGCCCTGGTCGACCAGCGCGACCAGGATGGCGACCGACCCGGCGACGGTGGCACCGATCATCGGCACGAAGGCGCCGAGGAACACCAGCACGCCGATCGCGACGACGAACGGAACACCGAGGATCGCCGCGACGATCATGATGCCGATCGCGTCGGCCAGCGCGACGATGACCGTCGCGCGGACGAACTGGGTGAGCGAGCGCCAGGCCACGCGGCCCGAGGCGTCGACCCGCTCGCGGCCGGCGCGCGGGGCGATGCGCACCATCCACGACCAGATGCGCTCACCGTCGGCGAGGAAGAAGTAGGTGGAGAAGAGCACGATGAAGAAGCCGGCGACCACGTGGCCGAGCGCCGTGCCGACCTCGGTCACCCGGGTCACCACACCGTCGGTGCCCGTGCTCTCGGTGATCGCGCCCTGCACCTGCTTGATGTAGCCGTCGAGCTGCGAGTCGGAGATCGAGAGGGGCCCGTTGCGCAGCCAGTCGCGGACCTGGCCCAGGCCCTGCACGACGGAGTCGGCGAGGTCGTTGGCGCCCTGCGCGACCTGCTGGCCGACGAAGGTGAGCAGCAGCGCCACCGAGGCGATGCCGACGATCATCACCACACCGGTGGCCGGACCACGCGGCAGCCCGGCACCGCGCAACGCGTTGACCAGCGGCGTGCAGAGCGCGGCGATCAGCAGGGCGATCGCGATCGGGAACGTGATGACCGCGAAGTAGGCCAGCAGCCACAGCACCCCGTAGGCCGCGGCCGCGATGATGATCAGGCGCCAGGACCAGGCGGCGGCGAGGTCGAGACCCCACGGCACCTGGGCGCGGCTGAAGTTCGACGGACCGGTGGTGAAGGTCGTCGGCTGCTCGACGCGGCGCTCGGCGCGCATCTGTGCCCACTGCGCGACGATGCGCTCGGTGAGCCGGTCCTCGTCGACGTCGCCGCGACCGATCAGGTCGAAGATCCGTCGCCGCCCCGTCTCCTCGTCGGATGGGGTGGCCTGCTCCGGATCCGGAGTGCGCTCGTCGCTCACCCGCCCACGTTAGCCGTCCCGGTGACCGAGCCTTCGCACCAGCCTGTGTGCCGTCACGCCGTGGTCGTGCGCGAGCAGCCCCGCGGCGGCCAGCACGTAGTCGACGTCGACGACGACCTTCGGGTCGCGCGGCAGCTGCCACCCGCCCTCGAAGGCGTCGCCCGTCGCCGGAAGCAGCACCCGGCGCACGGCATCGGGACCGCCGTGGCGCAGCACCCCACCCGAGCCGACCAGCAGGTCGACCTCGCGGAGGTCCTTGCCGCTGCGCTCCACCACGCGCCCCTCGGGGCTGACCACGACCTTGCTGCGACCGGCGTGCCGCTCCAGCGCGATCCGGACCGCGGCGGCCGCGATCTCGAGGTCCGCGTCCTGCTCCTCGGCCGAGTCGGGCAGGTAGTCCGGGTCAGCCCGGCGTCGTACGGCGGCCGCGTGCAGGTCGTCGCGACCCGCGGCCTCGACCGTCGAGATCGCCGACCACCGCATGCCGAGGTCGCCCTCGACGGTGCGGGTGACGGGCGTGGTGGCGACGACCTCGCGCGCCAGGCCCGAGTCCTCGGGGTCGAGCTCGACCACGCTGTGCACGTCGGTGGTGGCACCGCCGACGTCGACGACGACCACGTCGCCCGCGCCCGGGTGCTGGTCGTCGAGGCCCCGGGCGAGCAGCTCGACGCCGGTCAGCACGATGTCGGGGGTCGCGCCGCGGACCAGCTCGGTGAACGACCTCCCGTACGCGTCGGTGCGGCTGCTGAGGTGCTTGCCGCCGATCACGTGGCTGAGGAAGATCTCGCGGATCGCGCGGCGCGCGCTGTCGGGGGCGAGCACGCCGATGCGGGGCACGACGTTGTCGGCCAGCACGTGCGGCGTGCCCGAGCCGGCGAGCAGGTCGGCGACCAGCGGCTGCGACTCGATGTTGCCGGCGACCACCACCGGCCCGGCCCACGGCACGCGGGCGAGGAACGCCGCATCGCCCTCGAGGACCTCGGCGTTGCCGCCGTCGGTCCCGCCGACGAGCAGCACGACGTCGGGCTCGGCGGCCCGGAGGTCGGCGAGCTTGGCGTCGTCCAGGCCGCCGAACAGCACCAGCACGACCTTCCCGCCGCTCGACAGCGCGACCCGACGGCCGGCCTCCGCGGTGACGAGCTCCTCGTTGCCGACCACGGCGATCCGGAGCCCGCCGCCGGCCGACGAGCAGGCGAGCACGTCGGCGTCCTCGGCCCGGACGTCCTGGGCGACCAGCACGGCGACGCAGGCGTCGTACCCGTCGAGCACGTCGCCGTGGCCGCCGGCGTCCGGGAGCGTGGTCGGGTGGCTGGCGGTGGCGAGGAGGTCACCGCTCGCGAGGTCGACCAGCGCCGCCTTGGTGAAGGTCGACCCGAAGTCGACGCACACCACGCAGGAAGAGCCGCTCACACGACCACCGAGATGCCGGCGGCGATGATCACCACGATCACGGCGGCGGCCATCACGTGCACGGTGTTGCCCGTGGGCAGGTCATGGCCCTCACGGATCGCCCGCTCGGCCTGGCGGTAGCGCAGCCAGCCACCCGCCGAGGCGATCACCCCGGACGCGACGAGCAGCAGCCCGAGGAGCTTCTGGGGCCACGACGGGTCGAGCAGGTGGAACACCGCGAGCGATGCCGCGACCAGGCCGATGGCCGTCCGCTCGTAGGCGAGGAACGTGCGCTCGTTGGCGAGCGAGAACCGGATGTCGGTGTTCTGGGGAGCGGCCACGGCTCAGCCTCTCACCTCGACGCCGGTGATACGCAACGCCTGTCAGCCGAGCGCGCGGTCGAGGTCGGCGACGAGGTCGTCGGCGGTCTCGATGCCGACGCTGAGCCGGATCAGGTCGTCGGGGACCTCGAGGTCGGTGCCGGCAACGCTGGCGTGCGTCATCCGGCCCGGGTGCTCGATGAGCGACTCGACCCCGCCGAGCGACTCGCCGAGGGTGAAGACCTCTGCCCGCTCGCACACCGCGAGCGCGCGCTCGACGCCGCCGGCGACACGGAAGGAGATCATCCCGCCGAAGCGCTTCATCTGCCGGGCGGCGACCTCGTGTCCGGGGTGCGCGGCGAGGCCGGGGTAGATCACCTCGGTGACGCGCGGGTCGCCGTCGAGGAAGGCGACGACCGTCTCGGCGTTGTCGCAGTGGCGGTCCATGCGCACGCCGAGGGTCTTGAGGCCGCGGTGGGTGAGGAACGCGTCGAACGGTCCGGCGACGGCACCCATGGCGTTCTGGTGGAAGCCGACCTTGTCGGCGAGGTCGAGGTCGCGCACGACCACCGCTCCCCCGACGACGTCGCTGTGCCCACCGACGTACTTGGTCGTCGAGTGCACGACCACGTCGGCGCCGAGCGTGAGCGGCTGCTGGAGGTAGGGCGAGGCGAAGGTGTTGTCGACGACGAGCAGCGCGCCGGCGTCGTGGGCGACCGAGGCCAGCGCCTCGATGTCGCCGATGGTGAGCATCGGGTTGGTCGGCGTCTCGACCCACACGAGCTTGGTGCGACCGGGCTCGATCGCCGCGGCGACCGCCTCGGTGTCGGCGACCGGAGCGGCGCTGTAGGCGGTGCCCCAGAGCTTGGCGACCTTGTCGAAGAGTCGGAAGGTGCCACCGTAGGCGTCGTCCGGGATGACGACGTGGTCGCCGGGTGCGGTGAGGGCGCGGATGATCGCGTCCTCGGCAGCCAGTCCGGACGCGAAGGCGAACCCGCGCTCGCCGTCCTCGACCGCCGCGAGCGCGCCCTCGAGCGCCGTACGCGTGGGGTTGCCCGAGCGGCTGTACTCGTAGCCGCCGCGCAGGCCACCGACACCGTCCTGCTTGTAGGTGCTGCTGGCGTAGATGGGCGGGTTGACCGCCCCGGTCATCGCGTCGGGCTCGTAGCCGGCGTGGATCGCACGCGTCTCGAACCCGGTCTTGTTGGCGCGTTCCTGGGTCACGTGGCGAGGGTAGACCCCGGGCTCGCGAGCGCCAGAACGGCCGCCGCGTATGGGGCGCGGCGGCCGTTCCGTGCAGGTGTGCTGGTCAGCGGCCGTCGACGGCGCCCTGGGCCTTGCCCGGCGCGAAGCCCGCCCCGCCGGAAGCGAGGGTCGAGACGCCTACCGCCCAGCTCCCGTAGAGGAACACGTTGCCCGCCGCCCCCGCTGCGCTGCCGATGTAGGCGCCGAAGGGCGAGGACGCGTTGGCGGCTCCGCCCACGTTGTAGATCTGCGGCGATCCACCGTTGTTGTTGAGGGTGACGAAGACGCAGAGGTGTCCGGGCGACGCGCTCGGTGCAGCCGAGGTGCCGCTGCAGCCAGCCGGCACCGGGTCACCCACGTCGATCAGGTGCGCGGTCGGCGGCGTGGTCAGCGTGTGACCGAAGCTGATCTGGTTGCTCACGAGCGCCCCCGCCGCGGCAGCCGTGGTGCGCATCGAGAAGATGCCCCGGATCACCTGCGGCTTGACGGCGTACTTCGCGTCGGTCTCCGCCTTGGTGTACGACGATCCCGCGCCGGCGTACTTCGCGTCGGCCTCTGCCTTCGAGTAGGTCTCGGCCTTGCTGTAGCCCGAACCTGCGGTCTCGTAGCTGCCCTTGGCCTGGTACTTCGCGTCCGTCTCGGACTTCTTGTAGTAGCTCTTGTTCGCGAGCGGCTTGAGCTCCTTCTTCCAGATCTTCTTCCAGTTCGTCTCGAGCGCCTGGTTGACCTGTGCCCCGGCCGGCGTGATGGCCATCAGGCCACCCCCGACGAGCACTCCGAGCATGACGGCCACGATGAGCTGCCGGGCCGATCGACGTGAAGACATGGTGCGTTTCCTTTCCCCGCGCGGCCCGAGGTGGGCACGCAGGGATGAGGCTCCTCCCCTGTGACGGGGAGCACATCGGTGACAGCACGACGTCTAGTCCACGTAGTTCTACGTAGGCCTCTTGCGTGGCGAGCGACAATGGAGGCATGTTCGGATTCGGCAAGCCCACCACCCTGCCCACCGCCTCCGAGGCCCTGCCCGGCCGCTCGGAGTCGATGTGGAGCCTGGGCGACCACGTCGTCCTCGACGCACCCGTGATCACGCCCGACGCCCCCGCCGGCCACGAGGTCGCCATCCTCGGCCTCGGCTGCTTCTGGGGCGCGGAGGAGATCTACTGGCAGGTGCCGGGCGTGTGGTCGACGTCGGTCGGCTACGCCGGCGGCAGCACGCCGAACCCGACCTACGAGGAGGTGTGCAGCGGTCGCACCGGGCACACCGAGGCGGTCCGCGTGGTCTTCGACCCGTCCGTGGTGTCCTACGCCGACCTGCTCAAGAAGTTCTTCGAGATCCACGACCCGACCCAAGGCATGCGCCAGGGCAACGACGTCGGCACCCAGTACCGCTCCGCGATCTACTGGACCACGCCCGAGCAGGAGCAGACCGCGCGCGAGCTGACCAAGGTGTACGGCGACGAGCTCGCCCGCCGCGGCCTCGGCGAGATCACCACCGAGATCCGCCCCGCCTCCGAGACGCCGTACTTCTACGCAGAGGACCCGCACCAGCAGTACCTCGCCAAGAACCCCTTCGGCTACCGCTGCCACGCGAACACGGGAGTCAAGTTCCCCGCGATGTCGTGACAGGTGCGGGGGTGGCCCGTGGGCGCCACACGCTCTCCCACGGCCGGGCCTTCGCGATCGCCACGACCACGGAGCTCGTGGTCAGCCCGGACTGACCGGTGCCTGACGGGTCGGTCGCGTCTGCGTCACCGAGCACCGTGCCTCGACACCGCTCGCGCGCCCGCCTCCTGGCCGAGCCGGACGGCCTGCTCGAGCGTCGTTCCTCTCGCCAGTGCTGCCGCAAGCGTCCCGACGAAGGCGTCACCCGCACCGGTGGTGTCGGCGACGACGGACGCCGGCACCGCGTCGAACCACCGCGTCAGGTCCCCGCTCAGCGCGACTCCGTCCGAGCCGTGCGTGACCACGACCGACCTCGATCCGTGCGCGTGCCGCACGGCGTCGGCGAGGTCGGTGCCCGACAGCTCGGCGGCCTCCGGGCAGGCGTGGCGCGCCTCGTGCTCGTTGACCACGAGGGGATCGGCCACGGCGAGGCTCCGAGGCGCGAGCGGGAGCCACGGACCGTTGTTGACCACCACGCGGGGAGTGCCGGCGTCTGCCGCTGCACCGGCAGCAGCGTCGACGATGGCCTCGCCGGCCTCCGACGACAGCAGGAGGACGGACGCGGTCGTGGTGCTCACCTCGGCTCGGACACGCTCGGGGTCGAGGGTGGCGTTGGCTCCCCTGCCCACGACGATGGAGTTCTCGCCCGACGACACCACCACCACGAAGGCCGTGCCGGTCGGCGCGACGCCGCTCACCGTGATCGCGTCCGTGTCGACGCCCTCGGCCGCGAGCGCCTCCACCTGGGTGCGACCCGCGGGATCCTCGCCCACCGCACCGACGAGCCTCGCCGCGGCGCCGGCGCGCGCCACGGCGACGGCCTGGTTGGCTCCCTTGCCGCCGGTGGCGTGCGTGATCTGCTCGGCGACCACGGTCTCCCCGGGAGCGGCGAAGTGGGCGCTGCGGAAGGTCACGTCGGCATTGATCGACCCGATCACCAGCACGTCGGTCACGGCGCGCCTCGACCTGCTCGGAGCGCGTCGAGGACGGCGTCGAGCGCCGCGTCGTCGAGGTCGGCCAACGGGGAGTGACGGGCGACCTGCTCGACGACGGCAGCACGCGCGGCGACGCCGGCGTCGGTCAGGCCGAGGACACGCTGGCGCCGATCGGCCGTCGACCGGGTGCGGAACGCGAGGCCGCGGGTCTCCAGGTGCTGGCTGAGGAAGGTCACGTTGGAGGGTGCGCACCCCAGCTGCTCTGCCAGCGCCTTCATCGACGGCGGCGCCGCGGCCGGATCGACCAGCCACAGCAGGTGTGCGGTGGCAGGGGTCAGGCCGTGCTTGACGAGGAGCGGGGCCACCGCAGCGTCGGTGCGCGCGACGACGTCGTGCATGGCGAGCAGGACCTCGGCCTGTCGCTCGCGTCGTGACCGTCCCATGGTCCGGCAGCCTACCTCGATGCTTCACGACTTGAAGTTTCTCGTGTTTTCCTTCAATATTTGAAACATGTCAGAGATCACCCTGCACGACTCCCTCACCGGACGAACCGTCGCCGTGACCGGTGGCGCGTCCGGCATCGGCTACTTCGTGGCGGAGGACCTTGCGTGGCGAGGGGCGCGGATCGTGCTGGTGGCGCGGTCCGCGGCACGCGCGCGCACCGCTCGCGCGCTGCTCCCCCGTCCCGACACGCACCGGATCCTGACGATGGACCTGACCGACGCCGCGTCCGTGCGCAGCGCTGGGACGACTCTCGGCCAGGAGGCATCGCTCCACGCGCTGGTCCTCAACGCGGGAGTGATCGACGCACCCCGCGCCCGGACCACGGGGCCGTACGGCGTGGAGTGGACCGTGGCCGTCAACGCCCTCGCGCACCTCGAGCTGCTCGGCCCGGCGATGCCCGCGCTGGAGCGCGCCGGGACCGCGCGCGTGGTCAGCACCGGCAGCCTCCTCACCCGCCGGATCTCCTTCGACCGTGCCAACTGGCTGGGCCAGCGTGCCTACGAGCCGCGGACGGCCTACGCGATGTCCCGACACGTGGCAGAGATCCTCGGCTTCGAGCTCGGCCGCCGCCTGGCGGCCCTCGGATCGGCAGTGACGTCCGTCGTCGCCCACCCCGGCAGCGCCATCGACGTCCTCACCCCCGACAGGGAGGGCATCCACCACCGCGGGCCCGTCGTCCGCAGGCTCGCGACGGCGCTCGGCCCCGTGGTCGCTCCGATCGTCCACGGCAAGGACCGCGCGGCCCGTCCGGCGGCGGCTGCAGTCGCCGCCACCTCGCTGCCGCGCCTGGCCTACGTCGGTCCGCACCGGACCGCCGTCGGCCGGCCCGTCCTGGCCCAGCCCGTGCCCTCGACCGCGGACCCGCACCTCGGCGCCTGGCTGTGGGAGCGGGCCGAGGAGATCATCGGGCACCCGGTCCTGGCCTGACGCAGGGGCTCGGAGAGGGCCGATCGGCGGGCGGCCCACCACCGCCCCAGGGGTCTTCCCCTCCATGCAGCACCGCGGGAGGCTCGAGGTCCACGCCCCACGCCCCACGTCACGGAGGAGACCTCATGGACAAGCTCGACCAGCCCGCCGCCGCGCCCCCGGTGGCCGACCGCTCCACCTTCGACGCAGCGCTCGCCGAGCAGGTCGCCCGCGAGAAGGAGGTCACCCGGCTCGACGACCGGGTCTCCGCCGCGCGACGGCGGCTGCCGATGGTCGAGGTCGACGACTACACGTTCACCGGTCCCGACGGGCCCGTGAGGCTCACAGACCTGTTCGACGGCCGCTACCTGCTGATGGTCCAGAACGTCATGTTCGACCCGTCCTGGGACGCTGGCTGCCCGAGCTGCACCTGGGCCGTCGACAACCTCCCCGCCGACATGGACCGGGTCGCCGACGAGGGGATCGCCTTCGCGATGGTCGCGCAGGCTCCGATCGACAAGCTGGAGGCCTGGCGCGCGGAACGCGGCTGGGACCACACCTGGGTGTCGTCGTACGACACCACCTACCACTACGACTGGGGCTGGACCCGGACCGACGACGAGGGCAACGAGGGCCAGCTGCCGGGCTACTCCTACTACCTGCTGAAGGACGGCACGCCCTACCTCACCTACATGACCACCGCACGCGGCACGGAGGCGATCCTGCCGACCGCCCACATCATGGACCGCACCGTCTACGGACGGCAGCAGGACTGGGAGGACAGCCCCGAGGGCTGGCCCCAGTACCCCACGTACGGCTGACCGGCCGTGACATCCCCGAAGCCCGACCCGGAGCCCGACCCGAGGCCTGACCCGAGGCCTGACCCACGGCGCATCGCCGCCACGAGAGGACGTACCCGCATGAGCACACGCGTACTGAGCCAGGGCCTCGAGGTCTCCGCGCCCGGACTGGGGTGCATGGGCATGAGCCAGTCCTTCGGCCCGCGCCCGCCCCGCGACGAGATGATCTCCTTCCTGCGCGCCGCGGTGGACCGGGGTGTCACGTTCTTCGACACCGCCGAGGTCTACGGCCCGTTCCACAACGAGGAGCTCGTCGGCGAGGCCCTCCAGCCGGTGCGCGACCAGGTCGTCATCGCCACCAAGTTCGGCTTCGACCTCGACGCCGACGGCAACCAGGTCGGCGTCACGAGCCGACCCGACCGCATCCGCGCTGCCGTCGACGGCTCGTTGCGGCGACTGCGTACGGACTCCATCGACCTCCTCTACCAGCACCGCGTCGACCCCGACGTCCCCATCGAGGACGTCGCCGGCACCGTCAAGGAGCTCATCGAGGCCGGGAAGGTCCGCCACTTCGGCATGTCCGAGGCCGGAGTCGGCACCATCCGGCGCGCCCACGCCGTGCAGCCCGTCACCGCGCTGCAGAGCGAGTACTCCCTCTTCTGGCGCGAGCCCGAGGACGAGATCCTCCCCGCCCTCGAGGAGCTGGGCATCGGGTTCGTCCCGTTCAGCCCGCTCGGCCGCGGCTTCCTCACCGGTCAGGTGACGGCCGCGACCGAGTTCGGCGAGGGCGACATCCGCGCCAACCTGCCCCGGTTCGAGCGCGAGGCGCTCGAGGCCAACCTCGCCCTGGTCGACCGCATCACGGTCGTCGCCGACCGGCTCGGCGCCACCGTCGGTCAGGTCGCGCTCGCGTGGCTGCTCGCCCAGCAGCCGTGGATCGTGCCCATCCCCGGCACCCGCCGGCTGGAGCGCCTCGACGAGAACCTCGGCTCCGCCGACCTCGAGCTGGACGCCGAGGACCTCGACGAGCTCGACCACGCCTCGCGCTCGGTGAAGGTCCAGGGCGATCGCTACCCGGAGGCCATGCAGCGGATGATCGACCGCTGAGACGTGGTGGCGCGGTCCGCATCCGTGTGACAACATCGGCGAATGCCGATGACAGAGGTGCTTGCCGATGACCGACGGGCCGAGACCAGCGCGCTGACCGCGGCCGCGTGCCTGTTCCACGGGTTCAGCGACCGGTCCCGGCTGGCGATCGTGCAGCACCTCGTGCTGGGCGAGCACCGGGTGGTCGACCTGGTGCGCCACCTGGGGCTCGCCCAGTCGACCGTGTCGCAGCACCTGGCCTGCCTCGTCGACTGCGGCATCGCTCAGGTGCGACCGCAGGGCCGGGCGTCCCTCTACTCGCTCGCACACCCGGAGGCGACCATGGAGATGCTGTCTGGCGCGGAGAAGATGCTGGCCCTGACGGGCGACGCGGTGACCCTCTGCGGGACCTACGGCGTCGAGGCCGCCACCCGATGAGCAGCTCGACCGTCTCGGTCGCCGATCGGGCGCGGCTCGGCCGACGGGCGCAGCTGCTGGCCGCGGCGTCGGTGGCGTACAACCTCGTCGAGGCGGTCATCGCGATCACCGCCGGCGTGGTCGCCGGATCCGTGGCGCTGGTCGGCTTCGGCCTCGACTCCATCGTCGAGGTCTCGAGCGGCCTCATCATCCTGTGGCAGTTCCGCCACCGGCTCCCGGAGACGCGCGAGCGCCTCGCCTTACGGCTGATGGCGTTCTCGTTCTTCGCCCTCGCCGCCTACGTGTCCCTCGAGTCGGTGCGGGCGCTGCTGAGCGACCACGACCCGGAGCACTCCCCCGTCGGCATCGGCCTGGCGATCGCCTCGCTGGCGATCATGCCGTTCCTCTCCTGGGCGCAACGACGCACCGGGAGGGCGCTCGGGTCGAACGCGGTCGTGGCGGACTCGACGCAGACCCTGCTCTGCACCTACCTCTCGGCCGTCCTCCTGGTCGGGCTGGTGCTCAACGCAACGCTCGGGTGGTCCTGGGCCGATCCGGTCGCGGGGCTGGTGATCGCGGCCGTCGCCGTCAAGGAGGGGCGCGCGGCCTGGCGCGGCGAGGGTTGCTGCGGGGCCATCGGAACGGGCGGAACGGGCGGCACGGGTGGCGCGCAGGACGCGTGCGGGTGCGGCGACGACTGCTGCTCGCAGACCGGTGCGTACGACGTCTCGGCGGAGGCCGGCGGTGCGTCGCCGCTGCTGCAGGTCGGCAGTGTCGTCCGGGTCCGGAGGCCGTCAGATGGCGTAGACGAGGACCTCGTTGGCCTTGACGGTGAAGTAGACCCGTGACCCCGGCACGAGGTCGAGCTCGGCGGCCGACTGCGGCGTGACGTCGGCGGTGACCTCGTCGGTCCGGGCGCGGATCTGCCCGCTGTGGGGTTCGAGGTGGGTGATCGTCACGTCGAGCGCGTTGCGCGGGCTCCCGCCGGGACGCTCGAGGAAGATGCTCACCGCGTGGGGCGGGAAGACCGCGACGACGGGCCTCCCGTCCTCCGGCTGCGCGCCGGCGACGCGACCCTCGAGGCGGTGCCCGGACGGCGTGTCCACGCCACCGTCCACCCAGGTGCCGCTGAGCATGTTGAGACCGGCGAGCTGGGCGGTGAACGTGCTGCGCGGACGGGCCAGGACCTCCGAGGACGGACCGTGCTCGACGACCTTGCCGTCGTGGATCACCACCACCCGGTCCGCCAGCACGAGGGCGTCGAGCGGGTCGTGGGTGACCAGCAGGACGGTCCGGTCCTCGAGCACGCGTCGCAGGGTCTGGCGCAGGGCCGGCGTGACGGCGACGTCGAGTGCGGCCATCGGCTCGTCGAGGAGCAGGAGGCCGGGGTCGGAGGCCAGGGCGCGCGCGACAGCGGCGCGCTGGGCCTGCCCACCGGAGAGCTGGGCGGGCTTGCGGGCCGCCAGCTCCTCGATGCCGACCTCCGCGATCCAGTGGGAAGCTGCCTCCCGGGACGCCGCGCGCGACCGCCCTCGGCTCCGGGGGCCGAAGGCGACGTTGTCGAGGACGCTGAGGTGCGGGAAGAGCAGCGGCTCCTGGGCGAGCAGGGACACGTGCCGGTCGTGCGGAGGTACGTCGACGTCCCGCTCCGGGTGCCCCCGCACGGTCAGCGGGCGACCGTCGAGGCTGACCCGGCCCCGGTCGGGACGCAGCAGTCCGGCGGCGACTGCGAGCACGGTGGACTTCCCCGCCCCGTTGGGCCCCAGCAGCGCGACCGTCTCGCCGTTCCCGACCTCGAGGGAGACGTCGACGGACCGCTCGAGCACGGCTGCGTCGAAGTGGAGGCTCACAGGCTGCTCCCCCTGCCCTGCCGTGCGAACCCGATGACCAGCACGGCGACCAGGACCAGCACCAGGGAGAGGGCGACCGCCGCCTCGGCGTCGGTCTCGCGGCGCAGGTAGATCTCGAGCGGGAGCGTGCGGGTGACCCCCTGCAGGCTGCCCGCGAAGGTGATCGTGGCGCCGAACTCGCCCAGCGACCGGGCGAACGCCAGGACGGTGCCGGACACCAGGCCCGGCAGGACCAGCGGGAGGGTGACGCGGCGCAGGACCGTGGTGGGACGTGCGCCCAGCGACGCGGCCACCACCTCGTACTTCTGGCCGGCGGTCCGCAGCGCCCCCTCGAAGCTGACCACGAGGAAGGGCAGCGCGACGAAGGTCTGGGCGAGCACCACGGCCGTGGTGGAGAACGCGACCTGCACGCCCAGGACCTCGAACGACTCCCCCAGCAGTCCGCGCCGGCCGAAGGTGTAGAGCAACGCGATGCCGCCCACCACCGGCGGCAGGACCAGGGGAAGCAGGACCAAGGAACGCAGCAGGCCCTGGCCGCGGAACTCGGTCCGGGCGAGGACGAGCGCCATCGGGATCCCGAGCACCAGGCACAGCACCGTGCTCGTGGCGGAGGTGCGCAGGCTCAGCTGGAGCGCCTCCCGGGACGCCTCGGACGTGACCAGCTCGAAGAACCTGCTCCACGGCGTGCGCAGCACGATCGCCAGCAATGGCAGGAGCACGAAGCACGCTCCCGCCAGGGCGGGCAGGAAGATCCAGGTCGGTACGCCGACCCGGCCGCGGGAGCCGGTCACGGTCAGGGAGCGGGTGCGAAGCCGGCGTCCCCGAGGATCGACTGCCCGGTCTGCCCCAGGACCAGGTCGACGAACTCCTGCGCCAGGTCGGGGTTCTCGCTCTCGCCGAGGGTGGCGATCGGGTAGAGGTTGACCGCGGCCGACGACTCGGGGAACTCCACGCCCTCGACGTCGTCGCCGGCGACGAGCACGTCGGTGACGTAGACCAGGCCGGCGTCGGCCTCACCCGTGGTGACCTTGGCGAGCACGTCGGTCACCGACTGCTCCTCACTCACCGGCGCGAGCTCCACCCCTGCCGACTCCGCGACCTTCTGGGTGGCGGCCCCGCACGGCACCTCCGGCGCGCAGACGACCAGGTTCAGCCCGTCCTCGGCGAGGTCCTGGAAAGACTCGACGCCGGCCGGGTTGCCCGGCGGCACCGCGATCTCGAGGGTGTTCGAGGCGAACAGCTCGGGCTCCGAGCCCTGGAGGTCGTCCGCCGTGAGCTTGTCCATGTTGGCCTCGTCCGCGGACGCGAACACGTCGGCGGGCGCACCCTCCTGCAGCTGGGCGACCAGGTCCGAGGAGCCCTGGAAGTTGAACTGCACCGTGACCCCGTCGTGGGTCGACTCGAACTCGTCGGCGATGTCCTCGAACGTGGAGGTCAACGAGGCCGCGGCGTAGACGACCAGCGTCGTCTCGCCTGCGTCGCCCCCGTCGCCCGAGGCGGGCTCGTCGTCGCCACCGCAGCCGGCGAGCGCAGTGGACAGCAGGACGGCGGTGAGGGCGAGGGGGATCGTGCGCTTCATGACTCTCCTTGGGGGGCTTCCACGACGACTGCGGTGGACTTGATGACCGCCACGGCGACGGATCCGAGCTCGAGCTGGAGGTCGCGCACGGCTTCGCTGCTCATGAGCGACACGACGCGGAACGGTCCGCACTGGAGCTCGACCTGGGCCATCACCTTGTCGACGACGATGTCCGTGACCAGGCCGACGAACCGGTTGCGGGCCGAGCTGGCCAGCCCGTCTGGCAGCCCGGGGAGCGAGGCGTGCTGGCGGGCCACCTGGGCGACCTCGAACCCGTCGACGACCTTGCGCCCGGACTCGTCGGCCGTGGCGCTCAGGAGCCCGCGGTCGATCCACCGGCGCACGGTGTCGTCGCTCACGCCGAGGTAGGCGGCAGCGTCTCGGATCCTCATCTGCGGCACGTGGAGCACTCTATCCCCTCGACTGCGGAGGAGAACCCGCAGATCCACCGCGATTCTGCGGGGACGGTCAGTCCGGCCGCACGAGCTCGTGGACCAGTGCGGTGACCCGCGACCGGATGTCGTCGCGGATGGGGCGGACGGCGTCGATGCCCTGACCGGCGGGGTCGTCGAGGGCCCAGTCCTCGTAGCGCCTGCCGGGGTGGAACGGGCACTCGTCGCCGCAGCCCATGGTGATCACGACGTCGGCCTCCCGCACCGCACTGTCGGTGAGCAGCTTCGGCTCGTTGGCCGCGATGTCGATCCCCTCCTCGGCCATCGCCGCGACCGCCACGGGATTGATCCGGTTGCCGGGCTGCGATCCCGCGGACAGCACCTGCACGCGGTCGCCCGCGAGGTGCTGGAGGTAGCCGGCGGCCATCTGGGAGCGACCCGCGTTGTGGACGCAGACGAACAGGACAGTGGGACGCTCGGACATTCAGGTCTCCTGGGTCGTGGCGGGGCGAGGGTGCAGCAGGCGCAGGACACCGAGGGCGAGGGCGCCGCCGACGACCTGCATGAGGACGAAGGCCGGGGCCGAGCCGGGTGCGATGCCCGCGAACGTGTCGGAGAGCGTGCGAGCGACGGTCACGGCGGGATTGGCGAAGCTCGTCGAGCTGGTGAACCAGTAGGCAGCCGTGATCCAGCCACCGACGGCGAAGGCGACGGTGTCGACCCGCGGCGACCGCAGCGCACCGAACACCACCAGGACGAGACCGAGGGTGGCGACCACCTCGCCGACCAGCTGCCCGCTGCCGCCTCGGGCGTGGGTGGAGATCGAGACCGGGTCGAGCTCGAACATGACGTTCGCGACGACCGCGCCGAGGAGGCCACCGGCCAGCTGTGCCGCGACCATGACGGCTGCGACGGACACGGGGAGTCGCCCGAGCACCGCCTCGACCGCCGTGACGACGGGGTTGAAGGACGCCGACACGGGCTGGAAGGCCAGGATCAGGGCGACCAGCGCTGCCCCGGTCGCGATGCTGTTCTGCAGCAGCTGGAGGCCGACGTCATCGGGTGACAACCGTTGCGCGGCGATGCCGGAGCCGACCACGGCGCACACGAGGAGGGCGGTGCCGAGCGCCTCCGCGACGACACGGCGTACGACGTCGTGGCTCACGCGGTGACGCCGCCGAGCAGCGCGGCGAGGTCGGCGAGCGCGGTCGGGTTCACCCGGTAGTAGACCCAGACGCCGCGCTTCTCGCGGTCGAGCAGACCGGCCCCGTGGAGCAGCTTGAGGTGGTGGCTGACGGTCGGCTGGGAGAGGTCGAAGGCGTCGTTGAGGTCGCACACGCACGCCTCGCCGTCGGCGTGGGAGGCGACCAGCGAGAGCAGCCGGAGGCGCACCGGGTCGGCGATCGCCTTCAGCAACGGAGCGATGCGCTCGGCGGCGTCGGCCGACATCGGCTCACGAGTCACCGGTGAGCAGCACGCGACTGCCTCGACGGGCGTCAGCTCGAGCAAGGACTTCGACATGCGTGAATATTGACAGACGTCGATGTCTGGTGCGGCGGCAGGTCCCTACGGCTGACCGAGGTCCTCGCACGACCGCGCGCCGAGGCCGTGGAGCCAGCGGACGACGTCGTGGGCACCGACCCGGGCGGCGATGTCGAGGGGCGTGGCGTCCTCCCACGGAGGCAGCCAGTCCACGTCGGCGCCCAGCTCGACCAGTGCCTGCGCGGTGTCGAGCCGGTTGCCGTGGCAGGCGGACCAGAAGGCGTGGTCGACCTCGTCCCCGGCACGACCGGAGGACTCCAGCGCCGACAGGAGCTCGGAGGTCATCCCGAGCGCGGCGAGGTCGAAGAGGCCGGCCCGGGCGCCTCGCGCGACGAGGGCGCGGGCGGCCCCCCACTGCCCGAACGCCGTGGCGTCCGTCAGCGGCGTACCCCCGGCGATGACGGCGCCGTCGGCCTCGATGTCCGCCCCGGCGTCGAGCAGCGCGTGGAGCGCCTCGACGTCGTCCGAGCTGGCCGCCCAGTGGAGGGCGGTCTCCTCGTGAGGTCCGCGGAACCGGGCGTCCACGTCGGCGCCCGCAGCGACGAGGACGGCGATGGTCTCGGCGACCCGGGGGAAGTGGCCGGGCCAGTCGGTGGCCACGTGGAGGAGCGGTCGGCTCATCCCGCCGGGGTCGTCGTCGCCGAGCCGTACGACGGCCAGGCCGGGGTCGTCCTCCAGCAGCCGGCGCAGGCCCTCGACGTCGCCGACGTGGATCGCGCGCGTGACGGCGACGGCACGCGGGTCGAGAGTGCTGATCGTGCTCATCGTTCCTCGATCACGACCTTCTCCAGGAACAGGCGCTTCGCGAAGGACTCCCCGCCCATGCCGAGGCGCTCCATCGCCGTCATGGTGGCGATCACGTCCATCCCGGAGAGCACCCGGCCGAAGCTCGTCTGCACGCGGTTGGTCGCGAAGCCGGAGTCGAACTCCTTGCCGTAGGCGATGAAGAACCCGCTCCCGGCGGTGTACGGCTGGCCGAGCCCGGCCGTGGTCACGGTGCCGACCGGGTAGCCCTCACGCTCGGCGAGGTCGAGCTCGTCGGGCAGCTGGTAGCCGGCGTCCCACCCGACGGTGTTGTCGCCGCTCCCGGCCTCGACGGCCGCGATCGCGCCGTAGTCGCGGAAGACCTCGAGCCCGTCGTAGAACCCCTGCCGGGCGAGGAAGACGAAGGAGTTCACTGCGACCGGTGCGTCCTTCTCCAGCAGGTCGATGACGATCGGCCCGCAGGACGTCGTGATCCGTGCGACGTAGTCGACGCCGCCCTCGAGCACCTGCGCCGGACCTCCGGGGAAGCGCGGGCGGGTGGCGCGCGCGTTGGCGGGCGCCTTCGCGCCGCAGGCCACGGGTCGGTCGTCGCGCGGCGGCTTGATCCCGCTGTCGACGGCCGTGCCGGGCTCGACGGTGAAGTCCTCGGCGACGACCTCGCCGGCGGCCATCGCCTCGTTGACCGCGGCCCCCTGGGCCTCGCCGGCCGCCTCCTCCTCGAGCATCGAGGTGTCCTGGACCTGGGGCGGCTGCGTGCCCTCGTCGGGCTCGTCACCGCCCCGCGTCAGGATCGCCAGCAGTCCGACGACCACGACGACGCCGACCACGGCGGACAGGATGCTGAGCAGGGCCGTACGCCGACGGCGTACCGCTGCCAGGCGCTGCTGCTCGCGCTCGAGCTGCTGGCGCTCGGCGTCCTGCCTGGACTTCCGCTGCTTGTTGCTGCTCACGTCCCACTCCTCGGCCGACGGCCGTGTCGCCCGGGGCGTGCGGCCTCACCGGATCGGGAGGGCCCCTCGAGCGGGAGCCTAGCCAAGGAGGCCCACGCTCAGGCGCGGAGCACCCGGGTCGTCGAGGCCGGGTGCCTGGCCAGCTGCGCCGGCGGACGGACGGGGCGCCGCTCGAAGCCACCACCGCAGTTGGGGCACACGCCGTGCAGGACGTCGCGGACGCAGTCGGCGCAGAAGGTGCACTCGTAGGTGCAGATCCGCGCGTCCGGTGACTCCGGCGGCAGGTCGCGGTCGCACTGCTCGCAGTTGGGTCGCAGCTCCATCACGCGGACATTCTGTCTCCTCGGCCTGTCGATTGTCGGCTCGCTCGTCCGTCACAGTGGTGGAGGGCCGCACCGGGCGGCCCGCGACGGAGGAGCCTCCATGACGAAGTACGCCATCTACTTCCACCAGCAGTGGGTCGGTGACCACCCGATGGAGTGGTTCATGTCCCGCGTCGAGCCGTCCACCGCCGTGGTCGCCGAGATGGAGGCGGCCGGGGTGCTGGTGTTCGCCGGTGGGCTCGTCGAGGACATGGCGGAGGCGTTCAGCGCCGACGGCACGAGCGGCGAGATGCTCGTGACCGACGGCCCCTACACCGAGGTCACGGAGTACCTCGGTGGCATCACCATCATCGAGGTCGAGACCCTCGAGGAGGCCAAGGAGTGGGCTGCGAAGATCGCCGAGGGCTGCGGCTGGCCGCAAGAGGTCCGCGTCGTCAAGTAGTGGTCGCGAACCCGAGGCAACCTCCACGGGCGGTGGCGCGTCTCCCTGACATGAACACCACCACGCGCACCACCATCCTGGGCGCCGCCGGACTCGCGGTCGCAGCCCTCACCCTCACGCAGGTCGCCCCGGCGAGCGCGGACGGCATCGGCGTCTCCGACGCCAAGGACCTCAAGCACGGGGTCGACCTCCGCTCGGTGACCGTCGACCACGGTGCGAAGAACGTCGTGGTCACCACGACGCACACCGACCTGGTCGAGTCGTTCACGAGCGGCTCGTCCGGCGCGGTCTTCCTGGACACCGACCCCGACGACGCCGGCCCGGAGTACGTCTTCGTCGGCGGCTTCTTCGTCGGCACCGACTACAACCTGCTCACCACCGACGGGTTCGCCACGTCCGCGTGGGGCGAGCCGGTCGAGGGGTCGTACCGGATGAAGGTGGACTACGAGAAGGAGACCGTGCGGTTCCGGATCTCGCGTGCTGTCCTCGGCGACCCCGACGAGGTCCGGGTGGCCGTCCGCGTCGCCGGCACCAAGCCCAACGGCAAGGACACCAAGGTCGACTGGCTCGGTGCCCCGCGCAGCTTCACCGACTGGGTCGCCTCTAGCTGAGGTGGCTCCACGTCGGCCGGGTCAGTCCCGGCCGACGTCGATCCGCACCGCGACGACGTCGCCGAGCCCGAAGGCCTCGGCCTTGCGCACGGCCGCCTTCACCGGCAGGAACCAGGTCTCCTCGCGGGGGAACATCGCGGTCTCGAACTCCGTCTCGCCGATCTGCGCGCGCACCGGGACCACGCCCCAGTAGACGACCTCGGCCTTGACCTCGTCGACGAGGTCGGCGGCGTCGAGCGGGAGGACGACGAAGTAGAACGGCGCCGGTCCACGCCACTCGACGACCTCGCCGTCGAACTCGATCTCCATCCCGCCACCTTCCCAGATGCGCGCGGAGGACACGTCAGCCGAATGTCAGGACGGGCAGGAGCCCCTGTGACTCCTGCCCGTCCCTCCACCGCGCCCCTGTTGCACGGTGGTTCCCCCTGGAGAGGGAAGCTCGCTCAGCGCCGGTCGATCACCCCAGCGCCGCGACCGCAGCCACGACGTCGACGAGGCCGTAGCCCTTGTCGTACGACGTGGTGCCGAGCGGACCGGACTGGTAGGCAGCCCCGTCCGTGTACTTGTGGGCCGAGACCTTCAGCGCCTGCTCGATCTCGGCGGGGGTCGCGCCGGGCCTGGCCTGGAACAGCTGGGCGACGATGCCCGCGATGTGCGGGGCGGCCATCGACGTGCCGCTGATCGTGTTGAAGGTGCCGATGTCGAGCGCGCCGGGACCGTTCTGCGGGTCTAGCCCGGTGGCGCAGATGACGAGGTAGAGCCGGCACGACGAGGTGATGTTCTCCCCCGGTGCGGAGATGTCCGGCCACGTCGAGGCGTCGGAGGACAGGCCGCGCGAGCTGAACTCGGAGACGACTCCGTCACGGGTGCCGGTGTCCTGGTCGTCGTAGGACGCGACCGACAAGATGCCGCCCGTCGGGTCCTGGCCGGGCGGGTTCGTGAGGCTCGTCGACCCGTCGCCCCCGTCGTTGCCGGCTGCCCAGACCGTCACGACTCCCTCAGCCGCGAGCGCCCGCTGGAGCTTCACCGTGGCCGACTCGGGGTCGAACGCGCCGCCACCGGTCGGGCCGTAGGAGTTGTTGGTGACCTTGATCGGCGGGCACGTGGAGGCGGGTACGCCGGCCCCGCACGGTGCGGCGTGGTTCTCGAGCACCCAGTTGAGGGCCGAGTCGGCTCCCAGGATGACGATGCCGGCACCGGTCGAGAGGGAGACCAGTTTGGCGCCCGGGGCCGCGCCCTGGAGCGTGCCGCCGTCGCTCAGCGTGGTCGGGCGACCGGCGACGATGCCGTTGACGTGGGTGCCGTGGCCGCCGACCGACAGCGTGTCGGTGTCGACGATGTTCGGCAGCCGCTGGACCGAGCAGGTCTCGGTCAGCGGCTCGCACAGCGCCTTGAGGTTGGCCACGACGGCGCTGGAGCCGTCGGCCTCCTTGAAGTAGGGGTGGGTCGGGTCGATGCCGGAGTCGATCACGGCGACGCTGACGCCCTTGCCGGTCAGCGCGCTGCCGTCGGCGCCGGTGAGGGTGGAGGCGGCCTCGGCGCCGCGGGTCGCGGTGTTCGAGGTCTCCTGGGCGAAGGTGATGGGCTGCGCGCCGCCCTCGACGTAGGTCACGCCGGGTGCGCTGCGGACGGACTGGATCTGGGACTTCGTGGCGTTGGCGACGACGACACCGATGCCCGTGAACTCACCGGTCCTCCGCATGCCCGACGCCACGACGGCCTGGCGGGCGGCGGTGATCGAGCTGCCGTGGACCATCACCGTGGTCCTGCCGGTCAGGCCGGTCAGCTGCTGGGCCAGGAAGGTGCTGAGGTTGGCCGGAGCCGCCGCGTCGGGAGCCGCCTGGGCGGTGCCGGCGCCGGCGAACGTGGCCGATGCGGCCAGCACGCTCGCCGCGCAGGCGAGCAGGGGCTTGAGGTTCACGGTGGTCTCCCGAGGTTCCCGAGGTCGGTGTTCGTCGCACCCTCAACGACGTACGGCTCCCGGGGTCACGCCTTCCGGTGTCGGCTCGCCGACCTGTGGGACCGCCGGATCGTCCGGTGTTGCCTCCGGGGGGACAATGGGGGCATGACCGAGCTGCCCCGCAAGGCCGCTGCGCGTACCGCGCGGTTGGCAGCACTACCCCTCGGCTACGCCGGCCGCCAGGCGATGGGCCTCGGCAAGCGCCTGGGCGGGAAGCCCGCCGAGGCGGTCGCGAGCGAGCTCCAGCAGCGCACGGCCGAGCAGCTGTTCCGCACGCTCGGCGACCTCAAGGGCGGGGCCATGAAGTTCGGCCAGGCGCTGAGCGTGCTGGAGGCCGCGCTGCCCGAGGACCTGGCCGCGCCCTATCGCGAGCACCTCACGGCACTGCAGGACTCCGCTCCCCCGATGCCGACCGCCACGGTGCGCGAGCAGCTCACCGCGCACCTCGGCGCCGACTGGAAGGACCGGCTGGTCTGGCTCGACGGCGCGCCCACGGCCGCGGCCTCCATCGGCCAGGTCCACCGCGGGCGGTGGGACGACGGGAGCTCCGGTGAGCGCGAGGTCGCCGTCAAGGTGCAGTACCCCGGCGCCGGTGACGCGCTGATGGGCGACCTGCGCCAGATCGCGCGGGTCGCGCGCGGCGTCGCCCCGGTCTTCCCCGGGATCGACATCAAGCCACTGGTCGCCGAGCTGCAGGACCGGGCCGCCGACGAGCTCGACTACCAGCTCGAGGCCGAGGCCCAGGCCGCCTACGCCGAGGCGTTCGCCGACGACCCGCACATCGTCGTCCCGGCCGTCGTGGCCGTCGGCGGCCAGGTGCTGGTGACCGAGTGGATGGACTCGCCGCACTCCTTGGCGCACATCATCCGCGAGGGCACCCAGGCCGAGCGCGACCACTACGGCGAGCTGTTCGTGCGGTTCCTCTTCGAGGGCCCCCAGCGCACCGGGATGCTCCACGCCGACCCCCACCCCGGCAACTTCCGGGTGCTACCCGCCCCCGACGGCGGCCTCGGGCGACTCGGCGTGCTCGACTTCGGCGCCGTGGCACGGCTCGCCGACGGCCGGCTGCCCACCGCGATGGGGAGGCTGATGCGGATCGCGCTCGACTCCGACGAGGAGTCCCTCGTCGCCGGCCTGCGCGCCGAGGGCTTCATCAAGGAGCGCATCGAGGTCGACCCGGCGATGGTGCTCAACTACCTCTCGCCGTTCGTCGAGCCGCTCGGCGAGACCCGCTTCACCTTCACCCGTGAGTGGATGCGCGAGCAGTTCGAGCGGGTCAACGACCCGCGCGCGGAGACCTTCACCCTCGCCACCAAGCTCAACCTGCCGACGTCGTACCTCCTCATCCACCGCACCTGGCTGGGCGGCATCGGCCTGCTGAGCCAGCTCGGCGCCACGGCCCCCTTCCGGGAGATCCTCGAGGAGTCGCTGCCCGGCTTCGCCGATTGACGCACCCCTCCTCCCCCCGCGGTAGTCCTACTGCGTCCTGGCGGTCCTGCCGGGGTGGTCGAGCGCGACCCGGCGCGACAGCAGCACGAACGCCGACGCGGCGAGGGCGAGCGCGGCCATGACCGGCCAGAGCAGGCCGGGCGCGGCGGCGTAGACGGCCGTGCCGACCGGTGCCGCGAGGAGCGTCCCGCTGGTGGCGGCGCCGGTGTAGAGGCCCTGGTACTGACCGACGAGGTGGTCGGGCGCCTGGTCGAGCACGTGGGCGGTCGCGGTGGTCTTGTAGAGGATCTCCCCGGCCGTCAGCACCACCATCGCGAGCAGCACGGTCACGACCGAGACCGGCAGCGCGAACATCGCCGCCCCGACACCGACGAGCGCGTAGCCGAGCGCGATGACGCCGTACGCCGCCCTCCCCTGCAGCCACTGCGTCACCGGGATCTCCAGCACCAGGATCAGTCCGGAGCCGACCGCGATGACCGTCGCGTAGAGCCAGACCGGCTGGCCCTCGTCGCGCAGGTGGAGCGGGAGGGTGGAGTAGAGCTGGCGGTAGACGAGGTCGACCAGCACCACCCCGACCATCAGCACGAGCAGCGCCCGGTCGGCGCGGACCGCCCGGAGGAACCCGCCGCGGGGTGCGTCGTGGTCCACCACGTCGGGAGCGTCCTTCGGCAGCACCCGGCTCAGCGCGAGTCGTACGACGATCACGGCGAGGCCGTCGACGACGAACATCGCGTCGTAGCTCCACGTCACGAGCAACGCACCGATCGGCGGCCCCAGCACGAACCCGGCGTTGGAGGCCGCGCGTCCGACCGCGACCGACGTACGACGCCCACCGCGCGGCACCGCGAGCGCGGACAGCGCTCCGGACGACACGCCGCCGGTCGCCGCGAGGTAGCTCTGGACCGGCAGCAGCACCCAGAGCACCCAGAGCGGGACGAACGGGACGGCCACGAGCATCAGCCCTCCGGCCGAGCTCGCCGTGAGCAGCACGCGCCGGTGACCGAACCGGTCACCCCAGCGCCCGCCGGTGAAGTAGCCCGCCAGCATGCCGACGCCGACGGACCCGGCGAGCAGGCCGGCGGTCGTGGTCGACAGGTCGCGCGGACCGGTGAGGTAGAGCGTGAGGAAGAGCATCGTGAACGACGACGCCGACGACACGAACCGCGCGAGGGCCAGCGCCCACACGACGCGGGGCAGGTCTCGCAGGTCCACGGCACGAGCCTGTCAGACCGAGAGCCGTGGGTGGCACGATGACGGACATGGATGCTGCAGCCGCCCTCGCCCGCTGGCACGCCGTCGTCGACAGCCGCGACGCGGCCGGCCTGCCCGCACTGGTCGCCGAGGACGCGGTCTTCCGCAGCCCGGCCGTGCACACGCCGCAGGAGGGACGCGACACGGTCGTCGGCTACCTCACCGCCGCCTTCACCGTCCTCGGCCCGCACCTGGCCTACGAGCGCGAGTGGCTCGGCGACGACTCAGCGGTCCTGCAGTTCCGGTCCGAGGTCGGCGGCCTCGACGTCTCGGGGATCGACATGATCACGTGGGACGCCGACGGCCAGATCGTCGACTTCACCGTCATGGTGCGCCCGAAGAAGGCCCTCGACGCCGTCATCGAGCACATGGGAGCCGAGCTGCTGCGGATGCTCGAGGCCGCCGGTCACTGACCCCGACGGCGCACGACCCGGTCGAGGATGCCGAGGGTCGCGCGCAGCGCCGACTCGTCGTTGACCGGGAAGATCGGCCGCCACCTGTCGCCGACCTGCGACCAGTCGTAGACCGACGTCACCCAGGTGCCCGGGCGTCCCTCGACCTCGCCGGCCTCGAGCAGGTAGCCGTAGGTGTGGCCGATCGGTGGCTTGATCGTGCCCTCGATCCACCACGAGATCTCGCGATCGGGCTCGAACCGGTCGATGACGACCTCGACGTCGTAGCGGCCCATCGGGAAGTCGCCCTTCGACTCACGGTCCATGTGCACCGTGAAGCGGTCGCCGACCGCCGCGACGTGGTCGCCCTCCGCCGACTGCAGCATCCCCGAGGAGTCGATGTCGACGTGGCACTCGGGATCGCACAGCGCGGCGAAGATCGCCGCAGGCTCGGCCTCGATGAAGCGGCGCGCGGTCAGCTGGTCGGTCATGCCACCACCCGAGCACGCGCCCGCGTCACACCCAGAACCCGCGCCCGCCGCCGTACCAGTCACCGAACTGCTCGCGGTACGACGACGCCGGACCGCGCGAGCCGAGGTAGGACCCGACGACCGCGGCCCCGAGGTCGTCGAGCTCGGGGCTGACCATCCGGCCGTCGACCCGACGGGCCATCGAGTCGATGAAGCGGGCCAGGCCGGGGTCCTCACCGAGCCGGAAGAACGTGACCTGGGCGCCGAGCCGTGCGGAGGCGTCGAGCTCCTTGACCGACTGGGCGATCGTCAGCGGGTGCGGCGGGTAGGCGAACCAGACCTCGCCGTCCTGCTCGAGGTGGGCCGTCGGCTCTCCGTCGGTGACGATCAGGAGCACCGGTTGGGCGTTGGGGTGCTTGCGGAAGAACCGGTTGGCGAGCAGCAGCCCGTGGTGGAGGTTGGTGCCCTTGTCCCACCGAGCGTCGAGCGCGGTGAGCTCCTCGATCTCCATCACCTGCGCGTGCCGACCGAAGGCGATCAGCTGGAGGTCGTCGCCGCGGAAGCGGGAGCGGATCAACTGGTGCAGCGCCAGCGCGGTGCGCTTCATCGGCACCCACCGACCGTCCATCGCCATCGAGAACGACGTGTCCACGAGCAGCGCGACCGCCGCCTGGGTGCGGGCCTCGGTCTCGGTCACCTCGATGTCGTCGACCGCGATGCGCACGGGGGCGACGCCGCCCTGGCGCAGGACCGCGTTGGTGATCGTGCGTGGCACGTCCCACGGCTCGGTGCTGCCGAACTCCCAGCGCCGGCTGGCGCCGGACGGCTCGCCGGCCAGGCCCGTGGTCCGCGTCTCGCGGGCGCCGCTGCGGCCGCTCATCCGGTCCGCGACGTCACGCAGCAGGGCCTTGCCGAGCTGCCGCATGGCCTTCGGGGAGAGCCGGAGCTCACCGTCGGACCCCCGCTTGAGGTAGCCGCTGTCGCGCAGCGCGCGCTCGAGCTCCTGCAGCGTCCTCGCCGACACGGCGGCGTCCTGGCCGAGCTGGTCGGCCAGCGCGTCGAGGTCGACGTCGTCCATCCGGGCGCCGTGGTGCGACTGGGCGAGCTGGTCGGCGAGCGCGTCGAGCTGGGCGAGGTCCTGCAGGGCGCCGGTGCCGTCACCGAGCCCCATTCCCTGCTCGCCCTCGAAGCTCTCCGATCCCGACCAGTCCTCGCCGGGCCGGAGCGACTGGAGGTTCGCGTCCATCCGGGCGAGCTGCTCCATCAGCTGCGGGGAGCCGAACGCCTGCTGCGAGAGCTCCATCAGCTCCTGGCGCTGCTCGGGCGTCATCGAGTTCATCATCCGCTGGGCCGCGGCGGCGCGCTGGGCGAGCTGGTCGAGCAGCTCGTCCATGTCCTGCGGTGCGTCGGGGAAGAAGTCGCCGTGCTTGTCCATGAAGTCGGCGAACTCCTCGTCGCTGACCCCCTCGGACGCGTGCTTCTCGAGCAGGTCGTTGAGGTCGGAGAGCATCTCCGAGACGGCCTGCCGGTCCTCCTCGGTCGCGCCCTCCAGCGCCTGCTTCATCCCGGCGAAGCGCTGGTCGAGCAGCTCGCGGCCGAGCAGGTCCTTGATCTGCTCGTAGGCCTCGCGGGCCTCGGAGGACTGCCAGTCGTACGACGCCAGCTCGCTCACCGCGGCCGGCGTGGAGGTCGGCAGGTTGTCCAGGACCATCTCGCGGAAGTCGCGGTCGGCGTCGTCCATCGTGATGTCGCGGGCGAGCTGCCCGCGCTCGGCGAGGACGGCCTTCTCGAGCAGCTGCTCGACCTCCTGCATGGTGCCGTCGAGGTTGTTGCGCTGGAGGATCTCGCGCCGCTTCTCCGCGACCCGGCGGGCGAGCTCGTCGAGCCCGGCCTGGTCGCTGCTCCCACGCCGCAGGAACTCCCGCATCGCGCGCTCCGGCGAGTAGCCGGCCATCACGTCCTGGCCGATGGCGTCGAGCGCCTCGGCGAGGTCGACCGGGGGCGCCAGCGGGTCGCCACCGTCGTACTTCTGGAACCGGCTCATCCGAGCACCTTCTTGAACCACACGTCGTCCGGCCAGCGGGGATCCGCCGACCGCTCGGCCTCGGTGAAGCCGTGCGCCTCGTAGAACCCGACCGCCCGGTCGTTGCCGTCGACGACCTCGAGCCACAGCTCGTCGCCCTCGACCAGTGCCTCGATCTCCGCGAGCAGCCGGCTGCCGATGCCGAGGCCCTGGTGGGCGGGGTGGACGTAGAGCTTCCACATCACCTCTCGCTCCCCGGTGACGTCGGGGAAGTCGCGGTAGGACTCGGTGAGCCGACCGAAGGTGGCCAGCGCGGCGACCTCGCCGTCGCGCTCGGCCACGAGGTGCCGGTTGCGGGCCAGCGACTTCTCGAAGACGGCCGGGATCCACCACTCGTCGAGCATCCGCTGGGCGTAGGCCTCGTCGATGGGGCCGTAGGTCGGCGGCACGACGGCGCGGCCGAGCTCGACGAACGACGGGATGTCCTCGACGGTGCCCGGGCGCAGCGTGATGACGGAGCCCCCAGCAGCAGACCTAGCCATAGACGGTCTCACCGGCGTCGGTGTCCTTGCCGATCTTGCGCGCGAGGTAGAGCCCCTCCAGCGCGAGCTCCAGCGCGGCCGCGCGCTCGCCGTCGTTGGTCGCGCCCAACCGGTCGCAGACCTCGTCGTAGAGGTCGGACTCGCCCAGCACGGGCAGGCCGGCCAGGAAGTCACGGGCACCGACGCGGGCGCCGGTGCTCACCATGGCGCCCTCCTCGATCGCCTCGACGAGCAGCCGCAGGTCGATGCCGGCCAGGTGCGCGCGCACGGCCTC
This sequence comes from Nocardioides oleivorans, assembly GCF_004137255.1. NCBI lineage: Bacteria > Bacillati > Actinomycetota > Actinomycetes > Propionibacteriales > Nocardioidaceae > Nocardioides > Nocardioides oleivorans. The sequence goes on along the minus strand of NZ_SDWT01000001.1, from coordinate 2,443,912 downwards.
GGCGACCGCGGTGCGGAGCAGGTGGGTGAGGATCTCGGACTCGCGTCCCTCCTCGCCGGTCTCGAACTCGATCTTGCCGCCGAGCACGTCGACCGCGGTCTCGAGGTCGACGACGCGGGCCACGGCCTGCTCCTCGCCCTGGGTGGTCGCGCGGTGCAGGGCGGCGGCCGCGATGGTCTCCGCACCGGCGATCGCGAAGCGGGCGCTGACGCCCGAGCGCTGGTCGACCGACTGCGAGTCGCGCAGGTGGCGGGTGAAGCGGGCGAGCACCTCGAGGAGGTACGCCGGCACCTCGGCGACGAGGTCGGCCTCCTGCTCGATGACGGCGATCTCCTCCTCCACCTGGCGCGGGTAGTGGGTGCGGATCTCGGCGCCGAAGCGGTCCTTCAGCGGGGTGATGATGCGGCCGCGGTTGGTGTAGTCCTCCGGGTTGGCGCTGGCCACGACGAGCACGTCGAGCGGCAGCCGCAGGATGTAGCCGCGGATCTGGATGTCGCGCTCCTCCATCACGTTGAGCATCGCGACCTGGATCCGCTCGGCGAGGTCGGGGAGCTCGTTGATCGCGACGATGCCGCGGTGGCTGCGCGGGATCAGCCCGAAGTGGATGGTCTCCGGGTCGCCGAGGTGGCGACCCTCGGCCACCTTCATCGGGTCGACGTCACCGATGAGGTCGGCGACCGACGTGTCCGGCGTCGCCAGCTTCTCGGCGTACCGCTCGTCGCGGTGCTTCCACGAGATGCGGAGGTCGTCGCCGTAGGTGGCCGCCGCCTGCTGCGAGGTGACGGTGATCGGCTCGTAGGGGTGCTCGCCGAGCTCGGAGCCGGAGATCACCGGCGTCCACTCGTCGAGGAGGGCCACCAGCGAGCGCAGCAGCCGGGTCTTGCCCTGGCCACGCTCGCCGAGGAGCACGATGTCGTGCCCGGCGAGCAGGGCGCGCTCGACCTGCGGTATGACGGTCTCGGAGAAGCCGTGGAGGCCCGGCCACGGGTCCTCGCCGGCGGCGAGCCGGGTCAGGAGGTTGTCGCGGAGCTCCTGGCGGAGCGTCTTGAGCTGGTGGCCGCTCTCGCGGAGCTGGCCGACGGTGCTGGCATCGGGGTGCGCGCTGCGCTGGTCGTTCTGCTGCTGGGTCACGTCTTCCACGCTAGACCTGCCCGTCAACGTGGAGTGCGCTCGAAGATGCGCGCGAACGGCTCAGACGTCCGTCGCGCCGTCGATCGACTGGCGGATCAGGTCTGCGTGACCGGCGTGGCGGGCGTACTCCTCGACCATGTGCACCAGCACCCATCGGAGGGTGGCGGTCTCGCCCTTCGCCGGGTCGCGCGGACGGGCGACCGGGCGCCCGAGGTCCGGGTCGGCGGCCAGCGCCGCGTCGAGGCAGGCGTCGGAGTGCGCGATGGCGGCGACCAGCAGGGCGTCGAGCTCGGCGAGGTCGGCGCCGGCGGCGCTGTGCCAGTCCCAGTCGGCGTCCTCGTCCCAGGGCGCGGTGTCCCACGGCGCGGACGGCTCGCGGGCGCCGAGGTTGTAGGAGAACCAGTAGTCCTCCACGAAGGCGAGGTGCTTGAGCATCCCGCCCAGGGTGAGGTCGCTCGGCGGCAGCGTCTGGTCGAGCTGCCGGGCGGTGAGGCCGCTCGCCTGCAGCCGGACCGTGGCCCGGAAGTGGTCGAGGAAGGAGCGGAGCATCCCGACCTCGGTGTCGCTGTAGGACGGGGACGGGCGCTCGATCGTCATGTCGGTGAACCTAGTGCGTGGACGCGCGGACCTCACCTGGGAGAGGTCCGGGCCGCCCCGCTCACAGGAGCGGGACGGCCCGGGGGATGTCCGCGCGTCTCCGCGCGGGGGCTGCGGTCAGAGGGTCGGGCCCTCGCCGCGCAGCTTGTCCACCTCGGCCATCGCGTCGCGCAGCTGGCCCAGCCACTCCTCGGCGTGCTCGCCGACGAGACGGACCGACCACACGAGGGCGTCGGACCGGGACCGGGCGACGCCGGCGTCGACGAGGGTGTCGAGCACCTGCCGCTCGGGCTGGCGCAGCCGGGTCATCACGGGGGCGGCGACGTGGGTGAACAGCGCCTCGGTCTCGCCGAGCCGCACCCCCCACGACACCTTGCGCTGGTAGCGCGACTGCGCCTCCAGGGCGATCTCGATCCGCTCGGCCTTGGTCTCGGACCGGAAGCGGCCGATGCGGCCCTCCGCCTCGGCACCATCGGCGCCACTGGCCTGGCTGTCGGCCAGGGTCCCGACCACCGTGATCTCCTCACGGTCGGCGGTCACGTCGATCTCGCTGAACCAGCCCTCGGGCAGTCGCCCGCGGAACCAGTCGGCAGCGTCGTCGGCCGGCGGGAGGTCGGCGACCTGCCAACCGCCCCGGCGACCGCGGCCCTCGCCGCGCTCGCCCCGTCCTTCTCCGCTAGGTCCACGGCGTTCGCCGCGTTCGCCGCGTTCGCCTCGCTCGGGTCGCTCGCCGCGTCGGCCGCGGCCCTCACCGCGTCGTCCGCGGCTCTCTTCGTAGGTGTCTTCGGTCATCATGAGCATTCTCCTTCTTGCATTGCTTACATGATTACACTGACAACACCATTACGCCAAGAGAGATTCCCGCCGCTGCTCCAGCACCTCGATCTCCGAGGTGCACTCCGTGAGCCGGGTGCCGAGGACCGTGCCGGTCTGCTCCACACCGAGACGTGCCTGCGCGACGCGAGCGGCCGCCTCGCGGACCCGGTTCCGCACGGCCCAGTCGCTGAAGATGTTGTCGAACCAGACGTCGAAGAACGTCGTCAGGTCCGTGACCTCGATGCCGCCGACGGCCGACATGCCGACGTCGGCCAGCTCGGTGGCGAGGTGCCCGAGCGCGGCGTCCGCCTCGCGCATCCGGGCAGCCGCGTCGTCGATGCGGTGGTACTTCACCATGTCGGTGAACAGGCCGCCGCCCAGGAACGTGTCGACGCTCGCCCAGTCGTCGGCACCGCCGAGGTGGCGCGCGGCCTCGTCCAGCGTCCGCGCGGCAGCGTGCGTCGCCGAGATCGCTTCCTCCAGCTGGGTCCGTCGGGCCCGGTGGCGGCCGAGCTCGGTCGCCAGCGAGTCGAGCTGCGCGGCGGTCTCGCGACGGGACGGGTCGGCGGCGACCTCGGCCTCGCGAGCGACCAGGAGGTCAGCGCGTCGGGCCGCGAGGTCTCCGGACCTCGCCAGCTGCGCGACCAGCGAGTCGACGTCCGCCTGGGCGGCCTCCCGCCGCGCCTCGGCCTCCGCGGCGACGTACTGCGCCGCCTGCGCCTCGGCCTTCTCACGATCCAGGTCGAGGTCACGACGGCCTCGCAGCGTGGGGAGGATGCGGGTGAGGGACAGCTGCTCCAGCCGCGCCACGTCCTCGAGCTCACCGGCCAGGTCGGACGAGGCGCTCTCGCTGCGATCGGTCGCTGCCGCCAACCTCGCTCGGGCGGGCCCGAGCCGAGCCGCCGCGGCGTCGTGCTCGGCCTGCTCCCGGGCGAGCTCGGCCAGTGCGTCCAGTGCTGGTGTTCCCCCGTCGTCGGTCATGCCCGGAGGCTAGCCATCGGGCAGCCGATAGCCTCGGCGGCGTGCTGACACCCTCCTGCCCGTGCGGGACCGGAGCGTCGTACGACGCCTGCTGCGGACCGCTGCTGGCCAACCGTGAGCAGGCCTCCTCGCCCGAGCGGCTGATGCGCTCGCGCTACACGGCCCACGTCGTGGGCGACGGCAACCACCTGTTCCGGACCTGGCACCCGCGGACCCGCCCCGACGACGTCACGCCCGACCCGGCGACCCGCTGGACCGGGCTCGAGGTCGTCGCGGCCGAGGGCGACACCGTCGAGTTCGTGGCGTCGTGGGAGGGCGGCTCGATGCACGAGGTCAGCCGGTTCGAGCAGCGCGCCGGGCGCTGGGTCTACGTCGACGGCGACGTCACCTGAGGTCGACCCAGCGCTCGCCGACCGGCGCGGGCCCGGCGAGGCCGCCCGTCGCGGCGGCGACGATCTCGCCGACCCGGTCCACCTCCGAGGCAGGTGCGGCGAGGAGCAGCCGGACGCGGGCGTCGTACGACACCTCGAGGACGCTCACCCCGCGCGAGCGGAGCTCTCCCTCGACCCGGCCGGCGTCGGCGTGGTCCAGCTCGAGCGCCAGCTCGGTGAGCAGCGACCGGCGGAGCGTGCCGGCCTCGGCGAGGGCGGCACGGACGGCGTCGCCGTAGGCACGGACCAGTCCCCCGGCCCCGAGCAGCGTCCCGCCGAACCACCGCGTCACGACGGCCGCGACGTCGCTCACCCCGGCGCCGCGCAGCACGTCGAGCATCGGGGCCCCGGCCGTGCCGGCAGGCTCGCCGTCGTCGGACGAGCGCTGCACCTCGCCACGCGGGCCGATGACGAAGGCCGAGCAGTGGTGCCGCGCGTCGGGGTGCGCGCGGCGCAGGGCGGCGACCAGGGCTCGCGCCTCGTCCTCGTCGGCGACCCGACGCACGGTCCCGAGGAAGCGGGACCCGCGGTCCTCGACCTCGCCGGTCGCGGCGCGCGCCACGGTGGCGTACGACGTCACGCCGGCTTGTGGTCCTCGACGGGCTCGGGCGAGGGCTGCTCTGCCGGCGACTCCGCCTCCGCGGCCTTGATCTCGACGGGGCTCGGCTCCCACACGACCGACACCTTCTCGAAGCCCTTGTGCCGCTGCATGCCGGCGTAGAGGGCGTAGGCCCTGCGGTCGGCGTCGGTGAGCTCGATGTTGTCGGTGAACGGTGTCAGCAGCGCGCGCGGCCACAGCCTGCGCGCGGCGACGACGTTGACCTCCATCGCCAGCACGGCCATGACCGCGCCGATCCAGAGGAAGCCGATCAGACCGAGGACGAGCCCGAAGGTCTTGGTCATCGAGGAGGTGTCGACCAGCACGTTGTCGACGTAGGCCGCGCCACCGATCTGGAGCACCTGCCACATGATCGCGAGCGCGTAGCCGCCGGGGGCCGCGCGCCAGAACGAGTGCTGGCCGGTCGCGGCGAAGCGGAACAGCAGGGTCAGGAACGTGCCGACGACGGCCACCGCGATGAGCGGGAGGAAGGTCTTGAGGCCGTCGGCGACGAACGAGCCGAACACGTCGGTGCTGCTGGCCAGCGTCGTCACGACGGTGACCGCCAGCAGCGAGAAGCCGGCGGTGACGAGCAGGATGAGCGTCTTGACCCGCGCGTAGATCGGGTTCGGCCGGCTGTTGCGCGGCACGGACCAGGCGACGTGCTGGGTGTTCTGCAGGGCCTGGCCCAGTCCCATCGCGCCGTAGAGCGCGGCGAGCGCACCGAACACGACACCGGCCACCGACCCCTGCAGGCCCTCGGGGCGTCCGAGCTCGTCGCCGATGATCGGGAACTGCGAGAGCGCCGAGTTGAGGATCTGCTCCTGCCACTGCGGCTCGCCGCGGAGGAAGAGGCCCAGGATCGAGGTGCCGAGCAGCATCAGCGGAAAGATCGCGACGAAGGCGTAGTAGGTCAGCGCCGAGGCGAGGTAGGGGCCCTGGTCGTCGAAGTACTTGTAGATGACTGCGAGCGGGAAACCGAGCACGGAATGACGGCGCTGGAACCTGTCGACTCCCGAGACCGCTCCCACGAGAGGGAAGGCTACCGGTCGCGACAGCCTGGACCTGTCACCACCAGCCGATCAGGCCTCCGCCGATGCGGACCACGAACCCGGAGACCACCACGAGGAAGAACGCCCGCACGAACTTCGCGCCGCGCGCCATCGCGAGCCGGGCGCCGAGGTAGCCCCCGGCGATGTTGGCTGCCGCCATCACCAGCGCGAGCGGCCAGATCACGGCGCCCTGCGGGATGAAGACGATCAGCGCGGCGAGGTTGGTCGCCCAGTTGGCGAGCTTGGCCTTCGCCGAGGCCTCGAGGAAGTTGTAGCCGAGCAGGCCGACGAGCGCGAAGACCAGGAACGACCCGGTGCCCGGGCCGATGGACCCGTCGTAGAAGCCGATCGTGAGGCCGGTCAGCACTACGGCCGTCAGGTGCTGTCCTCCCTGGAACCGCAGCCGGGTCAGCTCGCCGACGCTCGGCCGGAACCAGACGTAGCCGCCGACGAGCACCAGGACCCCCAGGATGATCGGGTCGAACGCGCTGCGCGGCAGCAGCGAGGCGACCAGCGCGCCACCCGCCGACCCGAGGCCGGCGGCGAGCATCAGCGGCAGGAACGTGCGCGGGTCGGGACGGATGCGCCGGACGTACGTCGCTGCGCTGATGCTGGTGCCGCAGAACGAGGCCAGCTTGTTGGTGGCCGCGATCTGCACGACCGAGGCGCCGGGCAGGCCGATGAGGAGTGCGGGGAGCTGGACCAGTCCCCCGCCGCCGACGACGGCGTCGACGAAGCCCGCGACGAGCGCGGCGAGGACCAGGAAGGCGACGACCTCGAGGGACAGGTCGGCCACGTCAGCTGGAGCTGGAGCCGTCGTCGCGGACGTACTCCTGCACCACCACGGCGTCGTAGTCGTCGGGCATCGTGGCGCTCAGGCCCGGGCACTCGAACTGCTGCGACTGGTCCTTGACCATCGTCGCCGCCGAGCAGCTGATCGTCGCGACGGGCTCGCTGTCGGCGGAGAAGACCATCTCGAAGATCGCCGCCCGCTCCTCGTCGAGGGTGTTGGTGATCGTGCCCTTCACCGACGGCGTGGTGACGGTGTCACCGTTGACGGAGCGGTCGATGCCCTCGAGCGTCCACCCGTCGTCGACGGTGAAGCCGTCCCAGGAGAAGGCCGAGCCGACCTCGACCTCGACCGGGTCGGAGCTGGTGTCGACGTCGTCGCCGCCGCAGGCGCTCAGCCCGAGGCAGGCGAGCACGACCAGGGCCGTGGCGAGGCCCCTCGCCCGACGGACCAGCGTGGTGCCGCCGCTCACGAGGCCGCCACGAAGGTCAGCAGGTCCTGGCGGGTGAGCACGCCGATGGGCTTGCCGTCCTCGTGCACGAGGACCGCGTCGGCCTTCTCGAGCAGCGTCACCGCGTCGGCGGCCGCCTCGGTGGAGCCGATGGTCGGCATGGCCGGCGACATGTGGTCCTCGACCGGGTCGTTGAGCTTCGCCGTGCCGGCGAAGAGCGCGTCGAGGAGCGTCGAGACCGACACCGAGCCCGCGACCTCGGCAGCCACGATCGGCGGCTCGGCCCGGACGACAGGCATCTGGCTGACGCCGTACTCCTGGAAGATGTGGACGGCCTCGGCGATGGTCTCGCTCGGGTGCGTGTGGACCAGGTCCGGCAGCTGCCCGGACTTGCCGCGCAGCACCTCCCCGACCGTGCGGTGGTCGGCCTGCGCGCCGGTGGCGAAGCCGTACTGGCCGAGCCACTCGTCGTTGAAGACCTTGGTGAGGTAGCCGCGACCGGAGTCGGGCAGCAGCACGACGACGACGGCGTCGGTCCGGCCGGCCTCGGTCAGCTCGTGGGCGAGCTGGCGCGCCGCGAAGGCCGCCATCCCGGCCGAGCCCCCGACGAGCATCGCCTCCTCGCGGGCGAGGCGGCGGGTGAAGGCGAAGGAGTCGGCGTCGGAGACCTCGATGACGCGGTCGGCCACGGAGCGGTCGTAGGTGTCGGGCCAGAAGTCCTCACCGACGCCCTCGACGAGGTAGGGGCGACCGGTGCCGCCGGAGTAGACCGAGCCGGCCGGGTCGGCGCCGATGACCTGCACGTCGGGGTTCTGCTCCTTGAGGTAGCGCCCGACGCCGCTGATGGTGCCGCCGGTGCCCATGCCGGTGACGAAGTGGGTGATCCTCCCCTCCGTCTGCGCCCAGATCTCCGGACCGGTGGTCTCGTAGTGGGAGCGCGGGTTGTGGGGGTTGGAGTACTGGTCGGGCTTCCAGGCGCCGGGCTGCTTCGAGAGCCGGTCGCTCACGTTGTAGTAGGAGTCGGGGTGCTCGGGCGCGACGGCGGTCGGGCACACGACGACCTCGGCGCCGTAGGCCTTGAGCACGTTGCGCTTGTCCTCGCTGACCTTGTCGGGGCACACGAAGATGCATTTGTAGCCCTTCTGCTGGGCCACCATCGCGAGGCCGACGCCGGTGTTGCCGGAGGTCGGCTCGACGATCGTGCCGCCGGGCTGGAGCTCCCCCGAGGCCTCGGCGGCCTCGATCATCCGGCTGGCGATGCGGTCCTTCACGGACCCGCCGGGGTTGAGGTACTCCACCTTCGCCAGGACCAGCGGACCGTCTGCTGCGGTCTCCGGGAGGTCCAGCGTCCGGCCCAGCCGGACGAGCGGGGTGTTGCCGATGAGGTCGAGGAGCGAGTTCACGTACTGCACCCGGCCAATGTACCGACCTCGGGCTCCGTCACCTGCAACGCCGCTGGGTACCCTCAGGGGCGTGGGGGCAACAGGAGCAGCACGCAAGCTGGCATCGGCCGCTGCGCTCGGCGGGGGCGGGCTCTCCGTCGTCGGCGCCGGCCTCTACGGGCTGCTGGTCGCCGAGGCCAAGGTGGCCCGCAAGGCGATCGGCAACGCCGAGGACATCCCGCCCGACGCGACCGGCTGGTACGGCCGCGGCCGGCCCGCGCCGGCGATCCGGATCGCCCTGCTCGGCGACTCCAGCGCCGCGGGCTACGGAGTCGACCGGGTCGAGGAGACGCCCGGCGCCCAGCTGGCCAGCGGCCTCGCCCACCAGGCCGACCGTCGCGTCCACCTGCGCTCCTTCGCCGTGGTCGGCGCCCAGTCGAGCGCGCTGGCCGAGCAGGTGGACCACGCACTGACCACCCACCCCGACCTCGCCGTCGTGCTCATCGGCGCCAACGACGTCACCCACTCCGTGCTGCCCTCCGCGTCGGTGCGGCACCTCGCAGAAGGTGTACGCCGCCTGCGCGAGGAGGGCGTCGTCGTGGTCGTCGGCACGTGCCCCGACCTCGGCACGATCCGGCCGATCCCGCCGCCGCTGAAGCAGGTGGCGCGCGAGTGGTCGCGCCGGCTCGCGGCCGCGCAGACCATCACGGTCGTCGAGAACGGCGGTCGCTCGGTCTCGCTCGGCGACATCCTCGGGCCCGAGTTCTACGCCGCCCCCGCGTTGCTCTTCGGGCCCGACCGCTTCCACCCGTCCGCCGACGGCTACAAGCAGCTCGCCTCGGTGCTCGTCCCGTCGTGCCTGGCCGCGCTCGACCTGCTGCCCGACGACGAGGTGATGCCCGAGCCGCTGCGGCGCGAGGGCATCCTGCCGGTCGCGGCCGCCGCCGTACGTGCCGCGCGCACGCCCGGCACCGAGGTAGACGGCACGGAGGTCGGCGGCAACCAGCGCGGCCTCCGCGGCCGCTGGGTCGAGCTCCGGCACCGCCGTCGCCGCCCCTCGACCGACGCCGAGTCGCCGGGCGAGCACGAGGACCACGAGTCCGTCGACGCTGCGGGCGGTGAGTGAGCCACCTCCCGGGCATCCGGAAGGTGGCTCACTCACCGCTCGGGCAACCGGCAGAAATGACGCCGGCCCGCCCGAGTGCGACTCGGGCGGGCCGGCGGAGCTGTGCGGGGCGGACGGTCAGTCGCCACGCATGATCGCGAGGATCCGGAGCAGGTTGGTGTAGATCCAGACCAGGCTGACGGTCAGGCCGAAGGCCGCCCGCCACGACTCGCGCTCCGGGAGACCGGCGGTGACGCCGTTCTCGACGAAGTCGAAGTCGAGGATCAGCATGAAGACACCGAGCACCAGGCCGGCGACGGCGAAGAGGAGGCCGAGGCCGCCCATGCCGAAGAGGCCGGTGTTGATGCCGAAGAAGCTCAGCACCAGCGACATCAGGCCGAGGCCCACCATGCCGAACATGCCGGCGACGACGCCGCGGCGGAACTTGTCGCCCACCTTGATGTTGAGGAACTTGTAGGCGGCCAGGGTGCCGACGAAGGCGGCGAAGGTGCCGAGCACGGCCTGCGTGACCACGCCGGGGTAGGCCGCGTCGAAGTACTTGCTGATCGCACCGAGCGCGACACCCTCGGCGAGGGCGAAGGCCATCACCAGGGCGGGGCTGATGACCCGCTTGAAGGAGTTGACCAGCGACAGCAGGAACGCGCCACCGGCGCCCACCACGGACAGCATCTGCGCCTTGGCGAGTGCGTCGTTGTCGACGAAGTTGTCGACGACCACGTCACCGATCCACCACCAGGTGGCGAAGGCGGCGACGAAGACGAGGGCGATGGAGATGGCGGTCTTCTGGACCACCGAGTCGATCGTCATGCGACCCCGGTCGACCTGGCCGGGCGTGCCGGTGCCCCAGGTGGAGGGGTCGGTGGTGTCGCCGTAGCCCGGGTAGGCCGCGCCGCCACCGGCGTAGGTCTGGTTTCCGTAGGTGTTCGACGAGGCGCGGTTGAACTCCTCGGAACGGGCGAAAACGGGGTTGTTGCTCTTCATGGTCTCTCCTTGGAGGCCACCTCCGGAAGATCCGGAGAGTGCGACGCCGTCGCGGTGACGACGCCTGGTGCGTCACTCCACTCTAGCCGGGGTGACACCTGATCAAACGTGCCCGGGCGGGTCGCTGTTCCCGACACAGCAACTTCTCAGGTTGCCTGCTACCAAAGGTGGAGAGGCGCGCCGCCACCGCTCCGCCCGGGGTAGCAGTCGGAGCGGTGGCGGCGGGCGTTCAGGCGGTGATGATCGCCTTGACGGTGGTCGTGGACCGCCGGGTGTCGGCGTCGCCGAGGTACTTCAGCCAGACGGTCTTCGTCCCGGCCCGGTTGAAGCGCGGCAGCCTGATCGCCGCCTCGCCCCTGGTGAGCCGCACCTTGAAGGAGCCCTTCGTGCCCTTCACCTTCACCTTCACCAGGCCCGTGGCCGCTCCGTCACCGGACGCGATCGTGAGCCGGACCCGGACCCGCTCGCCCACGCTCCCGCGCACCGTGGCCCTCGACACGCTGGCCTCGGCCGGCTGCTTGCCGGCCGGGGTCGGCGCGAGGGTCGGCACCGGGACCGGCGCAGGCGTCGGGGTCGGGGCGGGAGTCGGGGTCGGCGCCGGGGTCGGCGTCGGGTCCGGGCTCGGGGTGGTCGGGTCGGTGGCGCGCGGCGAGCACGGGACGGTGCCCGAGCGCAGCGAGTGGCTGTCGGTGTCGCCGTCGTCGCTCCACACGACCTCCTTGCGCCCGTTGGCGCAGGACGCCTGCGGGGCGAAGGCAATGCCCTCGTTGTTGAGGTTGGGCATCGTGGTCGGGCGGTCGTAGGCGTGGGTCACGCCGAGCTCACCGCCCGTCAGGTCCATCGCCACGGACACGCCGTCGCAGCTGTCGTCGCAGAGGACGCGCAGCTGGGTGGTCTCCGGGTCCCAGGCCACGTCCATGGCCGACGGGGTGCCGGCCCTGGTCATCAGCCCGGGGTCGATCGTGGCGACCAGGTGGGCCGACTCCTGCACGGCCGCGGTCTGCTCCAGCGCGACGACGTACACCAGGCCGGTGCCCTCGACGGCGACGGCGTACAGGCCACTGCCGTGGTTCGGGTAGTCAGCGGGTGAGTAGGCCTTGCCCGTGGCCTGGTCGAGGAAGCCGCCGGCGGTGAGCGCGCCGTCCGGGATCCAGGTGATCCCCTCGAGGCCGAGGTTGGCGCCGAGTGTCGGGAGCAGGCCGTTGAGGTTCCACTCGTCGGTCGCCCGAAGCGGATCAGCGCTGGTCGACGAGCCCGGCACGTAGCGCAGCACGGTGTTCCTGCTGACTCCGCTGACGTCGTTGTTGCGCTCGGCGGCGAGGTAGACCGCACCGTCCGGGCCGATCGTGATGCCCTCGGTGTCGGGTGCGCCGGTGCCGTCGACGTAGCGCGGGTTCCGGCCACCGGACCAGCCGGTGGCGGGCTCCCACGTGGCGCCGTTCTTCGTCATCTTCCAGAGCGTGCCGGCCTTGTTCTGCGCGACCCACAGGGTCTTCCCGGTCGGGTCGGCCGGGTCGAAGACCACGCCGCTGGCGTCCTGGACGAACGTCGCGGCGAGGTCGGAGGTCACGACCTGCTGCGAGCCGAACCACGGCTCAGTCTCGAGGCCGGGACAGTCGTTGGCCGCACCCTTGGTGGCCGAGGCGCTGGTGGTGAAGGCACCCACGCCGTCGGCGCAGCGGGCGTAGGTCGGCACGCCGTGGGCGGTCCAGGAGTAGGAGTCGATCAGCTTCGCGGTGGGATCGAAGAGCCGCACCGAGTCGGCCGAGCCGAGGCCGGGGAGGGTGCCCTCGACGACGAGGCGCCCGTTCGCGGGCACGGTGCCGCTCAGGGTCGCCGGGTTCTCGTCGGTGCTGTCCTTGACCACCCAGCCGGTGACGTCGACGGGCGCGGTGGAGAGGTTGACCAGCTCGACCCAGTCCGGGTTCGGGTTCGAGCTGATCTCGTTGACCCGGATCGGGCTGCACGCGTTGGCCGCGCCGCGGGTCGGGACCGTGGTGACCTGCCAGGTGCCGGTGCCGTCGGGGCAGCGGCCGTACGTCGTCGCGGCGTGGCCGCCTGACCAGCTGTGCTCGTCGACCTTCGAGGTGCCGTCGGCGCGGTAGAGCGTGATCGTGTCGTCGACGCCCAGCCCGAAGCCAGGCGGCGGGGTCTCGGTGTAGATCGCGACGTAGGCGCCCGGCTGGATGACGGTGCCGGCCGGGATCGTGACGAACGGGTTGGTGGCGCCGGCGTCCTTGAGCTTCCAGCCGGACACGTCGGCGGGCGTGGCGCCGACGTTGGTGAGCTCGACCCAGTCGGCGACGGTGTCACCGTTGGACTCGACCTCGTTGAGGCGGACGTCCATCGGGTCGAAGCCCGACGGGCAGGAGTTGGCCGCGCCGGGGGTCAGGGCCGAGGTCTGCACGAACGCACCGGTGCCGTCGGGGCAGCGGCCCCACGAGGTGGTCGCGTGCGCCGGGTAGGTGTGCGCGTCGACGAGCGTCGTGCCGTCCGCGAGGAACACCCGGGCGTCGTCGCCGTTGCCGAGGCCGAAGCCACCGAGCGGGTTGGTGGTGTCGTCGACGTCGAAGGAGACGAAGCCACCGGCGGGCAGCGTCGTACCCGCGGGAATCCGGTAGCGCTTGGCGCTGTTGTCGGCCAGCACCCAGCTCGAGAGGTCCACGTCGGCGGTGCCGATGTTGGTGAGCTCGATGAAGTCGGTGCCGTTGGAGTTGATCTCGTTGACCTTCACGTCCGTCAGCGCGACCGCGACGGCGGGGCTCGAGGCGTACGTCGCCAGGGCGCCGGCGGAGACGGCGAGCGCGAGGCCCGCCCGGAGGAGCCGCCGGCTCAGGGAGTGGTGCGTCATCAGGGGGTGGATCCTTCGCTCGGGAGGATGATCGAGCGAACTCAAGCCGGGACCGGGGAATGGATCGGCGCACACCGACGAACGCCGGATGAACAGTGCGCCTCGTGGAGGCGCCGACGCCCTCGCCCGGCGCCACCGGGCCCGGCGCAAATCCGTTGCCGGAGCAGGCCGGAGGTGCCTACGGTGGGTGGGCCGGAAGCGCCGGCACCCTCGAGATCCCGAGAGAGGCACCGAGATGCGAGCAACGCACGCACCCGTCCGCATCCACCTCCTCGAAGGGACCTCGCGTGCAGCCACGCTCGCTCAACCTGGGCATCCTCGCCCACGTCGACGCCGGTAAGACCACCCTCACCGAACGTCTCCTCCACCACTGCGGGGTCATCGACCGCCCCGGGTCCGTGGACGCCGGCACGACGCAGACCGACAGCCTCGACCTCGAACGACGTCGCGGCATCACCATCAAGTCCGCCGTGGTGGCGCTCCCGCTCGACGGGCTCGTCGTCAACGTGATCGACACCCCTGGGCACCCCGACTTCGTCGCCGAGGTCGAGCGCGTCCTCGGCGTGCTCGACGGCGCCGTGCTGGTGCTCTCAGCCGTCGAAGGCGTGCAGCCCCAGACCCGGATCCTGATGCGAGCCTTGCAGCGGCTGAAGGTGCCGACCCTGCTGTTCGTGAACAAGGTCGACCGGGTGGGTGCCGACCTGGACGCGGTGCTCGCCGCGGTGCGGACCAGGCTCACCCCGGCGGTGCTGCCCATGGGCACGACCCGCGCGACGGGATCGCGTGGCGCGGAGTTCGTCGCCTTCCCGCCGGACGACGCCGCGTTCCTCGAGCGGGAGGCGGTCGCGCTCGCGGAGCACGACGACGACCTGCTCGCGGCCTACGTGGACGGCCGCGCCCGCACGGCTGCGGAGCTCGTGGGCTCGGTCGCGGACCAGACGGGTGCGTGCCGGTTGCATCCCGTCTTCGCGGGGTCCGCGGCCACCGGGGCCGGGATCGCCGAGCTGGTGGCGGGCATCGCCTCGCTCCTGCCCACTGCCACCCCCGATCCCGGCGGGCCGGCCTCGGGCCGGGCGTTCAAGGTCGACCGCGGCGCAGCGGGCGAGAAGGTCGCCTACGTGCGGATGTTCTCCGGGGCGCTCCGGGTCCGCCAGCGGCTCGAGCTCGCCGGCGACCGGACCGGCAAGGTCGCGAGCATCGAGCTCTTCCGCGACGGCCACTGGGAGCGCGCCGACGAGGTCGGTGCGGGCCAGGTCGCGCGGCTGCTCGGCCTGACCGCAGTCCGCGTGGGCGACGGCTTCGGCACGTCGGCCCGCGCAGAGGAACACCACTTCCCGCCGCCGACCCTGGAGGCGTCCGTCGAGGCCTGCGCCGTCGAGCAGCGCACCGCGCTGCGCGTCGCGCTGGCGCAGCTCGCCGACCAGGACCCGCTCATCGCAGCTCGCACCGACGTGGCCGGGCACCCGACCCTCTCGCTCTACGGGCGCGTGCAGCAGGAGGTCATCGCCTCGACACTGGCGGAGGAGCACGGCATCGAGGTGGAGTTCTCCGAGGCAAGCGTGCTGCACGTCGAGCGGCCGCGCCGGGCCGGAGCGGCCGTCGAGCGCTTCAACACCCCGTCCAACCCCTACTGGGCCACGATCGGGATCCGCATCACGCCGGCGGAGCCCGGCAGCGGGGTCGCCCTGGACCTCGAGTGCCCGCTGCGCGACCTGCCGCTGTTCCTCTTCGGGTCGGTCGAGCACTTCACGTCGGTCATGCGGCAACACGTCTCGCGCGCGCTCGAGCGCGGTCCCTCGGGTTGGGAGGTCACCGACTGCCGGGTGGCGCTCGTCGAGGTCGGCTACGCGTCCTGGGACGGGCCGCCGTCCCAGCGTGGCCCGGTGCCCACCGCGCTGGACTTCCGCAAGCTGACGCCCCTCGTCGTGGGCCAGGCGCTCGCCCGTGCGACGACCCGGGTCTGCGAGCCGGTGCTGCGCGTCGACCTCGAGGTGCCGACCCGGGTCGCCCCGCAGCTGCAACAGCTCCTCGGCCGCTGGGGCACGGAGATCACCGGCCAGACCGCGTTCGGCGACCTCACCCGTCTCGAGGCGCGGGTCGTGGCGACGCGGCTGCACGACCTCCAGCACCGGCTCCCGGACCTGACCGGCGGCGAAGGGGTGCTGGACGCACGCTTCGACGGCTACCAGCCGGTCCGCGGGCGCGGGCCTGTTCGGCGGGGGTGAGGGTGCCCCGGCTGGGGTTCGAACCCAGACTGCGCGGTTTTTAAGACCGCTTCCTCTACCGGTTGGGATACCGGGGCCGTCGGGGCTCAGTCTGTCAGCGACGTCTCGGTCACCCGTCGGGCCCGCTCGAAGACCGCATCGGTCATCTCCGCCGTCAGCCGTCCGGTGTAGGTGTTGTGCGGCGAGGGGTGGTAGCACCCGATCAGCGTCACGTCGCCGAGCGTGACCTCGGCGGCGTGGGCGAACTTCGGCTTCCGCGCCGGAGCGGGAGCCCCGGCCGCGACGAGCGAGCGGATCGCGCCGTCCCAGCCGAACGACCCGAGCGCGACCACGGCGCGCACGGTCGGCAGCAGCGCGAGCTCCGCGGCGATCCACGGCGCGCAGGTGTCGCGCTCCGCGGGCGTGGGCTTGTTGTCCGGCGGCGCGCACCGCACGGTCGCGACCATCCGCGCGTCGAGGAGCTGCTGCCCGTCGCCGGCGTGCTCGCTGGTCGGCTGGCTGGCCCACCCGGTGCGGTGCAGGCTGGCGAAGAGCCAGTCCGCGCTCGGGTCACCGGTGAAGATCCGTCCGGTCCGGTTGCCGCCGTTGGCGGCCGGCGCGAGGCCGACGACCAGCAGGGTCGGCTCAGGGTCGCCCCAGCCCGCGATCGGCCGGCCCCAGTAGGGCTGGTCGGCGAAGGAGGCACGCTTGTCGCGGGCGACGTCCTCGCGCCAGGTGACCAGCCGGTCGCACGCCGCGCACACGCTCACCCGGGCGGTCAGCTCGTCGAGGGTGTCGGCGCGCGCGAGTCGTCGTACGCCAGCGGGGGTGCGGGCGACGGGCGTGTCCGGGGAAGCCGGGTCGTCCGGCCAACCGGTCCCGGGCGCCACCGGGCTCGCGAACGAGCCCCCGACGACCGGGTGCGGCAGGAGCGTCACGGCTCGATCGCCGCGGCCATGCCGTGCAGGATGTCGGCCTCGGAGACGAGGTGGTCGGGCACCGGCACGCGCGCCAGGATCCGGCTCCAGATCAGGGCTCCCGCGTCGATCACGTCGGCGCGGCCGGGGTGCATGTAGGGCAGCGCGCGCCGCTCCTCGACCGTCATCGCGACCAGGCGGTCGACGAAGCCGGCGGTCGTGGCGTTGGACAGCACGGCGCGGTCGAACCCGTCGCGGTCGTAGGCCCCGAGGTCGAGCACCCCGCAGGCGAGGGTCTTGATGGTGCCGGAGGTGCCGATCACCGTGCGCGTGCGCTCGAGGGGTACGTCGGAGGCGTCGAGGTGCGCGTCGATGTCGACCACGCAGGCGGCGACCTCCGCCGCGGTCGGCGGGTCGCTGTGGAGGTGGCGCTCGTGGAGCCGGACGGACCCGATGTCCATCGACACCGACTGCCGCTCCTCGCCCTCCCCCAGCACCAGCTCGGTGGACCCGCCGCCGATGTCGACGACGAGCACCGGCTCGGGCGGCATCGGGACCTGCGCTGCGATGGCACCGGCGTACACCAGCGCCGCCTCCTCGTCGCCGGAGAGCACCTCGGGCTCGATGCCGAGCCGACGGCGTACGCCGTCACGGAAGACGTCGGCGTTGCTCGCGTCGCGGGTGGCCGAGGTCGCGCAGAAGCGGACGTGGGCGGGCGGGACCTCGTGGCTGCGGATGATCCCGGCCAGCTCGTCGATCGCCGCGAACGTGCGGTCGAGGGCCTCGTCGGCGAGCACCCCGGTCCGGTCCACGCCCTGGCCCAGCCGGACGACCCGGGACTCGCGCACGAGGACGTCGAGGGTGCCGTCGTCACGGCGCCGGCCGATCAGCACCTTGATCGAGTTCGTGCCGCAGTCGATGGCCGCGACCGGGCTCGCCATGGTGCTCGGGCTGGTGCTCGGGCTGGTGCTCGGACCGGTGCTCGGGGTGCTCATACGGTCACGGTGCCTGGTCGTCGGGCGCGGCGTCGACGGAGACGCAGGGACCCTTCGCCCACCAGTCCCCGATGCGGTCGAGCACCTCGTCGCCGAGCGGGTTCACCCCGCGGCCCATGGCCAGGGACTGGCCGGCCAGCACGTGGAGGCACTTGACGCGGTCGGGCATGCCGCCGGCGCTGATGCCCTCGATCTCGGGGACGTCGAGCCCGGCGCGCTCGCCGATCTCGGCGCGCGCCTCGAGGTAGCGCTCGTGGGCGGCGCGGTAGGCCGCGGCGAGGTCGTCGTCGGTGGCGAGGCGGTCCTGCATCTCCTTCATCACGTGGTTGCCCTCGAGGGTGCCGATGCGCGACGCGGCCCGCGGACAGGTGAGGTAGTAGGTCGTCGGGAAGGGCGTCCCGTTGGGCAGGCGCGGCTCGGTCGCGACGACGTCGGGGTTGCCGCACGGACAGCGGTGGCCGATCGAGTCGATGCCACGCGGGCGCCGCTTGAGCTGCGCGCGGATCGCGGCCTCGTCGGCGGCGTCGATGCGGGGGTTGTCGCGGGGGTCGTCGCGGGGGGTCTCGCGCGGTGTCTCGTTCACTGCTTCTTCGTGCCGTCGACCAGGTCGGCCGGCTGCTCCTCGGGTGGTGGTGGATTTCCGGCGAGCTCCACCGACTCCCACACGCCGGTCCACCACGCCTTGGGCACGGTCTTGATCACGTCGTCGGGGTCGTTGAGGCTCGCCTGGGCCTCGAGCGGCTTGCCGTCGGGGCCGATGACCTCGAAGCCGGACTCGCCGGGCATCAGGTAGCCGAACCGCTCGCGCGCCTGCGCCTTGACGTAGGCCGGGTCGTCCCAGCGCTTCTTCTCGCGCTCGAGGTCGTTGATGCTGGCCTCGCGCTCGGCGATCTGGACCTTCAGGTCGCCGATGTGCGCGCGCTGCTGGAGGTAGGCCCGCAGCGACGACGCGTAGGACACCGTCAGCACGGCCAGCACCAGCACGAGCACGGCGGCCCGGCCGGTGAAGCGGGGACGGCGCGCAGCACTCCTCGGGGAGGCAGGACGTGCCCGGAGGTCGGGACCCGTCGCGGTGTCTCGCGAGGAGGCGCCGGCCGGGGAGAGCGGCGTACGCGTCGTGGTGCTGCGCGGCCGTGGGCCGCGATCACCTGGACGCGTCGTGCTGCTCTGCCTCGGTCCGCGCGCTCCACCGCCGGGCCCACCCCGAGGAGTACGGCGCTGGGAAGGCATGGCTCCCAGTGTGCCTGCTCAGCCCTTGAAACGCGGGAAGGCGCCCCGTCCGGCGTAGCGTGCCGCGTCGCCGAGCTCGTCCTCGATGCGGAGGAGCTGGTTGTACTTCGCGACGCGGTCCGAGCGGGCCGGCGCGCCGGTCTTGATCTGGCCGCAGTTGGTGGCGACCGCGAGGTCGGCGATCGTGGTGTCCTCGGTCTCGCCCGAGCGGTGGCTCATCATGTTGCGGAAGCCGCTGCGGTGGGCGAGCTCGACGGCGTCGAGGGTCTCCGAGAGCGAGCCGATCTGGTTGACCTTCACGAGCATCGCGTTGGCCTGGCCACCGTCGATGCCGCGCTGCAGGCGCTCGACGTTGGTGACGAAGAGGTCGTCGCCGACGATCTGGATCTTGTCGCCGAGGCTGTCGGTGATGGACCTCCAGCCGGCCCAGTCCTCCTCGTCGAGCGGGTCCTCGATGGAGACGATGGGGTAGGACGCGACGAGGTCTGCGTAGTAGGCGACCATGTCGTCGCTGCTGAGCTTCTTGCCCTCGAAGGTGTACTTGCCCTTGCTGAAGAACTCGCTGGCCGCGACGTCCATCGCCAGCGCGATGTCCTTGCCGAGCTTGAAGCCGGCGGCCTTGACGGCCTCCGCGATCAGGTCGAGCGCGGCGCGGTTGCTCTCGAGGTCGGGGGCGAAGCCGCCCTCGTCGCCGAGGCCGGTGGAGAGGCCCTTCTTCTTCAGCACCGACTTCAGCGCGTGGTAGACCTCGGCGCCCTGCTGGAGCGCCTCGCCGAAGGTCGCCGCGCCGATCGGGGCGATCATGAACTCCTGCACGTCGACGTTGGAGTCGGCGTGGGAGCCGCCGTTGAGGATGTTCATCATCGGCACGGGCAGCAGGTGGGCGTTGGGGCCGCCGACGTAGCGGAACAGCGGCAGGCCGGAGGACTCCGCGGCGGCCTTCGCGGTCGCGAGCGAGACACCGAGGATGGCGTTGGCGCCGAGCTTGGCCTTGTTGGGCGTGCCGTCGAGGTCGAGCATGACCTGGTCGACGAGCCGCTGGTCGTCGGCGTCGAGGCCGACGACCGCGCCGGCGATCGTGTCGATCACGCCGTCGACGGCCTTCGTGACGCCCTTGCCGAGGTAGCGCTTGCCGCCGTCGCGCAGCTCCACGGCCTCGAAGGCACCGGTCGACGCGCCGCTGGGGACCGCCGCTCGGCCGAACGCGCCGTCCTCGAGAAGTACTTCCACCTCGACGGTGGGGTTGCCGCGCGAATCGAGGATTTCGCGGGCGCCGACTGCAGCGATGATCGACATGACAAGGAGCTCCTGAACAGGGACGACTGGGGGTCGAGCGCCAGCCTAGTCACGTGGGCCGCGGACGTCGCCGGTGTGTCCGTGGGCGCCGCTACCGTCGGGCGGGTGCTGCCTCCCGAGCCCGGACCCGCCGACCACCTGAGGGCGTACGTCGACCGCGCGACGGCGAGCGCCCGCGACCCGGCGGGCGACCCGGCGGCGACACGTGTGCGGGTCGCGATGGCGGGCGAGTCGCCCGAGAGGTTCCGCGACCGGCTCGTGCTCGAGCGGGCGGCCTGGCTGGCCCGCGAGACCGGGCGGCCGCTCCGCGACATCGCGGCCGAGTGCGGCTTCCGCGGTTACGACGTCTTCGTCCGCGCGTTCCGCCGCGAGCTCGGGGCGTCGCCGTCGCAGTGGCGCGCCGACCCGACGATGTGGGAGGTCGACGCCCCCGGAGAGGTGCACTTCCACCCGCCCGACGGGATCCGGCTGCCGGCGCGCACCTCGCACGACGACACGCCGTCGGTGTCCGCGGCCTACGTGACGGCGTACTCAGCCGACCCGACGGTCGTGCCCCTCGATGACGTCTGAGGTCAGGGCGCTGCGTTCTTCTCGGCGGCCTTGGCCGCGTTCCACAGCTCCATCACCTCGGCGACCGTGCTGGCCGTCGCGTCGCCGAAGACGTGCGGGTTGCGGCGCTCCATCTTGGCGATCACGCCGCGCGCCACGTCGTCGAGCGTGAACTCGCCCGCCTCCTCGGCGATGACGGCGTGGATCACCACCTGGAGCAGCAGGTCGCCCAGCTCGTCGCACAGCGCCGCAGGATCGCCCGACTCGATGGCCTCGACGACCTCCTCGGCCTCCTCGCGCACGTAGGGGATGAGCGAGGTGTGGGTCTGCTCGCGCTTCCAGAGGCACTCGCGCTGGAGCAGCCGCATCTGGTCGGCGAACGCCTCCAGCTGCGACTCGCCCCGGGGAGCAGGAGAGGGAGGGGGCGTGGGGGCCGGCATGGACCGGTCAGCCGCAGCGCTGGGTCAGCGGGAGCGTGGCGGAGTAGGACGCGTCCGGCTCGGTGCTGAGGCCGGACTTCGCGACGTCGCTCACCGCGAACGAGGTGTTCGTGTCGACCGGGGTCAGCACGCCGTCGACGCTCTCGAGGCCGTAGCGCGGGTCGATCTCGACCCCGTTGGCGTCGGGCCACTGGTTGAACGCGTCGGCGCCGGCCTGGGTGACCTCCTCCTCGGTCGGGTCGGTGACGCCCTGCTCGTCGAGGATGATCGCGCCGACCTGGTTGACGATGTCGGTCGCGAGCGCGTTGGCGGTGTTGAGCTCGAGGTAGGTGTCCTGCACGTCCTCGGGCATGGTCGCCGTGGTGCCGCGGGCCTGCGCGACCGCGTTCTCGTAGCTCGAGCCGGGCTCGATGCCGTAGTCGTCGGCGACCTGCATCGCCTGCGCCCGCAGGGTCAGCAGCTGCACGGTCCCCTGGCGGATGAAACCCATCGGCAGCTCGGTGCCGCTGGAGGCGAACTGGTCGCCCAGCGCCGTGCACATCTCCTCCGCGGTCTGGTCGACCTGGCGGACCGTGAGCTCCTCGTCGCCGACCCTGGCCGCGATGCCGGGGGCGGCACTGCCGCAGCCGGTCAGCAGGAGCCCGGCCACGACTGTCGTCGCGGCCGCCATCAGGCGAGGCTTGGTCACGGTCACTCCTTGCTCGAGGCGGCAGGGACGGCGGGAGCCGGTGCCGCAATGATGTCGTCGATCACACCGCGGGCCCATTCAAGCAGGGCCACGCCCGAGACCGGGTGCACGGGGAAGCCGGTGCCCTGCGGGCGCGGCACGAGGATCGTGCTGACCGGGGCCTTGACGACGCTGCGCGGGTGGAGCCGGTTGAGCCGTACGACGCGCGACTCGGGGAGGTCGACCGGCGCGAACCTGACGTACTTGCCGGCCACCGTCACCTCGCCCACGCCGACCTGGCGGCAGCGCGCGCGGAACCGCGCCACGATCAGCAGCGAGTCGACCGCCTCGGGCGGGTTGCCGTAGCGGTCGACGAGCTCGGCGCGGACCTCGTCGACGTCGTCGTCGGTGCGCACCTCGGCCAGGCGCTTGTAGATCTCGAGGCGCAGCCGCTCGCTCGGGATGTAGTCGTGCGGCAGGTGCGCGTCGACGGGCAGCTCGATGCGGACCTCGGCGGCCACCTCGTCCTCGCCGCCGCCCTTGAAGTCGGCCACCGCCTCGCCGACGAGGCGGACGTAGAGGTCGAAGCCGACGTCGGCGATGTGGCCGGACTGCTCACCGCCGAGCAGGTTGCCCGCGCCGCGGATCTCGAGGTCCTTCATCGCGATCGCCATGCCACCGCCGAGGTCGGAGTGCTGGGCCAGCGTCGCGAGGCGCTCGTGGGCGGTCTCGGTGAGCGGCTTCTCGGCCGGGTAGAGGAAGTAGGCGTAGGCCCGCTCGCGGGAGCGGCCGACGCGACCGCGCAGCTGGTGCAGCTGCGAGAGGCCGAGGGTGTCGGAGCGCTCGATGATCATGGTGTTGGCGTTGGACACGTCGAGGCCGGACTCGACGATCGTGGTGCACACGAGCACGTCGAAGCGCTTCTCCCAGAAGTCGAGCATCACCTGCTCGAGGGCGTGCTCGCCCATCTGGCCGTGCGCCGTCGCGACCCGCGCCTCGGGCACCAGCTCGCGGATCCGGGCGGCGGCCTTCTCGATCGACTGCACCCGGTTGTGGATGTAGAAGACCTGGCCCTCGCGCAGCAGCTCACGTCGCACGGCCGCGATCACCTGGCGGTCCTCGTAGGCGCCGACGTAGGTCAGGACCGGGTGCCGCTCCTCCGGCGGGGTGGTGATCGTGGACATCTCGCGGATGCCGGTCACCGCCATCTCGAGCGTGCGCGGGATCGGCGTCGCGCTCATCGAGAGCACGTCGACCGACGTGCGCATCCGCTTCATCTGCTCCTTGTGCTCGACACCGAAGCGCTGCTCCTCGTCGACGATGATCAGGCCGAGGTCCTTCATCCTGATCTCGGGGTTGAGCAGGCGGTGGGTGCCGACCACGATGTCGACCGAGCCGTCGGTGATGCCGGCGATGACCTCCTTGGCCTCCTTGTCGGTCTGGAACCGCGAGAGCCCCTTGATCACGACCGGGAAGCCCGACATCCGCTCGGCGAACGTCGACATGTGCTGGGTCACCAGCAGCGTCGTCGGCACCAGCACGGCGACCTGCTTGCCGTCCTGGACGGCCTTGAACGCCGCCCGGACCGCGATCTCGGTCTTGCCGTAGCCGACGTCGCCGCAGACCAGGCGGTCCATCGGCACCACCCGGCGCATGTCGGCCTTCACCTCGTCGACCGTCGTCAGCTGGTCGGCGGTCTCGGTGAACGGGAAGGCGTCCTCGAGCTCGCGCTGCCAGGGCGTGTCGGGGCCGTAGGCGTGGCCCTTGGTCGCCTGGCGGGCGGCGTACAGCTTGATCAGCTCGGCCGCGATCTCGCGCACCGCGCGGCGCGCCTTGTTCTTGCGCTTGGTCCAGTCGCCGCCGCCGAGCCGGTCGAGGCTGGGGTTCTCGCCGCCGACGTAGCGGGTGACCTGGTCGAGGGTGTCGGCCGGGACGTAGAGCATGTCGTTGGGCCCACCGCGCTTGCTGGGGCCGTACTCCAGGACGAGGTACTCGCGGACCGCGCCGCTGATCTCGCGCTGCCTCATCTCCACGAAGCGACCGACGCCGTGCTGCTCGTGCACGACGTAGTCGCCGGCCGTGAGCTCGAGCGGGTCGATCTGGCGCTTGCGGCGTGCCGGCATCTTGCGCATGTCGCGGGTCGAGGCCTTCTGCCCGGACAGGTCGTCGCCGGTGACGATCGCGATCCGTGCCTCGTCGTCGACCAGCCCGTTGACGACGTGGCCGCAGGTCACCGTGACGACGCCGGCACCGGCCGGCTCGCCCTCCTCGACCAGCCGCGCGGCGATGTCGTTCTCGCCGAGGAGCTCGACGAAGCGCTGGGCCGGACCGTGTCCGGCGTGGACCACGACGACCTCGACACCGTCGGTGACCCAGCCGCGGATGTCGTCGACGGCCTTCTGGAGGTCGCCGCGGTAGGCCTCGGCCGGGTGGGTGGGCAGGCTGCGGCCCGGGACGCCTCCACCGTCGGACGTGTCCGGACCCGGCTCGTCGTCGGTGTCGATCCCGAAGGGGCTCACGGACCACCACGCGTGGCCGAGCCCGAGGGCGTGCAGCCGCACGTCGGCGATCTCGCGGTAGGACGCCGCGCCGAGGTCGATCGGCGCGGTGCCACCGCCGGCGGCCGCGGCCCACGACGCACCGAGGAACTCCTCGCTGGTCGCGACCAGGTCGTGGGCGCGGGTGCGTGCCCGCTCGGGGTCGAGCACCAGCACGGTCGTGCCGGCCGGGAGCAGGTCGACGAGCAGCTCCATCGAGTCGACGAGCGCGGGGGCGAGGGACTCCATGCCCTCGACGGCGATGCCGGCGGCCATCTTGTCGGTGAGCTCGAGCAGCTGCGGGTGCGCCTGGCCGAGCTCCGCGGCGCGACGGCGTACGTCCTCGGTGAGCAGCAGCTCGCGGCACGGCGGCGCCCAGAGCCGGTCGACCTTCTCCAGCGTGCGCTGGTCGGCGACCGAGAAGGCGCGGATCTCCTCCACGTCGTCGCCCCAGAACTCCACGCGCAGCGGGTGCTCCTCGGTGGGCGGGAAGACGTCGACGATGCCGCCGCGCACGGCGAACTCGCCGCGGCGCTCCACCATGTCGACGCGCGAGTACGCCGCCTCCGCCAGCCCGCGCACGACCTCCTCGAGCGGGCGCGAGGTGCCCGCCACGAGCTCGACCGGCTCGATGTCGGCCAGGCCCGGGACCTGCGGTTGGAGCAGGCTGCGGATCGGGGCGACGACGACCTGGAGCGGCCCGTTGCTGGCGTCGGTGCCGGGGTGTCGCAGCCGGCGCAGCACCGCCAGCCGACGGCCGACCGTGTCGCTGCGCGGGCTGAGCCGTTCGTGCGGGAGCGTCTCCCAGCTCGGGTAGTAGGCCACGGCGTCGGGGTCGACCAGGTCGGCCAGCTCCTCGACGAGGTCCTCGGCCTCCCGCGACGTCGCAGTGACGGCGAGCACGGTGCGACCGCGCTCGACGAGGCCGTGCACGACGAACGGGCGGACCGCGCCGGGACCGGTGAGGTCGAGGGAGCCCTGCACGGACGCGTCGGCCAGTGCGCCGCCCAGGGTGGGCGCCGACACGAGGCGTCCCGCGACGGCGGTCAGGGGTGTGGCGGCGGGGGTGGCAGGAGGTGTGGCAGGAGGTGTGGCGGGGGGTGTGGGGGACACCGGGGCTCCCTTCGAGAGCACGCAGAACGACCCCAGACGCCGGGCGCATGGGGGTGTTTGAGAGTCTACGTCTGCTGTCCGACAGCGGCGCACGAGGGAATCGACGGGGCGACTCACCGGAAGCGGGGGGTTTGTCCCGGACGTCCTGCGGGTAGCAAGGACATCAACGCCGAGTGCCTGGCACTCGACGACCCAAGACGTTCACCTGAGAGGAACACGGGGACACATGCGCATCAATCGTCTCGTCGCCGGCGCGGTCAGCGCCGGCCTGCTCGGCCTCACGCCGATCGCCATCGCTTCGCCCAGCAGCGCCACGGAGAACCTGACCGCCACGGTCACGGCCACTCCGAGCTCCACCGCCGTCACCTACGGTGACGACTTCTACGTCAGCGTCGACCTGGTGGGCTCCGACGGCCGCAGCGTGAGCTACGGCAACTCCACGCTCTTCGCCATGGAGGCCGGCTCGGCCGCGTGGGTCCCGGTCGCCACCGGCCAGTACGCCTCGAGCTCGTTCTACGACGTGAAGCCCAAGGCCAACACCGCCTACAAGGTCGTCTACAACGGCTACGCCGCCACCTCGACCTATCAGAACAACTACGCCGCCGCGGAGTCCGCGCCCTTCACCATCGGCGTCGCGCGCAACGTGTCGATCGACCAGGCGAAGGCCAAGCTCACCGTCAAGGGCAAGGTCAAGCCGGACTACAAGAAGAAGAAGGTCAAGATCACGATCAAGAAGGGCAAGAAGTACGTCAAGTACAAGACGATCAAGACGGACAAGAAGTCCAAGTTCCAGATCCGTCTCCCTGCCCCGCGTCGTGGCAACAAGCTCTACTTCAAGATCACCGTCCCCGGTGACTCGAAGTTCCTGGGCTACAGCGAGGTCTGGTACACCTACAGCTACTGAGCCACCCAGCTGCCACCGACGGCGCGTCGTCCACAACTTTGGACGGCGCGCCGTCGTCGTACGTCTGGCACAGTTTCGTCATCGGCCCGACCGACCCCCGACCGACAGGACCCCCGGACATGAGCACGACCACACGCCTCCTCGCCGGCGTGACCACCGCAGCGCTGATCGGTGTCGTCCCCGTCGCCCTGAGCGCACCCGCCCGTGCGGCCGAGCCCGAGACCACCTACACAGTGGCCGAGCCGAGCATGACGGCCGTGGAGTACGGCGGGTCCTTCGACGTGGCGGTGGACCTCGACAGCACGACCGGCTACTCCCCCACGGGTGGTACGACGACCCTGCAGGCGCTCCCGGCCGGTGCGTCGTCGTGGACGACGGTGGCCACCAGCAGCTCGCCGGGCAGCGACTTCTACGCCGTGGAGCCGGCGATGAACACGACCTACAAGGTCGTCTACTCCGGCTTCACCGCCTCCTCGTCGTCGGCCGACAGCTTCGCCGCCAGCGAGTCCACGGAGTTCCAGGTCAGCGTCAGGCGCCGGATCACCCACCCGTCGGGCGGGCTCCTCCTCAAGGGCAAGGTGACGCCGGGCTACGCCCGCAAGAAGGTCACCATCAAGGCGAGCCGGTCGAGGACCGGCTCCTACAAGGTCTACCAGCGGATCCGCACCGACGGCGCGGGCAAGTACCGCATCAAGCTGCCGGCCCGCGACGGCATCTGGTACTGGCAGGTCTCGGTGCGCGGCGACGCGCGCTGGGGGGGCAACAGCTACATCTGGCAGACCGAGGTCTTCCACCGCGGCTGACGGCGAGCCGCGTCGCGCCGCTGCTCAGTCGCTCGCGGGCGGCGGCGGGCCCGCGTCCACCTCGGCCTGCGAGCGCAGGATGCAGAACTGGTTGCCCTCGGGGTCGGCGAACACGACCCACCCGGTGCCGGGGCCGTACTGCCCGCGCTGGTCGTCGAGCTCGGTGGCACCCATCGCGCGGACACGCTCGATCTCCTCGTCGCGACTGCCCTCGCGCGGACGCAGGTCGAAGTGGATCCGCTTGGCCGGCAGCACCTCGTCGGGCACCTCGATGAAGAGGATGCTGTGGCCCGTCCCGGGGTCGAGGATCATGCACTCCTCGTGGCCCGGCTCGTTGGGGTCGTCCTCGACGTCGACGTAGCCGAGGAGCTCCTTCCACCACTCCGAGAGCTGGTAGGCGTCCTGGCAGTCGACGGTCGTGTGCGACACGAAGGAGGTCATGGCCCCACGCTCGCGCGTCGTACCGCGGTCGCGCAACCGGATACCTGAGGACGCGGCGTACGTCCGACCCCCAGGATCCCGTACGCCAGGTCCTCAGGTGTCAGTCGGTGCCGTGGCGCCGGACGAAGTCGACGATCTCCTCGGCGAGCTCGGGGCGGCACACGATGAGGTCGGGCAGGGACGTGTCGTCCTCGTTGTAGACGATCGGCGAGCCGTCGACGCGGCTGCAGTGCAGGCCGGCCGCACGGGCGACCGCGACGGGCGCGGCGTTGTCCCACTGGTACTGGCCGCCGGCGTGGACGTAGGCGTCGGCGACGTCGCGCACCACGCTCATCACCTTCACGCCCGCACTGCCCATCGGGACGAGCTCGGCGTCGAGCTCGGCGGCCAATGCCTCGACGAAGGCCGGCGGACGGCTGCGCGAGACCGCGATGCGCGGGCGGTCGGAGGTGCGTGGCGGCACGACGCTCGGCCGGCCGGTGCTGAAGGTCTCCCCCAGGGCCGGCTGGGCGACGGCGCCGGCGACCAGGTCGCCGTCCTGCCAGAGCGCCACGTGGACGGCCCAGTCGTCGCGCGGCGGCTCGGAGAACTCACGGGTGCCGTCGAGCGGGTCGATGATCCACACGCGGCTCGCGGTCAGGCGCGACTTGTCGTCCGCGGCCTCCTCCGACAGCACCGAGTCGTCGGGGCGGTGCTGGGTGAGCACCCGGTCGAGCTCGGCCTGCGCAGCGGCGTCGCCGGCGTCCTTGAGCGCCTTGCCCTCGAGGCCGGCGGCCTCGGCACCGGCGCGTACGTCGAGCAGGACGGCACCGGCCCGCTCGGCCGCCCAGACGGCGAAGGCGTGGTCGTCGAGCGTGGTGGGGTCGATCATGGACGCCACCCTATCGACGTCCTTTCACCGCTCCCGACGTGCTCTCCCTGCGCGGTCGAGGCACCCGCCCGCCGCTGTCACCGGGGCGGTCGATCTGGTGCCACATCGCGACCGCCTCGAGCTGGTTGCGGGCGCCGAGCTTGGCCCGCAGCGCCTTCACGTGGCTGCGCACCGTGCCGTGCGCCACCCCCAGGGTGTCGCCGACCTCGGCGACCCGACGGCCGGAGGCGAGCAGCTCGAGCACGCGCCGCTGCTGCGGGGAGAGGGTCGCCATCATCGCGGTGATGCTGCGGCGACGGGCCAGCGCGCGGGCCCACGAGGCCTGGAGCGCGAGCCGGCCGGACGGGTCCATCGAGGACGTCCCGGCCATGAGGCGCTCGACGACCTCGGCGAGCTGGACCACCGAGGTCGTCACGGTGACCACGTCGACCGCGTCGCTCGCGAGGAGACCGCCCCACTGGACGGCGCCGTCGTCGGAGGTGACCACCACGACGCGTACGTCGCCCTCGCGGACGAGACGGGTGACCTGGTCCACCACCTCGGCCCCCTCGACGCCGTCGAGGATCACCACCAGGTGGCGCGTCTCCCCGGGAGCGGTGACTCCCGCGCCCCGGTCACGGATCGCCGGCTCCCACGCGTGGGCCTCCGCGCTCGTGCCCACCGACGACAGTGCGGCGGCGACTGCCTGCGCCACCAGCAGGTGGGGGGACACCACCCAGACGGGTCCCTGTGATGCCATCGCACCTCCCTCCCTGGCCGTGGACGGCTGACGGAGCAAGCCTCCCGGTTCGTGGGAGCGCTCCCGAGGGCCTGATACCAACGTGCACAGAATTGGGGACGGCTCAATTTCTCCCATCAGGTCTCGTGTAGGCCGCGCTGAGCGTGGATGTGCGGATCTCGAGGCCGGTCTTGCGGGCGCCTTGATGCTGGCTTGAGCGTTACTCCGGAGCCCCTGCGCAAAAGGGGCATAGACCACGTTTGCCGCATATCGGGTACCTGGCACACACTCCTCGACAACCCCCCACACGAGCTCCTCCGGTCAGCACCCGGCGCGGCTCAGCAGCTCGCTACATCCAGGCAACAACTCGATCAACGGCTCGATTCTCTGTGGGGGGAAAGACATGCGCGACACAGCGCAGTACGTGGGGGGACAGCACCAGCGCGTGGGGACGCGCGGTGTCGGTGTCCTGGCATTCATGGTCCTGGTGTGGACCGGGAGGGGCGGCCTGCCGTCCCTCGGGGCTGCGAGTGCGCAGTCCCAGTCGGTGGCGGACGGACTGGTCGGCGGCATCTTCGTCGCCGGCGCCGCGCTGGCCGCCGTGGTCAGCTGGCGTCGTCACCAGGCGACGGCCGGCTGGACCTTCGCCGTGGGGGCGCTGGTCGCCCTCCAGTCGCTGGTGGTGGCGCTGCCCGCCATCGCCAGCCCGCCGCCGCGGGTCGCGGCGGACTTCACGCTCCTGCTCGCCATCGGCCTCTTCGGCCTGGTGTGCGTGCTCGGCGCGCTCCGCGGCCTGCGCCGCGAGCCGCAGGTGGGCGACGACGTGTTCGGCGTCGGGATCGGGATGGGAGTGCTGGCCGCCGGCCACCTGCTCCTCCTGGTGCCGATGGACAGCCCGCCGCCGATGCCCATGCTCGTCCTGCTGGGCGTGCTGGTCAGCACGCACCTGCTCACGGTCGCCCTGGTCGCGGTCCAGCGGGTGCTGCCCGCCGCCACCGTCCGGCTCCTGGCCGCCACCGTCCTGGTGGTCGCCGCCGGGATGGTCGTGAAGCTCGCCGAGCTGCACGGCACCGCCTGGGACGTGCTCACCTCGCTCGGGTTCGCCGCCGTCGGCGCCACCTGGTCGGCTGCCGCGTGGGGCTGCATCCAGGGAGCCTCCGAGCGTCAGGCCGACCGGCAGCGCCGGGAGATCGCGTTCGCCGTCCAGGCGACCGAGCGCGATCGCCGCGAGCGGATGCACGAGCTGCGCAGCACGCTCGCCGGACTGGTGCAGGGGTCGTCGCTGCTCGACGACCTCGACCTGCCCGCCGAGACGCGGCAGCGGCTCCTGGGCTCCGTCCGACGCGAGCTCGACCGGATGATGCGCCTGGTCTCGGGCGAGGAGGAGCAGGCCACCGACATCGACCTCGAGGACGCGCTCGGCCGGATGGCCGACCTCCAGCACCTCAAGGGCCGCACCGTCGAGCTGCACACCAGCGGCGACGCGGTCCACGCCCGCTACGACACGCTCGCGGAGGTCGTCAACATCCTCGTCGACAACGCCGCGACGCACGGCGGGACCGACGTCAGCCGGATCGAGGTCGTCCAGCGCGACGAGGAGACCGTCGACATCACCGTGTCCGACCGGGGTCGCGGCATCGCCGAGGACGACCGCGAGCGGATCTTCGGCTGGGGCGACCGGGGCGAGGACTCCCCCGGTGAAGGCATCGGGCTGAACCTCGCGCAGCGCCTGGTGGAGGAGGAGGGCGGGTCGCTCCGGCTCGCCGAGGAGACGGGTCCCGGGTCCGCGTTCGTCATCTCCCTGCCGGCCGCGCGCCGGTCCTCGGAGAACGCCATCGACGCCGGCTCGCTCTTCCTCGAGGAGGTGGACCATGTCGCAGGGCACCTCGCGCGCTGACCACCGCGTCCTCATCGTCGACGACCACGTCCTGTTCGCGGAGTCGCTCGAGCTGGCCCTCTCCCTGGAGGGCTACGACGTACGCCGCCTCGAGCTGCCCGAGGAGGGTGGCTCGATGGCGACCGTGCGGTCCCTCGCGCTGCGGGCCAACCCCCGCACCGTGCTGCTCGACCTCGATCTCGGCAGGTTCGGCGACGGGATGAACCTCATCGCGCCGCTCGCCCGGGCCCACGCCAACGTCGTGGTGCTCACCGCGTCGGAGGACGTCGGCCGGTGGGGCGCGTGCATGCGGATGGGAGCGCGCAAGGTGCTCCCCAAGAGCGGCGCGCTCCAGCAGGCGCTCTCCACCGTGCGCCGCCTGCACCAGGGCCTCCCGGTCGTGACCCGCGAGGAGCTCGAGGGACTCCTCGAGGTCTGGGCCCGCGACCGTCAGGTCAGCGACGACATCCGGCGCCGCCTCGACCTGCTCACCCCGCGCGAGCGCCAGGTGCTCGGCTCGCTCATCGACGGGCACACCGTGCGCGACATCTCGCAGAAGAGCGTGGTCTCGGAGGCGACGGTCCGCACCCAGGTCAAGTCGATCCTCGGCAAGCTCGAGGTCTCCTCACAGCTCGCCGCGGTGGGGATGGCCAACCAGATCGGCTGGAAGGTCGGCGTGTGATGGGAGGCATCGGGGGGGTCCGGGTCTTCTCGGGCGGGCCGGTCGCAGCCGAGGAGCTGCGCGACATGACCGAGCGGCTGCGACACCGCGGACCGGACGCATCGGGGACGTGGACGGGCGACGGTGTCGGCCTGACCCACACCCGGATGGCCATCATCGACGAGCAGCACTCGCGCCAGCCGATGCAGTCCGCGGACGGCCGGTGGGTGGTGGTGCTCGACGGCGAGATCGTCAACCACGACAGCCTGCGGACCCAGCTGTCGTACCCCTTCGGCTCGCACGGCGACACCGAGGTCGTGGTCGCCGGGCTCTCGATCGAGGGGATCAGCTTCGTCGAGCGCCTGCGCGGCCAGTTCGCCCTGGTCGCCCACGACCGGCGCACCGACACCACGCACCTCGTGCGTGACCGGCTGGGGATCCTGCCGCTGCACTACCGCCACGTGCCCGGTGGCATCGCCTTCGCGTCCGAGGTGAAGGCCCTCCTGACGATCGGCCCGACCCCGGGCGTGGACCACCGCAGCCTCGACACCTACCTCGCCACCCACTACGTGCCGGCCCCGGACACCCTGTTCGAGGGGGTCAAGAAGGTGCGTCCCGCACACCGCGTGTCGGTGATGCCGGGTGGGCACCTCGAGGAGGTCCAGTACTGGACACCGCCGGAGTCCGACGCCGACGGCACCTGGACCGCCAGCGACGCGGTCGAGGCGGTCGGCGACGGCGTCCGCGAGGCCGTGCGCGGGGCCCTCGTGGCCGACGTGCCGGTGGGCGCCTACCTGTCCGGCGACCTCGGCAGCGCGCTCACGGTCGCCCAGATGCGGCAGCTGCGCGGTGACGAGCCGGTGCACACGTTCTCCGCCGGCCTCGGCGCGCCCACCGACGACGACCGGGCCTCGGCCCGTCGGGTCAGCGAGCTGCTCGGGACCCGCCACCACGAGGTGCACGTGCACCCGCACGAGCTCGAGGAGCTCTGGAGCAGGCTCACCTGGCACCGCGACGCCCCCATCTCCGACCTCGCCGACGTGGCGGCCTTCGGGCTGGCTCGTGCCGCGCGCGAGCACGTCGGCGTGGTGCTCTCCGGCGACGGCGGCGAGGAGCTCTTCGGCGGCCACGGGCGCTACCGCTACGCCCGCTTCGCCGAGCGGACGCTGGCCCTGCCGGCACCGATGCGCAGCCGGCTCGCCGGCTCCGTGCAGCGCCGGATGGGTGCGCCGTTCACCGCCGCCGAGCGGCACCGGCTGCTGGGGGCCGCAGCGCCCGCCGAGCGGCGTACGTCGCCCGCGCTGGGCAGCGACGCCGTCGACCGGATGCTGCGCCACGACCTGCGCCACGACCTGCCCGACCACCTCCTCGAGCGCTCGGACCGCATGTCGAAGGCCGCCTCGCTCGAGGTGCGACCGGCGCTGCTCGACCACCGGCTCGTCGAGCTGGCCTTCCGGCTGCCGACGTCGCTCAAGGTCCGAGCGGGCTCCACGCAGTGGGTGCTGCGCGAGGTCGCGCGCCCGCTGCTGCCGGACGAGGTCATCGACCCGCGCAGGTCCGCCTCGCGACCCGACCTGGCCGGCTGGATGCGCGACGGGCTGCGACGCGGCGCCCGCGACCGGCTCACCGGCTCCGGCTCCTGGGTCGCGCAGACCCTCGACCGGTCGCTCGTCGGCGACCTCGTCGACCGGCACGAGCGCGGCGACCGGACCGCCCGCGACGTCGACGTACGCCTCTGGACGCTGCTCGCCCTGGAGACCTGGCACGAGTGCTTCTTCGGCACGCCGCCGACGCTCCCGCTGCCGCGTCAGGCGTCGCCTGCGGTCACCCGGGTGCCGACGTCCTGATCACCACGGCCGCCGGTGCGCCGGCACTTCCACAGGACTGCACCCGGGCATGCTGCGACGGCCGAGGCGGGGGAACCTCGACCGCCGCTGCTGGTCCGGTGGAGGTCCGGGTGACGAGGCGTGGGGGTCCTCGTCACGCAATCGGCCACCTGCAGGACGTCCAGTGCCGTGATGGCCTAGACAGCGGACCAGCGGTGGTGCACATCTCGAGACTAGGTCTCGCCACCGGCGGTGCCCATCCCTCTGATCGGGTATCTCCCGGCCCTGCACGGCTTTCGCTCATTTGCGGCATGAACCGATCGGAAGTCGTTCCTAGGCTCGCCCCCAGATCAGCATCGGATCGCCTTGGGCGGCGATCCCCAGGGGGGTTGGTGGGGATGACTCAGGTCGTGAACGACGTGGTGGGCGCGGACACCGCCCTGCTGCGGACGCCGATCCCGGCGCCGCGTGGCATCCGTTCGGCAGCCCGGTTCGCGCCGGCCGACGTGCCCCTCCCCCAGCTCGTCGCGTCGATCCCGACGATCCCGTCGGTGTCCACCGTGCCGGTCTCGCCGGCGACGCTCGTGCGCCGCCCGTCGAGCGGCCTGGCACTCGCCCTCGACGTGCTGATCTCCCTCGCGCTCGCCGCGACGGCCGTGGCCCTCGGCATCGCGTCGGTCACCGTCGCAGCCGTCGCCGCAGCCGGGTGGCCACTCCTGCTCGTGGCCACCGGGCGCTACCGCCGCCCGGCCCTCGGCCAGGGACGCCTCGTCCGGCCCGGACTGGTCCTGCGCACCGGCGGACGCGCCGCCGTGGTCGCGCTGGCCGTGTCGCCGATGCTGTGGACCACCCACCTGATCGCCTTCGCCACGCTCGTCGCCGCGTGCGCGGTCGCCAGCGCGGTCCCCGCCTTCGTCGGCGTACGCCGCCGGGGCCTGCGCCTGGTCCTGGCCGGCCGTCCGCGCGACGTCCGCGAGGCCCTCGAGTCGATGTCGCCGGGCACGGGCCACGAGGTCGTCGCGGCCTGCCTGACCCGGACCTCGAAGGAGTCGCTGGGCGACCTGCCGACCTACGTCGGCTTCGAGAGCTCCTCGTCCGTGGCGCACCACCACGGCGCCGACGCGCTCGTCGTGCTCCCCGGGGCGGGCCTGGAGCCCGTCGAGGTGCGCCGGCTGCACTGGTCGCTCGCCGGCGTCGGCACCGAGCTCTACCTCGGCACCGGCCTCCTCGACGTCGAGCCGCAGCGCACCCGGGTCGTGTCGTCGGGTGGCCTCGACGTCCTGCACGTCACGCAGCCCGCGCTCGACGGTCCGCGTCGCCTGGTCAAGGACGTGGTCGAGCGCTCGGTCGCCCTCGTGGCCCTCGTCGTCGCGCTGCCGGTGCTCGCCGCGCTGTGCCTCGCGATCCGCCGCGAGACGCCCGGCCCGGCGATCTTCCGCCAGCAGCGCATCGGCCGCGACGGCGTGCCGTTCACCATGCTCAAGCTCCGCTCGATGGGGATCGAGGCGGAGGAGGAGAAGTCGGGCCTGTCCAACGAGGGCGACGGCGTCCTGTTCAAGATCCGGCTCGACCCGCGCATCACCCCGCTGGGACAGAAGCTCCGCAAGTTCTCCCTCGACGAGCTGCCGCAGCTGTGGAACGTCGTCCGGGGCGACATGTCGCTCGTCGGCCCGCGACCGGCGCTGCCGGGCGAGGTCGCCCGCTACGACGTCGACCCGCGCCGCCGCCTCGTGGTGAAGCCGGGGGTGACCGGGCTGTGGCAGGTGTCGGGACGCTCCGACCTCACCTGGGCCGAGTCGGTGCGCCTCGACCTGAAGTACGTCGACAACTGGTCGCTGCGACTCGATCTCACCATCCTGGCCCGCACCGTGCAGGCGGTCCTCGGGCACCGCGGGGCCTACTGACCGCTCTCGCGGCCGGCTGGTCCACACACCACAAGACCCACAACTGAACGAACTACCTGGTACACCGGCCGTGGGGGCGGCGACACTATGACGAAGAAGCCCGTGAAGGCGGGGGCACTGAGGCTCGTCCTGCTGGGGGCGGTGACGAGCCTGGTCCTCGCGGGCTGCGGCAACGACACGACACCGGACGACGGCTCCACGCCGTCGGCCGGTGCCTCCACGTCACCGGGCGCCGACGACGGCTCGTCGTCGGGGACGGGTGACGGCACGGGCAACGGGAAGGCCGGCGGCCGGGGTTCCGGCACGTCGTCGGGATCGCCGGGCGCCAGCCCGTCGACGCCCGGCTCCACGGACGGCTCCTCCACCGACGCCACCGACCCCACCGACTCCTCGACCGGCACCACCGGTGACGGCTCGGGCGCCGGGCTGGAGATGCCCGAGGCGCCGGAGGAGACGGTGGACAGCCTCTCCGAGCTCCTCGAGCCGGTGGGCTCGGCACCACTCGTGTCCACCCCGCTCCCCCGGGCCGCGCAGGCGCAGGGACGGCTGGTCGCGAGGTTCCCGACCGTGCTGCGCCCGGTGCGGTCCAGCCGGGTGGAGTCCAGCGCGATCTCCCCGTCCGCGGGCCGGCTCCAGGTCAGCCTGGTCGCCTCGTCGGCGCTCTCGCCCGAGCAGCTGCTGGTCGCCTACCGCGCCCGTCTCGCCGCTCGCGGGCTCGTCGAGCTCTCCACCCCGGTGACCGACCCGGGCTCGGTGGCCGCGGCCTTCCGGCGCGGCCGGAGCACGGTCACCATCACCGCGACCGGCGCCGGCGCGCGGACGTCGTACGTCGTCCACGCGACCCTGCACACCGGGGGCGAGTGAGCCGATGTACATCACCGTCCGCGACCGGCCCTCGTCCACCGACAAGGCCGCCGCCTCCGGCGCGTCGACCCGTCCACCGGTCGGCCGGGTCGTCATCGTCCTCGGCGTCGTCTCGCTGCTCACCGACGTCTCCTCGGAGTCGGTCTCGGCGATCCTGCCGCTCTACCTGACCATGGTCGTGGGCCTCTCGCCCGTGGCCTACGGCCTGATCGACGGCCTCTACCAAGGCGTCAGCGCGCTCGTCCGGCTCGGCGGCGGCTGGCTCTCGGACGCCTCCGACCGCCCGAAGTGGGTGGCCTTCCTCGGCTACGGCCTGTCCGCCGTCGCCCGCATCTTCCTGCTCTTCGCCTCCGGCGCCGCGGGCATCGCCGCCGTGGTGACGGCCGACCGCATCGGCAAGGGCATCCGCACCGCACCGCGCGACGCGATGATCAGCACCTCCACGCCCAGCGAACACCTGGGCCGGGCGTTCGGGGTGCACCGGATGCTCGACACGATCGGCGCCGCCCTCGGCCCGCTGATCGCGTTCGGGCTGCTCATGCTCGTGCCCGACGGCTACTCCGTCGTCCTGGTCGTCTCGCTCGCCTTCGCCCTCGCCGGCGTCGCCCTGCTGGGCCTGCTCGGACCGGACGTGCGGGCACGCCGCGAGCAGGAGAAGGCAGCCGCCCCGACGCCGCCGCCGTTCAAGTGGCGCGACCTGGCCGACCGTCGACTGCGCCCGCTCCTCGTCGTCTCCGGCGTGCTCGGCCTGCTGACCGTGGGCGACGGCTTCATCTACCTCGCGCTGCTCGACCACGGCGGGGTCAACGTGTCGTGGTTCCCGCTGTTCTACGTCGGCACCAACCTCGCCTACCTGCTGCTCGCGGTCCCGATCGGCCGGCTGTCCGACCGGATCGGCCGGGCCCGCATCCTCGTCGTGGGGCACCTCGCGCTGGTCGGCGCCTACCTCTGCTCGGTGCTGCCGACGTCGACGGCCGCCGCCACGGTCGGCACCCTCGCCCTGCTCGGCACCTTCTACGCCGCGACCGACGGCGTCATCGCGGCGATCGCGGGCCGGCTGGTCCCGGTGCAGGCGCGCACGAGCGGCATCGCCGCAGCCCAGACCGTCGTCGCCGTGGCCCGCATGCTCGCCTCCGCCGGCTTCGGCCTGCTGTGGTTCCTCCTCGGCCCGGCCGTCGCGATGGGCACCGTGGCCGCGCTGCTGGTGGTGGCGGTGCTCGCCGCGGCGACCCGGATCTCCCGCCTCGACGGAGCCGAGGTCACGCCGTGATGCGGTCGTGAGCACCCGCGTCCGCATCCTGGCGTTCATGGCCATCGTGGTGGTCCTGGTCGTCGGCGCCGGGGTCTACGTGCTGCGCGAGGGCAGCGAGGTCCGTGCCGAGCGGGCCGCGGAGCCCGCCGCCCCGCAGGCCCCGGTCGCCGACGTCGCCGACGGACCGCGGATCGTCTTCCGCCACACCGGCATCGACAACGAGTACGGCGTCGTGGCGATGGTCGCCCTCGACGACCCCAGCGGACCCCGCGCCTTCACCGGGGTGGCGTGCGACCGGGTCGCCGCCCGGCCCGACGGAGCCTCGTGCCTGGTCACCGACCGCGGGGTCGTGACGTCGTACGAGGACAAGGAGCTCGACGCCGACTGGGACGAGGTCGACACCACCGCGCTGCCCGGCATCCCGAGCCGCACCCGGCTCTCCCCCGACGGCACGCTGGCCGCGACTACGGTCTTCGTGTCCGGCCACTCCTACATGTCGACCGGCTTCTCCACCGCGACCGAGGTGCACGAGTTCGGCGGCGGCAAGCGGTGGGGCAACCTGGAGAAGTTCCAGCTCGTCATCGACGGCAGGCCGGTCAACCCGCTCGACCGCAACATCTGGGGAGTCACCTTCGTCGACGACCGAGCGTTCTACGCCACGGTCGGGACCGGGGGCACCACCTACCTGGTCCGGGGCGACCTCGAGGCGCGCACCCTGACGGCGGTCTCCGAGCACGCCGAGTGCCCGTCCATCTCGCCCGACGGCACCCGGGTCGCGTTCAAGGTCGACGTCGACCCCGGGCGCAAGATCGTGTGGCAGATCGCGGTCATGGACCTCGCGACCGGGGACCGCACGCTCCTCGCCGACGGACCGCGCGGCCTCGACGACCAGGTGGCCTGGCTCGACGACGACACGATCCTCTACGGCCTGCCCCGCGCCGACGAGCCGGGCGTCACCGACGTCTGGTCGGTCGCCGCCGCGGCCGACGCCACGCCGGAGCTGCTCATCGAGCAGGCGTGGTCGCCGACCGTCGTGCCGTGACCGGCTACTCCGTCGGCAGCGAGATCGCGGCGCCGTCGGCGTACCGGTTGCGGGCCCAGACGCTGCCGTTGGGCTGGCCGCGCCCGTGCAGGCTGTTGCTCGGCCCGAAGACGCCGCACTTGTTGGTGCTGCCGCGCGCGAAGACGTTGTCGGTCACGGTGAGGTTCGCGGTGTCCGGGTAGGGCTTGCCGGGGTAGTAGCCGGGATTGAGGCAGTAGCCGGCCTGCCGGTTGATCGACTGCCCGGTGCCGCTGAACGTCGAGGCGAGGAAGTTGTAGGTGATCGAGATGTTCTGGATCGGGTCGTAGTCGCCGTAGAAGCCGATCACCGCCGAGCACCCGGCGTCGTCCTCCGGGCTCGACACCGTCTCCCAGTCACCGCAGCTGCCGTAGTTGTGGTTGATCGTGAAGTTGCTGGTGCCGTTCCCGCCGAAGGCGTTGTAGTGGTAGGCGCCGCCGAGCTCCATGCCGTGCACCCAGCTGTCCTTGGCCACGCAGTTGAGCTCGCACTTGATCACGGCCTGGCCGCCGTGGGAGTTGACCCGGGTCGCGTAGAAGTTGGAGCGACCGAGGTTCTCCCAGAAGGGCAGGTCCGTCGGGGCGATCTCGGTGTCCTCGACGACCGTGGGTCCGTAGCTCGTCTTCTCCGCGAAGATCACGCCCTTGACCAGCGAGTTGCGGATCGTGACGCACGGGGTCGACGGCGAGGTGGTGCCGTTGCCGGCCTCGATCACGAGGGTGCTGTTGACCTGCTTGGAGTCGATGACGACGCCGCAGGAGCGGATGGTCGTGGGGCCGGTGTACGGCGTCAGGGTCACCGGCGCGCGGGTGTCACCGGGCAGGCCGTGCGGGTAGCCGGTGTTGTGGGGTCCGGGCCAGCAGCCGCCCCACGGGTCGGGTCCGCCGGGCGTGTTCGCCGCGCCCATGCACACTCCGTTGGGGGTCGGTGTCGCGGTCGGGGTGGTCGTCGTCCCGTCCCTGCCCGGTGCGAACCGCACGTCGACCCAGTAGTTGTCCTTCGACGGCGAGGCGTGGTTGGGGAACCCGGTGCCGCGCTTGGAGCGGTAGACGCCGTTCTTGCCCGCCTGGGCGGTGAGCTGGTCGGTCGAGCGGGTGTCGGCGAGACCGCGCCGGGTCACCGCGAAGCGTCCGCTCGCGGCGTAGG
The DNA here is from genome assembly GCF_004137255.1 of Nocardioides oleivorans. Lineage (NCBI taxonomy): Bacteria > Bacillati > Actinomycetota > Actinomycetes > Propionibacteriales > Nocardioidaceae > Nocardioides > Nocardioides oleivorans. Next base: position 2,404,451 of record NZ_SDWT01000001.1, on the reverse strand, counting down.
CCGAGACGACGTAGGTCTTGCCGGGCTTGAGCGCCACCGGCTGCGAGAACCGGACCTGCACCCAGCCGGTCCCCTTCGTCCTGGTGAACGACGCGCTGGCCAGCAGCGTGCCGCGTGAGCTCCAGAGCGAGCCGGTGCGCGGGGTGGCCGACTTCGCGCCGGCCATCTTCAGGACGCGGACACCGACCGCCGATCCGGCGACCTTCGGGGAGAACCGCATGCCGACCTCGCGCCTGGACCCGTGGTGCGAGCGGATCTTCGCCTTCGGCATGCCTCCCGGGAAGAGACCGACCGTGCTCGCCGCACGGGCCTCCTGCACCGAACCGCCGTCGAGCCGCTCCGGACCGGCGAGGGCGCCGTCCCCGGTGCTGACGGCCAGTCCCACGGCGACCACGCCGACCGTGACGAGGGCCAGCCTCGCTCGCAGCGGGAGCCGGTCCGGCCGGCTGGGGGGACGGACGGAGGGCATCGGGGACGAAGAGGGCATGGCGGATCACCTCGGGGGGCTCGGGGGTGCCGTCCGCCATCGTGCGACAGTCCCGGGACCCGTGCCAAGGGCAAACGGCTCGCGGGAGGCGACAAAGAATGGGTATATCCGCGCCTCGCAGGGCTGGTTCAGCCGGCGTCGACGGCCGCGGCGACCCAGGCCGGACCGCGCTCGGCGCGCATCAGCCGGGGCGACAGGAGCGCCTTCAGCGCCACCGTCGTGCCCGCCTTGCCGAGCGCGACACGGATGCCCTCGCGCGCGACCGTGAGCGCCCAGAAGGCCGAGCCCACGACGCGACCGCGGTGCCGGGAGACGAGGCGGACCCGGTTGGTCAGCAGCAGCGCCCGCAGGCCGGGAGCCGTGCCGGAGGGCCCCTCGAGGTGCACCGCCCGTGCCTCCGGCACGTAGCGGGTGCGCCAGCCCGCGTCGCGGACCCGCAGGCCGTAGTCGGTCTCCTCGGAGTAGAGGAACCACGACGGGTCCCACGGCCCGACCTCGGCCCAGCAGCGGGCGCTGATCAGCTGGGTCGAGCCCTCGGCCCAGTCGGTGTCGACCGCGGCGTCGTACGACGCCGGGTCGGTGACGACCTCGCCGAGCGCCGGGACCCGGCCGGCCCGCGTGGCGCCGAGGAAGGCCTCGCCCATGGCCCGGGTGAGGGTGGGCTCGCGCCGCAGCGACCAGATGAGGCGACCGCCCGCATCGGCCAGGCGCGGCACGGCGACCCCGACCCGCGGCTCGTCGAGGGCGTCCATCAACGTGGCCGCGCAGCCCGGCTCGAGCCGGACGTCGGGGTTGAGCACCAGGACGGCGTCGTGCGGCGCGGCGGCCGCCACCCCGGCGTTGATGCCGGCGGAGTAGCCGAGGTTGCCGCCGGTCTCGACCACGGTGGCTCCGGGCAGCAGCTCGCGCACCCGCGCGACGGTGTCGTCGGACGAGGCGTTGTCGGCGACCACGAGCTCCCAGTCGAGCCCCGCGAGGCCGGCGTCGAGCGAGGCGACGAGGGCGGGCAGGAGCGGAGCGCTGTCGTAGGTCACCACGACCACGGCCACCCGTCGGGCGCCTCCCCCGTCCACCACCTGACGAGAGTCGCAGCGCAGCGGTCCGGCCGCGCACGTCGAGCGTGGAACATCCCACAGATTGGGTGTGCGCATGCACGCCGTCGCTGGGATCGTCGAGGCGTGACCGGTCTCGACCACGTGCTCCTGACGCGCTTCAACCTGCCCACGGGCGGGGTGGAGGGGCTGGTGCGCGCCCGCGAGGGCTGGCTGCGCGAGCGGATCGACCTGTTCGAGCGCTACTGCGCACCGTCCGTGGCGGCCCAGCAGGGGGCGAAGGTCACCTGGATCGTCTACCTCGACCCCGCGAGCCCGGCGTGGCTGCTCGAGCGGATGGCGCCGTACGCCGCCAGCGGGCTGCTGCACCCGGTGCTGCGCGAGCACGTCGGCGTGCCCGAGCTGCGTGAGGACATCGCCGCCGCCGTCCCCGAGCCGGGTGAGGCGCTGCTGACGACCAACCTCGACAACGACGACGGCATCGCCGTCGACTTCTGCGCCCGGCTGCAGGCGGCTGCGTCCGCCACCACCCACACCCGGGCCGCGCTCTACGTCACGCGCGGCCTGGTGCTGTCCGACGACGGCCTCTTCCAGCTCGACGACCGGCACAACGCCTTCTGCTCGGTCCGCGAGGGCTGGGACGAGCCGGTGACGAGCTGGTCGGAGTACCACAACGAGCTGCCCCGCGTGATGCCGACGATCGAGCTCGACGGCTCGCCGTCCTGGCTCCAGGTGGTCCACGGTGGCAACGTCAGCAACCGCGTCCGCGGCCGCCTCGTCGCGCCCAGTGCCCACCGCAGCCGGTTCGCCGTGCCGCTCGAGGTGCGGGAGCCGTCGGCACGCGAGCTGCTGGTCGACCGCGCGGTGACCTCGCCGCTGCGGCGGGTCCGCGACGGCAGCCGGGCCACCGCCCGCCGGGCCGGCCTGCGGGTGCTCGGCAAGGACGGGTACGCCGACGCCAAGGCGACGCTGCGCACGATCCGCTCCGGCGGCCCGGACGGTTCGTCGCTGCTCAACCTGTGCTTCCACGGCATCGGCGAGCCCGCGCGCGAGCTCGAGCCGGGCGAGGAGTCGTACTGGATCGACGCTGCCACCTTCGCCGAGATCCTCGACGTGGTGAAGGGCCGACCCGAGGTGCGGCTGAGCTTCGACGACGCCAACGCCTCCGACGCCGAGATCGCGCTGCCCGAGCTCCGGGCCCGCGGGCTGACCGCGTCGTTCTTCGTGGTCGCCGGACGCCTCGACCAGCCCGGCAGCCTCACCACCGCCCAGGTGCGCGAGCTGCACGCCTCCGGCATGACCATCGGCAACCACGGCATGACCCACTGCCCGTGGCGCGGGCTCGACCGGCGTGACCAGGACGTCGAGTACGTCGCTGCGCGCGAGCAGATCGCCTCGGTGATCGGGGCACCGGTCCTCGACGCGGCCCTGCCGCTCGGCCGCTACGACCGGCGGGTGATCGACCGGCTCCAGGGGCTCGACTACCGCTCGGTCCACACCAGCGACCGGCGATGGGCGCGCGAGGGCAGCTGGATGCAGCCGCGCTACAGCCTCCACCGTGGCGACACCGCCGCCTGGGTCGAGCAGGAGCTGCTCCGTCCACCGTCGCCGGCGGCCCAGGCCAAGGGCGCCCTGGTCGGCGCCGCCAAGCGCTGGCGCTGAGCGCTCCCACATTTGGGGGAAGTCGCCCTCGCACGCGGCCCCGGGCGGCGGCCCGGGTGGTGGACTGGCGCGAGACCGTCCGGAGGGGGACACCGTGGGGCTGACGATCGCGTGCGTGTACAACGACGTCGAGGTGCGACGGCACTGCCTCGACCGCTCGATCGCCGCAGCCGCCACCAGCGGCGTCGAGGTGCAGTACCTCCCGATCGACAACACCACCCACCAGTTCGCCTCTGCCGGCGCGGCGCTCAACCACGCCGTGCGGCTCGCCGAGCACGACGTGGTCGTCCTCGCCCACCAGGACGTCTACCTCCACGACCTGCCCCGGCTGGCCGAGGCGGCCGCCGCCCTCGACGACCCGGACTGGGGCGTCCTGGGCTCCTGCGGCCTGACCTCCTCCGGCGAGCTCGTCGGCAGGCTCCGCGACCGGGTGATCCTCATCGGCGCGCCCGCGCCCGCCCCCGTCGAGGTCCAGACCCTCGACGAGGTGCTCCTCATGGCGCGCCGCGAGACGTTCCTCGAGCACCCGCTCAGCGAGGACCCGCTGCTCGCCTGGCACGCGTACGCCGTCGAGTACGCCCTGCGCATGCGGGCCCTCGGGCGCCGCGCGGGCGCCGTCGACACCGCGATCACGCACAACAGCCTCACCGTCAACCTCGCCCGTCTCGACGACGCGCACCTGCACGTGGGCGACCTGTTCCCGGCCGAGCTGCCGATCCGCACGACGTGCGGCACCGTGACCGGCCGGCGCGACTGGCGCGACCTCCCGGTGCTGCGATCGCAGCGGTGGCGCAGGACCTGGCTCAAGCAGTCCGCCGCGGCCGCGCGCGTCCACGCCGCGACCGGTCAGCAGGTGGTCATCGCCGACATCGCGCACGAGGTCGACGTCATCGACTTCTCCCACGGCGACCCGCTGCACCTGGTCAACGCCGACCCGACGGGCGCGTTCGCCCGGGTGGCCGGGGCGACGACCGTCCTCGACCGCCGCGACCGGCCGGTCGTGATGGCGGCGACCCGCCTCGACGCCGTCGCCGACACCGTGGCGCCGCTGTCCGAGCGCGACCACGTGCTCGTCACCGGACTCACCCTCTGCGACCTCCCCGGCCTGTGGCCGGCGCTCAGCGGGCAGCGGTCCTGGCTCGCCGGCGTCCAGTGGGGCGAGGTCTGGCTGGTCGGCGGACCGTCGGCGACGCACCTGCCGCAGGAGTGGGGCCGCCCGCAGGCCGTCCCGCTCCGCGTCGGCTGAGGCC